>NZ_VIWT01000003.1 GCF_007829815.1 Kitasatospora viridis | reverse complement strand
CGATGGTGCGCTTGACCACCACCAGGTCGCCGTCGTGCACCAGGCCGTCGGCGAAGTCGCTGCCCGGCGGCTGCTCGGCGACGTTCGGGCGCTCCACCCGGACCAGCACCACGGGCCGCCCGCTCGCCCGGAACGAGGCGGCCAACTCGCGGCTGCGCGCCAGCACTTCGTCACCGGAGTGCGGGGCGAGCGGCAGGGCGACGATGCGCGGCATCAGGTCGACGAGGAGCAGTGCGGAGGTCGCGGAGGTCATGGGGATGATCGTAGGGCCACCCGTGCGGGGGAGTTGAGGTGGTCCCCGCGCACGATCCGGCGACGCCGCTCCACCGGCCAGCATGGAGCCATGGTCACCGCCCCCGCAGCCTCCGCAGCCCCCGCAACCTCCACAGCCCCCGCAACCTCCGCAGCCCCTGCCCCGCCGCCCGCCCGTTGGGCGGTCCGGGCCGCGCGCCTCGCGGCCCTCACCGCCGCGCCGTCCGGGATCTGGCGGGTCCTGATGGGGATCGGCGTCCCGGTGGGGTTCGACACCACGCACCTGGACGTTCCCGGCTGGTTCAGCGTCGTCTGCGTCGCGATGAGCATCGGCGTCGAGGGGCTCACGCTGCTCACCCTCGGCCTGGTCCAGCCGTGGGGGGAGGTGGTGCCGCGCTGGATCCCGTTCCTCGGCGGCCGGCGGGTCGCGCCGCTGGCCGCCGTGATCCCGGCCGCCCTCGGCGCGGCCGTGCTGCTCGCCCTGACGGTCCCCAACGCCAAGGGCTTCGGTGGTGCGCAGGGCGCCCCGACCGGGCTCGCCCTCGTCGTGATGGACGCCTGCTACGCGCCGCTGCTGCTGTGGGGGCCACTGCTCATCGTCGTCACGGTCGCCTATTACCGGCGCCGCCGAGGTTGACCAGGAGTGCAATTGACGCACCGTCAGGAAATGGGCGCCGAGGCTTCGATCGAACCGTCGATTAAATCGCTGTCCACCTGTCGGGCGTGGTGATAGAAATCCGCCGTGCAAAACACTCTGAACTTCTCCGACCTGCTGCGTCTGATCGACGAGCGGTCGACCGCCTTCCGTGCCGCGGTCGCGGCCGCACCCAGCCTCGACATCCCCGTGCCCACCTGCCCCGAGTGGACGCTGCTCGACCTGGTGCAGCACATCGGCGAGGGGCGCCGCGCCTGGGCGGCCACCGTCGCCGCGGGGCCGGACGCGACGGCCAAGGCGGAGCCGCTGGGTGTGGCGGTCGCCCCCCAGGAGCGCGAGGCGCTCCAGGCCTGGCTGGCCGACTCGTTCGAGCTGCTGCTGGACGCGCTGCGGGAGGCCGGCCCGGACCGCGGCTGCTGGGGCTGGTGGGGCAAGTCGCAGACGCCGCTGACCGTCGCGGGCGTCGCCCGCCGCCAGTTGCACGAGATCACCGTGCACACCTACGACGCCCAGCTCACCGTGGGCGACGTGCAGCCGGTGCCGACGGAGCTGGCGATCGACGGTGTCGAGGAGTTCCTCTCCACCGTGTGCACCACCACGGAGGCGTGGCCGCACGAGCCCGGCGCGGTCGACTACCACGTCACCGAGGGCCACTCCTGGCGCAACTCGTTCTCCGCGGCCGGCGCCGGCTTCGAGCGCCTGCCCGAGGGCGACACCGCCGCCGACTCCGAGGTCACCGCGACCGCCCGGGGCACCGCCAGCGACATGGTGCTCGGCTTCTACGGCCGCCTCCCGCTGGACACCCTGAAGCTCGGGGGCGACACCAACGTCTTCGACCAGCTGGTGGAGTGGGACCCGGAGCGGTAGTCCGCGATCGATACGCGATGCCGCGTCAGGGAGGTGCCGTCGCACCTCCCTGACGTCGTTTCAGCACATGTCCGGCGTCGCCGGTGCCACGCTGGTCGAGGCCGACCCGGTCCAGTCGGCGCAGACGGCCTGCGGGGCCTCGTGGAGCGAGTCGTTGTCGCCCAGCAGGCCGGTGACCACGTCGGCCGCCCGGTTGGCCACCGGCCGGGCCGACGCTCCCGTCCCGCCGGCGAACGCGCTGCCGGGCAGGCCGATCACCGTGCCGACCGCGATCGCGGCGGCGGCCGTGGCCGCGAGAGTGGCGTACCGACGTGCGGAGTTGATGGAGCGAGTCATCGCTTCGGGTCCCTTCGATTCCTGATGGACATTCGAGTCCGCAGGGGTGTTCCGCCCCCTGCGAGGACTGATCCTTCGCGGCACCGGCGAAGGGCTGCCAGGGGGCGGAGCGATGATGGGACGGCGTCTCAGGGAGCGGGGACCTGAGCTGGGGACACAGCCCGGCGTCTCCGGAGGTGGAGACGGTTGGAGACGGGTGGGGACGGCCGCGCTAGCCGATCAGGAAGCGCTGGGAGAGGTCCTCGTCCTCGTCGCAGGGCTCCTGCGCGAGCGGGGAGCCGTTGGACGCGAGGTTCCCGGCAACGGTGAAGCACTTGCCGGCGAAGGTGACGATCTGCACCGACTGCTGCCCGGCCACCGGGCGGAAGGTGAACTCCTGGGCGGGGGTGTGGTTGCAGGTGTACTGCTGGATCCGGGTGCCGTCCTCGGGGCTGCGCTTCTGCACGTCCACGCACTTGCCGAAGGAGGTGCGGATCTCCATCGTGCCGTTGGGGTTGGGCTCGATGGAGAACTGCTGGGCGTCGGTGTCGTTGCAGTCCCACTGGCGGATGTCGTCGCCGTCGGTGGTCTCGCTCCAGGCGACGTCCACGCACCGGACGCCCGCTGTGACGATCGTTCCCGGCCGGGCCGACACCGGCGCGGCCGGTTCGCCGAGCGCCTGGGGCGCCGGTGTCGCCACGGTGGCGGCCAGGGCGAGGAGCGGAACGACCACGGCGGAGGAGCGGAGTCGGGTCACGTTCACGGGGATCGCTTTCGGTGAGGTGGATGGGGAGCGGAGCAGCCCCAGCCTCGCCGCCGACTCTGGGTTATCTGTCAATGACACAGTCATATGATCAGAAATCACCCATCGAGTGGAGCGCACACCACCCCCGCGCACCGTGCTACCGGCCCAACGCGCTACCGGCCCACCGCACTACCGGTCCAACGCACTACCGGTCCAACGCGTCACTGCGCTGGCCTAGCCGAAGTTGAGGCCGTACCAGGCGGCCGGCGAGCCCGGGGTGACGAAGTCCATCGGCACCGTGCCGAGCACCGGGCGGGCCGAGCGGTCCAGCCCGGCCAGGTAGCCGGCCAGGTGCGGGGCCATCGCGTCGGCGGCCTGGCGCGGCCACAGGCCCCAGCCGGAGGAGGAGGTGAAGGTGATGAAGAGGCGCTGCGGGTCGCCGGCCGCCCGGGCGGCGTCGAAGTGCGCGGACGCCTCGGGCCACTTGCGCCCGGCGATGTCGAAGACGGTGCCGATCTGGTAGTCGTCCTCCAGGTCGACCAGCGGGCCGTTCCAACCGATGCCCGGCAGACCGCCGTTGTCGGCCAGCAGCACCACCCGGCCGCGTACCTCACCGAGGGCGGGAACCCGGCCCTGGGACCAGATCAGGCCGGGCCAGCGACTCTGGTAGCTGTCGAAGATCGCGGCGAAGTCGGCGTCGGAGACGGTGGAGTACTCCTGCTTGACCCGCATCAGCACCGTCTCGCCCGGGTGTTGGGCGAGGAAGGCCTGGCAGTCGTTCAGCACGTCGCCGAAGAAGATGTTCTGGAAGAACTGTGAGTGGTGGATCGCGAACACGCCGTTGATCGTCCGGCAGCGCATGTCCAGGAACCGGACGCCGGCGGCGAGTTGGTCCGGCACGGAGAGCGTCTGGCACTGGGTGATCGGGCCGCCGTAGAGCGAGCAGGTGTCGTGCGTGCCGGGGACGGTCAGCCGGGCCAGCGGCGCGCCGTCGGGGAGCGCGCCCATCCAGTCGGCGCCGCCGGGCAGGTCGGCCGCCCGGGCGCGGCCGACTCCGAGCGCTGCCGTGAGGCCGAGCGCGAGGCCGCCGCCCAGCAGGGTGCGGCGGGTCGGCTGACGTCCGATCAGATCCATCCGGTGGCCTCCTGGTTGGGCGCGCGCGGCGACACGGGGCCGCGCTGGCATGGCCATTATCAGGAAGACGGGCCGGACAGTTCCAGAGCGGCGGCGAGAATCGTGCCGAGGAGCTCCGCGTGCGCGGGCACGGTCTCGGCCGCCCAGGCGGCGGCGAGCCGCAGGAACGCCCTCAGGTCGCGCTCGATCCCGTCCACGCCCTGCTCCCACTCCTCGACGGGGAGCTCGATGAACGGGCTGCCGGGCTCCTCGCAGTCGGCGGTGAGGCGGACCAGGCCGCCCCGCAGCTCGGCGAGCGGGCTCGGGTCGTGGCCCAGGTCGGGCCCGGACCGGTCGGCGGTCACGTTCCGCCAGCAGCGCCACTCCTCCACCCCGGCGCAGCAGCCGGGCTGCACGGTGACGCCCGTGCTGGTGTCCACCACCCGCAGGCCGCCGGGCACCACCTGGGCGTCGACCGTGAACAGGCCCTCCAGCAGCGCCGCCACCGTCTCCCGGGGCTGGTCCATCTCCTGGTCCACGTCGTTGTAGTCGGCGATCCGCTGCACGGCGAGCCCGACCTCGGCGGGCGTCATCCCCCCGTGCAGGCGCAGGTACCCGTAGCGGTCCACCGCGGCGACCGGCCAGAACGTGAAGCCGTCGGGCTCGTAGACCTCCAGCACGGTGTGCATCTCGATCATCCGTCGGTCCTTCCCCGCTCTGGCCGCCCCGGTCGTTCGGGCGGGCGCGAGCCTAGCGGGCGGGCGCCGGTGACCGTTGAACTAGGGTGCCCTCATGACCGCCCTCTCCCTCACGCCTGAGTTCCTCGCGTTCTGGACCGAGCGCCACATCTGCACCCTCACCACCCTGCGCCCCGACGGCACGCCGCACGTGGTGCCGGTCGGCGCGACCTTCGACCCGGAGACCGGCATCGCGCGGGTGATCACCAGCGCCGGCAGCCGCAAGGCGCGCAACGTCGCGGCGGCCGGTGCGGCCGGTGCGCTGGTGTCGCTCTGTCAGGTGGACGGCGGGCGCTGGGGGACGCTGGAGGGGCGGGCCGTGCTGCGCGACGAGCCGGCCGAGGTGGCGGACGCCGAGCGCCGCTACGCCGAGCGCTACCGCACGCCCCGGCCGAACCCGGAGCGCGTGGTGATCGAGATCGCGGTGACCCGCACCCTCGGCCGCGGGGTCAGCCCCAAGGCCGCGGTGGCCGCCGACTGAACGCCCGGGTGGGTCAGGGCGTGCCTTTCGGGTCACGCCCTAATTGAGCGCCGCGCGCCGCAGCGCCTGGAGCACCCGCGGCTCGATGCCCAGCACCCGGGCCCGGACCAGCACGGGGTGCGCCCGCAGCGCCGCGCCCGCCTGCTCGTAGGCGGCCCAGCGGGCGTCGAACTCCGCCTGCTCGGCCCCGTTCCAGGTGCACCGCTGGACCGCCTGGTGCGGCTCGGGGAAGGCGGCCCGCCGCCGGTCCCGCACGGCCAGCGCGAAGTCGCCGACCACCCGGTCGGCCGCCAGCAGCGCGTGCTGGAGGGCGATCAGGTCGGCGGGCAGGGCCAGCGGCAGGGGCGTGGTCGTGGTGATCACGTTTCACACAGTAGGCGGCGGGTGTGACAACCAGGTGATGACCAGGTGTCAGACCGTCGCGGCGCCCGGGCCCCGCGATGGCCCGGGCGACGGTGCGTCAGAGCCCGGCCGCGAAGGAGTAGCTGCCGGGGACGGTCAGCTGGGCGTTCTCCGCCGCCGTGCCGTAGACCAGGGCGATCTCGTCGTGGGCGTGCAGCACGATCGCGGCCGGGTCACCGCTGACCGGCTTCCCGTTCACGTACGCCGTCAGGGTGTGGTCGCCGCCCGCGGTGTTGCCGCCCAGGTGGTCGGCGGAGAGCGAGACCTGCCACTCCGTCATGAACTGACCGAGGGTGAAGTCCGTCTGCACCGGCGACTCGATGTGGATCACGCCGCTGGTGTCGTGGGTGTGCAGCGGACTGATCCGCTGGGCGCTCTCGTCGATGCCGATCAGCGCGGGGACGGTGACCTGAGTGCCGGCGACGTAGACGTCCAGGTGGGCGTGGATGTGTTCGACGGTGCCCTCGGAGTCCAGCATCGGCAGCCCGGCCGCGGCGACGGCGCTCGCGGGGTCGGCCGGGGTGTCCCACGGGCCGGGGGTGGTGCGGCCGTCGGCGGTGGTGCGGGGGTGGGCCGGCATCGCGGCGGCGGTGCCGCTGCCGGTGGAGCCCTCGTGCCGGGTGGCCGCGACGGCGGTGACGCCGCCGACCACGGCGAGCGCGAGCGCGCCGATCGCGGAGCGGACCAGCAGCCGGCGGCGCCGCTCGACCCGCAGCTCGGCCTGGCGGGCGGCGGCGGCCTTGGCGCGGCGGTCGCCGATCGGCTCGGCGGGCTGCTTGGCGTTGGGGCGCTTGGGCATGTCGGTCCTGTTCCTCGGCTTCCTGGGCTTCCCGTGTGGCTGGTGGAAAGTGGTTCGAATTTGAACTCTGAATCGACCGTACTGGCTCAAAGCGGGCAGACAAAATGATCTGCGGGCGGATGCGGACGGATGTGAGGAACACCGCCCGCGGGGCCCGGCCACCGTCAGGTCCAACGTCAGGTCCAACGCCGGGTCCAACGCCAGGTCCGAAATCCGCCGGTCCGCCCTGCGCCGACCCGGCAGAGTGGAGGGGTAGCGAAACCGTCCGCAGAGAGGCAGCACCCGCCGTGACCAGCACCGTCCACACCACCGTCGACAGCCCGATCGGTCCGCTGCTGCTGGTCGGCGAGCGCTCCGCGACCGCGCCCGGCGGCCTGCTGCTGCACTCGCTCTCGATGACCGGCCAGAAGCGCGCCGCCACCGTCGGGCCGGACTGGACCGAGGACCCGGCGGCGTTCGCGGCCGTCGCCGAACAGCTGGCGCAGTACTTCGCCGGGGAGCGCGAGGAGTTCGAGATCGAGCTGCGCGCCACCGGCACCGAGTTCCAGCAGCGGGTCTGGGCGGCGGTCGACACCGTCCCGTACGGCGCGACCACCAGCTACGGCAAGCTCGCCGAGCAGATCGGCGCGCCCCGCGCGGCCGTGCGGGCGGTGGGCATGGCGATCGGGGCGAACCCGCTGCTGATCGTCCGGCCCTGCCACCGGATCGTCGGCTCGACCGGCGCGCTCACCGGCTACGCGGGCGGGCTGGAGCGCAAGGAGTACCTGCTCACCCGCGAGGGCGCGCTCGGCTGAGTCGGCCCGGCCCGACTCAGCCGAACCGGCGGCGCAGCGGCTCCAGCAGGTCGTTCGCCACCCACTCCAGCGCCTCGACCAGCCGCAGCGGTCCGAGCGGCAGCCAGAGCGAGACCATCGACAGCCCGGCCTCGCCGAGCCGCCCGAGCGCGTCCAACAGCTGGCCGCTGCTCGCGCCGGGGCCGCCGAGGGGCTCGCCGGGCAGCGGCACCTCGGGCTCGAAGCCGGGCGGGACGACGAAGCAGACGGTGGAGAGGGTCAGCTCGCCCGGGTCGCGGTAGAACTCCTCGCCGAACCGGGCGAGCCGCTCGCGCACCTCGCGCACCTGCTCGGGCGTGCTGACGCCGCCGTGCCAGCCGTCGCCGAACCGCAGGGCGCGGCGCAGCGCGGCGTCGCTCTGACCGCCGATCCAGATGTCCGGGCCGCCCTTCGCCCGTGGGGCGGTTGCCGGGACCACCCCGTCGAAGCTGGTGAACCGGCCGGTGTGGGTGACCGGCGGGCCGGACCAGAGCGCGCGCAGCAGCTCCAGCGCCTCGTCGGTGCGGGCGCCGCGGTGGCGCACCTCCAGCCCGAGCGCGGCGAACTCCGCCGGGTCCCAGCCGGTGCCGACGCCGAGGGTGAACCGGCCGCCGGAGATCACGTCCAGGGCGGCGGCCTGCTGGGCGACCACCAGGGGGTGGCGGTAGGGCAGGGCCAGGATGCTGGTGGCCAGCCGGATCCGGGCGGTCGCGCCGGCCACCGCGGCGAGCGTGATCAGCGGGTCGAGGTTGGCGCCGCCCTCGCTGGCCAGCAGGTGGTCGGACATCAGCAGGTAGTCGAGGCCGAGCTGCTCGGCCCGCAGTGCGGTCTGCAGCACCGCCCCGCCCCCGTGGGCCCGCCAGCGCGGGGGCTCCAGTGACACGCCCAGTTGCATCCGTCCGCCCTCCGCCGCGCAGTACGATCCGTTCCCGGCCACCCTAGACGTTGGCTCACGCTCCGTTAGGCACCATTCATGTTGTACTATGCAACTGAAATCCCCGTGACCAAGGAGACGTCGTTGTCCGGCCGAGACGCCTCGATCGAGACCATCCAGCGCGAGCTGACCGCGTTCGCCCGCCGGGCCCGGCACAAGGCCTCGCAGATGCACCCGGGGCTGACCCTGGTGATGTACAGCATGCTCGACCTGATGAACGAGCGCGGCGGCTGCCGGGCGGCCGACCTCGCCGCCCACTTCCTGCTCGACAAGTCGACGGTGAGCCGGCAGGTGAGCGCCCTGGAGAAGCTCGGGCTGGTCAGCCGCGAGGTCGACCCGGAGGACCACCGGGGCCAGATCCTGCGGCCCAGCGAGGCCGGGCTGGTGCTCCTGCGGGAGGCCTACGAGGTGCGGCGGCAGTCCTTCACCGAGCGGTTCACCGGGTGGAGCGACGCCGACCTCGCCGACCTGGCCCGCCACCTGGTCCGCTACGGCGAGGCGGACTGACGCCGGGTCAGCCCCGGCAACCGTGCCCCGAACGCGCCGTGGCCGCCCGGTCCGACGACGATGTCGGACCGGGCGGCCACGGGCCGAACGGGGTTCAGCGGTCGGCGATCACCGGGATCAGTACGCCGAGTGGGTCTGCCAGAACGCCCAGGCGGCGTTCGGGCTGCCGTAGGTGTCGTTCATGTACTGCAGCGCCCACTTGATCTGGGTCGCCGGGTTGGTCTGCCAGTCGGCGCCGGCCGAGGCCATCTTGTTGCCGGGCAGGGCCTGCGGCAGGCCGTAGGCGCCGGAGCTCGGGTTGGTCGCGGTGACGCTCCAGCCGCTCTCGTGGCTGATGATCTGGTCGAAGGAGGCCAGCTGGTCGGCCGGGACGATGGACGCGGCCAGCGCCTGCAGCGAGCCCGCCGAGGAGTCGGTCGAGGCGGTCACGGCGGTCTGGGCGGCCGGGGCCGACTGCTGCGAGGAGCCGCCGCCGGAGTTGCCCGAGTTGTCGGAGCCGGCGGAGTTGGCGGAGCTGGACGAGTCCGTGGCGGGCGCGGACTGCTGCTGCACCGGGGCGCTCTGCTGCTGCACCGCCGGGGCGGCGGCCTGCTGGTGGCCACCCAGCGACAGGTGCTGGCCGGGGAAGATCATGTTCGGGCCGTGCGGCAGCACCGACTTGTTCAGCTCGAACAGCGACTGCCAGCCGCCCTGCACGCTGTGCGAGGTGGCGATCTTGGACAGGGTGTCGCCGGAGACGACGGTGTAGGACGCGGGGGCGGCCTGCTGCTGGGCCACCGGGGCGGCCTGCGGGGCGGTGCGCACCGGCGCGGCGGCCTGCTGCACCGGGGCGGCGTGCTGGGCGGCGTGGTGGTGCTGCTGCACCGAGTGGTGCTGCGGCGCGCGGTGCTCGGGGGTGGCGGCGCTGGCGCCACCGGCGGCGATCAGCGGCAGACCGGCGCCGACACCGGCGAGGACGGCGACGGCGACCGCGCGCTTCATGGCGGCGCGGCTGGGCAGGGTGGGACGACCGTTGACGGACATCGTGCGTTTCCTCTCCCACGCCTACGAGGTGAGCTGTCGGATTCGGGCTGGAGTTGCCCGGCCGCGCTGAGCGCGGCTTCACCCCAAGCCCCGTCCGGACGGATCCGGACCGGGCGACTTACCTGTGGTTCCCCCGCCCCTGCTGCGGTGCTGGTGCACGTGCTCACTCGTTCCGGCAGCAGGGCTCGGCGTTCCGGAGAGCGAGGTTCGTGTGGAGACGAACGAGATGCACCGTAAACAGGCCGAAGGTCCTATCACAAGCGGATGTGAGGTGTCTCATGTTCGGCCGGGGGGCTCGACGGGAAGCCGAACGGGGCCGTCCGGACCGGACGACCCCGTGCCGCACGGGCCCCACGGGACCCCACGGATCGGGCCCCCGCGGCCCGCCCGGTTCAGCCCAGGTGCCAGCCCTTCGGGTCCAGCCCGCCGGGGACCACCCCGGCCGGACCGTACGGCTGCCGGGTCAGCACCAGGCCGCCCAGGTCGAGGTGCGAGAGCGAGCCGTCGACGGCCGGCACCATCCGCAGCGGCTCGCCGGCGAAGTAGCCGTCCTGCGCCGTCCAGCTGCCGTCCGCCTCGCGCTGGAACCTGGTCCGGCCGCCCGCCCGGCCCGCCTCCCGCAGCTCCAGCTCCCCGCAGGAGAGCAGGTGCAGGGTGAGCGGCGCCGGCCCCCAGAACCACGGCCCGGTCGCCGCCAGCAGCTCCGGCGCCACCTCGATGACGGGCCGCCAGGGCTCGGGGAACCGCGGCTCCTGCTCGGCGACGATCCGCACCAGGTCGGCGGCGACCGTGCCGGCGGCGGCACCTGACGTGGTGTTGGTCAGCGCGACCGCCGCCACGTCCTCCTCCTCGCAGACCCACAGGCCCGCCAGGAAGCCGGGCACCGAACCCGCGTGGCCGAAGAGCAGCCGCCCGTGCTCCCGGCGCAGCTGCAGGCCGAGCCCGTAGCAACTGGTCCAGTCGCCCTCCGGCGCGACCGCCGGGCGGCGCATCTCGGCCAGCGTCTCCGGCGCGAGCACCTTCTCGTTCCCGCCGCACAGGAACGCGGCGAACCGGATCAAGTCGGCGGCGGTGGACCAGAGTTGCCCGGCCGGCGCCATCGGCCCGGTGTCGGTGAGCGGCTCGGGCATCATCACGTCCGCCCACGGGTGCACCGCGAAACCGCCGGCGTGCGGGGCCTGCGGCAGCAGCGTGGTGCGGGTCATGCCCAGCGGCTCCAGCAGCTCCTGGCGCAGCACCTCCGCCCAGGGCTCCCCGCGCAGCCGCTCCACCAGCGCGCCGAGCAGCGCGTAGCCCGGGTTGGAGTAGCGGAACCGCTCGCCCGCCGGATAGCGGAACGGCTGCTCCTCCAGCAGCTCGCCGGGCTCGGGCCGGGCCGCCCAGTGGGCCCGCTCCCACCAGGGTCCGGGCGGTTCAGCGGTGAGCCCGGCCGAGTGGCCGAGCAGTTCCCGCACCGTCGCCCGGCCGGCCGCGGTGCCCGGCAGGTGCTGCTCCAGCGGGTCGGCCAGGTCGAGCAGGCCCTCGTCGCGCAGCCGCAGCACCAGCACCGCGGTGAAGGTCTTGGTGATCGAACCGATCCGGAACTGCACGTTGGCATCGGGCGCGTGACCCTCGATCATGCTGCGGGCCCCGGACCACACCAGCTGCCCGCCGCGCAGCACGGCACCGATCAGCGACGGCGCCCGGCCGTCCGCCTGACCGACGGCCACCCGGTGCAGGAGCGCCCGACGGGTCTGGGGCAGCAGTTCCAGGGACGGCAACTCGTCCGACACATCCGGCATCTGACCTCGCATTCGCAGCTGTGGGGTGGCCGACGTTCGACCTTACCCGGACCGGGCCGCGATGGCCCGGCAATATGCGGCTCACGGTCCGACCCGGCCCGTGGGGGGCGCGGGCGACGGCGGTCGGCGCCGCGCGTGTCGGGGTCGCCGAGGCCCGCGGAAGGCCGCCGCGGCCCGCAAGACCCGAGGTCCCGGACACCTACTGGTGTGCGCGGGGGGCGCGTGGCTGGCTAGGGTCAGCTCCCATGAGACGCCGCGGCACGCCCACCCCCGCCCCCCTGCCGCAACGCCGCGGGGTGGACCCGGTGCGGATGCGGCTGCCGCTGGACGGCGAGTGGGCCACCGTCGCCGAGTACCTGGCGCACCGGCTGCCCGCGCGGCTCGGCGAGCGGCTGGACGAGATGGTGCGCGGCGGCGAGATCGTCGCCACCGACGGCCCGATCGACGCCCGCACCCCCTACCGGCCCGGCACCAGCGTCTGGTTCCACCGCGACCTGCCGCCCGAGGTGCCGGTGCCGTTCCCGCTCGACGTGCTGCACCGCGACGAGCGGCTGGTGGTGCTGGACAAGCCGCACTTCCTGGCCACCATGCCGCGCGGCAGCCACGTGGTGGAGACGGCGCTCTCCCGGCTGCGCGACGAGCTGGACCTGCCCGCGCTGGTGCCCGCGCACCGGCTGGACCGGCTGACCGCCGGACTGGTGATGTTCGTCGCCGACCCGGCGGCCCGCGGCGCCTACCAGACGCTCTTCCGGGACCGGCTGGTGCGCAAGGAGTACCGGGCCGTCGCGCCCTACCGGGCCGACCTGGAGCTGCCGGTCACCGTGCGCAGCCGGATGGTCAAGGTGCCCGGCGAGCTGGCGGCGTGGGAGGAGCCGGGCGAGGTGAACGCGGTCAGCGAGGTCGAGCTGCTGGAGCGGCGCGGCGACCTGGCCCTCTACCGGCTGCTGCCGCACACCGGGCGCACCCACCAGCTGCGGCTGCACATGTGCTCGCTCGGCGTGCCGATCACCAACGACCCGATCTACCCGCAGGTGCTGCCGGCCACCGTGCCGGACGACTTCTCCGCACCGCTGCAGCTGCTGGCCGTCGGCCTGGACTTCACCGACCCGATCACCGGCCGCGAGCTGAGCCTGCGCTCGCGCCGCACCCTGAGCGCCTGGGAGGCGTGAGCGATGACGGACCGGCGCAGCGAACTGCGGGAGCTGCTGTACGCCCACCCGGCGATGGCGCGCGAGCTGCCGCCGGCCTTCGACACCGCGGCGGTGCCGGACGGGCCCGGCGAGCTGTTCGCCGACTGGCTGATCGGCGCGCTGCGCGACGGGGTGCCGGACGCGCAGACCGCCGTGCTGGCCACCACCGGGCTGGACGGTGCGCCGGACGGGCGGGTCGTCGCGCTGCGCGAGCTGGATCCGGAGCCCGGCCTCTGGTGGTTCCACGCGGACGCCCGCAGCCCCAAGGGCCGGCAGCTGGCCGCCGACCCGCGGGCGGCGCTCACCTTCTACTGGCCGGCCCTGGGCCGCCAGGTGCGGGTGCGGGGCACGGTCGAGGCGGCGCCGGTCGAGCGGACGGCCGCGGCCTTCCGGGAGCTGAGCCCGAAGAGCCGGACGGCGGCGCTGGTCGGGCGGCAGAGCGAGCCGCTGGCCGGGCCGGAGCGGTTCGACCGGGCCTGGCGGGAGGCGGACCGGGAGCTGGCCGGGCAACCGGAGCTGGTGGTGGCCGAGTACCGGCAGTACGGGGTGCGGGCGGTGGAGGTGGAGTTCTGGCAGGGCTCCTTCGACCGCCGGCACCAGCGGCTGGCCTACCGGCGGGCGGGCGAGGGGTGGCGGCGGGAGCTGCTCTGGCCGTGAGCCGGCGCGGACCGTCGGCCGTAGCGGGCGGTCGGCGTGTGGCCCGGGCCACTGGCGGGTCGAAATGTGACGGCACGGCGCCACACCCTGACGCTGCGTCGAGCGCGCGGCCTCCGCGGCCGGTGGCCTCGGTCACACCGGACCCCAGGAGGCCGCCGTGATTTGCCGAGTTTTCGGTGGTTTTAGTCCGTTTTGCCCCGCAGGTTTCCGCGGGTAACGGCCGCTGGCCTGCGGCGATCCCGAAATGGTTGATATCGGGCAGCCGGTTCCCTAACTTCGATCTCAGCGCAGCAAGCGCTACCCGGGATCACCCGAGAGCCCGACCGCGGAACACGTGGTCCGGAGCGGGTGCGCCGGGACGGAGCAGGGCGTCAGACACGTCACGCTCCGTCCACCGGATGCGGCCCAGGAACCCAGTCACTCACCTGACCTTGGTTCCGTGCGGCCCCTGGGACCTTGTCGAGAGGGACAGAATTGACTTTCCGTAACGAGAACACCGCCACCACCGCCGCCGCCACCGAGACCCCGAAGAAGCGCAACCGGGTCCGCATGGCGGTCATGGGTGGCGTCATCGCCGCCCTGCCGGTGGCGGGCCTCGTGACGGCCACCACGGCCTCCGCCGCCTCCACCTCCACGTGGAACGCCGTCGCCCAGTGCGAGAGCACCGGCAACTGGAGCATCAACTCCGGCAACGGTTTCTACGGCGGCCTGCAGTTCACCTCGTCCACCTGGGCCGCCTACGGCGGCACCCAGTACGCGCCGCAGGCCAACCAGGCCACCCCGGCGCAGCAGATCGCGGTCGCCGAGAAGGTCCTGGCCGACCAGGGCCCGGGTGCCTGGCCGGTGTGCTCGGTGCAGGCCGGGCTGACCGCGGGCGGCGCCCCGGCGCAGGTGGACACCTCCTCCAGCACCACCGCGAGCAACACCAGCTCCACCAGCAACACCAGCTCCAGCAACAACAGCACCACCAACACCCCGGCCCCGGCCGCCCAGCAGCAGACCGCCCCGGTCCAGCAGCAGGCCCAGCCGGCCGCCCCGGTCCAGCAGGCCGCCCCCAAGGCCGCCCCGCAGACCCAGGGCACCGCCAAGCAGGAGCACCGCAAGGCCAAGCAGGCGCCCACCACCGGTGGCTACACCGTCAAGAGCGGTGACACCCTGAGCGCCATCGCGGCGGCCAACGGCACCACCGTCCAGTCGCTGTACGCGAAGAACGCCTCCGTCATCGGCGGCAACCCGGACCTGATCATGCCGGGCCAGGTCCTCAGCATCTGATCCGATCCAGGTAGCCGCTCCAGGCAGCCGACCGCGTGCCCCCGAACCACCGCCATGGTTCGGGGGCACGCGGCGTTTCCGCGCGCGGTGGTTCGGGGCAGGTCTGCTGGGAACGCAGTCGCCACCGAGGAGTAGTCGTGGTCCAGCAGCTCACCCACCGGTTCGTCGAGGTCAACGGAGTCCGCCTGCACGTCGCCGAGCAGGGCAGCGGACCGCTGGTCCTGCTGCTGCACGGCTTCCCCGAGAGCTGGTACTCCTGGCGCCACCAGTTCGCCCCGCTGGCCGCCGCCGGCTACCGGGTGGTCGCCCCGGACCAGCGCGGCTACGCCCGCAGCGAGCGCCCCGCCGACCCCGGCGCCTACACCCTGCCGCACCTGGTCGGCGACGTGGTGGCGCTGATCGCCGCGCTCGGCGAGGAGAGCGCCGTGGTGGTCGGCCACGACTGGGGCGCCCCGGTCGCCTGGACCACCGCGCTGCTCCGCCCCGACCTGGTCCGCGGCGTGGCCGGTCTGAGCGTCCCGCCGCTGCTGCCCGGCGGCCTCGGCCGCACCGAGCACGCCCGCAGCAGCTACGGCGACGGCTTCTACCAGCTCTACTTCCAGACCGAGGGCGTGGCCGACGCCGAGCTGGCCGCCGATCCGGCGCTGACCTTCCGCAAGCTGCTGGTCGGCGGCAGCGGCGACAACCCGCACGACCCCCGGCCCTGGGTGGTCCCGGACGGCCAGGGCCTGCTCGGCCTGCTCGACCGGGTGCCGGAGCTGCCCGGCTGGCTCACCGAGCAGGACATCGAGGCATTCGTGGCCGACTACGCCACCCACGGCGAGCACGCCTTCACCGGCCCGCTCAACTGGTACCGCAACATCGACCGGAACTGGGAGCTGCTCGCCGCCTTCAACGGCCTGGGCATCACCGTCCCGGCGCTCTACGTGATCGGCGACCGCGACATGGTCACCACCCTGCGCGGCGTGCGCCGGCTGCGCGAGCAGCTCCCCGCCGTCGCCCCCCGGCTGCACCGCAGCATCACCCTGCCCGGCTGCGGCCACTGGACCCAGCAGGAGCGCCCGGCCGAGGTCAACGAGGCCCTGCTGGACTTCCTCGCGCACCTGGACAAGCAGGCGTAGGACCCCGGAGGACGGGCCAGCCACGCGGGTGGGGGCCGGTAGGAATACAGTCATCGACGTCAGCGTCTCACCGATACGCCGGAAGAGGATCATGAGCACCACGCACTACGACGTCGTTGTCCTGGGAGCGGGCCCGGGCGGTTACACCGCCGCCGTCCGCTCGGCCCAGCTGGGCCTGAAGACCGCGGTCATCGAGGAGAAGTACTGGGGCGGGGTCTGCCTGAACGTCGGTTGTATCCCCTCCAAGGCCCTGCTGCGCAACGCCGAGCTGGCCACCATCTTCACCCGCGAGGCGAGCACTTACGGGATCAAGGTCGAGGGCCAGGTGACCTTCGACTACAACGAGGCGTTCAAGCGCAGCCGCAAGGTGGCGGACGGCCGGGTGGCCGGCATCCACTACCTGATGAAGAAGAACAAGATCGACGAGTACGACGGCCGCGGCACCTTCGTCGACGACCACACCCTCCAGGTGGCGCTGTCCGCCGGCGGGCACGCGACCGTCACCTTCGACCACTGCATCATCGCCGCCGGTGCCACCACCCGGCTGCTGCCCGGCACCTCGCTGAGCGACCGGGTGGTGACCTACGAGGAGCAGATCCTCAGCGACAACCTGCCCGAGTCGATCATCATCGCCGGTGCCGGCGCGATCGGCGTCGAGTTCGCCTACGTGCTGAACAGCTACGGCGTGAAGGTGACCATCGTCGAGTTCCTCGACCGGGTGGTCCCGCTGGAGGACGTCGACGTCTCCACCGAGCTGGGCAAGCAGTACAAGAAGCTCGGCATCGAGATCCTCACCTCGACCCGGGTGGACTCGATCGACGACTCCGACCCGAACAGCAAGGTGAAGGTCACCGTCACCCGCAACGGCCAGCAGGAGGTGCTGGAGGCCGACAAGGTGCTCCAGGCCATCGGCTTCGCGCCGCGGGTCGACGGCTACGGCCTGGAGGCCACCGGTGTCGCGCTGACCGAGCGCCGGGCCATCGCGGTGGACGGCCGCGGCCGCACCAACGTGCCGCACATCTTCGCGATCGGCGACGTCACCGCCAAGCTGATGCTGGCGCACGCCGCCGAGTCCATGGCCGTCATCGCCGCCGAGACCATCGGTGGCGCGGAGACCATGGAGATCGACTTCGTGATGGTGCCGCGCGCCACCTACTGCCAGCCGCAGGTGGCCAGCTTCGGCTACACCGAGGCGCAGGCCCGCGAGAAGGGCTACGACGTCAAGGTCGCCAAGTTCCCCTTCACCGCGAACGGCAAGGCGCACGGCCTGGCGCACCCGATCGGCTTCGTCAAGGTGATCAGCGACAACACCCACGGCGAGCTGCTCGGCGCGCACCTGATCGGCCCCGAGGTCACCGAGCTGCTGCCCGAGCTGACCCTGGCCCAGCAGTGGGACCTGACGGTCCACGAGGTGGCCCGCAACGTGCACGCCCACCCGACCCTGGGCGAGGCCGTCAAGGAGGCCATCCACGGCCTCGCCGGACACATGATCAACTTCTGATCGTCCGTCAGCAGCACCCGAGTGGGGCCGCCCGGTAGGGCGGCCCCACCGCTGTGTCGGCTCCGGTGCGTCAGCCGGCGGCCCGGGTGGTCACCGAGACCTCGCGCACCCGCATCGGATGCCCCGGCTCGGTGGCCGCCGTGGCCGTGCCGCCGAGCGCGGCCGGCAGCCCGCCGCCCACCGCGACGTCCAGCACCAGGAACATCCCGTGGTGCACCGCCTGGTCCCAGGCCGCCGGATCGACCTGGTCCGCCGTCACCCGGTGGTACTCGGTGGCGTCCAGGTACCAGCGCACCTGCTCCGGCGAGGTGGACCGGTCCACCTCCACGGCGAAGGTGTGGTAACCGGACTGGCAGTCCTGGCACGGGTGTTCGCCCGAGCCCAGGCCCTGCGGCTCCTGGCAGGGCCCGCCCGGGGTGGTGCCGCAGTGCATGGTGCCGAGGATCGAGCCGCGCCCGTTCACCGACTCCATCACGTCCAGCTCGCCGATCCCCGGCCAGCCGGTGTACCCGTTGCGCAGGGCGCCGCCGAGGGTCCAGAAGGCGGGCCAGATGCCGCCGGCCGCCGGGCCGGTCGCGTCCGGCAGCTGGATCTGCGCCTCGATCCGCAGCACCCCGCCGGGCGGGGCGGCCAGGTCGGCGCTCTTCGACTCCAGCCGGCCCGAGCTCCAGCGCCCGTCAGGCCCCCGGGTCGGCACGATCTCCAGCGCGCCCTGGCCGTCCAGGTGCACGTTCTGCGTCGAGTCGGTCATCGTCTCCAGCTCGCCGGTGCCCCACTGCGGGGCCGGGCAGCCCGGGTAGCAGGTGCCGGTGTCGTAGACCCAGCGGGACGGGTCGGGCGGCGAGCCGGCCGCGCCCTGGAAGTCGTCGTGCAGCAGCTCGGTGACGCCCTTCGCGGGCACCAGCCCGGCGTCGGCGAGCAGCTTCTCCAGCCGGGGCGCGAGCACCACGGCGGCGACGTTGGTCAGGTGCGCGTCGTCCCGGTAGAGCAGGATGTGCTCCAGCACCGCCGGGCAGCTGCCGCCCGAGCCGGGGCAGAGCACCTGGTTCACCGAGACCGCCCGCACGCCCGGTTCCCGCCCGGCCGCCACCGCCTCGGCCAGCGGGTCCGGCCAGGTCGCCGAGGCCCTCGGGAAGGAGCAGGCGCCCGGGTCGTCCGGGTGGCCGGAGACGCAGGCCGGCACGTCCTGGCCCGGGATCGGGGTGTCGGTCAGGTAGACGATCGGCACGCCGAGCGCGCGCAGCGGGGCGAGGGTCTGCTCCCAGGCGTGCGAGAGCAGTTGCTGGTCCTGGGTGTAGCGGTTGAGCGAGCCGATCACGATCAGCCGGGGCTTGGGCTCGGTGCGCAGCCGGTCCAGGGCGTTCGCCCGCCAGCTGTCGCACTCCCGGTACTCCCGGCCCAACTGCGGGTTGGTAACCGTCAGTTGCGGCAGCGGGCAGCCCTGTTTCACCAGCTCCTCCAGCGCCCAGTGCCGTTCGCCGGCGATGCCGAGCAGGGCGGAGAACCACTGGCCGGCGTGCGAGTCGCCGAGCAGCACGATCCGGTTGCCGGTGGAGGTGTCGCCGAAGGTGCAGGGCGGGCTGCTGGTCGCGGTCGGCGGCACCTCGCAGGCGCCGTCCGGCGGGAAGTCCTTGCGGGCCTGCGCCGCCGTCGGCACCACCGCCGGCACGGTGCGCGGGGCGGTGGAGGGCAGCAGCAGGGTCGGGCCGGACGGCGCGCCCGGCGGCAGGCCGGCCAGGTTCACCGGCGTGCCGGGGCCGAGCAGCCGCAGCGTCCCGGTCCCGACCACCAGTGCCAGCACCACCGGCAGGATCACCGCGCTCAGGCCCAACGAGAGCCCTCGACGCGGCAGTTCGACGACCACCCGGTTGCGGCGCAGCGGCCGCTCGATCCACCGCATGGTGGCCAGCGCGGGCAGTGCGGAGGCTGCGGTCAGTGCGGTCAGGGCTGGCCAGCCCAGGCTGCCGAACCGGGCCTGCACCAGCACCAGCACCGGCCAGTGCCACAGGTAGAGGGTGTAGGAGAGCCGGCCGACGGCGCGCGGGGCGCGCAGCCCGAGCAGCCGGCCCGGCCCGTACGGCGTCTCGGCGCCGATGCCCGCCAGGAGCAGCGCGGCGGCGCCCGCGGTCGGCAGCAGCGCCGCCCAACCCGGGTACGGGGTAAGGCCGGTGAACTCCAGCACCGACCAGCCGACGGCCGCCAGGCCGGCCCAGCCGACCAGCGCCCGCAGCGGGTGCGGGAGCCGCAGCCGCTCGGCCGGCAGCAGCGCCAGCGCGGCGCCCGCGCCCAGCTGCCAGGCCCGCGAGGGCGAGCCGAGGTAGGCCAGCGAGACCGAGCCGTGCGTCCAGCGCAGCGACAGGGCGAACGAGGCCAGCATCATCAGGGTCACCAAGGCGGCCCAGGCCCACCGGAAGTGACGCCTGGTCAGCCAGAGCAGCAGGGCCAGCAGCGGGGCCCAGAGCAGGTAGAACTGCTCCTCCACCGCGAGCGACCAGAAGTGCAGCAGCGGGCTCGGATCGCGCCCGGCGGCCAGGTAGTCGGTCTGCTCGGCCACGTAGCGCCAGTTGGCCACCGACAGGGCGGCCGCCAGCACGTCGTGCTCCAGGTCGGCGCGGCGCAGCGGTCCGGTGAGCCAGACCCCCGCCAGCGCCACCACCGAGAGCACCGCGGCGGCCGAGGGCAGCAGCCGGCGGGCTCGGCGGGAGTAGAACTCGGCCAGCCGTATCCGCCCGCTGAGCCTTGCCTCGCGCAGCAGTTGACCGGTGATCAGGTAGCCGGAGATCACGAAGAAGACGTCGACGCCGACGAAGCCGCCCGCCAGGTGCGGGATCCCGGCGTGGAAGGCGAGCACCGCCAGCAGGGCGAGCGCGCGCAGGCCCTCGATGTCCGGGCGGAACCCGGGCTCGCGCGGCACCGGGCCGCGGGCAGCAGGAGGTACGGGCTCCGACGGGGCAGCCGGAACCAGGGTGACAGCCATGGGTGTATCGGAACCTTTCAGCCGAGCCAGGGCAGCATCGGGCTGACCCAACCGGAGGCGAGCAGTGCGGTCAGGCCCAGTGCGGCGGTCACCGCGAGGCTCTCGGGCCAGCGGCGGGGCAGCACGCCGGCGGCGGGCTCGCGCCGGGTCAGCAGGGCGGCGGCCCGCTCGCGCAGGGCAGCGGTGGCGGGTGCGGGGCGCTCGCGGCGCGGCCGCAGCTCGGCCAGCAGGTCGCGCACCAGCGGCAGCCCGATCTGGGCCTGCACCACCAGGTAGAGGCCGAGGCCCCAGGTGGTCTCCCAGCCCTGGTCGGCGACGGCCCGGGCGAGTCCGGCGGCGGTGGCCAGCAAGGAGCCCGCCGTCCAGAGCAGCGACACCAGGACCACCCGGCGGGCCAGTCCGCCGGGCCGGGCGGTGCCGGCGCCGGTCGGCACCCAGGCGGCGGTGCGCCCGCGCAGGGTGTGCAGGAAGGCGGCGCCGGCCGCGATGCTCATCAGCACGTTGGCCCGGATCACCTCGACCCGCCAGCGGGTGCGGCTCACCCGGGGCAGCAGCACGTGCCAGAGCCAGAGCGGTGCGAGCAGCGGCAGCACGTGCCAGGGCCGCACCTGGGAGGGGTAGCAGTAGAGCATCACCAGCGGCGGCAGTGGCGCGGCGAAGATGTTCACGGCCATCGTCAGGTAGCCGACGATGCCCTCGTAGAAGCAGAGCCGCATCCGCCAGGGCGCCCCGATCCGCCCCAGGTCACGGCTGGTCAGCAGGTGCAGGTTGCCCATCGCCCAGCGGTACTGCTGGTTGACGAAGGAGGCCAGGCTGTCGGGCGAGGTGCCCTTGGCCACCAGCACCGGCACGTAGAGGGTGCGGAACCCCTGCTCGTGCAGCGCGAGCCCGGTGTACAGGTCCTCGCTGTGGTCGAGCCGGGCGAAGCCGCCGGCCGCCGCGAGCGCGCTGCGCCGGTAGACGGCGTTGCTGCCGCAGCAGATGGCCGCGTCGCTGGCGTCCCGGGAGGGCTGGATCCAGCGGAAGAACCACTCCTGGGCGGAGCCGGCGGCGCGTTCGATCCAGTTCATCGAGGCGTCGGTGTCGAAGCACTGCGGGCTCTGCACGATGCCGATCGCCGGGTCGGCGAAGTACGGCACCAGGTGGTGCAGGAAGTCCGGGCGCGGCGCGAAGTCGGCGTCCAGGATGGCGATGAGCTCGCCGTCGGACAGGGTCAGCGCGTGGTTCAGGTTGCCGGCCTTCTTGAACGCGCCGCGGTCCGGGCGGACCACGTACTCGAAGCCGAACTCCGCTGCCAGCGCGGCGACTTCACCCCGGTCCGCGTCGTCCAGCACCCAGACGGCGAGCCGGCCGGGCCAGTGGGCGGCGGCCACCGCGCGGTAGGCGTTGGCGAGCACGTCCAGCGGCTCGCCGCAGGTCGGCAGGTAGAGGTCGACGCTCGGCGCGCCGTCGGTCGGTTGCCAGGCGCGCACCAGCACCTCGTGCGACTGCCTGGTGAGTCGGCGGGTGCGCAGGCTGTTGGCCGAGGAGAGCGCCAGGGCCAGCACGTTGAGCGCCAGCACGGCGAGGAACCCCCACAGTGCCGGGGTGCGCAGTGCGAACGTGAGCATGGTCGCCGCCGTCAGGACGAAGGCGAGCGATGTACAGAGCAGGACCCACCGGCGTTGCGGGCCGAAGTACCAGTAGAGCTCCTGGTCGTTCGGTGGTGCCGGAAGGTGATGGACAGTCATGTGGCCCCCACAGCCGTGTCGAACAGCGTCCGCGCACCAGAGTAGCCGATTGGTATAGACCACTTGTGACGGGGTGGTGCTCGCGGGTGAACACGGGGCCAACGATCATGAGGACGACTCAGGGCGGGCCCCGGTGGGGCCCGCCCTGAGTGTGTTCGACCTGGTGGGGTCAGCCGATCGCGTGCGAGAGCAGCGCGCCGTCGCCGTTGGCCTGGGTGGTCTGGCCCACGTTGCAGATCTGGTGCAGCTGCTGGTTGGCGATCGGGACGTCCGCCTGGACCGGGATGAGGCCGACCTGGACGTGGTGCACCTCGGGCAGGCACAGGTTCAGGTTGTCCAGGGCGTGGTAGTTGGGGCTGTGGTCCCCGACGGTGCCGGTGTGGTTGGTGCCGCCGTCACCGGAGACCGAGGCGCCCGAGCCGTCCGCGTCGCCGATGGCCATGGCCGGGGAGGCGATCGCCGCAACCGACGCCACGGCGAGACCGGCGCCAGCCAGAACCTTCTTGATCATGGGTCATCTTCCTTCCGAAGGACCGGCGGCGCGGCTGCCACGGGCCGACCGCCGGTGTACGTACCGACGCCGTGTGCAACGCGCGCCCCTCGGGGAGGACACTGCGCCGGGGTGGAAGTCACCCGTCCGATGGTGTGCGCGGCGGCAGGCTGACCGGCCCGCCCCGCGCGCTCAGTCTTGTGCGGGCCGGTCGGCGAGCCAGTGGCGGCGGCCGATGCTGATCAGCCGCAGCTGGTCGCGGGCCAGCGCCGCGATCCGCCGTTCGGCGGCGCGCGAGCCGGTCGGCGCCTCCAGGAAGGCGGCGGCCGTGGCCACCAGGTGCTCCACGTAGAGCCCCGCCAGCATCCGCAGCTCCGGCTCGCTCCAGCCCGCGCCGTCCGGCAGGGCGCCGAGCGCCGCCGCGGTCTCGCTGGTGAAGGCGGCCAGCTCGGCCGCGATCGCCTCGCGCACCGGCTGCACCCCGCCGTGCCGCTCGCGGGCCAGGAAGCGCATGTGCGGGCGGTGCTCGCGCACGTGCCGGGCGATCACCGCGATGGTCCGGTCGATCAGCTCACTCGGCTCGCCCTGCTCGGCCAGGATCCGACGGATCATCAGGTGCAGGCTGGCCAGCGACTCGGCGACCAGCACCACGCCCAGCTCGTCCAGGTCGCGGAAGTGGCGGTAGAAGCCGGCGGGGGACAGGCCCGCCTCCCGGGTCAGCTCGCGCACGCCCAGGCTGCTCAGGTTCTGGTGCTCCAGCAGGCGCAGACCGGCGTCGAGCAGGGCGCGGCGGCTCTGCTCCTTCTGGGCCTGCCGGGTGCCGCCGGGTCTCGGCTGCTCGGGTGCCGTCGGGCCGCTTGCTTCGGAAGTGTGACTCACGTCATTCAGTAAACAACCGTTCGCCGACTTTGGCCAGCGTATGCTGGAGATGTCGGCGAACAGTTGTTAGCTGAAAAGGCTGAGAGGGTGTCATGTTCTTCTTCGTGCTGCTTCTGGCCGGGGTCCTGATCGGTGCCGCCGCGCACCTGCCGCTCTCCGGTTTCCTGCTCGCGGCCGCGCTGATCGGCGGCTGGCTGCTGCTCTTCGGGGCCCGCGAGGGCCTGGCCCGGCTGCGCCGCGACCGTGCGGCGGTGACCCGCTGATGGACACCACGACCACGACCACGGCGGTGGCGCCCGGTGCGGCCGAGCGGGTCCGGGTCGGGGAGTCCGACGGCATGGCCGTCGCCTCCTTCGTGCTCGGGCTGATCGGACTGCTGCTCTTCAACCTGGTGCTCGGCCCGCTCGCCCTGGTGCTCGGCGGCCTGTCGCTGGCCCGGGGCACCGGGCGGCGCGGCCGGGCGCTGCTCGGCATGGCACTGGGCGCGGCCGACCTGGTCGTGCTGGCCGTCGCGCTGATCGGCGGGCACGGCGCGATCTGGCAGGTCAGCTGAACCTGCCGCGGGAACGAACCGGGCCGGCCCCCGTCACGGGGGCCGGCCCGGTTGTGTGCTGCTGGTGCGTCAGAGCGGCAGCAGGTCGGGGCGCTTCGCCTCGACGTGGTCGCCGGAGGACTCCCCGCGCAGCCGCCGGCCCACCCACGGCAGCAGGTGCTCGCGCGCCCACTGGATGTTCTCCTGGCGCACCTCGGCCGGGCTGTGCGGGTGCTCGGTCGGCCACGGCTCGGCCGGGTCGTCCGCGGTGGCCAGCCCGAGCGAGCGGGCGGCCAACAGGGCGACCCGCTGGTGGCCCTCGGGGGACAGGTGCAGCCGGTCCTCGCTCCAGGCCCGCCGGTCCTGCAGCGTGCGCAGCGACCAGAGGTCCGCCACCGCGCAGTCGTTGCGGTCGGCCACCGCGCGCATGTGCATGTTGTACGTGGCGATCTTGCCGCGCAGGTGCTTCAGCAGCGGCACCCCCCGGGTGTCGAACCCGGTGAAGATCAGCACCCGGCCGGCGCTCTCGCGCAGCGCCACCACCGCGTTCTCGAAGCGCTCCGCCACCTCGTCCGGGTCGGCGCCCGGGCGCAGGATGTCGTTGCCGCCCGCGCACAGCGTCGCCAGGTCGGGGGCCAGCCGGCGCACCTGCGGGAGCTGCTCGGCGATGATCTGGTCGAGCAGCCGACCGCGGATGGCCAGGTTGGCGTAACGGAACTCGCCCTCCGGACGCCCCGCCGCCAGCAGCCCGGCGAGCCGGTCCGCCCACCCGGCGAAGCCGCCGTCCGGCGCGGGGTCGTTCAGTCCCTCGGTGAAGCTGTCCCCGAGGGCCGCGTAGGAGTTGAGGTCAAGGGTCTCCAGTTGGTCAGCCATGACGGAGATGCTTCACCATCTCAAGTGACCTACGCCACCGTAGGTGGGGGGTGGCGCAGCGTGACATCGGCCACCCCGGATCCGGGAATACGCCGGATGGTTGGTGCGCGGTGGGTCAGGGGCGGTGCGTCCAGGCCGAGTTGGACCGGGCCGGGCCGGCGGCGGCGAGCGCGAGCAGCGCGGCCAGGGCGGCGGGCACGGCCAGCGGGGTGGTCTGGTCGGTGTGCCGCACCAGCACCGCGCCGACCAGCGCCCCGCCGCCGAGGGTCAGCACGGAGAGCAGCTGGCGCCCGGCCCGCTCCTCGAACCGGCCGGCGCGGCCCGACTCGGCGAACACCGCGGTGATCGTGCGGGTCAGCACGGTGGTGGTCAGGTCGGGGACGGCGACGAGTGCGACCAGCGCGTTCTGGATCCCCATCGCGAGCGCCAGCACGGCGGTGCTCAGGTAGCGCGAGCTGTCCGAGCTGCCCGCCGCCGGCGGGTCGACCGCCAGCACCAGCGCGGCCGCGCCCACCAGCACGGTCTCCGCCGCGATCGCCCGCAGCAGCGCGCGCCCGCGGTGCGCGACCGGCCCGAGCAGCCGCCCGCCGAGGAACGCGCCCGCGGCGAAGGCGGCGAGCGCGACCAGCGAGGAGGCGATCGAGAACCCGGGCGCGCCGGCCAGCGCGAAGCCGAGGAAGACCACGTTGCCGGTCATGTTCGCCACGAAGACGTGACCCAGCATCAGGTAGCTCACCGCGTCGATCATCCCGCTGAGCACGGTCAGCCCCAGCAGCATCGGCGGCAGCGGCCCGTGCGGGTCGCCCCCACCGGGCAGCACCGTCCGCCACGCACCCCGCACCAGCGCCCGCACCCGTCCACCACCGCCCCTCTCTCCGTGTCCGAGGGGAGCTTAGGACGCCCGCCGACCCGCCCCCCGGCGGCGCGCGGGTGGCCCGCCGGACGGGGGGTTACGGGTCGTCACCCGGACGGGAGGGCCGGTGCGGCCGGTCGTCGCAGGGGTGCTGGGCGGGGCGGGTGATCGGGTTGGCCTGGGCGGATGAGGAGGGGTTACCGGCCCGCCCGAACCGGCGAGACTGCCAGCACCCCGTTCGCTCACGATCGGAAGAGGTGCCAGTCATGACCCTCACCCTGCTCCTGCTGACCGTGCCGCCGGCACTCGCCCTGGTGCTCACCCTCACCGACCCCAACCGCTACCGCGCCGGCTCCCCGCGCCCCCGCCGGGGCCGGCACGCCGCCGGACGCCCCCGGATGGAGGCCGAAACGGAGGGGTAGTCTCCCACCCGGGGAGAAACGGGGGGTGGTGCTGCGATGGATGCGCAGAACAGGTCGGCGGACGGTGCCCGGACACCGGGCGGGAGCGGTGGTGCCGGGAGACCGGTCCCGCCGCCGTCCTCGGTGATCGTCCTGGCCCGGGCCGTGGGCGGTTCCCGGGACCGCTACCGCCGCTACCAGGTCCTGATGGACGGTCAGCCGGCGGGCACCATCGGACACGGGGAGACGCGGCGCTTCGAGGTGCCGCCCGGCGCGCACCGGCTCCAGCTCGCGGTCGGCCAGTGCACCAGCCGGACGCTGGCGAGTGCGACCGCTCCCGGCGAGGTCAGCTGCTACGTCTGCGGTCCGAGCCGCCGGTTGGCGAGGAACGTGTTCGCGACCGTGGCCGACCTCACCACCAGGCGCAACGACTACATCGCCCTGGAGCGCACGGCGGAGCCGGTGGTCGCCTCCCGGGCCGCCCGGACGGCGGACCGGGCGGCGAACTGGCGCAACGGGGCGGTCCTCGCGATGGTCGCCGGCCTGCTCTGGACCAAGACCGGTGTGGCGGCCACCGCCGGCGGCGTGCTGCTCCTGCTGGGCGCGGCCGTCGGCGGCGTGGCGGTGTTCGTGGAGTGGGTGGTCGCCCGGGAGACCCCGAACCACCGCGGCTGGTAGCACCCGCGCCGCCCGGCCGTTCGTCCGACGGCCGGGCGGCGCGGCCGCCTCACCGCTGCGGCAGCGCCAGCAGCGGCGTCACGCACACGCTGTGCTCCGCTGGCGAGCCCGCCACGGGCAGCCGCTGGCGGCGCAGCGCGTAGTGGTAGGCCTCGCGCTCGGTCGGGCTGGCGAAGTGGCGCTGGTGGCGCGGGAGCGCGTCGGCCCGGGTGACGGTGAGCCGGTGCGCGGTCAGGCAGCTGACGATCTCCTCGGTCGGCTGCCCGTACACCGGCCAGCCGAGCACCGCCGGCGGGGTGGTCTGCAGTGCGAGCACCCGGGAGAGCGTGGTGAAGCCGCCGGTCGCCAGCACCAGGTCGGCCCCGCCCAGGGCCTCCCGGTCGGCGTCGGTCGGTTCGGCCCGCTCCAGGTCGGTGCGCACCACGGCGTCGAGCAGCCCGCTGGCCAGCCCGTAGTCGGTGGCCGCCCCGGCGGTGTCCACGCCGACGACGGTCAGCGAGCGGTCCACCCAGCGCGCGCCGAAGTGCGCCCGGTCGCGGGCCAGCGGGCCGTCCGGGTCGGCGGGGCAGGTGTAGAGCCGGGCCAGGCCGGCGAAGTCGACGCCGTGCTTGAGCAGCGCGGCGTTGATCCCGTAGCCGCAGGCGAGGTCGACGACCTTGAGCCGGCGGCGCCCGCGCCGGCGGCGCAGTTCGGCGAGGGTGGCGCGGAGCAGTCCGCGGCTGAAGTCGGGGCTGCGGTAGCGCAGCGGGGCGAGGCGGCGGACGTACTCGTGCGGGTGCGGCTGCTGGTACGGCGCGGGGAACGGCGGCTTGCCGAAGGGACTCAAGGCGGCCTCCTGGGTCGTCCTGACGGAGCGTCAAGCTTGGCATGCCCAGGGCGACCCGGGCGGCTGACGCTCCGACGACCACCCGTGCGAGGGGCGGCGCACGGGAAACCGCGCGCCGCCCCGCTCACCCGAACCGGTGCCTCACCCCCACGGGGGCGTCACTCGTGCTGCAGGCCCGCCGCCCCCGTGCGCCGCCACAGCGGGAGCAGGCCCAGCAGCGTCACCGCGAGCACCGCGGCGGCCCCGGTGCCGGTGAGCACCCCGATGTCGCGCCAGGCGAAGCCCACCGGCAGCCGGGCCAGCCCGAGCAGCGCGGCGGCCAGCGCCAGCCCGGCCGCCAGCGCCAGCGCGAGCCCGACCAGCACCGGGATGACGCTCTGCCAGAGCAGCGACCAGGCCAGGGTGCGCCGCCGGGTGCCGAAGGCGGTCAGCACGGCCAGCGTCCGGCGCCGGTCGCGCAGCTGCTCCAGCAGGCCGACCAGCATGCCGGCGCCGATCAGGGTGAGCACGGCCGCCGTGCCGGCGGTCAGCGCCCGGCGGATGCCGAGGAACCCCTGGTCCTGCATCGGGTCGCTCGGCCGGTACAGCACGTTGTGCAGGTCGAGCAGGGTGACGGCGGTGCGGATCCGCTCCTCGGCGTCCGGCAGCCCGGGCGCGGGGTGCAGCTGCAGCTGGGCCTGCTGGTCGTGCAGCAGCGCGGCGGGCAGCGCCTGCGGGGTGGCCAGCACGGTGGTGACGGGTGACCGCCCGGGGTGGTCGCCCGGCAGCGAGACCGGTCCGGTGATCACCGCCCGGGCCGCCGGCAGCTGCCAGGTCACCGGGCCGCCGTACACCGCGAGGGTGTGCCCGGTCACCGCGGCGCCGGTCCCGGGCACGGTGAAGACGTCCCCGGCCGCGCAGTCCGGCAGCGGGGCGAAGGTGCGCAGGGTCGCGCAGTCGGCCACCGTCACGCTGACGTACCGGTTCTGGTCGTCGACGGCCTCGGTGCCGAAGGAGGTGTAGCCGATCACGTCCGCCACCTCGCCGCCGGCCCGCAGCCGGTCGGCGTACTGCTGCGCCTGGTCGCCGCTGGCGTCCTGGAACCGGACGCTGAGCACCGAGCGGTCGGTGAAGCCCGCCAGGTCGTCGGAGCGCTGGTTGGCGAGCGCGCCGAGCAGGGTCTGCAGGGCGATCGCCCCGGCCACCGTGACCACGATCCCGGTCACCGGCCGGGTGGCCGTCTCCGGGCTGAACCGCAGCCGCCCGAGCGCCAGTTGCCAGGCCGGCGGGCCGCCGCCGAGGCGGCCGAGCGCCCGCCCGGCCAGGTCGAGCAGCGGCGGCAGCAGCAGGGTGGTGCCGACCAGCAGCAGGAGCAGCCCGGCGACCAGCACCGCGAGCCCCTGGGTGCCGTAGACCCCGGCGAGCTTGTCCCGCTCGGAGACCAGCAGCGCGGTGCCGAGCGCGGGCAGCGCGATCCGCCACCAGACCCGGCGCGGCGCCGTCCGGGTGCCGCGCACCACGCCGAGCGGCTCGGCGGCGATCCGGCGCATGGTCAGCAGGGTGACCAGCACCGCGAGCACCGGCACGGCCAGCAGCGCGAGCGCCGCCAGCGCCGGCTGCGGCTGCACGTCCACCGCGAAGACGCTCAGCCCGCTGACCGTGACCCGCTCGATCAGCTGACGGCCGATCAGGAAGAACCCGACGCCGAGGGCGATGCCGAGCACCGCCCCGCCGAGCGCCTCGCCGGCCGCGATCCGGGCGGTGGTGGCCCGGTCCGCGCCGGTCAGCCGCAGCGCGGCCAGCCGGCGGTCGCGGGCCTCGCCGCCGAACCGCACGGCGGCGGCCAGGAAGACGCCGACCGGGCAGAGCAGGATCACCACCCCGGCGACGGTGAGCAGCACCAGCACCGGGTCGGTGGGCTTGGGCGGCAGCGGGTCGGCGAAGTGGTCGAGGCGCACCGCGTCGGAGCTGTCGGCGGTGAGCTGGTCGCTGCCCAGGTAGAACATCAGGTCGCCGGGCCCGATCAGGCCGCTCTCGCCGATCGTGCCGGTGATCGGGCCGGGCAGCCGGTCGCGCAGCACCCGGCCGTCCGGGGAGTCGAGCAGCCGGGCCAGCGCGGGGGAGACCGCCATCGCGCCGGGGGCCGGGTAGCCGGTCAGCCCGGGCGGCACCGGGGCGGCGGGGCCCTCGGCGCGCACCACCCGGCCGACCACCCGGGTGCCGTGGTACTCGGTGTCGACGCCGCTCATCAGCAGGGTGCGCGGCGACGGGTCGATCCGGACGCCGGCCATCATCGCGCCGGACTGCTCGCGCAGCCGGTCGTCGCGGTGCGCCCGCACGCTCGGGAAGGAGGCGGCCAGCAGCAGGGTGGCCACCCCGAGGCCGACGCCGATCGCGGTGAGCACGGTGCGCAGCCGGGCGTCCCGACCGCCGGTGAGGGCCATCCGCAGGCCCAGCGCGAGGCCGGTGAACCAGCGGACGGCGGCGGGCAGCAGGGGAGCGGAGTCCTGACGGTCCGTCACAGCAGTCGGCCCCCGTCCGCGGTGCGGCCGTCCCGGACCACGACCTCGCGGTCGGCGTAGGCGGCCACCCGCATGTCGTGGGTGATCAGGACCACGGCCGCGCCGCTCTCCCGGGCGGCCGAGCTGAGCAGGCCCATCACGCGCTCGCCCTGCAGCGAGTCGAGCGCGCCGGTGGGCTCGTCGGCGAAGACCACGGACGGCTCGGTGACCAGCGCGCGGGCGACGGCGGCCCGCTGGCCCTGGCCGCCGGAGAGCTCGCCGGGCCGCTTGCCGGCCAGTTCGCCGATGTCCAGCCGGGCCAGCCACTCGCCGGCCCGCTGCTCGGCGGCCCGCCGGCGTAGCCCGTTCAGCCGCAGCGGCAGCGCGGTGTTCTCCAGCAGGGTCAGCTCGGGCACCAGCTGGCCGAACTGGAAGACGAAGCCGAACTCGCTGCGGCGCAGCGCGCTGCGGGCCGCGTCCGAGCCGGCCCACAGGTCCTCGCCCCGGTAGTGCACCGTCCCCGCGTCCGGGCGGGTCAGGCCGGCCAGGCAGTGCAGCAGGGTGGACTTGCCGGAGCCGGAGGTGCCGAGCACCGCGACCAGCTCGCCGGGCAGCACGTCCAGGGTGGCGCCGGCCAGTGCGTGGGTGAGGCCGAAGGCCTTGTGCAGGTCGAGGCCGGCCAGCAGCGCGCCCTCGCGGGCGGTGGGGGCGGGCCGGGAGTTCTCCACGGAGGTGACGGGCATCGCTCAGCCACGCACCTTCCGGGCCAGCTCGTCCAGGCGGGCGGCGGTCAGCTCCAGCCAGCGCAGGTCGGCGTCCAGGTGGAACAGCGCGTGGTCGCAGAGCAGCTGGTCGGCGAGGTCGCCGGCGAGCTTGCGCTGGGTCAGCTCGCGCATCTGGCGCAGGTGTTCGGCGCGCTGGGTGTCCAGCAGCTCGCGGGCCGGCCGGCCGGTGAGCAGGGCCAGCACCACCTTGGTGTACAGGGTGCTCTGCAGGTAGGAGCTGGGCTGCTCGGGTTCGGCGAGCCAGCGGGCCACGTCGGTGATCCCGGCGTCGGTGATCACGTACCGCTTGCGTTCCGGGCCCTCGCCGGCCTCCGTGCCCTCCACCTCGACCAGGCCGTTCTTCAGCAGCCGGGAGAGGGTGGCGTACACCTGGCCGTAGGGCAGCGCCCGGGCCTTGCCGAACTGCTCGTCGTAGGCACGCTTCAGGTCGTAGCCGTGCCGGGGCTGGGTCTCCAGGAGGCCCAGGATGGTGTGTCCGAGTGACATGCCGGTGACTATACACATGATGTATACCTCGTGTGCATAGCCCCCCGGGCATGCTCGACGCAGCATCAGGGCACCGCCCGACGGGACGTCAGGTGACGCCCCGTCGGCCGCGCCGGGCGTGCGGACCACCACCGCTCGCGGCAGGCTGGACGAGCACCCCCACCACAGGAGCCTTCTGCATGAGCGCGCGGACGCCCGCCGACATCGGCGTGATCGGACTGGCCGTCATGGGCCGCAACCTGGCCCGCAACTTCGCCCGGCACGGCCACCGGGTCGCCCTCTACAACCGCACCCCCGCCCGCACCGACGCACTGGTGGAACAGTTCGGCCAGGAGGGCGAGTTCGTCCCCTCGCACACCCTGGCCGGCCTGGTCGCCGCGCTGGCCGTGCCCCGCCGGGTGGTGATCATGGTCAAGGCGGGCGAGCCGACCGACGCCGTGATCGACGAGCTGGCGCCGCTGCTGGAACCCGGCGACATCGTGGTGGACGGCGGCAACGCGCACTTCGCCGACACCCGCCGCCGCGAGGCCGCGCTGCGCGCCCGCGGCCTGCACTTCGTCGGCACCGGCATCTCCGGCGGCGAGGAGGGCGCCCTCAACGGGCCCAGCATCATGCCCGGCGGCACCGCCGAGGCCTACCGCAGCCTCGGCCCGCTGCTGGAGTCGATCGCCGCCCAGGTGGACGGGCGCCCCTGCTGCACCCACGTCGGCCCCGACGGCGCCGGACACTTCGTCAAGATGGTGCACAACGGCATCGAGTACGCCGACATGCAGCTCATCGCCGAGGCCTACGACCTGCTGCGGCACGCCGCGGGCCGGCAGCCCGGCGAGATCGCCGGGATCTTCCGGGAGTGGAACCGGGGCCGGCTGGAGTCCTACCTGATCGAGATCACCGCCGAGGTGCTCGGCCACACCGACGCCGACACCGGGCGCCCGTTCGTCGACGTGGTGCAGGACCGGGCCGAGCAGAAGGGCACCGGCCGCTGGACCGTGCAGATCGCCCTCGACCTCGGGGTGCCGGTGCCCGGCATCGCCGAAGCCGTCTTCGCCCGCTCGCTCTCCGGCGGCGTGCCGCAGCGCGAGGCCTGCCGCGACCTGCCCGGACCCACCGAGACCTGGCTGGACAGCGCCGCCGCCGACCGCTTCGCCGAGGACGTCGAACACGCCCTGTACGCCTCGAAGATCGTCGCCTACGCGCAGGGCTTCCAGCAGATCCAGGCCGGCAGCGCCGAGTACGACTGGCAGGTGGACCCGGGCGCGATGGCCGCCATCTGGCGCGGCGGCTGCATCATCCGGGCCCGCTTCCTCGGCCGGATCGAGGCCGCCTACCAGGCCGACCCGCAGCTGCCCACCCTGCTGGCCGACGAGTACTTCCGCAAGGCCCTCGGCGAGGCCCAGTCGGCCTGGCGCCGGGTGGTCTCCACCGCCGCCCAACTGGGCGTGCCGGTCCCCGGCTTCGCCGGCGCGCTGGCCTACTACGACGCGCTGCGGGCCGAACGGCTGCCCGCCGCGCTGATCCAGGGCCAGCGCGACTTCTTCGGCGCCCACACCTACCACCGCACCGACCGCGAGGGCAGCTTCCACACCCTCTGGGCGGGCGACCGCAGCGAGGAACGGCGGTGACCACCGGGGCCGCCGACGCCGCCCGGGCGGTGCTGGCGCCGCAGACCAGGGCCGCCCGGTTCCTGGTGCTGACGGTCCGTCCGGGCGGCGAGGCCGCCGTCCGGGAGCTGCTGCCCGACCTCGCCGGGCTGCGCCGCTCGGTCGGCCTGCGGGCCGACCGGGCCCGGCTGAGCTGCGTCACCGGCCTCGGCTCCGAGCTCTGGGACCGCCTCTTCGACGGCCCCCGCCCGGCCGGGCTGCACCCCTTCCAGGAGCTGCGCGGCCCCCGGCACACCGCCCCCGCCACCCCCGGCGACCTGCTCTTCCACCTGCGCGCCGAGCGGCCCGACGCCTGCTTCGAACTGGCCGGGCAGCTGCTCGGCCGACTGGCCGGTGCGGCCGACGTGGTCGACGAGACCGTCGGCTTCGAGTACTTCGAGCGGCGCGACCTGACCGGCTTCGTCGACGGCACCGAGAACCCCGAGGGCGCCGCCGCCGAGCGGGCCGCGCTGATCGGCGCGGAGGACCCGCGGTTCGCCGGCGGCAGCTACGCGGTGGTGCAGAAGTACCGCCACCTGCTGCCCGAGTGGGAGGCGCTCACCACCGAGCAGCAGGAACGCGCGATCGGACGCACCAAGCTCGCCGACATCGAACTCGTCGGCAAGGAGCAGCCCGCCGACTCGCACGTCTCGCTGACCAGCCTGGACCCGGACGCCGACGGCCGGGCGCAGGAGATCCTGCGGCACAACATGCCCTACGGCTCGTACCTGGACGGCGACATCGGCACCTACTTCATCGGCTACTGCCGCACGCCCGCGATCACCGAGGAGATGCTGCGCAACATGTTCCTCGGCCGCGGCGAGGCACCCCACGACCGCCTGCTCGACTTCACCACCGCGACCACCGGGGGGCTCTTCTTCGTGCCCCCGGCCGACCTGCTCGACGACCCTCCTCCGCCGACCGCCGAACGGCCTCGGCCGCGCACCGACTGGTCGCTGGGCATCGGCAGCCTGAAGCGCCCGCACGAGACCCGCCCGGACGAAGGGGACCCGACCCGATGAACAACCTGCACCGCGACCTGGCCCCGGTCTCCGGCGAGGCCTGGGAGGAGATCGAGGAGGAGGCCCGCCGCACCTTCACCCTGCACCTGGCCGGCCGCCGGGTGGTGGACCTCTCCGGACCGGCCGGGCCGGAGCTCGCCGCCGTCGGCTCGGGCCACCAGCGACCGATCGACCCGGTGGTCGCCGGCACCGAGGCGCAGGCCAACGAGTCCCGGCCGGTGGTCGAGCTGCGGGTGCCCTTCACGCTGTCTCGCCGCGAGGTGGACAACGTGGAGCGCGGCTCCAAGGACGCCGACTGGCAACCCGTCAAGGAGGCCGCCCGCAGCATCGCGCTGGCCGAGGACACCGCGATCTTCCAGGGCTGGCAGGCGGCCGGCATCACCGGCGTGCAGACCGGCGCCGACAACCCGCCGATCACCCTGCCGGACACCGTCGTCGACTACCCGGACGCGGTCAGCCACGCGATCACCACGCTGCGCCTGGCCGGCGTGGACGGGCCGTACTCGCTGCTGCTCGGCGCCGAGCTGTACACCGCCGTCAACGAGACCTCCAACCACGGCTACCCGGTGCGCCAGCACCTCGCCCGGGTGGTCACCGGCGAGATCATCTGGGCGCCCGCGCTCAGCGGCGCCGTGGTGCTCTCCACCCGGGGCGGCGACTTCGAACTGCACCTCGGCCAGGACCTGTCGATCGGCTACCTCTCGCACGACGCCGAGAGCGTGCGGCTCTACCTCCAGGAGTCGCTCACCTTCTCGCTCTACTCGCCGGAGGCGGCGGTGGCACTCAAGACGCGCTGAGCCGCGCGGCCGGCGGCGCCCTCAGAGGTGACGCAGCGCCAGCTCCAGGGTCGGCGCGAGCTGGGAGTGCAGCGGTGCGGGCAGGGCGTCCGGGGCGAACCAGTCGAGGGCGTCGAACTTGTGCGGCTCGCCGATCGCGACGGCCGCCGGGTCCACCCGCACCGCGCAGACCACGGCCACCCAGTGCGAGTCCACCGGCTCGCCGCGCAGCACGTTGCGCACGCCGAGCACGGCCACCTCCCGGGCCTCGGCGCGGTACTCCTCGAACACCTCGCGGGCCACCGCCGCCTCGAAGGTCTCGCCGAACTCCAGCGCCCCCGCGCCGCAGTCCCAGCGGCCCGGCTCGTCCCGGGCGGCCGCGCCGCGCCGGGCCAGCAGCACCCGGCCGGCGCCGTCGTGGCAGACGAAGACGCAGGAGACGGCGGGGCTCGTCTGACTGGCCATCAGAAGTGCTCTCCCAGCTCGGCGAAGGCGGACAGGTGGAGCACCCCGGTGTCGGCCGGGTCGAGTTCGGCGTCCTCCAGCACCCAGGTGTGCCGGTTCGGGATGAACACCGCGTTCAGACCTGCCGCGCGAGCGGGCAGGATGTCGGACTTCACCGAGTTGCCGATCATCCAGGTGGACCGCGGCGCCAGCGCCTGCTCGCCGATCAGCCGGTGGTAGGCGGTGACGTCCTTCTCGGCGACGATGTGCACGGACTGGAAGTGGTGCGCCAGCCCGGAGTTGTCCACCTTCGCCTGCTGCTCGGCCGTGTCCCCCTTGGTGAGCAGCAACAGCCGGTGGCGGGCCGCCAGTTCGGCCAGCGTCTGCGCCACCCCCGGGATCAGCTCCACCTCCGCGGCCGTGATCGAGGCCGCCAACTCGCCCATTCGGCCCGCCTCGTGGGGCTCGGCCGGGCGCTGCCGGAGCAGCTCGAAGCACTCCAGCAGGCTCTGCCCGAACACCTTCGACCCGTACCCCAGGGCGCGCGCGTTCGCCGCCTCGATCCGGTCCAGCGCCGCCCGCGCGGCCGCCCGGTCCCCGGCGGGCCCGGTCACCAGGTCGAGGAAGCCCTCGATCGCCCGCTCGAAGCGGATGTTGTTCTCCCAGAGCGTGTCGTCGGCGTCAAGGACAAGAACCTGATTGTCACGTCGCATCCGCCCACCGTAGGAGGGCGGGGGAGCGGGCGTCACCCGGTTTTCGGGGTCGCAGGGGTTGCCGCAGGGGCTTATGGGGCCAGCCCGGTGCGCAGGGCGCTGACGCGCTGGGCCGCCGCCGTGAAGTCGGCGCGGTCCAGGCGGCCGGTGGTCAGGGCGTCGGAGAGGGCGGCGGTGGCGTCGGAGCCCTGGGTGTCGTCCTGGGCGGAGCAGAGCAGCAGGTCCATCCCCGCGTCCGCCGCCGCCACCGCGCGCGCACCCGCGTCGCCGTAGGAGGAGAGCGCGCCCGCCTCCAGCGCGTCCGTCACCGTGACGCCCTTGAAGCCGAGCCGGTCGCGCAGCTCCCCGCGCACCACCAGCGGGGACAGGCCCGCGGGCCGGGTCGGGTCGAGCGCCGGGTAGACCGCCCAGGAGACCATCACCAGCCGCACGCCCGCGGCGATCGCCCGGGGGTACGGCTGCTCGTCCACCGCGCCCAGCTCCGCCCGGGACACCCCCAGGGTCACCGCGCCCGCGTCGGTGTCGGATCCCGCCGGGGTGCTGCCCAGCCCGGGGAAGTGCTTGGCCGTCGCGAGCACCCCGCCGCGCTGCTGCGCGGCGATGAACGCCCGGCCGAGCTCGGCCACCTGCGCCGGGTCCTGGCCGTAGGAGCGCTCGTGCCGGTCGATGAAGTCGCCGTCCTGGCGCGAGACGTCCAGCACCGGCGCCAGGTTGACGTTGAGTCCGGCGGCGCGGAGGTTCTCGGCGGCCAGCGCCCCGGCCGCCGTGGCCGCCGCCACCGGGTCGGGCTGCCTGCCCACCGCGCGTTCGGAGAGTTCCGGGCCGCCGGGCAGGCGCCGCACCTGGCCGCCCTCCTGATCGGTCATCAGCAGCAGCGGCAGGTGCACGGGGCTCTCCGCCTGGGCCTGCTTCAGCGCGGCCACCGCCGCGTGGAACCGCTCGGGGTCGGCCGTGTTGGCGCCGAAGAAGATCACCCCGGCCGCCCGGCCGGAGCGGATCGCGGTGAGCAACTGCTCCGGCGGGTCCGGGCCCTTGTAGGAGTAGATCACCCGCTGCCCGGCGAGCTGGTCCGGCGTCAGCCGGGCGAGCTGGGCCGCGGTGACGGCGGCCGGGGCGGCCGCGCGGGCGGAGGCGTCGTTCCCGCCCAGCCGGCCCGGCTGGGGGCCGCCGCAGCCGGTGGCGAGCAGCAGGCCGAGGCAGCCGGCGAGCCGGCGCAGGCGGGCACGGGATGGCATGGGCGACTCCTCGTGGACGGGCGGTGACCTCTAGAGGATCGCCCACGAGCCTTCGCCGGTTCCGCAGGACGCGGCCCGCGCTGGTCCGCCCGGGTGGCGGCCGGTCGCGCAGCTGCCCGGCCCCGCCTGCTGTCCGGCCCCGCCGCCGTCCGGACAGGCCGCTGCCCGGCGACCGGGGTGGTGGCGTCGCCGGGCAGCGGGTGGGGGGTCACCCCAAGGTCGCGCGACTGCGCGGCAGGGGTACCGCGTGCAGGCACTGGTGCTGGTGGCCGTTCTCGGCATCCAGACGGCTCGCCACGCCGTCCTCGTCGATCGCCACCTCGAACTCTCCGCTGTCGTCCGTGTACACGGTTTGGCCACCGACCGACCTCGGCGTCCAGTGCACCACGACCACGGTCGCCGGCCGATGGCCACTGACCGGGCCGGGCAGGGAGACGGCATAGCGCTGGACGAGATCCACGATCCGACCTCCTCGGGGTTTCGGTCCGGAGCACAGTTCCGGCCGCTTCCCATGACGTCTGCCCCGTTCGCGTCGGATCAACCCTATTTGGCATGGTCATCTTCGTACGGCGTTCAACCACGCGTGACGGCCCGCGTACACGGCCCGGCCGGCCGGCCCCGACTCAAAGGTCGCGGCGGTTCAGCACCGCCGCGCCGACCACGACCGTGCCCACCGCCCAGAGCGCGAACGCCAGCCAGGAGCCGGCCACCGAGGCGGGGTGCGGGGACGGCGCGGTGTCCGCCAGGCTCACCAGCATCAGCCGGTGCAGCGCGTTCAACGGCAGCAGGTGCGCGATCCCCGCCGACCAGGAGTACCGCTCGGAGAAGAGCGAGGGCACCAGGAAGAGCAGCAGCACCGAGCAGAGCACCGCCGCCGCGGCGTGCCGCACCAGCACCCCCGTGCAGAGGCCGGCCAGCGCGCAGACCGGCGCGAAGAGCGCCACCGCGAGCACGAACCGCAGCGCCCCCGGGTCGGTGATCGACATCCCGGCGTGCCGCCCCGCCAGCACGGCCTGCGCGAGCCAGAACGACAGCCCGGAGCAGAGCCCGCCGTACCCCAGCATCACCGCGCCCAGCACGCAGGCCTTGGCCGCCAGCAGCGCGCGCCGGTCCGGCACGGCGGCCAGCGTGCCGCGGATCATCCCGGAGGAGAACTCGCCGGCGATCACCAGCGTGCCGACGCCCCCGGCGACGAACATCAGCAGCGTCACCGGCAGGGCGCCGAAGGAGTCGTCCAGGGCGACCTGGGCGAAGCCGTGGTCGAGGTCGTGCGGCGAGAAGTGGGCGTAGCTGTACTGCGCCGCCTTCAGGTTGAGCAGCAGGATCAGCAGCGCGCTCAGGCCGAGCAGCCAGCGCATCGAGCGCAGCGACCAGAACTTCAGCCACTCCGAGGCGAGCAGGTGCCGGAAAAGGGTGGTCGGGATCGTGGTCGTGGTCGTGGTCGTGGTCATCGCGCGGCCCCCGCGGCGTAGTCGGTGCTGTCGGCGGTCAGTTCCAGGAAGGCCTGCTCCAGTGAGGACCGACGCGTCGTCAACTCCTCCAGGACCACGCCGTGGGCGGCGGCCAGCCGGCCGACCAGCAGGGCCTCGGCCCCGGTCACGTCGAGCGCCTGCGGCCCGTCCGCCGTCACCGCCGCGCCCTCGGCCCGCAGCAGGGCGGCCAGCCGCTCCGGCTCGGGCGTGCGCACGGCCACGCTGCGGGCGGTGCCGCGGGCGGCGAAGGAGGCCAGGCTCTCGGCCGCGATCAGCCGGCCCCGGCCGACCACCACCAGGTCGTCGGCGGTGTGCTCCATCTCGCTCATCAGGTGGCTGGAGACGAAGACGGTGCGGCCCTCGCCGGCCAGCCGGCGCAGCAGTTCGCGCACCCAGAGCACGCCCTCCGGGTCCAGCCCGTTCAGCGGCTCGTCGAGGATCAGCACCGGCGGGTCGCCGAGCAGCGCGGCGGCGATCCCCAGGCGCTGGCGCATGCCCAGCGAGTAGCCGCCGATCCGGCGGTCGGCGGCGGCGGTCAGCCCGACCTCGTCGAGCACCCGCGCCACCCGCTCGCGCGGCAGCCCGTTGCCCAGCGCCAGCGCGCGCAGGTGGGCCCGGCCGGTGCGGCCGCCGTGCACGTCGCCCGCGTCCAGCAGCGCGCCGGCCGGCCGCAGCCCGCGCGGGTGGTCGCGGAACCGGTGGCCGTCCACCGTGGCGCTGCCGCTGGTCGGGGTGACCAGGCCGAGCAGCATCCGCAGCGTGGTGGTCTTGCCCGCACCGTTCGGGCCGAGGAAGCCGGTCACCCGGCCGGGCCGCACGGTGAAGCAGAGCCCGTCCACGGCCGTGGTGCGGCCGTAACGCTTCGTCAGGTCGTTCACTTCGATCATGGGTTCAACGGTGCCCGCCGCGAGCACCGCCGGGCATCCGAGCCGGGCTGACAGTTCGTCGGCCGACGGGGGACCGGGGTTGTACAACCCCGGTCGGATGGCCGTTCGGATACGGCTGGCTAAGATCGCCCGCATGACCCCGACCCCCCTAGCCCTGCCCCGGCTCAAGCGGGTGCCGCCCGCCGTGTGGATCGTGCTGGCCTGGGGCGTCTCGGTCGGCTACCCGGCGCTCACCGTTGCGGGGCGGCCGCCGGCCGGGTCCTGGGACTGGTCGGTGATCACCGCGGGCTCGCTGCTCGCCTGCGCGGCCGCGGTGCTGCTGCGCCGCTTCCCGGTCGCGGCGACCGGCCTGCTGCTGGCCGCCGCGACCGGGGTGGCCGGCGGCTGGCGGGCCGGCGTCCAACTGCCGCCCTCCGCGCTGCTCGCGGTCGACGTCGCGCTCTGCGCGGTGACGGCGGGTCAGCCGCGCCGCAGCTCGCGGGCCGCGCTGGCCCTGGTGGTGGGCGTGCTGCTGCTGCACCTGGGCCTGGTGCAGGACAACGCGCTGGGCCTGAGCACCGAGACCTGGAACGGCGCGCCCCTGCCGGGCACGGTGCTGCGGCTCGGCCGCTACGAGGTGACCAGCAGCGCGCCGCACCTGGGCATCTCCGACCAGGGGCTGCTGGTCGCGGTGATCGCCTGGCTGGTCGGCCGCTCGATCCGGCAGTCCCGGGAGCACGCCGAGGCGCTCGGCGCCGAGCTCGCCGCCCGCGCCGTCACCGCCGAACGGCTGCGGATCGCCCGGGAGATGCACGACACCGTGGCGCACAGCATCGGCGTGGTCGCGCTGCAGGCCGGCGCGGCCGCGCTGGTGATCGACAGCAAGCCGGAGCGGGCCAAGGCGGCGCTCGGCGAGATCGAGGCCGCCGGGCGGGAGACCCTGGCCGGGCTGCGCCGGATGCTCGGCGCGCTGCGCGCGGCCGACGGGCCCCAACCCGGGGTGCAGCCAGGGGTGGAGCCGGAGCCGGGGGCGCCGGGCCTGGCCGACCTCGACCGGCTGGCCGCCACCACCACCGCGGCCGGCGTCCGGGTGGACGTGCGCTGGGCCGGCGAGCCGCGCCGACTGCCGCCGGACGTCGACCTGGCCGCCTTCCGGATCATCCAGGAAGCGGTGGCCAACGTGGTCCGGCACGCCGGTGCCCGGTCCTGCGAGGTCTCCATCGACTGCCGGGACGCGGAGCAGGTCGCCGTGGAGATCACCGACCGGGGGCGCGGCCGGTCCGCCGCGCCGGGCGGCGGGCACGGCCTGGTCGGGCTGCGCGAGCGGGTGGCCCTGCTGCACGGGGAGTTCCAGGCCGGGCCGCGCGGCGGCGGCTTCCGGGTGGCGGCCCGGCTGCCGGTCGCGGGCGGTGTCCGGTGACCGTGCGGGTCCTGCTGGTCGACGACCAGCCGCTGGTCCGGGCCGCGTTGGAGATGGCGATCTCCGGCACCGATGACCTCGAAGTCGCCGGGGAGGCCGGCAACGGCGTCGAGGCGGTTCGCCTGGTCGGCGAACTCGCGCCCGACGTCGTGCTGATGGACCTGCGGATGGCCGGAGCGGTGGACGGCGTCGAGGCCACCCGGCGGATCACCGCACGGCCCGACGGGCCCCGGGTGCTGGTGCTCACCACCTTCGACGAGGACGAGCACGTGCACGGCGCGCTGCGGGCCGGCGCCTCCGGCTTCCTGGTCAAGGACATGGCGCTGGCCGACATCCTGGCCGCGATCCGGGTGGTGGCGGCCGGTGAGGCGCTGATCGCCCCGAGCGTCACCCGCCGCCTGATCGCCGAGTTCGCCCGCCGCCCGGAGCCCGCCGCCGCCCGGCTCGCCGGACTCACCGACCGGGAGAGGGAGTTGCTCACCCTGGTCGGCCGGGGCCGGTCCAACACCGAGATCGCCGCCGACCTCGTGATCAGCATGGGCACGGTGAAGACCTACGTCACCCGGCTGCTCGCCAAGACCGGTGCCCGGGACCGGGTGCAGCTGGTGATCCTGGCCTTCCGGTCGGGCCTGGTCGGGCTGGACGAGTGAGTGCGAAGGGCTGTTGACGATCAGTCAGTTCACCGAACCGCCACCCCGAGTAGGTGGGAGGCGGTCCGGTGGCGTAGCGTATGGGCCTGTCGCGGCCCCCGAGTAAGGTGGAACTCCGGGGCCGCGGTGTGCTCCTGACTGTCCGTCAGCTGGCGGTCAGCTGGACGAGCCGGCGCTGGCGCCCGGCAGGGCGGTCGGCGCGCCGCCGGTGCTCCAGCTGTCGATCGGCCACTCGCGCTCGAAGGTCAGGAACGGCAGGTCCTGCTCGGCCAGGGTGGTGCCGAGGATCGCCAGCCGGGCGAACAGGGCGCCGTCGATGTCGAGTCCACCGTAGAGGCTGACCGTGCCGTTGACCACGGGCGCGGCGCCGGTGCCGTCCAGCACCACCGAACCGTGCACGGCGGTGCGCAGGTACGGCTCGATCGAGGCCTTCACGCCGAGCGCGTCGTAGAGCGAGACCGAGGCCTGGGCCACCAGGCCGGTCTTCACCGAGGCGTCGCCGCTCAGGTCCAGCGCGAGCGGGGTGACGGTGGAGGTGCTCGGGTCGGTGCTGGTGGTCCAGCCCTGCCCCTGGGCGTAGTCCGAGTGCACGCCCCAACTGCCGTCGTAGCTCTGCTTGGCGTCGATGCTGACGGTGCCGTCGGCGCTGATGTCGGCGGAGAGCGTGAGGTCCAGGTTGATCACCACCGGCAGGGCGCCGACCATCACCACCGGGCTGGCGCTCAGGTTGGCGATCGGGATGCTGAGCGGCGTGCCGGTGGCGGTCAGACCGGCCGTCACGTGCCAGTCGGCGTGCGCGCCGAGCTGGAAGCCGACCCGGGCCTGCTGCGGGGCGAGCGCGCCCAGGCCGCCCTGGTAGGAGAAGTCGATGGTCGGGTCGAGCTCGACCGAGCCGGCCAGGGTGGCGCTGGAGCCGTTCGGCAGCGGCACGGTGGCGTTCGCGCTCAGGCCCAGGCCGCCGGAGATCGAGCCGTCGGCGCTGGTCAGGCCGGTGCTGTCGTACGTCACCTGGAGGCCCTTGACCTGCGGCTGCACCGAGAAGGCGGCCGGGCTGACCGGCGCCTGGAGCGCGGCCTTGGTGTGGCCGAGCAGCTCAGGCAGGGTGGCCGGGCGGGTGCTGACCCGCACCGCGTCGCCGGTCTTCTGGACGCCGGTGACCTTGACCAGCGCGCCGTGCGGGGCGGCGGCCGAGGGCGGGCTGTCGATCAGCTGGCCGGGGTGCAGCCCGGCGGCGGCCTGCGGTGCGGCGGGCCCGTGCGCGCTGAGCACGGCCTGCCCGCTGTGCGGGTCGTAGGAGCTGAGCGCCAGGGCGGGGGCGTCGGCCTTGGCGGGCGCGTCGCCGCCGGTGGGCGTGGCGACGGTGACGGCGGACGGTGTGGCGTCCGGCGCGGCCAGCGCGGCGGGGAGCGTGGTGGCGGGGCGGGCGGCATCGGCGGCGTAGGCCGCGGGCAGGCCGCCGCTCCAGAGCAGGAGCACCGCGGAGGTGGCGAGGACGGGCAGGGTCAACCTTCGGATGGACACGGGTCGCCTTCGGGGTCGGAAGCCAGTGGAGGGCGCGGCGGTGCGGCCGCGCCCGGATCCGGGGCACGGCCGCCGCTGCGTCGCTGTGCTGACCCGCCGTCAGCCGGTGTGCCGGGGCGGGTGGAAGGTGCCTGAGAACCGGTTACCGGACCGTAGGGTAGCGTGTTCGAGGTTGTTCGGAATAGGTCCAAGTTCGTTCAGACAAGCCCTTTTTGATTCTTCATGTCTGTGCAACTCTTGGTTCGCCGCGGCGTTGGTCCGGATGGCCGTTGGATGTTGGATTCTGTGCAGACGCTCGCCGGGCAGTGCGAGCGGGAGCCCATCTTGGGTCAGTTCGTCCCCCCCCTACACCCTCATTGGAGCTGTCATGACAGCGCCTCGTCGCGCCCGCGTACCGATACCCGCCCGACTGGTCGCGCTCGCCGCCGCCGTCGCCACCGCCCTGCTCGGCCTGCCCGCGGGCGGCGCCGCCGCGGCTCCGCCGGCTGCGGGCAGCGCGCCGACCGTGCTCACCGGCGCCCAGCTCGCCGCCTCCTGGACCGGCCCGCTGAGCACCCGGGGGCGCTACATCGTCGACGCGAACGGCAACCGGTTCAAGCTGAAGGCCGGCAACTGGTCGGGCGCGCAGGGCACCTGGGAGGGCAGCGGCTCCACCACCGACCCGGCGAACAACCAGGCCGGCCAGGTCTCCAACGACATCCCGCTGGGCCTCGACCGGGCCTCCCTGCCCCAGATCATGGCGGACCTGCACGGCCTCGGGCTGAACGCGGTCCGGCTGCCGTTCGCCAACGCGCTGATCCACGACACCAGTACGGTGCCGGACTCCGCGGTGGCCGCCAACCCGCAGCTCAAGGGCGACACCCCGCTGCAGGTCTACGACGCGGTGGTGGCCGCGCTGACCGCCGACGGCTTCGCGGTGATCCTCAACAACCACACCACCAGCTACCGGTTCTGCTGCGGACTGGACGGCAACGAGCGCTGGAACAGCGGCCAGACCACCCAGCAGTGGGAGGCCGACTGGCTGTTCATGGTGAACCGCTACAAGGCGAACAAGCGGGTGGTCGGCGCCGACCTGCGCAACGAGGTGCGCCGCGACACCTGGGACGACCCCAACTGGGGCTGGGACGACTCCCATGACGAGTACGCCGCCTTCGAGGAGGCCGGCAACCAGATCCTCCAGGCCGACCCCGACATGCTGGTCATCATGGAGGGGATCAACTGGTACGGCATCCCCACCGACATCACCGCGCACGGGCGGCCGATGCTCACCCCGGTCGCGAACCTCTCCAACACCCTGATCAACTCGGGCAAGTTGGTCTACTCCGCGCACTTCTACGCCTACACCGGCCCCGCCAACAGCGGCGCGAGCAGCGGCCTCGGCGTGACCTCGGACCCGCGCTACGAGGACTTCACGCCCGATCAGCTGGCCCAAGTGGTGAACCAGGAGGCCCTGTTCGTCACCCAGTCCGGCCAGCACTTCACCGCACCGGTGTGGGTGAGCGAGTTCGGCGCCGCCGGGCGCGGCTCCACCGACACCAAGGAGCAGGCCTGGTTCGACAGCTTCACCAAGATCCTCGAACAGAACGACACCGACTTCGCGATCTGGCCGCTGATCGGCTGGCTGGACGCGAGCGGGAACCCGCAGGACAACTGGGCGATGCTCTCCTACGACTCGGCCGGCAGGCGGCTCGGCGTCGAGGACCCCGGTGACTGGCGGGCCACCGACTGGAACGCGCTCATCGATGCGCCCTCGTACACCGGCCAGGTGGCGCCGGTGAACCACTGGAACATGCTCGACCTCGACCACGCCGACCAGGACGTCTCGGCCGCCATGCTGGCCCAGCCCGACTGGAGCTACGGCAACCGCAAGGGCAACTGCCCCGACAGCGAGCGCCTGACCGGCCTCGGCCGCAGCGACAGCCGCGGCCTGTGCACCGACGCGGGCGAGCCGGCCCGCTCCGGCGCCGCGCCCGTGGTGGTGACCGACGAGCGCTACGTCACCGAGGGCGACTGGGCCTCGGGCTACAACAAACTGCAGTGCCCCGACAACACCTTCGCCGTCGGCTACAGCGTCAACGGCAACGCGATGGCGGCCCTGCTCTGCGCGCCCGCCGCGACCGCCCTGCCCACCGGCGGCCACGACGTCTGGTTCGACCACGGCGACAACCGCCCGGCCACCGGCGGCTCCACCGCGAGCGACTGGGCGCCCGGCTACTACAAGGGCCAGTGCGGCGACGGCGAGTACGTCGCCGGGGTCGCCTACACCTGGCAGTGGAACGACGGGGGAGTGCCGGACGCGCTGCTCTGCCGACCGCTCGGCTGAGCCTGCCGTACGGACCCTGCCCGGTGCGGTCGGCGGACCGCACCGGGCAGGCCGTGCCGGTCACACGGTGTCAGGCCTCGTCCTGCGGGGCGAACGGCAGCCGGCGCTTGTGCGCCGTCATCCGGTAACGGGCCATCAGCGCCTCGGCCGTCTCCTCGGCGACCGGCTTGCCCTCCAGGAAGTCGTCGATCTCCTGGTAGGAGATCCCCAGCGCGTCCTCGTCCAGCTTGCCCGGCGAGAGCGTCTCCAGGTCGGCCGTCGGCGGCTTCCAGACCAGCCCGGCCGGCGCCCCCAGGTACTCGGCCAGGCCGCGCACCTGCCGCTTCGTCAGACCGGTGAGCGGCACCACGTCGGCCGCGCCGTCGCCGTGCTTGGTGAAGAACCCGGTGACCGCCTCCGCCGCGTGGTCGGTGCCGACCACCAGGCCGTCGTACGCCCCGGCGACCGCGTACTGGGCGATCATCCGCTGCCGGGCCTTCACGTTGCCCGTGACGAAGTCCTGGTGCGCGGCGTCGCGGAACACCAGGCCGGCGGCGTGCAGGGCCTCCAGGGCGCCGTTGGTGGCCGGCGCGATGTCCACGGTCAGCACCGCGTCGGGGCGGATGAAGACCAGCGAGGCCTGGGCGTCGGCCTCGTCCGCCTGGGTGCCGTAGGGCAGTCGCATCGCGTGGAAGGTCGCCTCGCCGCCCGCCTCGCGGACCCGCTCGACCGCGAGCTGGCACAGCCGCCCGGCGGTCAGCGAGTCCACCCCGCCGCTGATGCCGAGCACCAGCGAGCGGGTCCGGCTGGCGGCCAGCTGGCGGACCAGGAAGGAGATCCGGCGCTCGGCCTCGCGCGCCGGGTCGAAGTCCGCGCTGACGTGCAGGTCCCGGGCGATGCCGGGCTGCGTGATGGGGTCGGTCATGTCGTTCAAGCCTGCCTGTCGAGCCAGGGGCGCGAGCCCGGTCCGGTGGGGTGGGTGCCGGTGACCGCCATCACCACCGAGTAGATGCTGGTCTCCGCGGCGATGAAGAGCCGGTTCCGCTTGGCGCCGCCCCAGGTGATGTTGGCTACCGTCTCGGGGACCCGCAGCCGACCGAGCAGCGTACCGTCCGGGTGGTAGCAGTGCACACCGTCGTCCATCGCGGCGGCCCAGAGCCGGCCGCCGTCGTCGAACCGGATGTTGTCGAAGCGGGCCCCCGGGCGCCCGGAGGCCTCGGCGAAGACCCCGCCGTCCGACAGCGTGCCGTCCGGGCCCACGTCGAAGACCCGGATCCGGCCGGCCCGGGTGTCCGAGACGTAGAGCCGCCGCCCGTCGGGGGAGAGGACCAGGCCGTTCGGGGCGCCGAAGCCGTCCGCGGCCAGGCTGACCTCGCCGGTGCGGGGGTCGATCCGGTAGACGTTGTTGGCCTCGATCTCCCGCGGCGCGCGGTGCCCCTCGTAGTCGCTGCCGATGCCGAAGTCCGGGTCGGAGAAGTAGACGGTGCCGTCGGCGGCGACCGTCGCGTCGTTCGGGCTGTTCAGCCGCCGGCCCTGCCAGTACTCGGCGAGCACGGTCAGGGTGCCGTCGTGCTCGGTCCGGGTCACCCGGCGGTTGCCCTGCTCACAGGTGATCAGCCGGCCCTCGCGGTCGAGCGTGTTCCCGTTCGGGTGCCCGGCCGAGCGGCGGAACACGCTGACCGCGCCGGTCTCCTCGTCCCACCGCAGCATCCGGTCGTTGGGGATGTCGCTCCAGACCAACTGCCGCCAGGCGGGCAGGTAGAGCGGACCCTCGGCCCACCGGCACCCGGTGAACAGCACCTCCAGCGAGGCGTCGCCGTTCATGCACTTGTCCGTCCGGAACCGCTCGTCGAACGCCTCGTAGAGCTCGGACCGCAGGCCGCCCATGAGGTTCCCCCTTCGTCTTCGGCTGAACCATCTATGGATCGAAGCCTAGGTTGCCGAATGAGATATGGTCAATGCAGCATTCGGCTGAAGGAGTGTATGGATGGATCACATCGACCGGCTGCTGCTGACGCACCTTCAGCAGGACGCCACCCAGTCCTACGCCGCTCTCGGCAAGGCCGTCGGCCTCTCCGCCGGCGCCGCCCACGAGCGCGTGCGCAAACTGCGCGAGCGGGGCGTGATCCGCCGCACGGCGGCGGACGTCGACCCGGCCGCCGTCGGCGCCGGCGTGCTGGCGTACGTGACGATCGACTCGACCTCCTGGATGGGCGAGTCGGCTGCCGCCTTCGCGGCGATCCCCGAGCTGCTGGAGGCACACGTGATCGCCGGCAGCGCCTCGGTGCTGGTGAAGGTGCGGACCGCGACCACGGAGCAGTTGCAGGACGTGCTGCGCCGGCTCTACGCGATCGAGGGGGTCAGCGGGACGCAGGCGACGGTGGTGCTGGAGACCTTCTTCGAGCGGGCCGTGTCACCGCTGGCGGGTGGTGGGGTCGGTCAGGCCGTGCAGGTCACGGGTACGGCCGAGGTGGTGGTCCAGGAGGAGTCCAGGTAGTCCGTGGCCGGCCCGCCCTGGCGGTCCGTCACGGCGGCGCGCAGCACGCCCTGGAGCGAGTCGGCGGTGGCGGCCGTGTAGAAGGTGCGCTGCACGTCGCCCACCGGTACGGACAGCACCTCGGTCACCGGCACCACCACGGCGCTGCCGTCGCCCGTCACGCAGGACAGCGCGCCGACCCGCTCGCCGTCGGCGTGGAACAGCGCCGTCGCCCGTGGGGACTCCGGCGTACCCGGCAGGTAGAGGTCGAGCACCAGCACCGAACCAGGCCTGGGCAGCATTTCGGCGGGCGGCACGCAGAACTCAAGCGGCGAACCCGCGCCGACCGGGACGTGCGTCGTGCAGTCGCCGCCGCCCGGCCCGACCCAGAGCAGCTCACTGCCCTGCGCGGACGAGTACCAGACCCCCGCCGCGCCACCCGCCGCCGGCGCGCCGCTGGTCAGGATCTGCAGGGCCGCGTCCGCCTGCGCGGCCCGCGCAGGGGTGAGCGGTGGCGACGGCTCCCGTAGCACCGGCACCGGGGCGGGCACTCCCGCCGTACTGTCGGCGTCGCTGCTGTTGCTGCGGTCTGCTCCGCCGGACGGTGCCGGCCAGGCCGGCAGCGCGATCAGTACCGTGCACAGCACCAGAGCGCCCGTGCCGACCCGCCGTTCCCGCGACCAGTGACGCATGACTCGGCCTCCCGTTGTCGTGCCCGGCCCCGCTTGTGGGGTTACCCGGATGGACGCCAGGGGAGGGCGGCGGTTCGCCAAGTGCGTTTGTTCGTAATGAAGTTGATGCCGGCAGGAGACAGTCAGCTGTGCTGGGTGGTGGCCAGGGTGAGGAAGGCGGCCCAGGCGGTGGGGGTGACGGTGAGGAGCGGGCCGTCGGGGTCCTTGGAGTCGCGGATGTGCACGGCGGCGGGGGCGGTGGCGATCTCGACGCACTCGCCGCCTTCGGCGCCGCTGTAGCTGCTCTTCTTCCAGGACAGTTGGTGGGTGTTCATGACGTCTCCCATCGGACCTGAGGGCCGGTGAAGGGGCCGGGAACCGTTTGGTTCTCGGCCCCTTTGATGGTTGATCAGCTCTGCTGTTCGGTGAGCTTGAGGAACGCGGCCCAGGCGGCGGGGGTGACGGTCAGCGAGGGGCCCTCGGGGTCCTTGGAGTCGCGGACGTGTATGGCAGTCGCGCCCAATGCGATCTCGACGCAATCGCCACCCTGAGCACCGCTGTAGCTGCTCTTCTGCCAGCTCAGGTGCCTTTGCGTGGTGGCGGAGTCCTCGCTCATAGTTCTCCCAGCAGCTTCTCGATGAAAGCCAACGACTCGTTGGGCGTCAGCGCCTGTGCCCGGATGATCCCATAGCGAGCCGTCAGGCCACGGACCTCTTCTCGATCACTGGTCAGGATGCCACGACCCTGGACTTCGAGATAGCCGATCTGGTCACCGTTCTTGCGGGTGAAGAGCGTGAAGCCGCCGTCAACACCGGCGTTGTCCTCGCGGGCGAGTGGCATGACCTGGATCTCGACGTTGCGTTGCTGTCCGACCAGCAAGATCTGCTCCAGCTGTCCACGTTGAACGTGAAGCCCGCCGAGCGGCCGACGCAAGACGGATTCCTCCATGACGAAGCTGAAGAGAGGGGCAGGGCGTGCGGAGAGACGCTCCTGGCGAGCCAGACGCGCCGCAACACGTTGCTCGATGAGCGTCTCGTCCAGCAGAGGTCTGTGCATTGCCAGCAGCGCCCGCATGTACTCCTCGGTCTGGAGGAGCCCCTTCACCACGTGAGTGTCGTACGACTGGAGTTCGACGGCCTCGGCCTCCAACTTGGCCGCGTCCCGGAAGAAAGCCGGGTAGCGGGCCCGTGCGACCTCCCCCTTCATCGCGATCAGCAGCCGGTCTCCCCTCAGCACCTCGTCGAGCTTGTCGATCAGCTCCGGCTTCGGGATCCGCCGGCCCAGCTCGACCGAGGCGATCTGGTCCTCGCCGTAGCCGACTTGGGCGCCGAGCTGGGTGCGCGTCAGGCCGGCCCGCTCGCGCAGCAGCTTGACCTGTTGGCCGAAACATTTCAGGAATGCCGCGCCGTCGTCCTGGTCCGTCATACCGGCCACCTCCGCCATCACTGGGAGCCTGTGCACACGATCAGCTACCGGAACGATACGGAGGGCATGCGTCCCGTGTGGCGTGAATCCGACGATTTCCCTCGTGTGAGCTACCCTCCTCCCCGAGGACACGGCCGGCTTGACGACTCGTCATGTACCGCTGGTCGCAGCGGCTGTACAGCGCTTGGCCGTACGCACGTTTCCGCTGGTCACAGCCGTCCCGCACCCGGCACGCTGCTGCCATGGACACACTGCAGACCCAGCGCGGCCCGCGCGAGTTCACCATGCGCTTCAGTTCGTCCCCGCGCGGTGCGCGCCTTGCCCGGCGGCTGGTTTCGCACCGGCTCGACGAGTGGGGCTTCGGCTACTCCGATCCCGTCAACGAGGCGGTGTCGCTGATCTGCGGCGAGCTCGCCGCCAATGCCGTCCGCCACGGGCGGGTCCAGGGGCGGGACTTCGAGGTCCAGCTGACCCGGACTGAGGCCGCCGTGCGGATCGAGGTCTCCGACACCCGCACCGAGCGCGTGCCCCCGACCGGCCCGGTGCCGGTGCCGGCCGAGGACTCGGAGTCCGGGCGGGGCCTGCTTATCGTCGCGGCCCTCGCCACCGACTGGGGCATGCACCCGCGCCCGGCCGCCCCGGGCAAGACGGTCTGGGCCGAGTGCGCGATCTGAGCCGGCGGTTCGTCAGGCGGAGCCTGGGCGCACCGAGACGGGAATCCGTCGAGCTCGGGTTAACTCGGTTGAACCGTAGCGTCGTTGCGCCCAAGCCGTGGACCGCTCGCCGACCGGTTGGGGTGGGTCGCGTGCGGGCATCCCCAGAGGGGGATCCAACGGGGGAGCGGACATGGGCAGAACCGCCCGGATCATTTCGGCCGGGGCGCTGCTGCTGTGCGCGGCAGCCTGCACCGGTCAGGCGAAGCCGGCGCCGAGCGCATCCGGGGCCGCCTTGTCGGACGGGCAAGTGCGCACCATCGAATCGGAGTTGGTGCAGGACGAAGTCGCCGACGGGCACCAGCCGGGCGGCGCTCCGGTGGTCGCGTACCGGCACGGCGAAGCCGTGTACCTGCTCTGGCTGACAACCGAGCAGGACCTCTGCCAGGGAGATCAGGACGAGGACGGCGGACTGGGGTACGGCTGTTCCACCGGGTGGCGTCCGCCGACTGCCAGCACACCTGGCCTTGAGACGGTCTGGGGCCCCGGGATGGTAGGCGCGGACGCCCTGACCGTGTTCCTCGCCGACCACGAGGACATGCGCAGCATCAGCTGCGGCGGAGTCAGCACCAAGCTCACGCGCGACGGCGAGTTCACGACCGCGGCGGGCCAAACCCTCTCCCTCTACTCCTATCTGACGCCCTGGATACCGAACGGCACGCTTGAGGCAGCGGTCCAACTGGACGGTGGCCCGGCAGTCGTCGAGCTGCCGATGGCGAACTTCAGCCAGTCCCTGCAGCGCACTTGGCTGCGCCAGTGCGACTCCCAGCCCGCGACCGGCGCCCGCTGAGCCGGAACGGCAGAGCCACCGGCCACCCGGGCGGGGTCAGAGCCCGCCCGGGTGCTCGGCGTCCCAATGCGAACGGGCCTCGGCGATCAGCGCCTTGTGGGAGCGGGACCAGTTGGCCAGCTCGGTGATGGCGGCCGAGAGGCTGCGGCCCATCGCGGTGAGGCGGTACTCGGTCTGTGGCGGGACGGTCGGGTACACGGTGCGCTCGACCAGGCCGTCGCGGACCAGGCGCTTGGTGGTGAGGGTGAGCATTCGCTGGGAGATGCCGGGGATCGCCTGGTGCAGCTCGCTGAACCGGTGGGTGCCCTTGGCCAGCACCACGATGACCAGCACCGACCAGCGGTCGCCGAGCCGGTCCAGCACGTCGCGGATGCCGCAGTCGTCCTCGCACACCTCGTGCGGCTCGTGCGGCTCGTACACCTCGTGCACCTCGGCGGTCATGGCGCTCAACGTTCCCCCTGGTCGCTCGCGGGTCTCCTCGACGTCCCGTCAGGACCCCAACGCGCGGCGGCGGCCCCGGATTCCCGGGGGATCCGCCGCTGACCTGCACGCTTACACCCGTGTGCCTGACGGACAGTGAAGTGCCTGCTTCCGCGGCGGCCGGGTTCGGGGAAGGCTCGGTGACGTTCCCACTGCACGAACTCACCAAGGGAGTTGTTCCGAATGATCCTCGTGACCGGTGCCTCCGGCAGTCTCGGCGGCCTGATCCTCTCCGGCCTGCGCGCCCTCCCCGACCTGGAGGTGGTGGCCGGCACCCGCACCGGCGACGGCCGCACCGCCCGCCGGGTGGACTTCGACGACCCGGCCTCGCTGCCCGCCGCCTTCACGGGCGTGGACGTGCTGCTGGCGATCTCGGCCGGCTACGCGGAGGACGACGTGGTGCTCGCCCGGCACGGCGCGCTGGTGGACGCGGCGGCCGCCGCCGGTGTCCGTCAGGTGATCTACACCAGCCTCGCCGCCTCCGGCGACTCGATGACCATAGCGCTGGCGCACCGCTGGACCGAGGAGCGCCTGGCCGCCGCGCCGTTCGCGCACACGGTGCTGCGCAACGGCCTCTACACCAACGTGCCGCTCGGCCTGGTCGGCCCGCAGCTCGCGCAGGCGGCGGCCACCGGTGTGCTGCGGGCGCCGCTCGGCGGCGGCCGGATCTCGGTGGTGGTGAAGCAGGACCTGGCGGACGCCGCGGTCCGGGTTGCCGCCGAGGCGCAGCGCGACCTCGCCGCCGACCGCCGGCACCGACACGCCGGGCGGGTCTACGAGTTGGAGGGGGAGACGGCGATCGGGGGCGCCGAGATCGCCGAGGCGCTCACGGCGGCGTACGGCCGTCCGATCTCCTACGAGCCGTCGTCCCTGGCGGCGAGCCGCGAGGCGCTGACCGCCGCCGGTTTCCCGCCGTTCTCCGTGACCCACGCCCTGTCGATCGCCGCGAACGCCAACGCCGGCCGCGCGCTGGCCCGTTCGTCCGACCTGCGGGCGCTGCTGCCGGCCGCGCCCAGGTCGGTGCCGGGGGCGCTGGCGGCCCAGGTCGCGCCGACGCAGGCCTGACGGCCCGTCAGCGCACCAGTGGCAGGAAGACCGTGTCGACGATCTCCTCCAGCACCGGATCGGGCACGGGCGCGAAGGTCGTGAGGATCTCGTGCCGCAGCAGGTCGAAGGGGAGCGACTTGATCCGGGCGCTGAGCCCCGGCCTGGCCTCGCCGCGCTCGACGGCGCGGGCGAAGAGCAGGTCGAGGGCCTCCGCGCGGCCCGTCACCAGGGGGTCGAGCAGGTCGCCGGGGCTGGTTCCGGTCTCCTGGTGGTAGCCGGCCAGGTGCATGTTCATCACGGTGATCAGCTGGACGCGGGTGGCGTTGATCTCCCGCATCAGGGTGAGCACGTCCTCCCGCAGGCTCCCGGTGTCCGGGGTGTCGAGCCGGGCGGCCTTGAGGGCGTGCGCGATCGCGGCGCGCACCAGCTCGTCGCGGCTGGACCAGCGCCGGTAGAGCACCGGGGGACTGGTGCCGGCGCGCTTGACGACGGCGTCCATGGTGAACCTGGCGTAGCCGTGCTCGGTGAGCTCCTCCCAGGCCGCGTCGAGGAGGGCCTGTTCCAGTGCCGCGCCGCGGCGTCGCTCGGGCATGCGGTCCTCCCTTGAGTCGTAGAGCCTTTAGACAGAGTTGCCTTTCTTATCTTAGCGCCCTACTCTGGCGCTCATAAGATAGACCTCTTTATCTAAAGGTTCCTGATCATGAGTACTCCCCAACGGACCGACCCCGCCGTGTGGCGGCCGGCGATCACGCTGATCGTCGGCGCCATGGCCGTGGTCTTCGACACCACCATCGTCAGCGTCGCGCTCGACGACCTGGCCAAGGACCTCCACGCCCCGTTCGCCACCGTCCAATGGGTCGGCACCGCCTACCTGTTGGCGGTCTTCGTCACCATCCCGCTGGCCGGCTGGGCCCAGTCGCGGTTCGGCGGCCGCCGGCTGTGGACCGCGGCCCTGGGCGCCTTCCTGCTCGGCTCGGTGCTGAGCGCGCTGGCCTGGAACGCGCCCGCCCTGATCGCCTTCCGGGTGGTCCAGGGCCTGGCCGGCGGCATCATGATGCCGCTGATGGCCACCCTGCTCATGCAGGCCGCCCGGGGCCGCGGCATCGGCAAGGTCATGGCGATCATCACCGTGCCCACCGCGCTCGGGCCGATCCTCGGCCCGGTGCTGGGCGGCCTGATCCTGCACCTGGCCGACTGGCGCTGGCTCTTCCTCGTCAACATCCCGTTCTGCGTGGTGGGTTGCCTGCTCGCCCGGCGCAACCTGCCCGACGACCGCCCCGCGCCCGACCAGCCCCGGGCGCCGCTGGACACCCTCGGCCTGCTGCTGCTCTGCCCGGGCTCCGTGGCCCTGGTCTACGGCCTCTCCCAGGTGCAGGGCCGGTCCGGCTTCGGCAGCCCCGGGGTGCTCCTCCCGCTGGTCGGCGGGCTGGCCCTGATCGGCGGCTTCACCGCCAGGTCGCTGCGGCGCCGCACCGGCGCGCTGGTCGACCTGCGGCTCTTCCGGCACCGCTCGGTGGCCTCCGCCGCCGCCCTGCTCTTCCTCGGCGGCCTCGCCCTGTACGGGCCGATGCTGCTGCTCCCGCTCTACTTCCAGCAGGTCCGCGGTGAGGACGCGCTCGGCGCCGGGCTGCTGCTCATCCCGCAGGGCGTCGGCGCGCTGCTCGCCCGCGGCCTGGCGGGCCGGTGGACCGACCGGGTCGGCGCCCGGGCGGTCGCCGTCACGGCCTTCGCCCTCGTCGCCGTCTCCACCGTGCCGTTCGCGTTCGTCACCGCCGGCACCGGCGAGCCGCTGCTGACGGCCGCGCTGTTCGTCCGCGGCCTCGCCCTGGGCGCCGCCATGATCGCGCCCAGCGGCGCCGCCTACCTCGGCCTGGCGCACGAGGAGATCCCCGACGCCAGCATGATCACCCGCATCGCGCAGCAGATCGGCGGCTCGGTGGGCATCGCCGTGCTCGCCGTCGTCCTCCAGCACGGCACCGGCGGCGCGCACACGGCGGGCGCCCTCGCCGACGGCTTCGACCGCGCCTTCTGGTGGTCGGTGGCGCTCACCGCCGTCGCCGTCCCGCTCTGCCTGCTGCTGCCCGGGCGGCCCGACCGGGCAGCGGCGACGACGCCCGGACCACGGACTCCCGCAGCGCAGACGCCCGGGCAGCAGGAGACGCGCTGTTAGCATCGGCGGCGACACCACCGGGAGGGGACCACGCATGGCCGAGACCGACATCCGCAGCGCCGAGGCGGTGATGATCGCGGAAGCGCGCAAGGCCTTCTTCGTGGTCTTCGGACTGCTCGCGCTGCTCTGGGCGGTGCAGTTGGGCAACTGGGCCGACGGCGGCTCGCTGTCCCTGCAGTTCGGCATCCGGCCGCACGAGCTCGACTCGATCGGCAAGGTCTTCACCGCCCCGCTGATGCACCAGGGCTGGGCCCACCTGGAGGCCAACTCCGGCCCGCTGTTCGTCTTCGCCTTCCTGGCCGCCTACCGCGGCGTGGCCAGGTTCCTGGTGCTGACCGTGCTGCTCGCGCTGACCAGCGGCCTGTCGGTGTGGATCTTCGAGAACTCGAACACCGTGACGGTCGGCGCCAGCGGGCTGGTCTTCGGCTACTTCGCCTACGTGGTGCTGCGCGGGGTCTTCGACCGGCACCTGATCGACAGTCTGATCGGGCTGGTGATGGCCGCCAGCTTCGCCTACCTGGTGTTCGGCGCGCTGCCGAGCGCACCGGGCGGGGTCAGCTGGCTGGCCCACCTGGGCGGCCTAGTCGGCGGCTGCCTGGGCGCCTGGCTGCTGCGCGACCGCAGCCCGGCCGGTGCCACCGCCCGCCCGGCCGCTCCTGCCGGCGTTTCCGCAGGTGCCGCCGCCGGTGCCCCCGCTGCTCCCTCGGAGCGCTCGGCGCTGCTCAAGGAACTGGACGACCTGGGCCTGTAGTTCCGGCTACCACGGCTGGGCGGCCGGCGACGGTCGGCGAGGGGTCATCACCTCGAACCCGACGAAGGCCAGCGGCGGGGCCATGGCGTCGAGCAGGTCGGCGGCCACCGGCGTCTCCTCGGCGCAGAACAGCTGCCGGATCCACGCGCACGTGTTCTCCACCTCGACCGACGCATCGACGGCCGCATCGACGGAGGGCTCAACGTCCCCCACCTGCACCAAGGCGGCACGGGCCCCGCGGCGCACGGCCGCCAGCCGTTCCGACGCCGTCTCGGTGGCGGCCGCGAGCTCCTTGCCGAACAGCCTCGGCAGCTCGTGGAAGGCGTAGCAGCCGGGCTGAGGGCAGGTCAGCAGGTGGGCGTCGACCAGCTCCTCCAGGATCCGCTCGGCGCCGCGCTGCGGCAGGTCGAGCACCGCGGCGGCGATGGGCAGCGGCAGCGTGGGGGCGTCGGCGAGCGCGAGCAGCCGGAAGGCCCGGGCGTTCGGCCCGGGCAGTGCCGTGTAACTGAGCATCAGGCTGGCCCGCACGTCCATGTCCTCGGCCCGCAGCTCGTCCATCCGGTGCCGGCGGTCGGCGAGCCGTTCGGCGATCTCCCGCACGCTCCAGGCCGGCCGGGCGGCCAGCCTGGCCCCGGCGATGCGCAGCGCCAGCGGCAGCCGGCCGCACCAGGTGGTGATCGCGGCGACGGCGTCCGGCTCGTCGAACCCGCGACCGGCGACCCGCCGGAACAGCTCGGCCGCCTCGGCCTGCGGGAGCAGGCCCAGGTCGACGAGCTGGGCACCGGCCAGGCCGGTCAGCCGGCGCCGCCCGGTGACCAGTACGGCGCTGCCCGGGCCCGGGAGCAGCGGGCGCACCTGCGAGCTGTCGGCGGCGTCGTCGAGCACCACCAGCAGCCGGCGCCCCGCGGCGAGGCCGTGGTAGAGCGCCGCGCAGGCCTCCGGGTCGGCCGGGATCGCCGACTCCGGCGCGCCCAGCGCCCGGGCGAAGGCGGCCAGCACCTCGGCGGGGTCGGCCGGTCGGTGCCGCCGGCCCCGCAGGTCGGCGAAGAGCACGCCGTCGGTGAAGGCGGCGCGCAGGCGCCAGGCCGTCTGCAGGGCGAGTTCGGTCTTGCCGATGCCGGCCTGCCCGGACACCGCGACGATCCGCGGACCGTGCCCGCCGTCGGCGGTCAGCGCGGCGATCACGGCCGCGCACTCCTCCTGACGCCCGGTGAAGTCGGTCACGCCCGGCGGGAGTTGCAGCGGCGCGCGGAGCGGCTCGGGGCGGCCGTGGGTCTGCGGGGGCCGCAACTGGACCGCCGGCTCGCCCGCCAGCCCCGGGTCCTGCCGCAGCAGGCTCTCGTGGAGCTGCTGGAGCGCGGGGCCCGGTTCGACGCCCAACTCGTCGAGCAGCGCGGCGCGCGCCTTGCGGAACACGTCCAGCGCGTCGGCCTGCCGCCCCGAGCGGTAGAGGGCGCGCATCAGCTGCCCGTAGAGGTTCTCCTGGAACGGGTGCGCGGCGAGCAGCTCCCGCAGCTCCGGCAGCAGGGCCTCGCCGGCCCCGCCCGCCAGGTCGTACTCGATGCGCTGCTGCCAGACGGCCAGCCGCAGTTCGTCGAGCTGCTCGGCGTCCGCGGCGTGCGGCTCGCCGGCGGGCACGTCGCTCAGGGCGTTCCCGCGCCACAGCCCGAGCGCCTGGCGCAGCAGGGCCGCGGCCCGGTGGAGGTCGCCTTCCTGGGCCGCGGCCGCCGCGGTGGTGCGCAGTTCCTGGAACCGGGCCAGGTCCAGCTCCCGGTCGTCGAGGATCTCCACCAGGTAGCCCGGTGCCCGGGTCCGGACCCGGGCACCGGCCTCGCTGCCGAGGGAGCGCCTCAGCCGGGCGACGTGGTTGTGCAGCGTCGCCGTCGCGCTGGCCGGGTGGTGCTCGCCCCACAGGCGGTCCAGCAGGTCCGCGACGGGGACGACCCGGTTGGGCCGTAACAGCAGCGAGGCGAGCAGGACGCGCTGCTTGGGGGCGGCGAGGGTCCGCGGTCCCTCGCTGTCCTCGACCAGCAGCGGCCCCAAAATACCGAAGATCAACGACGGCCCCCCGTCAGCGTGTTGGACACACCCTGGGAGAGGGTATCCGGCTGACGGTGCTGACGATAGGTCACGAACCTTCTACTGTGAGCAGGGGTCAGTTCTTCGGCCCGTCGGCCTGGGTGTCGTTGGCAGCGTCCTGCACGATGACGTGGAGGGTCTGACCGGGGCCGTCCCAGACATCGCCCTGGTTGCCGGCGGGCGAGTTGCTCGGGAAGCCGGGCGCCCACCAGTCGGTGTTGTCGTCCCAGATGCCGTACCAGCAGTCGCTGTTGTCGATCGTCGGGTCCACGTACATGTGGTCGTGGCCCCCCTCGACCCGGGTGAACTCCAGCGCCTGGCACGACGAGTCGGCCGTGACGTAGGTAGGGGCGACGCTGGCGCTGGCCAGGCCGGAGGTGGAGAGCATGATCGCGGAAGCGGCCGCAGCCAGCCCGCCGACCCGGAGGAGCGTCTTGCGAGACATTGCGATTCCTTCCCGCCTGCGGCCCGTGTGGCCGCCGGACTCCTCCGATTCTTCGCAACCGGCCTAGCGTCTCCCATGCGTGCGCCTATCGTGCGGCCAACGGCGCCCTATCGCCGCACGCTCAGCCGCCGCTCAGTCGCGCCACGCCGCAGCCCGAGCAGATGGCGGAGCAGGACCGTCGAGGATCTCCACCAGGTAGCCCGGTGCCCGGGTCCGGACCCGGGCACCGGCCTCGTCACCGAGGGAGCGTCGCAGTCGGGCGACGTGGTTGTGCAGCGTCGCCGTGGCGCTGGGGCGGCGAAGGTCCGCGGTCCCTCGCTGTCCTCGACCAGCAGCGGCCCCAAGATGCCGAAGATCAACGACGGCCCCCCGTCAGCGTGTTGGACACACCCTGGGAGAGGGTATCCGGCTGCCGGGCTGCTGACGATAGGTCACGAACCTTTCGGCATAGGTCAGTTCGCGGGACCGGCCGGGCTCCACACGCCGTTGGCCTGGTCGATCACGTAGACCGAGAGGGACATGCCGGGGCCATCGTAGACGTCGCCCTGGTTGCCGGCCGGGGACGAGCTCAGGTAGGCCCAGCTACCGCTGTTGTTGTTCCAGATCCCGTAGAGGCAGGAGCTGTTGTCGATCGTCGGGTCCACGTACATGTGGTCGTGGCCCGACTCGACCCGGGTGAACTCCAGCGCCTGGCACGACGAGTCGGCGGTGACGTACGTGGGGCTGACGCTGGCGCTGGCCAGGCCGGACGCCGAGAGCACGATCGCGGAAGCGGCCGCAGCCAGCCCGCCGACCCGGAGGAGCGTCTTGCGAGACATTGCGATTCCTTCCCGCCTGCGGCCCGTGTGGCCGCCGGACTCCACCGATTCTGGGCAACCGGCCTAGCGTCTCCCGGGCGTGCGCCTATCGTCCGGCCAACGGCGCGCCAACGCCGCCGGCTCGCTCAGCCTCGCCCCAGCACCGCCACCTCGCGCCCGAAGCCGACGACCAGCCGCTGCCCGTCGGCGGAGAGGGCCAGCGCGATCACCGGGCCGGGGAACCGCATCGGCGGTCCGACGGTCCGACGGGTCGTCAGGTCCCATTCGAGCACCGTGCCGTCGCCGCTGCCGGTCAGCGCCACGGGGCGGCCGTCCAGCACGGTGGTCGCCACCGTCCAGACGCCACCGCGGTGCCTGGTCAGCGGCTCGCCGAGCTCGCCGCGCGGCGCCCGGGCGAACAGGCCGCGCCCGGCGCCCAGTTCCCAGAACCGCACGGTGCGGTCCTGGCCGCTGGTGAGCGCGACCGGTCGGCCGTCGAGCACCGCCGTGGTGACCGAGAAGACCGGCCCCTCGTGCCCGGTGCGCGGCTTGCCGACCGGCCGCCCGGTGCCGAGGTCCCAGACCCGCACCGTGCCGTCCACCCCGGCGCTGACCGCGACCGGGCGGCCGTCCACGTGCGCCGCCGCGACGTCCCAGACCATGTCGGTGTGTCCGGTCAGCGGCGGCAGCACGGCGGCGCCGGACGCCGCGTCCCAGACCCGCAGGTCGTGGTCCACGCCGGCGCTGACGGCCAGGGTGCGACCGTCGACGTCCAGCACGGCCAGGCCGCGCACCGGATCCCGGTGCAGGGCGAACGGGCCGCCGGCGTGCGCGCCGCCGAGCAGTTCCCAGCGGTGCGCCGAGCCGTCCATCCCGCCGCCGGTGAGCAGGGCGGATCCGGTGACGGCGAGGGCGGTGACGGTGTCGCCGGGCGGGTCGAGCGGCTCGCCCACCGGCTCGCCGGTGCCGAGGTCCCAGACCCGCGCCGTGCCGTCGTCCCCGCCGGTCACGGCGAGCGGGCGGCCGTCCAGCACGGTGGTCGTGGCGGCGAGCACCTGGTCGGTGTGGCCCGGGCGCCGGTCGCCGGCGGCGGCCGCGAGGTCCCACAGCCGCACCGTCTTGTCGGTGCTCGCGCTGATCACCACGGGTCGACCCGCGAGCCGGGTGGTGGTGAGCGAGGAGATCGGCGACTGGTGTCCGACCAGCGGGGTGCCGACAGGCTGACGGGTCGTCAGGTCCCAGACTCGGAGCACCTCGTCGCGCCCGCCGCTGACCGCCAGTGGCCGGCCGTCCAGCACGGTGGTGGTCAGCGAGAGCACCGTGTCCCCGTGCCCGGTCAGCGGCTCACCGAGCTGGCGGCCGTCGGCCAGGTCCCAGACCCGCACGGTGCCGTCGGTGCCCCCGCTGACGGCGACCGGGCGGCCGTCCACGACGGCCGAGGCGACGCAGTACACCCGCCCGTCGTGCCCGCGCAGTTCGGCGAGGCTCTCGCCGGAGCGCAGGTCCCAGGCCCGCACGGTGCCGTCCCAGCTGGCCGAGAGCGCGATCGGGCGGCCGTCCAGCTCGGCCGTGGCCAGGTCGTAGACGCGGTCGCCGTGCCCCCGCAGGCGCTTGCCGGTGGGCCGGCCGGTGGCCAGGTCCCAGATCTCGATGCCCAGGTCCCAGCCGGCGGTCAGCGCCACCCAGGCGCCGTCCAACTCGGCGGTGGCGACGGCGTACACCGGCGCGACGTGCCCGCGCAGCGGCTCGGACCGCGGCGTGTCCGACTCCAGGTCCCAGATCCGCACGAGGTGGTCGGCGCCGACGCTCACCGCCACCGGCAGTCCCTCGCGCCAGGCCGTCGCCAGCGCGCTCACCTCACCGTCGTGCATCGGGAACGGCTCGCCCAGCGGGTCGCCCGTGCTCGCGTCCCAGAGCCGGGCCCGGCCCTCGCCGTCCCCGGCGAGGACGAGCGTCTCGCCCTCGAACTCGACGGCGGTCACCGAGAAGACCATGCCCAGGCCGCCCTTGAGCACGCCCAGGCAGCGGCCGTCCAGCAGGGAGCCGGTCGCCCAGTCCACCGTCCAGTGCGGCCGGGCGGCGCCGTGCAGCGGTACGGCGGCGAGGCGCGCGGACAGTTCGGGCGCACCGAACCGGGCCGCGTCCAGGGCGAGCACCTGCCGCCGCACGGCGGGGGGTTCGTCGCGGTGCAGGTGCGCCGACGCCCGGTAGACGGCGGCCGTCAGCCGCTCCCCGTCGCCGTCGGCGCGCTCCAACGCGGGCAGCACGTCGGCGGGTTCGGCCGTCACCAGCCACGCCAGGTCGGTGATCGGTGTGTCGCGGTCCTCCACTGGCACCGGGCAGGCCCCTCTCCTCGTCCCCGGGCCGACCGGGTCCGGGGAGCATCCGACGGACCGTCAACTCCGTTGTCGTGAGCGGACGGCCCGGCTCCGGCGGCCTAGCATCGCAAGATCGGACTCACCCGGTCAACGCCTGGACCGGGGCAGACACTTCGCACACCCCGCCGCCGGGTCGGACCGGCGCGCGGACCATCCACACGTCCGCCCAGTCCTCGGTCTCGACGGTGAACCCGTGCCGCTCGTACAGCCCGCGGGCCGCGCTGCCCTGCAGCATCTGCAGCCGGACCGGGTGTCCGTCGCGGTCGCAGTCCGCCAACAGCCGCCCCAGCACGGCGCCGCCGACGCCGCCGCCCTGGAACTGCGGCGAGAGGTAGAAGTGCTCCAGCCAGTGGGCGTCCTCGGCCGGCCGCAGCGCCACGCAGCCCGCGAGCTCGCCGGCCACCTCGATCACCCAGCTGTGCGCCGGCACGAACCGCTCGCGAAGCCGCTGCCGCACCCAGTGGTCGTCGTACACCCCGAGCCGTTCCAGGTCCGCCCGCAGCGTCACGGCCCGCAGCTCGGCCAACACCTCGACATCGGCCGGCGTGGCCGGCCGCAGTTCCCAATCCGCCATGATCATGATGCTATCGCCGGGCCGGACGGAAGAACCGCAGCGGGATCGGCCCCCGGTGCAGCACGTGCGGCACGTCGCCCCAGGGGAGCGCGGGTTCGTCGGGCTCCAGGCTCCGCAGGCGGGCGAGCGCGCGGTCGGTGACCTGGGAGACGGCGCGCAGGGTGGCGGTGCTGAGCGGCAGGTAGTCGTCGGGGGTGCCGGGGTCGGCGGTGCTGGCGCCCCGGGTCACCCGCATCAGGCGCACGCAGCAGCGCGCCGGGTCGAGCAGGGCGGCGTCCAGCGTCCACATCGGCGGCGGGCTCACCGCCCGGCCCGATTCGCGGAGCGCCTCGAAGAGCACCGTGGAGTCCAGTGGGGAGAGGAAGACGACCTCCGACCAGGTGCAGTCCAGCGGCAGCACCCGCTCCCGCAAGCGGTGTTCGCGGCCCCGGTACTTGGCGAGGTGGCGCCGGTGCAGGTCGGGCCAGGCCGAGCGCAGGTCGGCGAGCGGCAGCAGCTCTTCGCCGCGCGGGGCGGAGACGGCCGTGTGGTACAGGGTTCCCTGAACGGTTTTGGGCATGAAAAAAGCGTCCGGGCACCGGAAGTCGGTGTGGACGCCGCCATTTAATTATACCGCTAATTATACTTCACGGCCTGAGTTAAGGTCAGTTCCCATGCGAATCCTCATCCTTGGTGGTACCTCCTTCGTCGGCCGCGCGATCGCCGAGGACGCCCTGCGCACCGGCGCCGAGGTGACCCTGTTCGGTCGCGGCCGGACCAACCCCGAGCTCTTCCCGCAGCTGTCGAGGCGGATCGGCGACCGCGACACCGGCGACTACCGGGCCCTCGCGGAGGGCAGCTGGGACGCGGTGGTGGACGTCAGCGGCTACCTGCCGCACCAGGTCGGCGAGGCGATGGACGCGCTCGGCGACCGGGTGGGCCGCTACCTGTTCATCTCCAGCCACGCCGTCTACGTCCGCGAGGGCCTGGCGCCCGGGTCCGACGAGACCACCCCGCGCCGCTCCCCGGTGCGGGTGCGCACCTTCGAGGAGCTGGACGACGACACCTACGGCCGGGCCAAGGCGGCCTGCGAGGACGACGTGCTGGCCCGCTACGGCGACCGCGCCACCATCGTGCGCCCGGGAAAGGTCGCCGGCCCGCACGACCCGCAGGACGGACTCACCTACTGGGTGCGCCGGGCCGCGCGCGGCGGCCGGGTGGCGCTGCCGGGCCGGCCGGAGCAGCCGGTCCAGCTGGTCGACTCGCGTGACCTGGCCCGCCTGGTGGTGCAGCTGATCGCGGACGACCGGCCGGGCGCGTTCCACGCCGTGGGCCCGGCCGAGCCGACCACCCTGGGCGAGCTGATCACCACCTGCGCCCGGGTGGCGGGCAGCGAGGTGGAGATCGTGCCGGTGCCGCCGGTGGCGCGGGAGCTGCTCTTCCCGCTGGTCCGCGCCGAGCGGGAGCAGTGGCCGATGCAGCAGCGCAACCCCGCCAAGGCGCGGGCGGCGGGCCTGCCCGCCACTCCGCTCGCCGTCACCGCCGCCGACGTGCTCGCCTGGGACCGCGAGCGCGGCGAGCCGCCGCTGGAGCGCGGTTTCACCCCGGAGCAGGAGGCCGCGCTGCTGGCCGGTATCTGACGATCAGTCAAGCCTGAAGGCCCGCGCGGCCGGGGCCGTCGCGGAGACGGCCACGGTCAGCACCGCGCCGGCCGGCCCGGTCGGCGCGGTGAGCCCGAGGCGGGCGCTGGTGACGAACAGCCGGCCGTCAGTGGGGTGCAGGCAGACCGAGGTCGGCTGCCGCACCGGCACCGCCAGCACCTCCCGCAGGGCGCCGTCGGGCGCGTAGCGGTGCACCGCCGAGCCGCCCCAGACCGCCGACCAGAGGCAGCCCTCCCGGTCCACGGTCATCCCGTCCGGCTCGTGCCCGGGCGGCAGTTGCGCGAACAGCGTGCGGTCGGCCAATCCGCCGTCGGGCGTGACGGTGAACCGCAGGATCCGTCCGGCCGCGCTGTCCGCCAGGTAGAGCAGCCCGCCGTCCGCCGTGACCGCCGGGCCGTTGACGATGCCCAGGCCGGTCAGCACCCGGTGCACCGAGCCGTCCGGGTCGGTGCGGTAGAGCGAGCCGGGGCCCGGCCGGCCGTCGTAGGGCATGCTGGCGGCCCAGAAGCGGCCCTGCGGATCGCAGACGCCGTCGTTCATCCGGGTCGGCACGGGGGAGTCCCGCTCGGGCCGGGCCAGCCAGCGCGGCGGGCCGTCCGCGGCGAGCAGCGCGATCCCGTCCCCGGCCGTCGCGATCCACTGCCCGGGTCGATCGGCCACCGGCGCGACGGCACCCAACGGCACTTCCAGGCGCAGCAGTTCGCGCGGTTCCCGGGCTCCGGGGGCGAGCTCCAGCAGCCGGCCGGCGAGCAGGTCGACGTAGACCAGCCGGCCGGCCACCCAGCGGGCGCCCTCGCCGAGCTCGTGCACGGCCGGGGTGCGGGCCTCGATCGTGGTCATGCGGACTCCCTCTTGCCGGTGGTCAGCGCAGCGTGGTGCCGGCCGGCTGGTCGAGCAGTGCCAGCTCGGCCCGGTTCGGCAGGTGTTCCCAGTCGCCCCGGCCCGCCACGGCGAACGCGCCCGTGAGGGTGGCCCGGTGCAGCCGTTCGGCGGGGGCGAGCCCGTCCAGCAGGCCGGAGAGGTAGCCGGCCACGAACGCGTCGCCCGCGCCGACCACGTCCACCACGGGCACCCGGCGGGCCGGCACGGCGACCGTGCCCGCCGCGGTGCTCACGCTCGCCCCGTCGCCGCCGCGGGTCACCACCACCTCGCGGCAGCCCCGGGCGAGCAGCTCGGCGATCGCTGACGGCTCGTCGGCTACCGGCTCGGCGCAGACCAGCGCCAGCTCCTCGGCCGAGGCCACCAGCAGGTCGGCCAACCGGGCCAGCGGCACCAGCACCTCCCGGGCCCGCTCGGTGGACCAGAGCCGGGCACGGTAGTTGACGTCCAGGCAGACGGTGGCGCCGAGCTCCCGGGCCCGCCGGGCGGCGGCCAGCACCGCCTCGGCGGCGGGCGGGGCGAGCGCCGGGGTGATCCCGGTCAGGTGCAGCACCCGCACACCGGCCCGCAGCGCGGGCAGCACCTCCTCGGGGCGCAGCGCGGAACCGGCCGAGCCGGCGCGGTGGTAGCTGACCCGGACCAGGTCGCCGATCCGCTGCTCCCGGGCGAGCAGCCCGGTGGGCCGGCCGTCCCGGTCGACCCGCACGTGCGCGACCCCGACCTGCTCGGCCCGCAGGGTGCGCAGCACCAGCGCGCCGAACTCGTCGTCGCCCACCCGGCCGACCCACTCGGCCCGGTGGCCGAGCCGGGCCAGGCCGATCGCCACGGTGGCCTCGGCGCCGGCCACCGAGAGCTCCATCGGCGCGCCCAGCCGGATCGGCCCGGTGGCCCGCAGCGCGGCCATGGTCTCGCCGACGGTGACCACCTCGGGGACGGGGTTCACCGGGCCTCCTCCGCAGCGGAGTTGATGCCGGTGTCGGCGAGGCGGGCCCGCCAGGCGGCGGCCCGGGCGCGCAGCGCGGCCAGGTCGCCGCCGTCCGCCGCGTCGCCGACCAGCGGCGAGCCGACCCCGACGGCCACCGCCCCCGCCGCGAGGTGGGCCAGCGCGGTGGCGGCGTCGACGCCGCCGACCGGCAGGAACGGCACCCCGGGGAAGGGTGCGCGCAGCGCCCGCAGGTAGTCGGGGCCGCCGAGCGAGGCCGGGAAGAGCTTGATCCCGGCGGCGCCCGCGTGGACCGCGGCGATCACCTCACTGGGCGTCAGGGCACCGACCAGCACCGGCAGCGGGCCCGGCACCAGCGGATCGGTCGGCGCGCCGGGGGTGACCAGGAAGGCGGCGCCGGCCTCGGCGGCCCGCTCGGCGTCCGCCGCGGTCAGCACGGTGCCCGCGCCGAGCAGGGCCGCCGGCCCCAGCTCGCGGCGGGCCGCCCGGATCACCCCGAAGGCGTCGGGCGTGGTGAGCGAGACCTCGCAGGCGGTGATGCCCTCCTCGGCGAGGGCGAGCACGCAGCGCAGCGCGGCCCCGGGGTCGTTGCCGCGGACGATGGCGAGGGTGCGGTGCGGCAGTCGGGTCAAGTCCATCTGATGGCCTGTCGATCTGAGCGGATGTCGGTGGTGGTCGGTGCTACGCAGCAAAGGTCGGCTCGGGCCGGCCCGGGCAGTCGAGCTCCAGCTCCCAGCGCAGTTCCCCGCCCGCCGGCACGGTCGCCGCCTCGCTCGGTCCGGCCTCGGCCAGGTCGAAGACCGAGCCGAGCATCGGCTCCACGCCGATCGAGCGGTAGGGCGCCCCGGCCGGGAAGCCGCGCAGGTTGCGCCAGAGCGCGACCGAGACGGGGACGCCGGCGGGCGCCCGCACGGTGAGGCGCAGCGCCGCGGCACCGTCCCGCACCGTCACAGCCGAGCAGCCCGTGAGCACCGCGCCGACCGCCGTGCCGTCGTCCGGGCCGAGCCGGTCCAGCGGCAGCCCGAGCGGGGCCGGCCAGGCACCGGTGAGGTGGGGCGCGCCGGCCGGCCACGGCCTCCCGAGGAGGCCGGCGGCCTCCGGGAACAGCCTGGTGGGGGTGCCGGCCGGCGCGGTCAGGTGGGCCCGCTCGGAGAGGTCGAGCAGGGCGTGGGCGGCCCAGAGGAAGCGGTAGCCGGGCTCGGCGCGCAGCAGGTAGGCGACCCGGATCCGGTCCGGCTCGCACTCGATCCGCCGGCGCAGCTCGAACTCGGGGCAGTCGACGGCCTCGCTGCGCCCGACCCGGCGCCACGGCCGCGACCAGGCGTCCCCGTGGTCCGGCAGTCCGCGCACGGTCGGCAGGCACTCCTCCAGCCCGCCGGCGTCCACGAAGGCCTGCTCGGGGCGGACGGCGTGCCGGGCCGGGTCCGGGCGCTGCCAGAGCCACTCCCGCCCGCCGGCCCGCAGCGAGGTCCACCGGCCGCCGTGCGCCGGATCGGTGCGCACCTCGAAGTCGGCTCGGCTCACCATTCGGCGAACCCCCCGTCCGCGTCGAACCACACCGGGTTGCGCCAGCGGTGCCCGAGTTCGGCCGCCCGCCGCACCGCGGCCTCGTCGATCTCGATGCCGAGCCCGGGCCCGGTGGGCCGGGCCGCGTGGCCGTCGGTGAAGCGGAACGGCGCCGGGTCCACCAGGTAGTCCAGCAGCTCGGCGCCGGCGTGGTAGTGGATCCCGAGGCTCTGCTCCTGGATCAGGAAGTTCGGCACGGCGAAGGCGAGTTGCAGGCTGGCGGCGAGCGCGATCGGACCGAGCGGGCAGTGCGGCGCGAGCGCGACACCGTGCAGTTCGGCGAGCGCGGCGATCCGCCGCACCTCGGAGATGCCGCCGGCGTGCGAGACGTCCGGCTGGGCCACCGCCAGGCCGCTCGCCAGCACCTCGCGGAAGTCCCAGCGCGAGTACAGCCGTTCGCCGCAGGCCAGCGGCACGGCGGTGGACTGCGCCAACCGCCGCAGCTCGCCCGCGTGTTCGGGCAGCACCGGTTCCTCGACGAAGAGCGGGTGCAGCGGCTCCAGCAGCGGCAGCAGCCGGCGGGCCATCGCCGGCGACACCCGGCCGTGGAAGTCGATCGCGAAGTCCCGCTCCGGACCGAGCACTTCGCGCACCGCGGCGGCGCGCTCCAGCACCGCCCGGGTCTGCGCCTGGCTGTCGATCGGCCGGAGCCGGCCCGAACCGTTCAGCTTGACCGCCGTGAACCCGGCCTCGACCTGCGCCCGGGCCTGCTCGGCCAGCTCGGCCGGCTCGTCCCCGCCGATCCAGGCGTACACCCGGGCCCGGTCCCGGACGTGGCCGCCGAGCAACTGGTGCACCGGCACCCCGTGCACCTTGCCGGCGATGTCCCAGAGCGCCTGGTCGATGCCGGCCACCGCGCTGGAGAGCACCGGCCCGCCCCGGTAGAAGCCGCCCTTGCTGAGCACCTGCCAGTGGTGCTCGATCCGCAGCGGGTCCTGGCCCACCAGCTGGTCGGCCAGCTCGTGCACGGCCGTCCGCACCGTCGCGGCCCGCCCCTCGACCACCGGCTCGCCCCAGCCGGTCACGCCCTCGTCGGTGCCGACCTTCAGGAAGAGCCAGCGCGGGGCGACCAGGAAGGTCTCCAGCGAGGTGATCCTCATCGCGCCTCCTCCCGCCGCGCGTCCTGGCGCTGGGCGTCCTCTCGCCGCGAGCCCAGTGCCCGGGCCAGGTCGGCGTCGGCCTGGGCGAGCAGCCGCTCCACCGCCGCGCCGGCCGTCTGCGGGTCGCCGGCCCGCACCGCGTCCAGCACGGCCCGGTGCGCGGGCACCGCGTCGGGGCAGCGGCCGTCGGAGTGCACCAGCTGGTCGCGGACCTGCAGGCCGGCCTCGATCACCACTTCCATCCGGGTGAGCAGCTCGTTGTGCGCGGCGGCCAGCAGCGCGCGGTGGAAGAGCAGGTCGGCCTCGACGACGGCACGGACGTCGTCGCCGGCCGCGGCCATCCGCTCCAGCGCGTCGTCCAGCCGGGCCAGGTCGTGCTGGTCGCGGCGCTGCGCGGCCAGCCGGGCGCCGGCCGGCTCGACGATCGCCCGCACCTCGGCCAGGTTGCCCAGGAAGCCGCTGTCCGGTGCGTCCCGGCCCTGCCAGCGCAGCAGGTCGGGGTCGAGCAGGTTCCAGTCCGCGCGCGGGCGCACGAAGGTGCCGCGCTTCTGCCGCGACTCGATCAGCCCCTTGGCCGCCAGCACCCGCAGCGCCTCCCGGACCACGGTCTTGCTGACGCCCAGTTCGGTCTCCAACTGCTCCGGGTACAGCGGCGAGCCGGGCGGGTGGCCGCCGTTGACGATGCGGGTGCCGATGATCTCCACGGCCTGGCCGTGCAGCCCGCGGGCGGGGTGGTGCATGACGGGTTCCTCCAGGGACGGGTGGTCAGGCCGATGGCGGGTCGGGCCGATGGCGGGTCAGGCTGACGGCGGGTCAGGCGGAGGCCTTGACGACGGACCAGCCGCCGTCGACCACCAGGCTCGCGCCGGTGATGAAGGAGGCGTCGGCGGAGGCGAGGAAGGCGACCGCGGCGGCCACCTCCTCCGGGGTGCCCAGCCGCCCGACCACGGTCTCGGCGGCGCTGCCGGCCCGGCCCGCCTCGTCCACCCGGTCCCAGGCGGGGGTCATGACCGGCCCGGGCAGCACCGTGTTCACCCGCACCCGGGGGCCGTACTCGACGGCGAGCTGGCGGCCCAGCGCGGTCAGCGCGCCCTTGGCGGCGGCGTAGGCGGGGTGGCCGGGCAGGCCGACCAGGGCGTGCACCGAGGAGGTCAGCACGATCGAGCCGCCGCTGGCGTCCAGCAGCCCGGCCAGTGCCCGGACGGCGAGCCAGTTCGCCTTGAGGTTGACCGCGAGCTGGCGGTCCCACTCGTCCTCGGTCTGCTCGTGGGCCGGCTTGACCACCACGGTGTAGGCGTTGCCGTGCAGCACGTCGAGCCGGCCGTGGCGCTGTTCCAGGTGCTCGGCCAGCTCGGCCCAGAGCGCGGGGGAGGCGACGTCGCCGTGCCGGTACTCGGCGCTGCCGCCGTCCCGGGTGATCCGGTCGACCAGGGCCGCACCGGCCGCGTCGGCGATGTCCACGGCGAGCACGCTCGCGCCCTCGGCGGCGAGCCGCCGGGCGGTGGCGGCGCCGATGCCGCTCGCGGCGCCGGTGACGAGGGCCACCCGGCCCTGGAACCTTCGGTAGGGCTGCTCGGTCATGTCGGTACCGTAGCGCTTGGCATTAATAATGGAAATATCCCGGATGCGCGGAGTTCCGATCGTTCGATGGGAGAGCGCCTGCAGGTGGAAGGCGGGTCAGGCGTGCTTGCGGGTCGCGCCGTGGGCCGCGAGTGCCCGGTCCCCGGCCGACTCCTCGTCCGGGCCCGCCGGGCCGGTCGAGCCCGCTGAGCCGCCCGAGCCCGCCGGGCCGCCGGGGCCGCGCGGGCTGACCGGGCCGCCCGGCTCGCCCGCATCGGTCGGCTCGTCGGTTTCCGCCGGGCCCGGGCCCGGTGCCGCCATCGACCGCGGCTCTTGCCCGGCCTCGTCGCGGGCCAGGCGCCGCCGCCGGCGCCACCCGAGCGCGCCCAGCGTGATCAGCACGGCCGCGGCGAGCGCGACCGCGCCCGCGATGCCCGCCGTGTGCAGCAGGCCGCTCGCGGAGGCGCCGAGGAAGTAGCCCGCGGTGATGTTGAGGGAGCCCCAGATCACCGAGGCCGCGGCACTGTAGCCGAGGAACCTGCGGTACGGCATCCGGGCCGCACCGGCCGTGAACGGCACGAACGAGCGCACGAACCCGATGAACCGCCCGGTGAAGACGGCCGGCCCGCCGTGCCGGCGCAGGTAGCCGGTGGCCCGCTCGACCCGGCCGCCCGGCTTGATCCGGCGCCGCTCCTTGGGCTGGTCCAGCCGCTTGCCGAACAGCCGCCCGAGCCAGTAGCCGGTGCTGTCCCCGATGATCCCGCCGGCTATCACCGCCAGGGCGAGCAGGTAGGGGTTGAGCAGGCCCCGGCTGGAGAGCGCGGCGGCGAACAGCACCACCGTCTCGCTGGGGAGCACCACACCGATGAAGGCGCTGGTCTCGCCGGCGGTCACGCCGAAGACGAGCGCGTAGGACCAGAACCCGGCAGCCGCCACCAGTGCGGTGAGGTTCACGGCGAGCCCCCAGGGGTTAGGTGAGATCGGAGCATGGCTCCCCGAGACGGCACAACGCGCCAACCGGGTGATTGATTCCGCAATCCCACCCCGTTCACGCTCGGGAGTATTGTGTCATCATCTGATGTCATCAGCTGGAGACATCACGCGATGACACTGTGCCGCGGTCCGACTCCGCGAACCTCGGACCCTCAGGAGGGGACACCCATGGACGCACACCCCGGCCACCGGCGGCCGACCGGCCTGCGCGAGCGCGCGCTGGTGCCGGTGCTGGTCTTCCTCGGCACCGTGGTGGCGGTGATCAGCAGCCTTGGCGCACCGCTGATCCCGACCATCGCGACCGTCGACCACGTCTCGCTCGCGAACGCCCAGTGGTCGCTGACCATCACCATGCTGGTCGGCGCCGTCGCCACGCCCGTGATGGGCCGGCTCGGCGACGGGCCCCGGCGGCGCGCCGTGGTCATCGGCGCCGCCGCCGTGGTGGTGGTCGGCAGCGTGCTGGCCGCGCTGCCGCTCGGCTTCGGCTACCTGGTGGCCGGCCGGGCGCTGCAAGGGGTCGGGCTCGGCCTGACCCCGCTGGCCATCGCCACCGCGCGGGACAGCGTGCCCGAGGAGCGATCCCGCTCGGCCGTCGCGATGCTCTCCATCACCACCGTGGCCGGCGTCGGCCTCGGCTACCCGCTGACCGGCCTGATCGCCCAGTCCTGGGGCATCCACGCCGGGTTCTGGTTCGGCGCCGTGATCAGCACCATCGCCCTGGTGCTGGCCGTCGCGGTGCTGCCGAGCACCAACCACCGCACCGCGCACCGGCTGGACGGCCTCGGCGCGGTGCTGCTCGGCCTCTCGGTCGCCGGGCTGCTGCTGGTGCTCACCGAGGGCGAGGACTGGGGCTGGGGCTCCGGCCGGCTGCTCGGCACGGGCGCCGTCGCCCTGGTGCTGCTCGCCTGGTGGGTGCGGCACGAGCTGCGCACCCCGCACCCGCTGGTGGACCTGCGCACCCTGCGCAACCGCACCGTGCTGACCGCCGACCTGACCGGTCTGGTGGCCGGCGTGGCGATGTACCTGCTGATGTCGATGGTCACCCGCTACGTGCAGACCCCGGCCTCGGCCGGCTACGGCTTCGGCGCCACGGTGGTGGTCGCCGGCCTGACCCTGCTGCCGTTCTCGGTGTTCAGCGTGCTCTCCAGCAAGGTGGTGCCGGTGATCGCCAAGCGCACCTCCAGCGCCGCCGTGCTGCCGCTGGGCTGCGCCGTCTCGCTGGTCTCGATGCTGGTCTTCCTGTTCGCCCGGGACCACCTGTGGCAGGTGCTGCTGGTGATGGCGATCGCCGGCCTCGGCGTCGGCTGCACCTTCGCCGTGATGCCCGGACTGATCGTCAGCTCGGTGCCGGCCGAGGAGATCGGCAGCGCCGTCAGCTTCAACCAGGTGCTGCGCTACGTCGGCTACTCCACCGGCAGCGCGCTGTGCGGGGCCGTGCTCCAGGCGCACACCGCCGCCGGGCACCGGCTGCCCAGCGCCGACGGGTACCGCACCGCGCTGCTCATCGGATGTGTCGTCTGGGTCGTCATCGGTGTGGCTACCATCGTGCTGCCGAGGCGCGCCGCCGCGGCGGGCCGGTTCACCCCGGCAGAGGTCGACGAGGAGCTGATGGTGGAGGAGAGCATGGCCGACATCGCACCGGGCGAGGACGAGGTCCCGCTGCGGGTGACCCCTTGACCGAGCGGGCGGACGGCCGGGCCGCCCCGCGCCGGCGGGACGCGGCGCGCAGTCGGGAGCAGCTGGTCCAGGCGGCCATGGAGCTCTTCGCCGACCGCGGCTACGACCGCACCACGACCCGCGAGATCGGCGAGCGGGCCGGCGTGGACCCGGCGCTGATCGCCCGTTACTTCGGCGGCAAGCTCCAGCTCTACCTGGCCGCCGTCCGGGCCGAGCAGGGCGATCAGCCGCCGGCCGACCTGCTGGAGCGGGACCGGCTGCACTGGCTGCTGGAGCGGTTCGACCGACGCGGACCGGGCCCGTCCTTCTCGGCGGCGGTGCTGCCCGGCGACAACACCGAGGTGCAGCAGGCGGCCCGCTCGCACCTGCGCGAGCGGCTGGTCGAGCCGCTGCGCACACGGCTGGAGAGTGAGGGCGTCGAACGGGCGCAGCTGCGCGCCGAACTGGCCACCGCCGCGCTGGCCGGGGTGCTGATGGCCCGGTCCAGCGGGGCGTTCCCCGAGCTCTCCGCCGCCGGGCTGGAGGAGCTGGAGCCGCTGCTGCACGGGTTCCTGGAGGGCCTGCGCGGCTGACCGGGGTCGGGTCGGTCTCCGGCTCCGGCTCGGGCTCAGGCCAGGTGGCGGGTGCGCGAGCGCAGCGAGATCGCGTGCCCGATCTCCACCACGCCGATCAGCAGCAGCCAGATGCCGGCCATCACGGCCAGCGCGTAGATCGAGCTGAACGGGTCCACCAGCAGGATCACCCCGGCCAGCGCGGTGATCACGCCGAGGAAGACCTGCCAGCCGCGGCCCGGCGTGCCGCTCGGCAGGTCCAGCGCGGCGACCGTGGCGGTCACCCCGCGGAACAGCCAGCCGATGCCGATCCAGAGCGAGAGCAGCAGCACGGACTGGTAGGCGCCGCGGAAGCAGAGCAGGCCGAGCAGGATCGACAGCGCGCCGCTGATGAAGCCGAGCACCCGCAGGGCCGTCGCCAGGTGCACCGTGGAGGCCAGCACGACCTGCAGGATCCCGCTGACCAGCAGGTAGATCCCGAAGAGCACGCCGATCACCTCCAGCGTGCGCCCGGGCCAGGCCAGCACCACGACGCCGAGCAGCACGGCCAGCAGGCCGAGCACCAGCGCGGTGTGCCAGCCGAACTTCGCGAGGGCGGCCAGCGGGCTGGGCGGGTAACCATCCTGAGGAAGTGTCATGACACCCAGCCTCGCCACCCGCCCACCGGCCCGCACTCGCTCCGGGGCGTTCGGGTCAGGCCCGGGTCGAGCCCGGACCGGACCTCGACCAGGCCCGGGTCAGGTCAGCGCGCCGCCGTTGCCGCCGCGCACCGCCTCGACCGCGTGCTGGTGCCAGCCGCGGGCGGCCTGCTCGTCGGCCACCTCGATCGGGCTGCCCTGGAGGGTGAACCAGTCCTGGGCGTCGGTGTACTGGACGGTGAGGATGGCCTCGGTCCCGGTCCAGGTGGTGTGCACGCTCAGGTCGCCGTTGAGTTGCGCCCCCTCGACGGTGCGGACCCCGCCGGGGCCGGCCCACACGTTCTTCGTCGTCCAGGTCGCCCAGGAAGCCGGTTCGTCTGCCATGGCGCTGTCTCCACTTCGGGGGATCGCATGCGATGGAGCGTGCGGCGGCGGTGCCGCTACACGGTGTGACAACCCGTCACATGCTAGCTGGCCCGCGGGGCGATCGCGCAGTCGGGGTGGCCGGGCACGGCCCGGGAACGCGGAGAAGGCCCTGCCTGGGTCCGGTCCGGCCGACCCCAGCCGGACCGGACCCAGGGGGCGTGGCGGGTCAAGCGGGCCAGGGAAACCCGCTTACCCGTGGAGCCGGCGGCCGTACTCTGCACAGTCATGCCGCCGGCGTTCCGGTCGGCCGGCGCGCCCGGGGAAGCCGCCTGCCGTCCGGAGCCTTGGGTGCTCCATTCACTCCCTTCAGCGCCGGCCGCCGCTGAAGTGTCACACCTGACGGGAAAAAAGTTTTCCGCCACTCTCCCGGCACCTCGTTCGCCCCTCGCACGGCCCTCGTCCGGGCCTCGTCCGGCCCTCGCACGGGCCGTTTCAGGCGGACCGGGTGAAGCCGTCGACCAGCGCGGTGAACTCCTCGGCGCGCTCGAAGACGCCCACGTGGCCGGCGTCCAGCTCGGCGTAGCGGCTGCCCGCGATGGCGGCGTGCAGGGCCCGGCTGTGCGCGACCGGGACGGTGGCGTCCTGGGTGAAGCCGATCACCAGGGTCGGCGCGGTGATCCGCGGCAGCAGCTCCCGGATGTCCACCCGCAGGTCCAGCTCGATGTGGCGCAGGGTGCCGGCGGTGGGAGGCATGTTCGGCACCAGCTGCTCGACCCCGGCCCGGCCGATGGTGTTGAGGAAGCCGTGGCTGAAGCCGGTGATGGTGATGATCCGGCCGAACGCCTCGGCGTCGTGGTCGGCGATCCGGCGCCAGACGGTGAACAGGTTGCGCAGGTATTCTCCCCCAGCCTTCGGCCGGGAGGTGCCCCCATGCCGTCGGTGTGCGCCCAGCCGGCCACCAGGACCAGCCGGCGGACCAGGTCGGGGCGCAGCGCGGCGGCGGTGGCGGCGACGACGGCGCCCATCGAGAAGCCATGGGGGCACCTCCCGGCCGAAGGCTGGGGGAAGGTCGACCGGGCCGGTGCCGGCGTGCTCGATCACGGCGATCACCTGGGCGGCCAGCTGCTCGGTGGTCAGCGGTGCGCCGTCGTCCACGGTCCGCTCGGTGCCGGACAGGTCGGGGGTGAGCACGGTGCGGTGGGTGGCCAGGCCGGGGGCCAGCCCGCTCCAGTTGACCTCGGCCCCGCCGGAGCCGGTGCCGTGCACCAGCAGCAGCGCGGGCGCCTCGACGGGGCCGGCGGCCGGGTAGCGGTCGTACCGGACCCGGGCGGCGCCGACGGTGACGGTGTCGACGGTGACGGCGGGGGTGACGGTGCCGACGGTGGCAGTGGCAGTGGCCATGGTGATGCTCCCTCAGGTTCGGGCTCGGACCGGGGCGTTCGCTCCGGCTGACGCCAACCCTGCCGCCGGGGTCTGGGGTGTCGGGAGAGCACCGCGGACCCTGGGACCGGCGGTCCCTGGCTCGGGTCGGCCGGATCGGGCAGGATGTGGATCATGACGATCAACCGCGCCGAGCTCGCCGATTTCCTGCGCCACGCCCGGGAGCGGGTTACGCCGGAGGACGTCGGGCTGCCGGTCGGCCCGCGTCGGCGCACGCCCGGCCTGCGGCGCGAGGAGGTCGCCCAGCTCGCGGTGATGTCCGCGGACTACTACATCCGGCTGGAGCAGGCCCGCGGCCCGCAGCCCTCGCCGCCGATGCTGGCCGCGCTGGCCCGCGCGCTGCGGCTGAACGACGACGAGCGCGACCACCTCCACCTGCTGGCCGGCCACCGCCCGCCGGCCGGCCAGAGCGGCGGCGACCGGGTGGCGCCCGGGCTGCTGCACCTGCTCGACCAGCTCTCCGGCACGCCGCTGCAGGTGCTGAGCGAGCTGGGCGACGTGCTGGCCCAGAACGACATCGCCCGGGACCTGCTCGGCGGTGTCTGCTCGGTCTCCGAGCACGGGCGCAATGTGGCCTGGCGCTGGTTCACCTGGCCCGGGACGCGGGCCGGCTACCCCGTCGAGGAGCACGAGTACTACAGCCGGCTGCACGTCGCCGACCTGCGCGCGGCCAGCGCGCGGCGGGCCGACGACCCGGCGGCGGCCCGGCTGGTGGAGCGGCTGCGCGGGGCGAGCGAGGAGTTCGCCGCGCTCTGGGAGCGGCACGAGGTGGCGGTGCGCCGGCGCAGCCGGCTGCGGCTGGAGCACCCGGTGATCGGGGCGGTGGAGCTGGACTGCAAGGTGCTGATCGACCCGGAGAGCGACCAGCGCCTGGAGATCTACACCGCCCCGCCGGGCAGCGCGGACGGCGCCCGGCTGGCCCTGCTCCGGGCGGAGGGTTACGCCGTGAGCCGGAGCGCCACGTAGGGGACGGTGTCGCCGGGGAGCAGGTAGCGCTCGACCTCGGTGAACCCCTGCGCCTCCGCGAACGCCAGGCCCTCGGGGTTGCTGGCCAGCACCACGGTCTCGATCGGCGCACCGAAGGCCCGGGCCCGCTCCAGGCCGCGCCGGTAGAGCTCGCCGCCGAAACCCCGGCGCCGGTGGGCGGGCAGGATCCGGGCGATCACCATGGCGACCGGCTCCTCCTCGGTCGGCGGGCGCACGGTGCTGCAACCGATCGCCGTGCCGTCCAGCCGGACCACCTCCAGGTGGTAGCGGCCGGCGCGCTCGCGCACCTGCTCCAGCGAGAGCGGGTCGGTGGGGATGATCAGGTTGTGGATCCGCTGCCAGTCGTCGATCAGCGGGTCGCCGTCGATCAGCCGGTCGCCGCCGGAGAGCCGGTGGAAGGTGAGTCCGTGCATGGCCGTAGCAAAGCGGTGGGCCGGGCCGGGGTCAACGGGATTTCCGGCGAGGGTGGGGCGCGGTGTTGTCGGTGGTGCGCGCTAGGGTCGTGCCGGTGGCGGGCTGCGCGCCGAACCCACCGACCCACGAACGAAAGTGAGCCGTCATCATGTCCGCGCCGTCCACCCTGCACGCCAAGTCCTCGGTCGAGCCGCTGGTGGTCGAGCTGGAGGACGGCACCGTCTTCACCAGGCCCGATCAGCGGGTGCTGGCCCGGGCGCTGGACCTGTTGACCGGCGAGCAGAACCAGTTCTTGGCGATCGGCCGGTTCCGCACCGAGCCGGAGCGCTACATCCAGGTGTACCGGCACGCGGCCGAGGGCTGGCAGGTCGAGCACCGGGAGGGCTCGGTGGACCGGCACTTCCAGGCGGTCGGCCACCAGTCCCGCTCCCGCACCGAGGAGTTGCTCTGGGGCTGGGTCACCGGCGAGCCGGGCTGGCAGGACGCGGCGGCCTGGACCAGGCTGGGCCCGGCCGACCTGCTGCCCTGACCTGCTGTCCTGACTGCTCCTCAGTCTTCCAAGGCGGCCAGCGCGGCGCGCAGGCGGCGCGCGGCCTCGTCGGCGACCGGGGCCAGCCCCGGCTCGCCGGTGACCTGGACCAACAGCTGCGGGTCCATCGCCTCGACCACGGTGCGGCCCCCGGCGGTGCGGACCACCACGTTGCAGGGCAGCAGCAGTCCGATCCGGCGGTCGGCCTCCAGCGCCTGGTGGGCCAGCGGCGGGTTGCAGGCGCCGAGGATCAGGTAGTCCTCCAGCTCGGCGCCGAGCTTGGCCTTCATGGTGGCCCGGATGTCGATCTCGGTCAGCACGCCGAAGCCCTGCTCGGCGAGCGCTGCTCGGACCCGCTCGACGGTCGGCTCGAACGGTGCGTCGACGGTGGTGCTGATGCCGTAGTCCATGGGGTTCTCGCTCCTCTGCTGCTGGTGATACCCCTATGGGTATACAGCAGGCTCGGCCGAAGAACGGCGCAGGCTCGCCGCCGGGCACACGTCCACTGGCGGGCCTCAGGCCCCGTCCTCGGCCAGCGCGGCCTCCACCAGTGCCACCCGCTCGGCCAGCGGCGCCGCCGGCACGTCCAACAGGGCGAAGCCGAACTCCCGGTAGCTGCGCCGGTGCACCCGCTCGAACTCCAGCGAGTCCGCGAAGCTGATCCGCCGGGCCGGGGTGGGCTCGCAGAAGCCCAGGTTGCGGACGAAGAACACGGTCGGCTGGTAGACCCGCTGGGTGGCGATCCGCTCCAGCTCGGCGCGCAGCGCCGGGGCCACCGGCAGGCCCAGGTACTCGGCCAGCGTGTAGGTGCACACCGGCGAGCGGTCGAAGAGCTGCACCGCCGCCGTGCCCGCGCCGAGCTGCCGCTCCCGCTGCACGGTCACCACCCGCTCGACGAACCCGGGCTCGGCCCACGGCTCGTCCACCCCGGCCGCCTGCCCCTCGGCGATCACGTCCGTCGCCGCCTCCTCGATCACGCTGTGCCCCCGTGCGGCCAGGGCGTGCAGCAGGGTGGTCTTCCCGGCACCGGGGGTGCCGGTGAGGATGAAACGGCGCATGGTGGCAACGGCTCCTCGGGGGACGGTGAGTGACGGTGGATCAGCGGCCGTGCCCCGCGCGGGAAGTGCGCGGAGCACGGCCGGAGGTGCTTGCTCAGCTCTGCGCCAGCACCGCCCGCAGGGCCGCACCGATCTCGGCGAGGCCGAGGGGGTTGGTCATGGAGTCGTGGGTGGTGTGGACTGGGGTGTCCATGATCATGCCGCTGTAGTACTTGCGCCAATTCCCCGACGTGGGAGCCTCGATGGGGCGGTCCTCGAAGGCGGTGAAGAAGAGCAGGTTCCCGTTGAACCGCCCCGGGGTCCAGTCGGAGAGAAGCCGGGCACTGCGCAGCAGGGTGCGGGTGAACACGTCGACCTGCTCGGTGCTGAGCATCGGCGCCAGTTCCAGCACCGACTCGCGGACCGACTCGGCCGTCGGCAGCGGCGATTCGATTCCAGGATAGCTGTCCAACACCGCGACCAGTGCCACCTGCTGGCCGGCCGCCTGCAGTTGGGTCGCCATCGCGTGCGCCACCGCGCCGCCGAAGGACCAGCCGAGCAGGTGGTACGGGCCGATCGGCTGGACCGCCCGGATCTGCTCGACGTACTCGGCGGCCATCGCCTCCACGCTCTGCGGCAGTCCGTCCTGCTCGCGCAGGTCGCGGGACTGCAGTGCGTAGAGCGGTCGGCCGTCGGTCAGTTGCTCGGCCAGGCCGCGGTACGACCAGCCGATGCCGTAACCGTGGTGCACGCAGAACAGCGGTGGCAGCCCGGTGTCGCCCTCGCGCAGCGCCAGCATCGGCGCGAACGGTTCGGCCAGGTCGCCCGGCCCGTTGAGCTGGCCGACGCCCAACCCGCCGGTCGTGTCGTCGACCGCCGGCAGGAAGCCCGCGCCGAGCCGGTCGGCCAGCCGTTCCACCGAGGAGGCCTCGAACAGGTCGCGCAGGTTCAGCTCCAGGCCGAGCTCGGTGCGCAGTTGCCCGACCAGTCGGGTGGCCAGCAGCGAGTGGCCGCCGAGGGCGAAGAAGTCCGCCTCCACCGGTACCGGTCCGCGGCCCAGTGCCTCCCCGAAGGCGGTGGCCAACTGCCGCTCCAGCTCACTCGCCGGGGCCCGGCCGACCTGGTCGGCCGACTCCGCGGGGGCGGGCAGGGCCTTGCGGTCGAGCTTGCCGTTCGGGGTCAGCGGCAGGGCCGGCAGCACCACCAGGGCGCTCGGCACCAGGTGGGCGGGCAGCCGCTCGGCCAGCTCCTTGCGCAGCAGTTCGGGATCCGGCCCGCCCGCCTCGCCCGGCACCAGGTAGCCGACCAGCCGCTTGTCGTCCGGCTGGTCCTCGCGGACCAGGACGGCGGCCTGGCCGACCTTCGGGTGCTCGACCAGTGCGGCCTCGATCTCGCCGAGTTCGATCCGGAAGCCGCGGACCTTGACCTGCTGGTCGGTGCGGCCGAGGTATTCGAGGTTGCCGGCCCGGTTCCAGCGGGCCAGGTCGCCGGTGCGGTACATCCGGGTGCCGGGGGAGAAGGGGTTGGCGACGAAGCGTTCGGCGGTCAGCCCCGGGCGGCCCAGGTAGCCGAGGGCGATGCCGTCGCCGGCCAGGTAGAGCTCGCCCGGCACCCCGACCGGCGTGGGCTTGAGGCCGGAGTCGAGCACGTAGGCCTGGGAGTTGGCGATCGGCCGGCCGATGGAGGGCGTTCCGGTGTCCGGGGCGTGCGGGGTGCTCATGGTGGCGCAGACGGTGGCCTCGGTGGGCCCGTACGCGTTGATCATGCGGCGTCCGGGCATCCAGCGGGGCACGAGAGCAGCCGGGCAGGCCTCGCCGGCGGTGGCCAGGGTGGTGATGGTGGGCAGGGAGTTGACCGGCAGGACGGCCAACACGGCCGGGGGCAGGGTCGCGTGGGTGATCCGCTGCTCGGCGGCGAGCTCGATCAGCGGGGTGCCGGGGGCGAGCCGCGCGGTCGGGGCCAGCACGGCGGTGGCACCCGTGAGCAGGGCCATGCAGAGTTCGGAGATCGCGGCGTCGAAGCTGGTGGAGGCGAACTGCAGGACCCGGCTGTCGGGTTCGACGGCGAAGCGCTCGATCTGACTGGTGGTCATGGCGGCCAGGCCGCGGTGCGGAACCAGCACGCCCTTGGGGCGTCCGGTGGAGCCGGAGGTGTAGATCACGTAGGCGGGATGGTCGGCGCGCAGCGGCGCCAGTCGCTCCGCATCGGTCAGGTTGCCGGCCGGCAGTTGGCTCAGCCGTCCGCTCAACTCCAGGTAGTCCAGCAGCAGTCGGGGCGCCGCGGCGGGCAGTGCGGTCTGCCAGTCGGTCAGCACCAGGGCGGGTGCGGAGTCCGCGAGCAGGTAGGCGATCCGCTCGCTCGGGTAGCCGGGGTCGACCGGCACGTAGGCCGCGCCGGCCTTCATGATCGCGAGCAGGGCGACCACGTAGGAGCTGGAGCGGGGCAGGGCCAGGGCGACCAGCCGGCCCGGGCCGATGCCCCGCTCCGTGACCAGGTGCCGGGCCAGCTGGTTGGACCGCTGGTTCAACTCGCGGTACGTCAGGGACTCGCGCTCGAAGGTGACCGCGATCCGGTCGGGGGTGCGGGCCGCCTGCGCCTCGAACAGGCGCGGCAGCGTCACCGCCGGCACCTCGTGCGCGCTCGCGCTCCAGTCCTGCAGCTGGGCGAGCTCCGCCCCGCTCAGCAGGTCGACCGAGCCGACCTTGCGCTCCGGGGCCTCGGCCACCGCGCACAGCACCCGCAGGAACCGTGCGGCGATCGACTCGGCGGTCCCCTGGTCGAACAGATCGGTCGAGTAGATCAGCTCGCCGCTCATGCCCGCGCCCGCGGCCGACTCGGTCAGGTCCAGCGACAGGTCGAATTTGGCCGCGGCGACCGGCCGGGGGAGTGCGGAGATCTCCAGCCCGGGCAGCTCGGCCGAGGCTCCGGCCGTGTTCTGCAGGGCCAGCATGACCTGGAAGAGCGGGTGGCGTGCCATCGAGCGGGCGGGGGCGAGGTCTTCGACCAGGCGCTCGAAGGGGACGTCCTGGTGCGCGAAGGCGGCCAGGCCGGACTCGCGGACGCGGGCCAGGAGTTCGGTGAAGCTGGGGTCACCGGTCAGGTCGGTGCGCAGCACCAGGGTGTTGACGAAGAAGCCGACCAGGTCGTCCATCGCCTCGTCGGTGCGACCCGCGACGGGCGTGCCGATCGGGATGTCGGTGCCCGCGCCCAGGCGGGAGAGCAGCACGGCCAGCGCCGCCTGCAGCACCATGAACAGCGTCACGCCTTCGGCGCGTGCCAACGCGGCCAGCCGGGTGTGCAGTTCGGCCGGGATGCGGAGCTGGACGGTGCCACCCCGGTGACCGGCGAGGGCCGGGCGCGGTCGGTCGGTCGGGAGGGCGAGTTCCTCCGGCAGGTCGGCCAGCGCAGTGCGCCAGTAGCCGAGTTGCTGCGCGAGGAGGCTGGTGGGGTCCGCGCCGTCGCCCAACAGCGTGCGCTGCCAGCCCGCGTAGTCGGCGTACTGGACCGGTAGGTCCATGAACTGGGGCGCCGTGCCGGCAAGTCGGGCGGTGTAGGCGGTGGAGAGGTCGCGGGTGAGCGGGGCGAGTGACCAGCCGTCGCCTGCGATGTGGTGCAGGATCAGGTGCAACTCGTGCTCGGTCTCGCCGAGCTGGTGCAGCCAGGCGTGCAGGGGAGGCGCGCTGTGCAGGTCGAAGACGGGGTCGGCCGGGGGGCGGCCGATGGTGAGCAGGGAGCCGATCGCCTCGGCCGTAAGCACCCGCTGCACGGGCTCGCCGTCCAGCACCGGGAAGACCGTGCGCAGCACCTCGTGCCGGGCCACCACGTCGTGCAGGGCCGCCTCCAGCGCCGCGACGTCGAGCGGGCCGGTCAGGCGCAGCGCGAGCGGGATGTTGTAGGTCGTGCTCGGGCCCTCCAACTCGCCGAGGAACCAGAGGCGTTGCTGAGCGAAGGAGAGCGGCACGCGCTCCGGGCGAGGGGTTGCGGTCAAGCGCGGACGGCGTGCGGTCCCGCCGTCGAGTCGCGCGGCCAGCGCGGCGACGGTCGGGGCCTCGAAGAGCGTGCGGATCGGCACCTCCACGTCGAGGACGGCGCGGATCCGGCTCACCAGGCGGGTGGCGAGCAGGGAGTGGCCGCCGAGCTCGAAGAAGCTGTCATCGATGCCGACGTGGGTGAGGCCGAGGATCTGCGCGAACAGCTCGCAGAGCAGTTCCTCCCGCGGGTTGCGCGGTGCCCGGCCCGAATCGGGTGCGAGCTCGGGGTCGGGGAGGGCGCGGCGGTCGAGCTTGCCGTTGACGGTCACCGGGAGGGCGTCGAGGACGACGTAGGCGGCCGGGATCATGTACTCGGGCAGGGTGCGGGCGAGGTGGGTGCGCAGGTCGGCGGTGTCGAGGTCGGCTGACGCCACGAGGTAGGCGACGAGCCGCTCTTCGCGGAGCAGGACGGCGGCCTGACCGACGTTGGGGTACGCGGTCAGTGCGGTCTCGATCTCGCCGAGTTCGATGCGGAAGCCGCGCAGTTTGACCTGGTCGTCGGTGCGGCCGAGGTATTCGAGTGCGCCGTCGTGGCTCCAGCGGGCGAGGTCGCCGGTGCGGTACATCCGCTGGCCGGGGGTGTGGGGGTTGGCGATGAAGCGCTCGGCGGTCAGGGCGGGGCGGTTGAGGTAGCCGCGCGCGAGCTGGACGCCGGCGAGGTAGAGCTCGCCGGGGACGCCGACGGGGGTGGGGTCGAGGTTGGCGTCCAGGACGTGGAGTTGGGTGTTCCAGACCGGGTGGCCGATGGGGACGGTGTCGGAGGGGGTGGCGCAGTCCCAGAAGGTGACGTCGACCGACGCCTCGGTGGGGCCGTACAGGTTGTGCAGACCGACGCCGGGCAGGGTGTCGCGGAACCGGTCCCGCAGATCGGCCGGCAGGGCCTCGCCGGAGCACATGACAGCGCGCAGTCCGGTGCAGTCGGCGGCCGCAGGCTCGGTGACGAACGCCTGGAGCATGGAGGGCACGAAGTGGGTGACCGTGATGCCCTGGGCCTGGATCAGCTCGGCCAGGTAGGCCGGGTCGCGGTGGCCGCCCGGACGGGCCATCACCAGGGTCGCGCCCTCCAGCAGTGGCCAGAAGAACTCCCAGACGCTGACGTCGAAACCGTACGGAGTCTTCTGCAGTACCCGGTCGGCGGGCGTGAGCCCGTACTCGGACTGCATCCACGCCAACCGGTTCACGATCCCCGCGTGCGGGACGACCACGCCCTTGGGCTTGCCGGTCGAACCCGAGGTGAAGATGACGTAGGCCGGGCTGCTGCCAGTGATGGCACGGTCCGTCAGCTCCGAGCTTTCGCGCTCACGCGAAACCTCGACGATCTCACGGGTCACCGGCTCGGCGGTCGCCGCCGACAGCAGGTACTCGATCCGCTCCGCCGGGAGCTCCGGGTCCACCGGCAGGTAAGCGCCGCCCGCCTTCACCACACCCAGCAGCGCCACGACCATCTCGACCGATCGCTCGATCACCACCGGCACGACCGACTCCGAGCCCACGCCGTGCTCCACGAGCAAGTGCGCCAGTTGGTTCGCGCGAGCGTTCAACTCCGCATACGTGACGGCCTCGTCCTCGAAGCGGACGGCGACCGCCTCCGGTGTCCGGGCCACCTGCGTCTCGAACAGCTCCGGGAGCGATCCCCCGGACCGCTCCACCACCGCGCCGTGCCGGCCGGCCAGCAACTCCCTTTGCTGGGAGGGCAGGACCTCGACGGCGGCCACCGGGGCCTGCGGCTCGTCCTCCAGCAGGGCGCACAGGCTCTCCAGCGCCGTGCGCACGAGCTCGCACACCGCGTCTGCGGCGATCGGTGCCATCGTCTGGGCGGTGAGCTGGAAACCCGAACCGAGGTCGTCCACCGAGAGGGTCAGCGGGTAGTTGGTCCGCTCCTGGTTGTGCAGCACGGTGATGCCACTGGGCCCGGCCTGCGCGGTGGCCGTCTCCGGGGCGGCGCTGTGCCGGTAGTTCAGCAGCGAGGTGAACAGCGGCGCTCCGCCGCCGATCCCACTGGCCTGCTGGGCGAGGGCGAGCGGGGCGTGCTCGTGCACCAGCAGGTCGGCGAGCTGGGTGCGCAGGCCGTGCAGGGCCGCGGCGACCGGGACGCGGCCGGCGTTCACCCGGATCGGCAGGGAGTTGATGAAGAGGCCGGGCACCCGGTCTGCGCCGGTGCCGGCGTTCATCCGGCCGAACAGCACGGTGCCGAAGACCACGTCGTCGCGGCCGGAGGTCGCGGCGACCATGCGGGCGAAGGCGAGGTGGAAGAGCGCGGCCGGGCTGACGCCGAGTCGGCGGGCGCTCTCGCGCAGGCGGACGGCCAGCGCCGGGTCGACCGTGGTGCGGAACTCGGCGACGGTGGTGGCGTCGCCGTGGGCGTCCAGCACCCCGTACGGCGCGGTCGGTTCGGTGACATCGCCGAGCAGGTTCGCGAAGTAGCGTTCGTGCTCCTCGGCGGGCATGCCCAGTCGGGCCTGGGCGACGAAGTCACGGTACGGGAGCGGTGCCGGGAGCTGGGCCGGGTCGCCGTCGAGGATCGTGCAGATCTCGGAGAGCAGCACCTCCAGCGCGGTGTGGTCGAGCACCAGGTGATGCTGACGGATCAGCAGCAGCCACTTGCCGGTGCCGGGCTCGGCGGCCGTGCGAGTGTGCAGCAGCGGCGCCCGGGTGAGGTCCATCGGGGCGCGGCCGTCGACGGTGAGCTGGGCCACCGGGTCTCCGGCAGCCGGGTCCAACTCGACCGTTTCGACCTTGAGTTCGGCGTGCCGGGCGACCACCTGGACGGGCTGGTCGAGGCCTTCGTGGAGGATCGCGGTGCGCAGCACGTCGTGGCGGTCCACGACGAGTTGGAGGGCGTGCTGGAAGGCGTCGAGCCGGGCGCGCGAGTCGAAGCGCAGCACGGTCGGCATGACGTAGACGTCCTCGCCGCCTGCGGTGAGCAGGTGGTGGAAGAGGATCCCCTCCTGGAGCGGGGCGAGCGGGTAGATGTCGGCGATGTTGGCCGCGCCGCCCGGGAACTCGGCGACGATGCGGGCGAGTTCGCCGGCCGTCAGGTCGGCCAGCGGCAGCATCTCGGGCGTCAGCTCGGTTGCGCCGGCCGGGATCAGGTTCGGCGGCACGACGACGTCGTGGGCAGCGGGCGCGGTCGCGCCGGCCAGGCCGGCCACGGTCGGGGTGGCGAACAGCGCACGCACGTTCAGTTGCACACCACTGGCCCGGAGTTGCTCGACCAGGGTGACGGCGAGGAGGGAGTGGCCGCCGAGTTCGAAGAAGTTGTCGTCCAGGCCGACCCGGTCCAGCCTGAGGACCTCGGCGAAGGCGGCGCAGAGCAGTTCCTCGTGCGCGGTGGCCGGAGCGCGGTAACCGGCACCGGAGGCGAGCTCGGGGTCGGGGAGGGCGCGTCGGTCGAGTTTGCCGTTGACGGTCACCGGGAGGGCGTCGAGGACGACGTAGGCGGTCGGGACCATGTACTCGGGCAGGGTGCGGGCGAGGTGGGTGCGCACGTCGGCCGTGTCGAGGTCGGAGGGGGCGACCAGGTAGGCGACCAGCCGGTCTTCGCGGAGCAGGACGGCGGCTTGGCCGACCTTCGGGTGCTCACCCAGTGCGGCCTCGATCTCGCCGAGTTCGATGCGGAAGCCGCGCAGCTTGACCTGGTCGTCGGTACGACCGAGGTACTCCAGTGCGCCGTCGCGGTTCCAGCGGGCCAGGTCGCCGGTGCGGTACATCCGCTGGCCGGGGGCGTGCGGGTTGGCGACGAAGCGCTCGGCCGTCAGGCCGGGGCGGCCCAGGTAGCCGAGGGCGATGCCGTCGCCGGCCAGGTAGAGCTCGCCCGGCACTCCGATCGGCGTGGGCCTGAGACCTGGGTCGAGGACGTAGGTCTGGGCGTTGGTGATGGGACGGCCGATCGGGGGAGCGCCGGTGCCCGGGGCGAGCGGGTCGCTCATGGTGGCGCAGACGGTGGCCTCGGTGGGTCCGTAGGCGTTGATCATGCGTCGGCCGGGCGCCCAGCGGGTGACGAGGGCAGCCGGGCAGGCCTCGCCTGCGGTGGCCAGGACCGTGACGGTGGGCAGGGCATCGGCCGGGAGGACGGTCAACACGGCTGGAGGTAGGGTGACGTGGGTGACGCGCTGTTCGGCAGCGAGCTCGATGAGCGGGTTTCCCGGGGCGAGTCGTGCGGCGGGGGCGAGAACGGCGGTGGCGCCCGCGAGCAGGGCCATGCAGAGTTCGGAGACTGCGGCGTCGAAGCTGGTGGAGGCGAACTGCAGGACCCGGCTGTCGGGTTGGACGGCGAAGCGCTCGATCTGACTGGTGGTCAAGCCGGCCAGGCCGCGGTGCGGGACTATGACACCCTTGGGGCGTCCGGTGGAGCCGGAGGTGTAGATGACGTAGGCGGGATGGTCGGTGTGCAGCGGCTCCAGGCGCTCCGCACCGGTCAGGTTGGTGCCCGGTAGTTCGCTCAGCTCCAGGGAGTCCACGAGCAGTTGGGGCGCCGAGCTGGGCAGTGTGGCGTGCCGGTCGGTCAGCACCAGGGCGGGCGCGGAATCGGCGAGCAGATAGGCGATCCGCTCGCTCGGGTAACCGGGGTCCACCGGCACGAAGGCCGCGCCGGCCTTCAGGACCGCGAGCATGGCAACCACGTAGGAGCTGGATCGGGGCAGGGCCAAGGCCACCCGGTGACCTACGCCGATACCCCGCTCCGTCACCAGGTGACGTGCCAACTGATTGGCTTCACTGTTCAACTGGCGGTACGTCAGAGACATGCCTTCGAAGGTGATCGCCACCGCGTCCGGCGTTCGCTCGACCTGGGCTTCGAACAGGTCCGGCAGTGTTCCGGCCGCTACTGTCTGCCCCGTGGAGTTCCACGATTCCAGCAGTGCGACCTCGGCCTCGCCCAGGATGTCGACCGAGTCGACCTTCCGCTGCGGAGCCGCGACCACCGCATCCAGCACCCGTATGAACCGCTCGGCGATCGCCTCGGCGGACGCCTGGTCGAACAGGTCGGTGGAGTAGGTAAGTTCGCCCACCAGACCGGTGCCTTCTGCGGGCTCGCCGAGCGTGAACGAGAGGTCGAATCGTGCTGCTTCCGGGCCCACGGGGAAGAGTGAGACGTCGAGGCCGGCCAGTTCCAGCGTGGCGCGCTGGTTGTTCTGCAGGGCCAGCATCACCTGGAAGAGCGGGTGGCGGGCCATCGAGCGGGTGGCGGAGAGTTCCTCGACCAGGCGCTCGAACGGGACGTCCTGGTGGGCGAACGCGTCGAGCCCCGAGTTCCGGACCCGGCCCAGCAGTTCGGTGAAGGTCGGGTCACCGGCCAGGTCGGTGCGCAGCACCAGCATGTTGACGAAGAAGCCGACCAGCTCGTCCAGGGCCTCGTCGGTGCGTCCGGCGATGGGGGTGCCGATCGGGATGTCGGTGCCGGCGCCGAGGCGGGAGAGCAGCACGGCCAGTGCCGCCTGCAGGACCATGAACACCGTCACACTCTCGGCTCGCGCCAACTCCACCAGGCGGGCGTGCAGTTGTGCCGGAACGGCGAGTTCGACCGAGCCGCTCACGTGACCGGCGACGGCCGGGCGCGGTCGGTCGGTCGGCAGGGCCAGTTCCTCCGGGAGGTCGGACAGTGTCGTGCGCCAGTAGTCGAGCTGGCGTGCGAGTTCGCTGTCTGGGTCGGCTGTCTCGCCCAGCAGTTCGCGCTGCCAGAGTGCGTAGTCCGTGTACTGCACCGGCAGTGGCGCCCACTGCGGTGCCGCATCACCCAGCCGGGCCTCGTAAGCAGTCGACAGGTCCCGGGCCAGTGGGGCGAGTGACCAGCCGTCGCCCGCGATGTGGTGGACCACGACCAGCAGTACGTGGTCCAGCTCGCTGCGGGTGAAGAGTGAGGCCCGCAGCGGGAGTTCGGTGGTGAGGTCGAAGGGGCGTCGGATGGTCGCGGTGAACGCCTGCTCGTCGAAGGTGGAGAGACTCAGCAGCGGAGCTGCGGGGTCGACCGTGAGGATCTGCTGCACCGGCCGGCCGTCCACCACGCCGAAGGTGGTGCGCAGTACCTCGTGCCGGGTCACCACGTCGTGCAGTGCCGCGTCGAGTGCGGCTGCGTCGATCGGGCCGGAAAGGCACAGTGCCATCGGGGAGTTGTAGGTGGCGTTGGGCCCCTCCAACTCGTTGAGGAACCAGAGGCGTTGCTGGGCGAAGGACAGCGGCAGCAGTTCGGGTCGCTCGGCGGCGACCAGGGCCGGGCGCTCGCTGGTCGCGCCGTCCAGGTGCTCGGCGAGGGCAGCGACAGTCGGCGCCTCGAAGACCAGCCGGATCGGCAGGTCGACGCCGAGCACGGTACGCACCCGACCGGCCAGCCTAGTGGCGAGCAGGGAGTGCCCGCCCAGCTCGAAGAAGTCGTCGTCCACACCCACCCGCGCCAGACCCAGCACCTCGGCGAAGGCGGCGCACAGGAGTTCCTCGCGCACCGTCGCCGGAGCTCGGTAACCGGCACCGGGTGCGAGCTCGGGGTCGGGGAGGGCGCGTCGGTCGAGTTTGCCGTTGACGGTCACCGGGAGGGCGTCGAGGACGACGTAGGCGGCCGGGATCATGTACTCGGGCAGGGTGCGGGCGAGGTGGGTGCGCAGGTCGGCGGTGTCGAGGTCGGCGGGTGCGACGAGGTAGGCGACGAGCCGCTCTTCGCGGAGCAGGACGGCGGCCTGGCCGACGTTGGGGTACGCGGTCAGTGCGGTCTCGATCTCGCCGAGTTCGATGCGGAAGCCGCGCAGTTTGACCTGGTCGTCGGTGCGGCCGAGGTATTCGAGTGCGCCGTCGTGGTTCCAGCGGGCGAGGTCGCCGGTGCGGTACATCCGCTCGCCCGGGGAGTACGGGTTGGCGACGAAGCGCTCGGCGGTCAGGCCGGGGCGGCCGAGGTAGCCGCGCGCGAGCTGGGCGCCGGCGAGGTAGAGCTCGCCCGGTACTCCGTTCGGTACCGGTGCGAGGGCGGGGTCCAGCACGTAGACCTGGGTGTTCCACACGGGGGCACCGATGGGGACGGTGTCGGAGGGGGTGGCGCAGTCCCAGGAGGTGACGTCGACCGATGCCTCAGTGGGGCCGTAGAGGTTGTGCAGGCCCACGCCGGGGAGCAGCCGCAGGAACTGGTCGCGCAGGTCGGCGGGCAGGGCTTCGCCGGAGCACATGACGGCGCGCAGGCCGGTGCAGGCGGCGGCGCCGGGCTCGGTGACGAAGGACTGGAGCATGGAGGGCACGAAGTGGGTGACCGTGATGCCCTCGGCCTGGATCAGCTCGGCGAGGTAGGCGGGGTCGCGGTGGCCGCCGGGGCGGGCCACGACGAGGGTGGCGCCCTCCAGCAGCGGCCAGAAGAACTCCCAGACGCTGACGTCGAATCCGAACGGGGTCTTCTGCAGTACCCGGTCCTCGGCGGTCAGGCCGTACTCGGACTGCATCCAAGCCAGGCGGTTCACGATGCCCGCGTGCGGAACGACCACGCCCTTGGGTCTGCCCGTGGAGCCGGACGTGAAGATGACGTAGGCCGGGCTCGCACCCGTGATGCCACGGTCCGTCAGGTTCGAGTCGTCACCCGATCGCGAGAGTTCGACGGTTTCGAGCGTCACCGGCTCGGCGGTCGCCGCCGACAGCAGGTACTCGATCCGCTCGGCGGGCAGTTCCGGGTCGACCGGCAGGTACGCGCCGCCGGCCTTCACGACGCCGAGCAGCGCCACGACCATCTCGACCGAACGCTTCAGCACCACCGGCACGACCGACTCCGCACCCACGCCACGCTCCACCAAGTGGCGTGCCAGTCGGTTCGCCCGGCTGTCGAGTTCCGCGTAGCTGAGCGCCGTATCCTCGAACCGGACCGCGACCGCGTCCGGCGTCCGCGCCGCCTGGGCCTCGAACAGCTCGGGCAGCGTTCCCGGCGGCACCTGTGCTGCGGTGTTGTTCCGCTCCGTCAGGATCCGGTGCCGCTCCTCGTCGTCGAGCAGGTCGATCGAACCGAGCCGGGCTTCCGGCCCGGCCGCCGCGACGGTGGCCAGCAGGCGGCGGTACCGATGGGCGTGCGCGGCTACCTCGGCCGCGTCGTAGAGCGCCGGGTTGGCGTCCACGACGAGTCTGACGCCGTCACCGGACTGCCGGTCGTAGAGCAGGAAGTTGAGGTCGTTCACCTGGCCGCTGGTCAGATTGTGCACGGTGGTGCGGTGGCCGCCGATGGTCAGGTCGTAGTCGAAGGTCATCAGGTTGACGGACGGACCCACCAGCGGGCCGGTGCCGGGCAGTTCGCGCCGCATCTCCTCAAGGCGGTACCGCTGGTGGCGCAGCGCGGTGCGGGCGGTGGCGCTCACCTGCTTGGCCAGTGCGGCCAGGCCCGCTCCGGGCTGGATGGATATCCGCAGCGGCAGCATGTTGGCGAACTGGCCGCATGCCGTGCGGGCCACCCGTCCGGCCCGGCCGGTGACCGGGAGTCCGAGCACGACCTCGGTCGTGGCGGTGAGCCGGGCGGTGTAGAGGGCGGCTGCCGCGATCATCAGCACCGAGCGGCTGACGCCCAGTCGGCGGGCGGCCGCGTGCAGGGTCTGGGCTTCGGCAGCATCGAGGACCAGCTCGTGCCGCAGGTGGGTGTGTGAGGGCATGGCGTGCCCGGCCGCCAGCAGGGCCGGCTCCGGGTGGTCGGCCAGCGTGGCCAGCCAGAACTCGCGGTCGGAGCGGTACTGGTCGCTGTTCCGGTAGGCGGCTTCGTCCTCGATCAGTTCGGCGAAGGTCGGTACAACGGCAGCCTGGTCGGGCTCGCGGCCCTCAAGTTCCGCGGCGTAGAGCTCGGGCATCCGGTTGGCGGCCAGCACGGCGCTGTAGCCGTCGGCTGCCGCGTGGTGCACCCGTTGGGACCAGAGCCAGTGGTCGGGGCCGAGTCGGAAGAGGATCGTTCGGTAGGGTCGGCCGTGCTGGAGGTCGAGCACCTTGGACAGCTCTGCGCGTGCGTGGGCGAGAGCGGTGGCCAATGGGTCGTCGGCCGTGCTCACGTCCAAGAGCTGGATCTGGTCGTCGGAGGCCGGGAGCAGCCTCTGGACGGTCTCACCGTCGACCGTCTCGAACCGGAGCCGCAACGCCTGGAACTCCTCCATCAGCCGGCGGATGGCGGCGAGGAAGAGCTCGGGCACGACCGCGCCGTGGATCTCGATGCACTCCGAGATCTGGATGGCGGGGTTCTCCGGGGCGAGCTGCTGGGCCAGCCACATGCCGGATTGCCCGGCGGTGAGCGGCCAGTTCACGGTCTTCGGGTCGGACATGGATTTCTGAGCTCCGGTTCGTGCGCGGGGCAGGGAGGCCGTGCGCGGTGGTGGCTTTACCTGGGCTTGAGGGCCCGGTCACGCTACATGATGTTGATCAACGTGCTGTGATGACCAGAGGTGACCGATACCGGGGTCTGGCGTACCGATGAAGTCCAGCCAAACGTTCGCCGGAAAAGCAGTTGTCGGGGTGAGGTTTCTGATCGTCAGAAACCTCACAGGTTGCCCGGCAAATCCGACATCAGTGGTCAAACGGCAGCCATTTGACGATCATTTTGAGCCAGGTCGTAGGCAAACCGGGCCGCCGCACCGGCGTGAGCTCGCCGTTCTGTCATTGTCCGGAACTCGATCACTCAGGGTTTCGTGATGATTCTCCACGGCAACGACGCCCCCAGGGACCGCCGTGGTATTTGACGAATCGTCAACTACAGCCTCAAGTAACGCCGGTGGCTGCCCCAACGGGTCCGGTGGACCGTACAATCGAGGGGTGAACAGCCCCCGTGGCCCCTACCGGAAGACCCTGGCGAAGCGTCGTCAGATCATCGAGGCCGCCCTGGCCGCCTATGCCGAGGCGGGCAGTAGGGGGGTCTCGGTTCGTGACATAGCGCAACGGGCCGGCCTGACCGACGCCGGGGTGCTGCACCATTTCGGCAGCCGCGAGGCCCTGCTGACGGCGGCTCTGGAGGCGCGGTTCGCCTCGGGCGCGCAGGACACCCAGGACGGTGGGACGGTGCGGCGGGCCACCCCCGGCATGGTGCGGCTGTTCGCCGAGGTGGCCGCGGCGGCGGCCGGGCCGGACCAGCCCGCGCACGCCTTCCTGCAGGGCCGCAATCGGGAGGTGCGGGAGCGGGCGGCGCGCACGCTCGCGGTCTCCGGGGAGGCGGCGGCGGAGCCGGGCGGCGCGGTGCCGAGCCCGGTGGACCCGGCCTGGGCGGCGCGGATCCTGCTGGCGGCCAAGGACGGCCTCCAGTTGCAGTGGCTGGTCGAGCCCGAGCTCGACCTGGCCGGCGACCTGGCGGCGCTGACCGAGGTGCTGGCGGCCGTGCTCGGCGGGCGCGGCCCGGAACTCCTGGCCACCCCGGCGGGATGACGCGGGGTCACTGGCTAGGATGTGTTGCCATGACCATGATCGTGCACCTGACCTCCGGGGCGAACGCCGCCTGGGTCAGGCGCGCCCGCAGCCGCCCGGTCGGCCGCCACGGTGGCGGCGGCCCGAGCCCTCAGACCGCCCGCCCGGGCGTCAGCCAGAGCGCCTCGGCGCTCGCGCACAACTCGCCGTCCCGGGTCAGGATCGCGCTGCCGACCAGGTGCTTGCGCCCGGAGCTGGTGACCGGCCAGCCGAGGACCAGGTGCTCGACGCCGATCCGGACCGGGCGCAGCACGGTGGCGGCGAGCGAGGCGGTCACGGTCTGCACCGGCGCACCGCCGAACAGCCGGGAGACCCAGCCGCCGGGGCAGTCCAGCCCGGCCCAGACCAGCTCGACGGGCAACTCCTCGGCATCCGGGGCGAGCTGCGGGTCGGGGGTCCACAGGGCCACCGACTGGGAGGCCTCGGGCAGCGGCGCGAAGAGCTGGCGCAGGCCCCGCCCGATCGGGCGGCCCGTGTTGCAGGCGAAGCAGTCGCCGCCGTTCAGCGGGCCGTCGGCGGCCTGCCGGCGCACCGCCCGCTCGGCCTCGCGCCACTCGGGCACCCGCTCGGGCACCCGCTCGGGCGCCCGGACCGGCTCGCACGGCCGGGCGGTGGCCAACGCTCCGCTCCCGTCTGCGAGTTCGCGGGTGCCGTGGCCGGCGTCGCGCAGCTCCACGGGGCGGCCGACGGGGGTGGGCCGGCGGAACGAGACCTTGGCGGGCAGCCCGGGGAACTCCCGGGCCAGCAGGCCCGCCAGGTAGCCGCCGAAGGCCACCCCGGGGAAGCCGTACGCGTGCCCCGGCACGGTGATCGACCGCACCCGTCCGGTCGTGCTGACCTCCGCCACGGTCGCCCTCCCCAGTCCTCGCGCTCCGGCCGCCGCTCGGGCCCGGGCGCCATCCTGCCAAATGTGCGGCGCTGACGGTGTGTCGGCCGTCACGAACGGGGCTCCGGGTGCGCTCAGGGGCAGTCGACCACCTGGCCGGCCCAGGACAGGCCGCCGCCGAAGCTGAGCAGCAGCACCGGTGCGCCGGCGGGCAGTTCGCGCCGCTCGACCAGTTTGGCGAGCGCCAGCGGCACCGAGGCGGCCGAGGTGTTGCCGGACTCCACCACGTCCCGCGCCACCACCGCGTCGTCGGCGAGCCCGAGTTGGCGCACCAGCGCCTCGATGATCCGCAGGTTGGCCTGGTGCGTCACCACCCCGGCCAGCTCGTTCGGGGCCACCCCGGCCCGCTCGCAGGCGGCCAGCGCGATCGCGGGCAGCTCGGTGGTGGCCCAGCGGAAGACGGTCTGGCCGTCCTGCGCGAACCGCGGGTGCCAGTCGTCCAGCAGGCGCACGGCCTGACCCCGGGTCGGGTCGGAGCCCCAGACCACCGGCCCGACGCCCGGCCCGACGCCCGGCTCGGAGACCGCGCTGAGCACGGCCGCGCCGGCTCCGTCGCCGAGCAGCACGCAGCTGCTCCGGTCGGTCCAGTCGGTCAGGTCCGACATCTTCTCGGCGCCGATCACCAGCGCGTGCCGGGCCGCGCCCGCCCGTACCGAGTGGTCGGCGGCGGCGAGCGCGGTGCAGAAGCCGGCGCAGCCGTTGTTCAGGTCGTAGGCGACGGCGTCCGGGATGCCGAGCCGACCGGCCACCTGGGCGGCGGTGGAGGGACAGCGGTCGATCGCGCTGCAGGTCGCGACGGTGACCAGGCCGATCTCGGCCGGCGCCAGGCCGGCGGCGGCGAGCGCCTTGGCGGCCGCGGCGGTGGCCAGGTCGGCCACCGTCTCGTGCTCGGCGGCGATCCGGCGGGTGGCGATGCCGGTGCGCCGGCGGATCCAGTCGTCGCTGGTGTCCACCATCCGCGCCAGATCGTCGTTGGTCAGCACCCGCGACGGCTGGTAGTGGCCCATGGCGGTGATGCGGGAACCCGGCACGGCGGTCCTCCTCGGCTCGGCAAGCACTGAAGCGGTGAAGCGGTGAAGCGGTGCTCCGGAATATAGCAACCGATCGATCGGAAGCTAAATGGCGCCCGGGCCGATACCATCGACCCCATGAGCCCACGCAAGTCCGCCGCCGAGGCCCGCCTCACCCGGCAGCGCATCATCGAACGCAGCGTCGCGATCGCCTCGGTGGAGGGCCTGGAAGGCCTGACCATCGGTCGGCTGGCCGGCGACCTGGAGATGAGCAAGGCGGGTGTGCTCGGCCACTTCGGCACCAAGGAGGCGCTGCAACTGGCCGCCCTGGACGGCGCCGCCGACCTCTTCGGACAGCTGGTCTGGCAGCCTGCGGCCGATGCCCCGCCCGGGCTCGCCCGCCTGCGCGCCGTCTGCGCCGGCTGGGCCGACTACCTGGTCCGCGAGCGCGGCGCCTTCCCCGGCGGCTGCCTGTTCACCACGGCGGCCGTCGAGTTCGACGCCCGGCCCGGAGCGCTGCACGACGCCGTCGCCCGGCTCTACGCGCACTGGCGCGCCCGCCTGGTCGCCGACCTGCGCACCGCCGTCGAACTCGGCGAACTGCCCCGTGACGCCGACCCCGAGCAGCTCGCCTTCGAACTGCTCGGCGCCTACTTCGCGCTCAACCACACCCTCCAGCTGCACGCCGACCCGACCGCCGTCGAGCGCACCCGCCGGGCCGTGGACCGCCTGCTCACTGGTTGATCCTCCAGTCCGCACCCCGCCCTTCGGTGATCGCCACCACTCGTGGCGCCCGGCGCCGCGTTGCTTCAATCACGGCATCAGTTCGGCGAAAAGAGCAGGTGGACGTGGACCTGAACACCGTGGTGGAGCTGCGCGACGCGCGGTCGAGGGAGACTTGGCGCCCGGGTGACGCCTGGCTCGGCGGGGGCACCTACCTGTTCTCCGAGCCGCAACCGCACCTGCGCCGGCTGATCGACCTGAGCCGCACCGGCTGGCCGCCGCTCACCGAGACGCCCGACGGCGGCCTGGAGATCGCCGCCACCTGCACCGTCGCCCAGCTCTTCCGCCACCCGCTGAACCGGCCGGCCGCGGTCCTGGTCGAGCAGTGCTGCCACGCGTTCCTGGCCTCCTGGAAGATCTGGAACATGGCCACCATCGGCGGCAACCTGTGCAACTCGCTGCCGGCCGGGCCGATGATCTCGCTGGCCGCCGCGCTGGACGGGGTCTGCCGGCTGGTGGCCCAGTCCGGCGCCGTCCGCGAGGTGCCGGTCGCCGAGTTCGTCACCGGCGCGGGCCGCAACGTGCTGCGCCCGGGCGAGCTGCTGCGCGCGGTCACCCTGCCGGCCCGCGCGCTGGACTCCCGCACCGCCTTCCGGCAGGCCTCGCTCTACGGCCTCGGCCGCTCCGGAGCGCTGCTGATCGGGCGGCGCGACCCGCAGGACGACTCCTGCACGCTCACCCTCACCGCCTCCACCGTGCGGCCGATCCAGCTGCGCTTCCCGTTCCCGCCCAACGCCGAGGCGGTGCGCGAGGCGGTCGAGTTCGGCGTGCGCCCCGAGGAGTACTTCGACGACATCCACGGACTCCCGCAGTGGCGGCGGCACATGACCTTCCGCTTCGCCGAGGAGATCCGCCGCGAACTCATGGAGGAGGACCGATGAGCTTCCGGATCCGGGTCAACCAGCAGGACTTCGACGCCGAGCCGCGCCCCGGCCAGTGCCTGCGCACCTACCTGCGGGACCGCGGCTGGTTCGGCGTCAAGAAGGGCTGCGACGCGGGCGACTGCGGGGCCTGCACCGTGCAGGTGGACGGCGAGCCGGTGCACAGCTGCCTCTACCCGGCACTGCGGGCCGAGGGCCGCTCGGTCACCACCGTCGAGGGCCTGGCCAGCCCGGAGGGCGAACTGCACCCGATGCAGCAGCGGTTCGTGGACGCCCAGGGCTTCCAGTGCGGCTTCTGCACGGCCGGCTTCCTGATGACCACCAGTGCTCTGACTGAGCGTCAGCTGACGGACCTGCCCCGGTCGTTGAAGGGCAACCTGTGCCGCTGCACCGGTTACCGGGCGATCGAGGACGCGATCTGCGGCGTGCGGCACACCGAACTGCCCGAGGCCGGGCAGGCGGTGGGCCGCAGCCTGGGCGCGCCGGCCGGCCCGCAGGTGGTCACCGGCACCGCGCGCTACACCTTCGACATCGAGGTGGACGGGCTGCTGCACATGAAGCTGCTGCGCTCCCCGCACCCGCACGCCCGGATCCGCTCGATCGACACCTCCGCCGCCCTGCGGGTGCCCGGGGTGCACGCCGTGTTCACCCACCACGACGCCCCCGAGCGGCTCTACTCCTCCGCCCGGCACGAGCACCCCACCGAGGACCCGGACGACACCCGGGTGCTGGACGACGTGGTCCGGTTCGCCGGCCAGCGGGTGGCCGCCGTGGTGGCCGACAGCGAGGGTGCGGCCGAGGAGGGCTGCCGGCGGATCATCGTCGACTACGAGGTGCTGCCGTTCGTGCTCGACCCCGAGGAGGCGATGACCCCCGGCGCCCCGGTGATCCACGCCAAGGGCCCCGAATCCCGGATCGCCCGCGCCGAGGCCAACGTCTGCGGCGAGGCGCACGGCGAGATGGGCGACGTGGCCCAGGGCTTCGCCGAGGCCGACCTGGTGTACGAGGAGACCTTCCAGACCCAGCGGGTGCAGCACGCCAGCCTGGAGACGCACGGCTGCGTCGTCTACTTCGAGCCGGCCCTCGACGAGGAAGGGGTCGAGACCGGCGAGGACCGGATCGTGGTGCGCTCCAGCACCCAGGTGCCGTTCCTGACCCGGCGCGCGCTCTGCGCCCTGTACGACCTGCCGATGGAGAAGGTCCGGGTGGTCGCCGGCCGGGTCGGCGGCGGCTTCGGCGGCAAGCAGGAGATGCTCACCGAGGACATCGCGGTGCTCGCCGCGATGAAGCTGCACCGGCCGGTGAAGCTGGAGTTCACCCGCCCCGAGCAGTTCTACGGCGCCACCACCCGGCACCCGTTCAAGATCACGGTGAAGCTCGGCGCCAAGTCCGACGGCACCCTGACGGCCATTCAGTTCCGGGTGGTCTCCAACACCGGCGCGTACGGCAACCACGGTCCGGCGGTGATGTTCCACAGCATCGGCGAGTCGATGGGCGTCTACCGGGCGCCGCACAAGAAGGTCAACGCCTACTCGGTGTACACCAACGGCGTGCCCGCCGGCGCGTTCCGCGGCTACGGACTCGGCCAGGTCACCTTCGCGATCGAGTCGGCGATGGACGAACTGGCCCGCCGGCTCGACCTCGACCCGCTGGTGCTGCGCGAGAAGAACATCATCGGCCCCGGCGAGCACATGGAGGGACCGCTCGGCGAGGAGGAGGACCTGCACATCGCCAGCTACGGCCTCGACCAGTGCCTCGACGTGGTCCGTAACGCCCTCGCCGACGACACCAGCGCCGAACTCGCCCCCGAGGGCTGGCTGGTGGGCCAGGGCTTCGCGATGTCGGCGATCGCCTGCGGCCCGCCCGGCGGCCACATCGCGGACGCCACCGTGCAGTTGCTGGAGGACGGCAGCTACGACATCGCGGTGGGCACCGCCGAGTTCGGCAACGGCACCACCACCGTGCACAAGCAGATCACCGCGGGCGCGCTCGGCACCACGGTCGACCGGATCGCCATCCGGCAGTCCGACACCGACGTGGTCAAGCACGACACCGGTGCCTTCGGTTCGGCGGGCACGGTGGTGGCGGGCAAGGCCGTGATGAAGGCGGCCAACGCGCTCGCCGAGCGGATCGTCTCCTTCACCGCCGAGTACGCCCGCACCTCGCGCAGCCAACTGCGCCTCACCGCCGACTCGGTGGAGTGCGAGGGCCGGCTGATCCCGCTCAAGGAGGTCTTCGAGGCCGCGCGCGCCAAGGGCGTCGAGCTGAAGGCCGACGGCTACTTCGGCGGCTCGCCCCGGTCGATCGCCTTCAACTCGCAGTGGTTCCGGATCGCCGTCGACCCGGACTCCGGCGAGATGAGGATCCTGCGCAGCGTGCACGGCGCCGACGCCGGCCGGGTGATGAACCCGATGCAGTGCCGCGGCCAGGTCGAGGGCGGGGTGGCCCAGGCGCTCGGCGCCACCCTGTTCGAGCAGGTGCTGATGGACGACGCCGGCCAGATCACCACCGCCGCCTTCCGCCGCTACCGGCTGCCGGCCTTCGCCGACGTGCCGCGCACCGAAGTGCACTTCTCCGAGACCTCCGACGCGATCGGCCCGCTGGGCGCCAAGTCGATGAGCGAGAGCCCGTTCAACCCCGTCCCGCCCGCCTTCGCCAACGCGCTGCGCGACGCCACCGGCGTGCGCTTCACCGAGGCCCCGTTCCTGCGCGACAAGGTCTGGCAGGCGATCGAGCGGCACCGGGCGCAGGCGAACCGGCGCCGGGCGGACACGAAGCAGCCCGGCACTCGGGGATAGCTTCTGCACCGAGCGCGAACCACCTGGTCAACCCCTTCTCAGGCGGACCCGGGAGTCCTAGGATCGCTCGCACCTCGGGGTCGGCGCCGTCCCCCGACCGGTCACCGACCGGTGGCGCCGGCCCCGATCACCCGAGGAGCCTCCATGGTCACCACCGCGACCCCGCCCCTGGAACAGCAGCCGGCGCCACGCTCGCTGGACGACGTCCCCGGCTGGTTCTGGCCGATCGACCAGCAGCTGTTCGCCTGGCTGCTGGAGCGGCAGAGCGCCGCCGGAGTCAGCGGCGACCTGCTGGAACTCGGCAGCTACCTGGGCCGCAGCGCCATCCTGATGGGCCGCTACCTGCGGCCCGGCGAGCAGTTCACGGTCTGCGACCTGTTCGACTCGCAGGCGCCCGACGGCGAGAACGCCGCCGAGATGGCGATGTCCTACCGCAAGACGCTCACCAGGTCCGCCTTCGAGCGCAACTACCTGGCCTTCCACAGCACCCTGCCCACCATCGTGCAGGCGCCCACCTCGGTGCTCGGCGACGACCGGATAGCCGCCGGCAGCTGCCGGTTCGTGCACATCGACGCCTCGCACCTGTACGAGCACGTCGCGGTGGACATCCGCACCGCGAAGCGGGCGCTCGGGCCCGGCGGCGTGGTGGTGCTCGACGACTTCCGCTCCCCGCACACCCCCGGCGTGGCCGCCGCCACCTGGGAGGCGGTCTTCCGGCACGGCCTGCACCCGATCTGCGTCACCCCGGAGAAGCTCTACGGCACCTGGGACGACCCGGAGCCGCTGCAGACCGGCCTGCTGGGCCTGGGCGGCGACGCCGAGGACTGCTACCTGGACGTGGACCAGGTGGCCGGGCGCCGACTGGTCCGGCTCTCCGGGCGCGGCGTGGCCAAGCTGCTGCCCGCGACCGTGCCGACACCCCGGCCCCAAGGGCCCTCGGCGGCCCGGCGGTTGGCCAAGGAACTGCTGCCGCCGGTCGCGGTCCGCGCACTGCGCAAGGCCCGGCCCCGCTGAGGGCCCGCGGGCCCGTGGGCCGACGCCGCCCCCCATTCGCCGGTCGGTCTAAGGTCGAACCGCGCGGAGCCCGCCGGGCGCCGGACCCCACGAAGGAGCGACCTTGGACACCTTCCTCGCCGACCTGTTCTCGCTCAAGGGCCGCACCGCCCTGGTCACCGGCGGCAGCTCCGGCATCGGACGGGCCATCGCCGAGGCGCTCTGCAGAGCCGGCGCACGGGTGCTGCTGGCCGCCCGCAGCGAGGACCAACTGGAGGAAACGGCAGCCGACTTCCGAGCCTTCGGCGGCGAGGTCGACTGGATCCGGGCCGACCTGGCCACCCGCGACGGGGTCCGCGAGCTGATCGGGCAGGCCGACGCCCGGCACGGCTCGGTGGACGTCCTGGTCAACTCCGCCGGCATCAACCTGCGCCCGCCGATGGACGAACTCAGCGAGAGCGACTGGGACGTCACCATGGCCGTCAACCTCGACGCGCCCTTCCTGCTCGGCCAGCACTACGGGCCCGCGATGGCCGCGCGCGGCTGGGGCCGGATCATCAACGTCGGCTCCCAGCAGACCATCCGCGCCTTCGGCAACAGCGGCGCCTACGGCGTCTCCAAGGCGGCGATCGCCGCGCTCACCCGCTCCCAGGCCGAGGCCTGGTCGGCCGCCGGGGTGTGCGCCAACGCGATCGCGCCGGGCTTCGTGCAGACCCCGCTGACCGAGCCGGTCTTCCGCGACCCGGCCCGGGTGGCGGCGCTGGCCGCCCGCACCATGACGGGCCGCAACGGCGAACAGGCCGACTTCACCGGCATCGCGCTCTTCCTGGCCGGCGACGCCTGCGCCTACGTCACCGGCCAGACGATCTTCGTGGACGGCGGCTTTTCGGCGACCTGACGGGCCGTCGACCCACCCGGCCGGCCCGGTGCGGGGCGTGTCCGTTTCGTTCAAGACCGGCGGCCGGGTGCGCGGCTAGCGTGGCGATCATGACAGTCACCGTGGAACCCCGCATCGACCTGATCGGCCTGGTCGTCGCCGACATGGCGGCCTCGCTCGCCTTCTACCGCCGGCTCGGCCTGGAGCTGGCGCCCGAAGCGGACGGCGAGCCGCACGTCGAGGTCAAGCTCCCCGGCGGGCTCCGGCTCGCCTGGGACACCGAGGAGACCGTGCGCTCCTTCGACCCGCAGTGGTCGCCGCCGCAGGGCGGGCACCGGGTCGCGCTCGCCTTCGACTGCGGCACCCCGGCCGGGGTGGACCAGCTCTACGCCGAGCTGACCGCCGACGGCCACCACGGCCACCTGGCACCTTGGGACGCCTTCTGGGGCCAGCGTTACGCCGTGCTGCACGACCCGGACGGGAACCCGGCCGAGCTCTTCGCGGGCCTCGCCTGATCCAACCCGACCCGACCCGGCTCAGCCGTCGGCCAGCAGCCGGGTCAGCGGGACGCCGGTCAGCGCCCGGACCTCGCGGGCGAGGTGCGCCTGGTCGGCGTAGCCCGTCCCGGCGGCGACCTCGGCGAACGGGCGGCCCGCCCGGGCCCGGTCCAGCGCCCGGCCGAGCCGCAGCACCCGCTCCAGCGTCTTCGCGCCGTAACCGAACGAGGCCAGGCAGTGGCGGCGCAGCTGCCGCTCGCTGAGCGCCAGTTCGGCGGCGATCGCGGCCACCGGCCGGCCCCGGCGCACCGCGCGCAGCACCGCCTCGGGCACCGCCTGCGGGCGCAGCGGGCCCGCCGCGACCGCAAGCCGCTCCAGGGCGGCGGCGGGATCGGGCGCGGCCCACACGCGCTCGGTCAGCTCGGCCGCGCGCCCGGGCCACAGCGCCTCCAGCGGCACCCGCTGGTCCGTCAGCTCGCTGGCCGGCAGGCCCAGGACCAGCGGAGCGGTGCCGGGCGCGAAGCGCAGGCCCAGGTAGCGGTCGCCGGCCCGCCCCGGCACCAGGTGGGCGGTGGTGTCGGGGCCGGCCACCAGCAGCTCCCGGCCGGTCCAGATCAGGTCCATGCAGCCGTCCGGCAGCACCCGCGCCGGGCCGGTCGCGGCCCGCTCGCGCTGCTGGGACCAGAGCACCGCGCCCGGCACCGCCGTCGACCGCCACTCGCTGTACACCCTGCCATTGTGCTACTTCCGCTCTCCCGGAGCCCGGGGCTGACGCGGTGTCAGCGATCTGTCAGCACGATGCAGGCGCCCGGTCGCAGGCTTGCCCCCATGACCGAACTCCGCACGCACTCCCACGACGGGCACCCCGTCACCGCCCTCGACACCGGGGCCGGGCCGACCCTGCTGGTGGTCCACCCCGGCGGCGGGGACGTGACCTGTTGGGACGGCGTCGCCCGGCGCCTGGTCGACGACTTCCGGGTGGTCAGGATCCGCCGGCGGATCTACCTGCCCGGCGCGCAGATCGCGCTGCCCCACTCGATGGCCACCGAGGCCGCCGACATCGTCGCCGTCGCCGCCCTGCTGGCGGCGCCCGTGCTCCTGGTGGGGCACTCCTCGGGGGCGGTCGCCGCGCTGGAGGCGGCGCTGCTGGCACCGTCGGCCTTCGCCGGCCTGTGGCTCTACGAACCGCCGATGCCCACCACCGAGCCGGTCGCGGGGGAGGCGGGGCCGCGGGCGCGCGCCGCGGTGGACCGCGGCGACCTGGTCGAGGCGGTGCGGATCCACCTTCGCGACGTGGTCCGGATGCCCGCGGACCTGGTCGACGCGATGCTCGCCGACCCGCGGACGCGGGAGGCCTTCCTCGTGCACGCGGCGGCGCAGATCGCGGACGACGAGGCGCTCGACGCGCTCGGCCGCGGCATCGGGCGCTTCGCGGGGCTGGGGGTACCGGTGACCTTCGTCGAGGGCGACCTCAGCCCCGCGCACCTGCGCGAGCGGCTGGCCGACCTGGCGGCGGTGCTGCCGCACTCGCGCACCACCACGCTCACCGGCCAGGGCCACATCGCCCACCTGACCGCCCCCGGGGCCCTGGCCGACTCGATCCGGGACGCCGCCCGCCGGCTGACACCAGGTCAGCGGCCGGCGGTCGGATGATCCTCCGTCAGTAGGCGGACCACCGCTTGCAGTAGTGTTCGAAGCGCATTCGAGCGGCCCGACCGGACGGCCGCGGCGGATGTGTGGAGCGCGTGGACCCGCAGGGCAGTGCGGGCCCGGGCCGACACGCGACTTTTTCATTGGCTTCAAGTCAATGAATTCTCGGGGACGGATTTCCGGAGCAGGGGGAGCAGGACATGTGGAGTCGGGGCACGGTCCTCGGAGGCCGGTACACGCTGGTCGAACGGATCGGCGGCGGCGCGATGGGCGAGGTCTGGCGCGCCGAGGACCAGGTGCTGGAGCGGCGGGTCGCCGTCAAGATCGTGCTGCCCGCGCTGCTCGACGACGCGGACTTCGCCGCCCGCTTCCGCCGCGAGGCCCGGATCCTGGCCTCGCTCAGCCACCCGAGCATCGTGGACATCCACGACTACGGCGAGGACGAGCAGCAGGACACCGAGCGGCTCGCCTACATCGTCATGGAGCTGGTCGACGGCCGGCCGCTGGACGCCGTCCAGCGCGAGCGCGGCAAGCTGCCGGTGGAGGAGGCGCTGGACATCGTCGCCCAGGCGCTCGACGCCCTCCAGGTCGCGCACGAGCGGGAGATCGTCCACCGCGACCTCAAGCCCTCCAACCTGATGCTCACCGGCAGCGGCCTGGTCAAGGTGACCGACTTCGGCATCGCCCGGGCACTCGCCGGCACGAAGATCACCACCTCCCACTCGGTCTTCGGCACCGCCCTCTACATGGCGCCCGAGCAGGCCGAGGGCAAGGGCACGGTGGCCGCCTCCGACCTGTACTCGATCGGCGTGGTCGCCTACGAGCTGCTCACCGGCGAGCTGCCGTTCACCGGCGAAGCGGTGCTGGAGATCGTGCTCAAGCACGTCCGCGAGCCCGCGCCGGCGCTGCCGCCGGAGTTCCCCGAGCCGGTGCGCGCCTTCGTCGCCCGGGCCCTCGCCAAGGACCCCGGGCAGCGCCACCCGGACGCCGCCGCGATGGCGGCCGCGGCGCGCCGGGCCGCGCGCGGGATCGCCGAGCCCGAGCCGGAACCACTGCCCGAGCCGACCGCGACCGAGGCGGCGGCGCTCGCGGTGGCCGGGGCGGCGACGGTCGAGGCGAGCGGCTCGGGCCCGGCCGGCGCCGTCGGATCGGCGCAGCGGACGAGCGCCGCGACAGCCGGGACCGAGCCCGACGCCGGCACCGCCGGCAACGAGCTCTCGGCGGTGCCGACCGTGATCGGCCTGCCGCAACCCGTCTGGTGGAAGGAGCGCCGCACCCGGGTCGCCGCGGCCGTGCTGGCCCCCTGCGTGATCGCCGCCGCCGCGCTGTTCGCCGTGCTCACCCAGGACGGATCGACCCACCACGACGCCGCGCTCCCGCCCGGCGCCGCGCCCGGCACCCCGGCGAGCGCCGCACCCTCGGGCGGCCCGGGCGGCAGCGGCTCGCCCGCGCCGTCGTCCAGCGGCGCGCCCTCGCCCTCGCCCGCGAGCCCGTCCGCCGCGCCGTCCTCCGGCGCGCCGTCCAGCCCGGCCGCCGGCCCGGGCAGCCCGCAGCCGGGCCAGGCGCCGAACGGCTCCACCGGCGGCGGCGCGGCGGGCGGCTCCGCCGGGGGTGCTACCACGGGTGGCGGAACCCGCACCGGCGGTAGCACCGGCGGCAGCGCGGCCGGCGGGTCCAGCGGCGGGAGCACCGGCGGCTCCACCGGCGGCGGCAGCCACCCCGGCGGCTCCACCGGCGGCACCGGAAGCGCCGGCGGCTCGGGCTCCAACGGCGGCTCCGGCTCCGGCACCTCGGGCGGCGGCTCCACCGGCGGCGGCACCAGCACGCCCGCGGAGTGCAGCGCCGCCCACCCGATCACCAACGTCGGCGACGGCCTGCGGCTCGGCTTCGCCGGCTCGCTGGCCGGCGGCGCCGCCGTGGTGATGAACGAGAACACCCAGTACGGCTGGATCTTCAACCAGAGCGAGTACTTCTACCCCTGCAACCTCTCCTCCCCGCCGCTCGCCGTCACGTTCAACTACACGACCGGCGGCCCGACCACCGTGGAGCTGCGCGGCACCTCGGACTTCGCCCTCCAGTTCTCGGTGGCCCCCGCCACCACCTCCGGGGCCGTGCTGATCGAGCCCTTCGGCGCGAACGGTCAGAACTGCCTGACCGACAACGGCTCGGGCCGGCAGCTCACCATGACCGCCTGCACCCCCGGCGACAAGGCCCAGGAGTGGTTCATGACCTCCTGAGCCCAGGTGTCCCAGGAGTTGCGGAACGATCACCCGGTGCGAAGCATGAGGCGTGTGCGAAAGTCGCACGCCTCATGCCGCCAGCCGTCCACGGGCGGGCGCCGGAAGGAATGGTGTGCCATGACCGACTGGGACGACCGGGACTTCGTCGCGGTCGAGGACGACGGCGTGCTGCAGCCCGCGGACTCGCTGGAGACCGACCGGCTGGACGACGACCCGCTGGACACCGGCCTGAACACCGCCGGCGGCTACCAGGGCGCGAACTCGTACGGGACCACGGCCGCCGAGGCGCAGCAGGGCGAGTCGCTGGAGCAGCAGCTGGCCGCCGAGGAGCCGGACGCCGTCCCGGCGTCGGTGGACGACCGCTGGGCCCAGGGCCCGCGCCCGCGCGCCGGCCGGCTGGTCCCGGACACCGACGACACCCACGGCTGGGACGTCGGCCCGGACGGCGGCGCGGCCAGCGCCGAGGAGGCGGCGATCCACCTGACCGACGAGGACCAGGACGCCGACGCCCAGCTGGACGACGCCACCGACCCGCAGACCCTCTCCGAGGCGATCCGCTACACGATGCTGGACGACCTGGACACCGGCGTGCGCCCCGGCGACGACTACCGCTGAGCGGGCGCGGCCGACGCGGGGTCAGAGCGTCACGAAGGTGAAGCCCTTGGCCTTCAGCGCGGGGAGGACGGACTTCAGGGCGTCCAGGGTCTGGGAGCGGTCACCGCCGCCGTCGTGGCAGAGCAGGATGTCGCCCGGGTGGGCGGCCATCAGCTTCTCGGTGATGTGCGGGACGCCGGGGCGGGACCAGTCGCGGGGGTCCACGTCCCAGTCGATCGGGATCATGCCGTGCTTGGCGACGGTGTCGTACACGGCGGTGGACCAGTCGCCGCCGGGGGAGCGGAACAGGGTCGGGGCCGGCGCGCCGGCGTCCACGATCACCGACTGGGCGTCGACGATCTGCTGCTCGATCTGCGCGGCGGTGCGCTTCGAGAACGGCTGGGGGTGGGTCATCGTGTGGTTGGCGATCATGTGGCCGTCGGCGGCGATGGCCTTGATCAGGTCTTTGTGGGCGTGCGCCTCGATGCCGACCACCGAGAAGGTCGCACGGATGTCGTACTGGCGCAGCAGGGCCAGCATCTGCGGGGTGTAGAGCGCGCTGGGGCCGTCGTCGATGGTGAGCGCGATGGCGTCGGACGGGGCGTCGGGCAGCAGGTCGTGCACCTTGAAGACGGGCTTGCTGCGGGCGGCGACGGGGGAGGCGACCGGCGGGGTGGGCAGGCCGGCGGCGGCCGAGGGGTTGCTCGCGGGGCCGGGGGAGAAGGAGTCGGAGGGTTCGGGCGCCGCGCCGTGCGCGTGGGCGCTGTCGGAGCAGCCGGCCAGGGCGGCCGCGGCGAGCGAGGCGGCGCCGGCCGCGCCCCAGCGGAGCAGGTGGCGGCGCGGGTGCGGGACGTGCGGCGGTATCGGCACTGGGCCCTCCATGGTGGTGCTTCCTCCCCGGGCGGGCTGGGCGCGGGTCGTGGACCGGCTGCGCCGTCAGCCCTGGTCGGATCATCCTATGACCAGCTGGGAGTTTTCCCAGGCGCGGGCTCGCCGTGTCTGCGAGCCCGCTGGACGCCAGGACGCCCTGCGAGGGTCGCCCGGTTGCGGGGCGGGTCAGCCGCCGCCCAGCACCCTGCGCATCGCCTCCACCACCGACTCCACCGGGAACCCGCGCCCGGTCGCCGCGCGCTCGGCGCCGGCGATCGCCCCGTCGAAGTCGTCGGCGCCGTTCGCCAACTCGGCGCGGAGCAGGGCGAGCAGGCCTTCGGACACCTCGGGGCGGGCGCCGGCCAGCACCTCGGCGTCCGTCGCCCCGGTCGGCAGCGGCTGGAGCGGTGGTGGCGGTGGCGGCAGCTCGTCGGGGTGGGCGCGCAGCGGGCGCGGGTCGGGGCGGCGGGGCGCCGGCGCGGGCACGGGGAGCCGGTCGGTCGCGTACCGGGCGGCGGGCAGGCCGACCTTGCCCGGGTGCACGCAGACCGGAACGCCGGCCGGGGTGAAGCGGAAGCCGGTGGCCGGGTCGAACGGGCACTGCGGGCTCGGCCCCGGGTGGACGTCGAAACCGCCGGCCGGGTGGCGCAGCGAGGGGCAGTACCAGCAGACCTCGCTCTCGTCGTCCGTGAACGGTGCCTGCGGGTCCATGGGGGCGGAGCCTACCCGGTGGGGGAGGTCGGCCAGGCCAGCCGCCCGTCGGCGACCTGCTCGGCCAGCTCGTGCAGCCAGGCCAGCTCGGAGCGGGCCTGGGCGATCGCGTACTCCGCCTCGATCATGAAGAGCCGGGGCATGCCGGAGGCCAGCACCTCGGCCAGCCGCCGCTCGTCCTCGGCGGTGCGCTCGGCCAGCCGGTCGGTGCGCTCGGCGAGCGCTGTCAGGGCGCCGGACTTGCCGAGCGCGCCCAGGTAGGCGACCGCGCCGAGGAACTGCGAGAACTCCCGCTCGGGCGTGCGGATCTGCTGGTCCAGCCGGCGCACCAGCTCGGCCCGGCCGGCCTCGGTGAGGGAGTAGACGGTGCGCTCCGGGCGGTTGCCGGAGCGCTGCTGCCCCTGGTCGGCCAACCAGCCGGCCTCGGCCATCGCGGCCACCGTGTTGTACAGCGTGCCCCGGGTCACGGCCGCGGCGTGGTGCGCGCTGCGGCCGTGCAGTTCGGCGAGCATCTGGTACGGGTGCGCGGGCTGCTCCAGGAGCAGGCCGAGCACGGCGAGCACGATCGGGTTGTCGAGCGCTTTGCGGGGCACGGTCGGAATCTAACAGTCGAAATGGACCGGCCCCCAGCGGACCACCCGGGAGCTGACGGTCAGTCGGCCGCCTTGCGCAGCGCATCGTGCAGGTCGGCCGCCAGGGCGAGGTACTCCTCGGCGTCGCCCGCCGTGAAGTGCAGGTCGATCAGCAGCTCGGCGCCCAGCGCCTCGACCACGTGGGTGAGGTAGCCGACCAGCTGGCCGAAGCTGCCGCGCTGCGGCACCTGCGACTCGGGGGCGGGCTCGGCGGTCAGCACCGGGTTGACCCGCACCACTAGCCGCAGCGCCTCCGGATCGCGCCCGGCCTGCTCGGCGTGCTGCCTGACGGTGCGCCACATCTGCCGCAGCACCGGCACGGGCAGGCCCGCGCCCAGCCAGCCGTCGGCGCGCCGGCCGACCCGGGCCAGCGTCGCGGCGCTGAACCCGCCCAGCAGCAGCGGCGGCCGGGGCCGCTGCACCGGCTTGGTCCGGACGATCGAGGCCGGCACGTTCCACTGCTCGCCCTGGTGCTCGATCAGCTCCCCGTCGGCCCAGACCCGCTCCAGCACGTCCAGGGTCTCCTCCAGCCGCGCGCCGCGCCCGGCCCACGGGACACCGACGGCCTGGAACTCGTCGCGCGACCAGCCGAGCCCGAGCCCGACGTCCAACCGGCCGTCGCTCACCCGGTCGAGCGTGGTCAGGGTCCGGGCGAGCAGCACCGGGGGCTGGAAGAGCGCGTTCAGGGCGCTGCTGCCGAGGCGGACCCGGCTGGTGGCGGTGGCGGCGACGGTGAGGATGGTCAGCGGGTCGAGGAAGAGCTGGTGCTGCTCCGGGGTGCTGCCGTCGCCGCCCGGATAGCGGCTCTGCGGCTGGGCCGCGACCAGCAGCCGGTCGCCGACCCAGAGGCTGTCGTAGCCGATCTCCTCGGCGGTGCGGGAGACCTGGGCGGCGAGCGCGGGGTCGGCGAACCGGCCGTACTGCGGGATGGAGAGTCCTATGTGCATGGGCGCCAGCCTGCCAGGACCGGATCAACGTTCACTGAACGCCGCCGGGCGATCCGGCGTCTCGCGAAGGGTCAGCAGCCGCCGAGGATCTCGGTGAAGTCGGCGTAGTGGTCGGCGCTGTACCAGACCTGACCCGTCGCCACCTCGCGCACCAGGCGCTCCGCGTCGCGCCGCGTGTTCGGGGCGGGGCGGGGGTTGACGTCGTACTCGTGGTAGCCGGTGGCGGCGGGCAGGTCGCCGTCGCGGTTGTCGTACTCGTTGCCGCCGCGCAGGTACCGCCCGTCCGACAGGCGGTAGTCGACGGGCCGCACGGTGGCGGGCCAGTCGAGCTGGTCGTGCCAGAGCCCGCAGGCGCGGGCGACCTGGGCCGGGAGAGCGGTGAGTTGGCTGGGCGGGTCGACGGCGCGGGTGCCGGCGGCGGAAGCCGAGCTCGGGAAGGCGGCCATGGCCAGCGCGAGCATCAGGGCGGTGACTGCGGACCGGCCCCGGGGCGGGCGCGGGCGGCGGTGGGAGGTGGGCATGACGGTGGTTCCTCTGGGGGACGTGAAGGTGCCAGCAGCCAGGGAACCGGGGCCGCCGGGGCCGGTCCAGCCGCCGCGCCACCGGACGGCGCGGTTGCCACCCGCCGGTGGGACCCGCGGCGTCGCGGAGTTGACGCGCAGTCGGCCGGTCCGGTCGGCACCGGTGTGGTTGACTGCCCGGCATGGACCCTGAGATCACCCTGGTGCGCGTCTTCACCGACGCCGACGGCAACCACGGCAACGTCCTCGCGGTGGTGCCCGACGGCGCCGCGATACCCGACCCGACGCGGCGTCAGGAGCTCGCCCGCCGCCTCGCCCTGAGCGAGACGATCTTCGTGGACGACCCGCAGCGCGGCACCGTGGACATCTACACGCCCAGCGTGCGGCTCCCGTTCGCCGGCTACCCGCTGATCGGCGCCGCCTGGGTGCTCGGCGCGGACCGGCTGGTGCTGGAGGCCGGCGAGATCCCGGTGCACCGCGAGGGCGAGCTGACCTGGATCACCGCCCGCCCCGACTGGGCCCTGCCGCGCACCCTGCGCCAGTACGCCACGCCCGAGGAGGTGGCGGCGCTCACCGTGCCCGAGCCCGGCGAGTGGATCTACGCCTGGGCCTGGCAGGACGAGTCGGCCGGCCTGGTCCGGGCCCGCGCCTTCCCCGGCCGCGGCGACGGCGTCGACGAGGACGAGGCGACCGGCGCCGCCGCGCTGCAACTGGCCGAGCAGCTGGGTCGTCAGGTGACGATCACTCAGGGCACCGGCTCGCAGCTGTTCGCCCGGCCGCTCGGCGACGGCACGGCCGTGCTCGGCGGCCGCGTGGCACGGTGACGCTCGGCGAGCGGGCCGAGGAGGCCGGCGCCGGCGCACTGGACTGGCTGCTGCACACCGCGCTGCCCACCCCCGACGGCGGCCTCTCCTGGCCCACCCGGCCCTCCGAACCCGAGTTCAACCCCGTCCTGTACAGCGGGACTTCGGGCATCGTGCTGGCCCTGCTGGAGGGGCAGCGGCAGTTCGGCGCCGACCGCTACGGGCAGGCCGCGCTGCGCGGCGCGCGCAGCGTCGCCACCGCCGTGGAGCAGGGCTGGGAGTACTCCTCGCTCGCCTTCGGCCTGGCCGGCCTGGCCGTCGCCCTGCACGCCGTGCACCAGCGGCTCGGTGACCCGGCCGCCGGCCGCGCCGCCCGCCGCGCGCTCGGCCTGCTGCGCGCCCGGTTCGACGGCACCCGCTGGGAGCCGGGCTTCGAACTGCTCAAGGGCAACGCGGGCATCGCGCTGGCCGCGCTCGCCGCGGGCGACACCGAACTCGCCGTGCTCGCCGTCGAGCCGTACCTGCGCACCGCCGAACCCACCGGGCACGGCGTGCAGTGGCAGCCCAAGCTCGGCGCGGACGCCCGGCTGCACCACCTCTCGCACGGCACCCTCGGTGTGGTGCACGCCCTGGCCACCGTCGGCGGGGCGGCCGGGCGCGCCGACCTGGTCGAGCTCGCGCTGGCCGGCGCCGCCGACGTGGTGGCCCGCGACGAGGCCGGCCCCGCCGGCTTCCTGGTCCCGCACTCCGACCCCCAGGACCAACCGGAGCGCATCGAGCGCTACAGCTACGGCTGGTGCCACGGCCCCGCCGGCGACGCCCAGGTCTTCCGCGGACTGCACGCCCTGCTCGGCGATCCGGCCTGGGCCGCGCTCGCCGAGCGCTGCTGGCACACCGTCACCCGCAGCGGCCTGCCGGCCCGGCTGCGCCCCGGCTTCTGGGACAACAGCGGACGCTGCTGCGGCACCGCCGGCGTGCTGGCCCTGGCCTGCGACCGGATCGTCGAGCACGGCGACCGGCCGGAGTTCGCCGACACCCTGGTCGCCGACCTGCTGGACCGCGCCACCATCGACGGCGACGGCGTGCGCTGGTCCAACACCGAGCACCGCCGCACCCCCAGCCTGCTCGAACCGACCACCGGCTGGGCGATGGGAAACGCCGGCATCGCGCGCGAACTGCTGCGCTACGCCCGGACGGTGGCCGACGGCGCCCCCGGGTACGCGGTGGACTGGCCGGACCACCCGGCGGCCCGGCGGCCCACCCCCCGTGCCGTCATGGACCCGTGATCTACTGGCGCGAACTCTTCAGCGCCACACGGGGGAACCACCGATGCACGACCTGTTCCAGGGCCTCGACGGGATCGACTGGGCGGGCCTCTCGCACGCCTACGGCGCCGCCACCGATGTGCCCGACCTGCTGCGCGCCCTCACCGCGGCCGACCCGGCGACCCGTGAGGGCGCGCTCGACGCGCTCTACGGCGGCGTCCACCACCAGGGCGACGTCTACGACTCCACGCTCGCCTGCCTGCCGTTCCTGTGCGCGATCGCGGCCGAACCCGGCGGCGCGGACCGGGACGGCGTGCTCCGGCTGATCGACAGCATCGGGCACAGCGCCGCGACGGGCGCCGAGCTCGGCGCGGAGGAGGGGATCACCGACCCGCACGCGGTGATCGCCGAGGCCAAGGCGGAGGACGAGTGGTACGAGGAGGTCGGCCTCGCCCACGGCATGCTGGCCCACCGGCTGCTCGCCGAGCTGCTGCCCCCGCTGACCGGCCTGCTGGCCGACCAGGACCCGGACGTCCGGGGCGCGGCGACCGAGCTGCTGGCGAACCGTCACCAGCAGCCCGGCGCCGTGCTCGACGCCCTGCTGGCCCGGGCCGCCGAAGAGCCGGACGGCGCCGTGCGGCACGCCCTCGCCCAGGCGATCGGCACGCTCGCCGGGCGGCTCGACGCTGCCGACGCCGCCTCGGCCGAACGGGCCGGCGCCGCCCTGCTGGTGCTCGCCGAGCCTGGCGGCGACCCCGGCACCGAGCTGGCCGCGCTCGCCGAACTGGCTCGGAACCACCCGCAGTTGCTGCCCGCCGACACGGCCGAGCGGGCGACGGCCGCGCTGGACCGGGCCCGCGAGCGCCCGGCCGAGCCGGCCCCCGAGCCCCGGCCCGACACCCCGACCCTGCTCTCCCACCTGCGCGAACTGCGGGCCGAGAGCTTCGCCGAGGGCGCCGACCAGCGCACCGCCGAGGCGCTCGAACGCCTGCACGCCGCGCTCGGCGACCGGGTGGAGCTGCGGCACGAGCTGGTGCTGCACACCCTGCGGCACGGCGACCCGAACGGCCCGCGCCGTGCCGTCGACCGGGCCGGCACCTTGCACACCGGCTGGCGGACCTCGCCGGACCGGGCCGCCGCCACCGCCGAACTGCTCGGCGCCCTGCTGACCGACCCCGACCAGGAGCTCGCCGCGCGGGCCGCCGGGGTGCTGCGCGCGGGCCGACTGCCCTGCGACCCGCAGGTGCTGGAGACCGCCGCGGTGATCATGGAGGAGGGGCAGTACCACGGCCGCTGGGGCTGGGAGCGCAACCTGCCCGGCGAGTGCATGCAGCTGCTCGCCAACCACGGCGACGAACGGGCCGTCAGGGAGCTCAGCCGGGTGCTGCCAGGGCGGCCGGTGCCGGAGGACCTCGCGCTCTGGTGCGAGCGGCTGCGCCCGCACTCGGCGAAGCTGCTGCTCACGCTGGTCCGCCGCTGCCAGGCCGCCGGCGAGCAGGTGGACGCCAACCAGGAGGACGGCGGCACGGACCACGACGGCCTGCGCACGCTCGGCCGGCTGATCGCCGCGATGGCCGCCTGCGGACCGAGCGCCGCCCACATGACGATCGGCGCCCTGCTCGCCGTGCTGCTGGAGCAGGGCCGCGAGCGCGACGGCAAGCTGCACATCGGCCCGCAGCTCGGGCTCTCCCGCGCCCACGGCCTCGGCCCCGAGCCGGGGGACGCGCTGCCGGTGCTGCGCGACCTGCTCACCGACCCCGAGCCGGGCACCAGGGTGCTCGCCGCCCGGGCGCTGTTCCACGGCGGGCAGGACGCGGCGGAGTACCTGCCCGTGCTCGCCCGGGTCGTCGAGGACGCGGACCAGTGGCAGGCCCGGTACGCCGCGCTGGAGTTGACCGCCGCGCTGGGCCCGGCCGCCGCGCCGCTCGGTGAGCTGCTGCGCGGGCAGTTCGACCGGGCGCTGGGGGCGGGCGGGTCCGACAACGAGCTGGTCCGGCTGCTGCTCGCGGCCCGGGCCGCGACGCCGGTGACCCCGGCGGACGACCGGCTGCTCGGCGAGCTCTGGCAGCGCCGCCGCGACCTGCGGCCGATGCTGGCCGAGGCGCTGCTGCGGGAGGCCGGCGCGTTGCCGGAGGGGTTCGCCGAGCTGCTGCGCGAGGAGCTGGCCCACCCGCGCCGGCACAACAACGACGGCGCGGAGCGCGGCCTGACCAGCTTCGTGCGCTACGACTGCGAGGCCGACGACACCCTGCTCCGGCAGTGCGAGGAGCTGCTGGCGTAGGTCGCGCCGCGGGGGCAGCGCGGCTCGCCGGTGCCCCGCGGGTCGGCCGCCAGGGACTCCCAGAAGGCCAGGCCGCTCTGCTCGTGCGCGAGGCCGAGGGTGAGCAGGCGGGTGCGGGCCGGGGTGTCGGGGGCGGCCGGGTCGAGGCGCTCGCGCAGCCCGCGGTAGTCGGCGAGCCAGCCGCGGTGCCGCGCCGCCTGGGCGGCGGCCAGGTCGGCGACCTGGCCCGGGGCGCCCAGGTCGGCCGGCCGGGCGGGCGTCAGCCGCGCTTGGCGGCCTGAGCGGCCTTGGCGCCCGGGCCGCCCTTGGGCGCGGTGGCCTTGGCGGCCTGCTGGGCGTGCAGCTCCTTGACCCGGACGCTCTCGCGGCGCACCTCGGCCTGGACGTTGCGCTCGACGCGCAGCCACTCGGGGAAGGTCTCCTTGAGCTCCTCGATCTCGGCGGTGGTCAGCGCCTCGCTGACGCCACCCCGGGCCAGGCCGGAGACCGAGATGCCGAGCTTGGCGGCGACCACCGGGCGCGGGTGCGGGCCGTTCTCGCGCAGCTCGCGCAGCCAGGCCGGCGGGTCGGTCTGCAGGGAGTTCAGCTCTTCGCGGGAGACGACGCCCTCCTGGAATTCGGCCGGGGTGGCGGGCAGGTACACACCGAGCTTCTTCGCCGCGGTGGCGGGCTTCATGGTCTGGGTCGTCTTCGGCTTGAGCGATGTCATGGTCACCAGGGTAGATGAGAGTGCACTGCCCTCGATCACGGACGGTAGCCTGGGGCCGTGACTGAGAACCAGGCGTCCCCCGACTTCCGGCTGGCGTTCGTGCCCGGCGTGACCCCCGGCAAGTGGATCCGGATCTGGGAGCAGCGGCTGCCCGAGGTTCCGTTCGTCCCGTGCCCGCTCGCCGCCCCCGCCGAGGCCGAGGCGGCGCTGGCCGCCGGCACCGCCGACGCGGCGCTGCTGCGGCTGCCGGTGGACCGGACGCTGTTCAGTGCGATCCCGCTCTACACCGAGACCACGGTCGTGGTGCTGCCCAAGGACCACGAGCTGACCGAGGCCGAGGAACTGCTGGTCGAGCAGCTGGCCGAGCAGGTGGTCTGGCACCCGCAGGACGAGACGCTGGTCTGGGAGACCCGGCCCGGCACGCCCGGCTTCGAGCGGCCCGCCAGCACGGCCGACGCGATCGAGCTGGTGGCGGCCGGAGTCGGGCTGCTGCTGGTGCCGCAGTCGCTGGCCCGCCTGCACCACCGCAAGGACCTCACCTACCGGCCGGTGCTGGACGCCGCGCAGTCGCAGGTGGCGCTGGCTTGGCCGGAGGAGCGCACGACCGACCTGGTCGAGGAGTTCATCGGCATCGTCCGGGGCCGGACGGTGAACAGCTCGCGCGGGCGCTCGGCCGCCGCCCAGCCGGAGCCGAAGCAGCAGGCCAAGGCCCGGCAGGACGCCAAGCCGCGGCAGGGCGCGAAGCCGAAGCAGGACGCCGGGAAGAAGCCCGGCGGTGCGGCGCGCAAGCCCGCCGCCGCCCGCTCGCGCGCCGGTTCGGGCGGCGGCGCGGCGGGCGCCAAGCGGGGCAAGCCGCGCGGGCGGCGGTAGTCGGCCGTCTGGTTTGCTTTTGGGCTTTGCTCAGTCCCGCAGGGCCGGGTGCTCCGCGAGCCGGCGCAGGCCGGTGGCGCCGAGCAGGCCGGTGAGCGGGCGCAGCACCCGGGCGCCCGGGACGCGCAGGCCGCCGAGGGTGGCGAAGCGGGTGCCCCCCTCCGCCGGGACGGCGGCCATCGCGCCCAGCACGAAGCGGCTCTGCATCAGGCACCAGCCCGGCCGCAGCACCACTTCGAACTCGGCCCGCTGGCCGAACCGCCCGACCGCCAGGGCCGTGCGCCGCTCGCCCTCGCCGCTGGTGTAGCGGAAGCTGCGCACGGTCGGCAGCAGGTGCGGCAGCTCGCCCTCCAGGTCGGCGGCGACCGCCCAGACCCGGTCGACCGGCGCGGGCAGCAGCACCTCGCGGTGGCGGTAGGCGCCGGGCAGGGTGGCGGCCAGCACCCGCAGCCGGCGGATCGGGTCGAGCTCGGCGACCATCCAGTTCTCGGTCACGACTCCCACACCTTCCGAAAGCTCCGCCGGGCCCGGGCCAGCCGGGACCGGACCGTGCCGAGCGGGACGGACAGCATCGAGCTGGCCGCGTTCTCGTCCAGGCCCACCACGTCGCGCAGCACCAGCACCGCCCGGTGCTCGGGGGTCAGCCGGGCCAGGGTGTCCTCGATGTCGGCGGCCAGCTGGGGATCGCCGGCCGCGCGCAGCTCGGCGAGCGGCTCGGCGACGGTGCGCCCGGCCCGCTGGGCGACCCGGACCGCCTCGCGCACCGCGATGGTCCGGGCCCAGCCGAGCAGTGCGGCCGGCTCGCGCAGCTGGCGCAGTCCGCGCAGCACCACGATCAGCGCCTCCTGGGCGGCGTCCGGCCCGTCCTGGCGGGCGATCGGGCCGCAGATCCGCCCGACGTACGGGGTCAGCAGCTCCATCAGCTCGGCGACCGCCAGCGGGTCCCCGCGCTGGGCGGCGCGCACCAGCTGCGGGTCGATCCCCGGCTCGCCATCCGTCACCACCGCCGTCACCCCCGTTCGACCTCGGCTGCGGGCATTGTGACAGTGCGTCCGAAGTGCTCGCGGGCCGCCCCGGCGATCACCTCCGGGGCCTCCTGCGGGAGCAGGTGACCACCCGTCACGACCCGGACGTCGATCCCCTCGACCTCCCGCGCCGGGCGGGTCACCGGGTCCTGGTCGCCGCAGAGCAGCAGGGTCGGCACGGTCAGCCGCTGCCCGCGGTGCCGGCCGGTGACCAGCGCGGGGATGTCGTGCAGCACGAACTGCCAGAGCCACTGCTCGGCGGCCCGCGACCGGCCGGGCGTGCGGACGGTCTGGACGAACTCCTCCAGCACCTCGGGCTCCCAGCAGGCCGGATCGGCCGTCCAGTGCCGGAGCACGAAGCGGGTGAAGCCCGGCCAGTGCCGCAGCACCCGGCGGCCGATCCCCGGGTACTCCCAGAACGCCGTGTACCAGAACCGCCAGGCGTCCAGCGGCAGTCGGCCCTCGGCCCGGCGCCACGGGTGCGAGGTGTTCAGCGCGAGGTAGCCCGCGACCCGCTCCGGCGCCGCCAGGCAGAGAAGGAAGCCGAGCCAGCCGCCGCACTCGTGGCCGACCAGCCGGACCGGCTCGCGCAGCTCCAGCGCGTCCAGCACGGCGAGCACGTCCGCGACCAGCTCGGTGCTGCGGTAGCCGGTGCGAGGCGCATCGGACCAGCCGCAGCCGCGCAGGTCCGGGCAGATCACCCGGTGGTCGGCCGCGAGCAGCGGGATCACCTTGTGCCAGGCGTACCAGTGCTGGGCGAAGCCGTGCAGCAGCAGCACCGGCGGGGCGTCGGCCGGACCGGCCTCGGCGACGTGGAAACTGACGCCCCGTGCGCTGACGTACCGGTGGCTGACGCCGTCGAGCTGCGGCATCGGTCGGTCCCCCATGGCTCTTCCTCCTCGTGCACGAGCCCCGGTGCGGGCTCCCGGGGAGGAAGAGGCGGGGGAGCGCGACTTCTATCCTGTGACCCGCGTCACGCCGGTGTTCAATCCAACCGGGCCTCGTAGGCCAGCCGGTGGGACAGCTCGTCCACCGCCGACTTCGGCAGCCCGCGCGCGATGAACCAGGCGCCGACGTTGCGCACGTCGCGCTCCAGGAAGGTGCGGCCGCGCGGATTGGCGATCACGTCGACGATCTGCGGCACGTCGATGATCACCAGGCGGCCGTGGTGCACCAGGATGTTGTAGGCGGACAGGTCGCCGTGCGCGAACCCGCCCCGGGCCAGCAGGGCGAGGCTGTCGCCCAGTTGCGCCCACAGGTCGGCCAGCTCGGCCTCCTCGGCGCGCAGTTGGGCCAGCCGGGGCGCGGCCGTGCCGCTCTCGTCGCCGATGAACTCCATCAGGATCTCGGTGCCGAGGATCTGCACCGGGTAGGGCACCGCCACGCCTGCGCTCCACAGCCGGGAGAGCGCGGCGAACTCGGCGGCGGCCCACTGGCCGGCGATCACCTGCTTGCCGAACTCGGTGCGCCGGGCCATCGCCCGGCTGACCCGGGACTCCTTGTGGCTGCGGCCCTCCAGGTAGCCGGCGTCCCGGTGGAACATCCGGTGGTTGCCGTCGCGGTAGCGCTTGGCGGCCATCAGGGTGCGGCGGTCGGTGTCCGGCACCGCCCGCTCCAGCAGGAAGACGTCGGCCTCCTTGCCGGTCTTCACGATGCCGAACTCGGTGTCCACGGCCGCGAGTTCGGTGATCACCCAGTCGGGCCGGGGGTCCGGGCCCTTCTCGGTGGGGGTGGACTGGTCCCAGGTGGACCAGCGGTCGCCGACGGGCGGGCCGTCGTGCCCGGTGCCGTTCTCGTGCTCGTTCTCGCCGTCGGCCTGGACGTCGAGTTCGAGTTCGAGGCCGAAGTCGTAGGGCTGGTAGTCGTAGGCGTCGTCGTCGAAGGAACGGCGGCCGCCGGTCTTGTTGCCGTTGCCGGTGCCCTTGCCGCTGCCCTTGCTGCGGATGCGGGTGAAGGACTCGGACTCGGAAAAGCGCTCGCGCACTGCGGTGGTCTCCTGCGGAGAGGGCCCACCGGAGGGTGCGTCAGCGGACGACTCGTCAGCCGGCGGGCAGGGAACGGGTGAAGGCGTCTGGCGCGCAGGTCGAAGCGCGCCGCGTCACAGCGGCCGTCATCACGTTTACGCACCTCCTCACTCGCCCTGGGCCGGGCCGCGATCATCGGCTCGGCTCCCCACGGGAATGCGGCGATCCTATCGAGTCGGCGGGCAGGTGCAAACAGGTTTTCCGCGCCCCGCACCGGGGTCGGCCGTATCCGGTCTGTCCGCGCCAGCCCCGGCGCCGCACACTGACGGAGTACGCGCGGTTCCGGGCGGGGCGGGTCTGCTGGGGGAAGCCGATGGAGTACGTGCCGGTGCTGTACGCGAAGCAGGGCGAGCTGCTGGCGCTGCGGAAGACGGAGCCGTGGGTGCGGGCGCGGATCCGGCCGGTGCTGGAGGTGATGCCGCGGGAGGGGCCGGCCCGTGCCGTCGACGCGCTCCTGACGGCGGTCAGGCGATGGCTGAAGACGGAGTGCAAGGTCGCGGTGGACTTCCACCACCTCCGACTGCCCCGCGAGGCGGACGGCAGAGCGTTGCGGGTGCTCAGCGCGGGTCTGGCGGAGGAGTCCGTGACGGCGGTGCCGGTCTTCCGGCCGGGTGACGGACCGGTGGCGCTCGCCGAAGCCGGTCACATGCACCTGCTCCATCGTGCCGGTGGATGCCTGCGCCTGACGCTGGATGAGGTGGAGCACCGTCAGTACGAGTCGCTGGGCGACGAGATCTGGCGGGTCCTGCGTGCGGTCGAGCTGCTGCCCTCCGAGGTCGACCTGCTGCTCGATGCCGGTCACGTCGGCGACGAGGCGGCGGTCGAGCGGATGGCATTGCGCGCCGTGCGTGCGGTGGACTGGGCTTGGCCGTTCGGTTGGCGCAGCACTGCCCTCACCAGCGGCGCCTTTCCGGCCACGCTGCCGCGATCCTCCTACCGGCTGCAGGTCCTGCGCCGTCACGACCTGGACCTCTGGGGCCGGACCCGGGAACTGCTCGGCGGCTTCGCGCTGGACTACGGCGACCACGGGCCCACCCACGTGGGCCGCTACGACGAGGACGAGGAGGGACCGGCCGGGCTGCGCTACCTGAACGGCCCGCACTGGTACGTGATGCGGGCGGCCTCGGCGCGCGGATCGGACTGCCTCAAGCTCTACCGGAGGTTCACCGACTCCACCGTCTGGCCGACCAATCCGGCCGCGTTCTCCTGGGGAGCCGGGCAGATCGCCGCGTACGCGGCCAGGCAGGACGGCGAGAAGTCCGGCGGTCACCGGGAACGGCGGGCCTGGGACACCTCGCACCACCTGGCCTCCGTGGTGCGGTTCATCATCCGGGGCGGCCACCCCTGAGCGGCGCGTCCCGGCGGCGGTTGTCCGGGGCACGCGGTACTCATGGGGAGTACCCGTTTTCGACCGCTCCGGGAGGAATGTGATGACCGGTCAGCTTGTCACCTGTCTCTGGTTCGACGGCCAGGCGGAGGAGGCCGCCAAGCACTACCTGGGGATCTTCCCCGACTCCAGCCTGGGGTCGGTCCTGCGGCACACCGAGGCCGGGCCCGGGGCGCCCGGGAGCGCGCTGACGGTGGAGTTCACGCTGAACGGCCAGCGGTTCCTCGGGCTGAACGGCGGGCCGCAGTTCAGCTTCTCCGAGGCGATCTCGTTCCAGATCCCGTGCGCGGACCAGGCCGAGGTGGACCACTACTGGGAGAAGCTCTCCGAGGGCGGCGAGGAGGGGCCGTGCGGGTGGCTGAAGGACCGGTTCGGGGTGTCCTGGCAGGTGGTGCCGACGGTGATGCCGCAGCTGCTGGGCGACCCCGACCCGGAGAAGGCCGCCCGGGCCACCAAGGCGATGATGGCGATGGGGAAGCTGGACATCGCCGCGCTGCTGCGGGCGCACGCCGGCGAGGGGTGACGGACCCGGGGCTCGCCTACGGTCCGGCCGGCCGGCCGTGCGCCTGCGAGGGGACGTCCAGGATGTCGCCCAGCTCCTGGCACCTGCGGCGCCACCACGGCCAGGCGCGCGGAGCGTACGGGTCGGGCAGGGTGCGCGCCAGGAAGGCGGCGTCGACGTCCCTGACGACCGAGGCGAGCTCCCGAGCCGCCCGTGCGTCGAGCGCGCCGATGGCCCGCTCGATCAGCGAGCGGTCGTCCCAGATGTCGTAGCCCGGCAGGTCCGGCTCGGGCAGGTAGAGCGTGCGGCCCGGACGGCGCGTGAACGCCCGCCAGCGGTGGACGGCGTCTTCGAGCCGCCGCTCGTGCAGGCCCCGTTCGGTCTCGAAGCGGGCCGCCTGACGACGTGTGCGGGAGGTGAGTCGGGATGGCCGGCGCGGGTGGTCCCGAAGCCGGGACCGGCAGTCGGCGTCGAGCCGTAGAGCAGCCGCCGTCCTGCGGGGCATGGCTCTTCTTCCGTGAGTGGTGGTGCCTGGTGGTGCCTGTGCCTGGTGGTGCGTCGTGGTGCGTCGTGGTCTCGGTGGGCAACCGTAGCGTGCGGGCTCGCGGCGGCGCGGGCCCGGCCGCGTGCCGGTGGGCACGCGGCCGGTGGCGCCGGCCGGGACCACGGGGGTCGCCTACCCGCGCAGGCCGATGATGTTCCCGTCGGCGTCCTCGACGGTGGCGATCCGCAGGCCGCCGCCGACGTCCGTGGGCTGCTGCCGGACGCTCGCGCCGGCCGCCGTCAGGGCGTCGATCCGGGCTTCGAGGTCGGCCACGTCCACGTAGGGGACCGGGCCGGTCATGCCCTGGTCGAAGCCGTGCGGGTTGAGGCCGATGTTCTGGCCGTCGATGGTCCAGCCGACGTAGTAGGGGGCGTCCTGGTCCGGCTGGGCGCCGAGCAGGGTGGTGAACAGGGCCTTGGCCTTCTCCAGGTCCTTGACCGGGTAGATGATCGCCTTGAAGTTGTCGGCCATCTGACCTCTCCTTTTGCTCCGGTGCCGGTGCTCCCCGGCGGTGTCTCCACGCTACGAGCGGGGCCGGGGCGGGGGCTTCTTGATTCCTGATCGATCGGGGGCCGGTCCAGCCGGGCGATCGGGGGCCGGTCCGGCGGGCCGGTCGATCAGGCGTGCGAGGATCGTCACGAGGGTGGTACCTGCGATCGGCAGTTCAGGAAGTCCACGGGGGCGACATGTGTACGGCGTTCATCAGCATCGAACCGACATCGGCCGTGCCGGTGCTGCTGCTCTCGGTGCGGGACGAGTACGTCGGCCGGCAGTGGCTGCCGCCGGACCACCACTGGCCGTCGAGCCCCGACCTGGTCGGCGGCCTCGACCTGGTCGCGGGCGGCACCTGGCTCGCCGTCCGGCCGGGTGACGGGTCCGGGGACGGACCGGCGGTGGCGTGCCTGCTCAACGGCTTCGGCCCGGCGGCGGACCCGCACGCCCGCCTCTCGCGCGGGGGCCTGCCGCTGCTCGCCGTGACCGAGGGCGGGTTCGACCGCCTCGACCGCACGGACCTCGAACGGTACGACCCGTTCCACCTGGTCCTGGCGCGGCCCACCGGCGTGCGGGTGCTGAGCTGGGGAGGGGGCGAGCTGGTCGACCGGGCGCTGCCGACCGGGCTGAGCGTCGTGGTCAACGACGGGCTGGAGGGCCGGGCGGAGAACCGCACCACCTCGCGGCGGGCCCGGCTGATGATGGCCGCCCGGGCCGTGCACTTCCGGGCCCGGCTGGCGGCGGCGGTGCGCCCCGAGCCCGGCGCGGGCTCGACCCGGCAGGCCTGGGGCGAGTGGCTGCCGCTCGCCTGCGGGGACGGCCTGGAGCTGGACGACCGGGCCGCCCTGATACAGCGTCGGGACTTCGGCGACGGGCGGATCTGGGGCTCGACCTCGATATCCCTGCTCGCCCTCGGGCCCGCTGGGGCGCGATACGACTTCAGCGCGGCGCCGAGCGAGGGTCAGTGGCAGCGGGTCGACCTGGCTGCGGAGCGGTGACCGCGTTGATCCCCATGACCACCTTCTGACCGACCCGAGACCCAAGACACGAGCAGCCCAGGGCCGTTGACGGCGCTGGGCTGCTCGCGCATGCCCCTGCCCCTGTTCGATTGACAGCGTCTCCGAAATGAGAGTTACTGTCATAAGACAGGGACTCTCAAGGGGGCTGCCATGACCGTGGACGGGACCACGAGCGGGACCGCGAGTGCGATGACGGACGCGACCGCGAGCACCGCCGCGCCGCCCGGTGGGGCGGGCCGGGGCGGCAACCGCCGTTGGTGGGCGCTGGCCGCGATCTGCCTGAGCGTGCTGGTGCTCGGCTTCGACGGCACCATCCTGAACGTCGCGCTGCCCGAGATGGCGGTGCAACTGCACGCCTCCACCGGCCAGTTGCAGTGGATCGCCGACGCCTACCTGGTGGTCTTCGCCGCCGCGATGCTGCCGGCCGGCCTGCTCGGCGACCGGTTCGGGCGGCGCCGGCTGCTGATCGGCGGGCTGGTGCTGTTCGGCGTCGCCTCGATGGTCGGCACGCTGGCGGACTCCTCCGCCACGCTGATCGCGGTGCGCGCCGTGATGGGGCTCGGCGGCTCGCTGATCATGCCGCTCGGCATCGCGATCCTGCCGAGCCTGTTCAGCCCGGCCGAGCGACCGCGCGCCGTGGCGATCATGACGGCGGGGATGGCGATCGGCATGCCGCTCGGCCCGATGCTGGGCGGGCTGCTGCTCAACCACTTCTGGTGGGGCTCGATCTTCCTGATCAACGTGCCGCTGATCGTGATCGGCATCGCCGCCTGCCTGTGGCTGGTGCCGGAGTCGCGCGACCCCTCGGTGCCGCGGGTCGACCCGGTCAGCGCCGTCATCGGCGTGCTGGGGCTGGCCGCGCTCACCTTCGGCATCATCCAGGGCCCGGCCGACGGCTGGGGCTCCGCGAAGGTGGTGGCCGCGCTGGTCGCGGCGGTGCTGCTGCTCGGCGGCCTGGTCCGGCGCGAGCGCACCCAGCCGAACCCGATGGTCGACTTCACCCTGCTCGCCGACCAGGCCTACCGCTGGAGCTCGGTCGCCTCGGTGCTGGTCTCGTTCGTGCTGGCCGGCGGCCTCTTCGTACTGCCGCAGTACCTGCAGTCGGCGCTCGGCTACGACGCGCTCGGCACCGGGATCCGGTTGATGCCGCTGATGGCCGGGCTGCTGGTCGCGGCGCGGGCGGCGGAGCGGCTGGTCCACCGGCTGTCGGCGCGCTGGGTGATCGCCGCGGGCCTGCTGGTGATGGCGGCCGCGATGCTGCTGGGCGCCACCACCTCCGGCGGCGACGGCTACGGCCGCACCGCGATCTGGCTCTCGCTGCTCGGTCTCGGCACCGGGTTCACCATGGTCCCCGCGATGGGCGCTGCGATGGCGGCGCTGCCGGAGGACCGGGCCGGCGTCGGCTCCGGCCTGCTGCAGACACTGCGCCAGTCCGGCAGCGCGATCGGCGTCGCACTGCTCGGCAGCCTGCTCGCGGGCGCCTACACGGCCCGGCTGACGACCGGTCGACTGCCGGCCGCCGCCGCGCACACCGCGCGCGGCTCGGTCTCGGCCGCGCAGGCGATCGCGCGGGCGGCGAACGACCCGGCCCTGGCGCTCTCCGCGCGCGCCGCCTTCGTGCACGGCATGGACCTGGTGCTGCTGGCCTGCGGGATCGGGGCGGTGCTCTCCGCGGCCTTGATCGCCTGGCGGATGCCGGGCCGGGCCGGAGGTGAGGCAGAATCCAGGGCATGACCCCCGGCCTGCCTGACATCCGACCCGCCGCCGGCTCCGAGCTGGAGGAGCTGCTCGCCGCTCCGCTCGGCCTGCGCGAGCGCAAGAAGCTGAAGACCCGCCGGGCGATCCGCTCGGCGGCCTTCGACCTCTTCGCCGAGCAGGGGTACGACGCCACCACGGTCGACCAGATCGCCTCCCAGGCCGAGGTCTCGCCCAGCACCTTCTTCCGGTACTTCCCGACCAAGGAAGACGTGGTCATCAGCGACGACTACGACCCGCTGCTGGAGAACGGGTTCCGCAGCCGCCCGGTGGACGAGCCGCTGATCGAGTCGCTCCGGCAGGCGATGATCGGACCGCTGCGGCAGATCCTCGCGGTGGAGCGTGACGAGGTGCTGCTGCGGATGCAGCTCTTCCGTGCCGTGCCGGCGATCCGGGCCCGCGCGATGGCGGAGCAGCAGGAGACCTCGGACCGGCTCTGCGCGCTGATCGCGGAGCGGACCGGCCGCCCGGCCGGCGACCTCCCGGTGCGCGCGCTGGTCGCGGCGATGCTGGCGGCCTCCGCCGAGGCGGTCGTCTACTGGGCGGAGCACGACGGGGTGGACGACCTGGCCGAGCTGGTGGGCGCGGCGTTCGACGCGCTGGGCCCGTCCCAGGTGTGAGCAACCCTCCTGACGCGGGGTCAGGAGGAGAACCGCAGGCGGTCGGCGAGGCCGGCGGTGGTGAAGGCAGCGGTCAGCTGCTCGCGGCCCTCGGTGAAGTGGCCCCAGCTGTCGAAATGGGCGGGCACCACCTCGCGGGCGCCGAGCAGGGCGGCGGCCTCGGCGGCCTGGGCGCTGTCCAGGGTGAGCAGGGCGCCGTCGAAGAGCACGGTGCGGGCGGCGCCGGCGAACAGCAGCGCGGTGTCGACCGGGCCGAACCGGTCGGCGACCTCCTTGACCACCGCGAGTGAGGCGTTGTCGCCGCTGACGTAGACCGAGGGCAGGTCGTCGGCGGTCAGCACGAAGCCGATCACCTCGCCGGTCAGCGGCTCGCAGCCCTCGGGGCCGTGCTGGGCGGGTGTGGCGGTGACGGTCACCGTGCCGCCGTCCGGGCGGGGCAGGGTGACGGACTGCCAGGGGGCCAGGCCCCGGGCGGAACCGCCGAGCCGGCCCGCGCCGCTGGGGGTGGTGAGCACGGTCGACACCTCGGTGAGGTAGGCCCGCCCGGCGGTGTCCAGGTTGTCCGGGTGCTCGTCGTGGGAGAGCAGCACCGCGTCGATCCGGCCGAGTGCGGCGGGGGTGGTGGCGGTGGGCGCGGTCTTGGTGAGCTTCCGGTCGGCGCCGACCGGGTAGTCGCCCGGCGCGTCGAAGGTCGGGTCGGTCAGCAGGCGCAGGCCGCCGAACTCGATGAGCGCGGTGGGGCCGCCGAAGACAGTAATGCTGGCCATTATTAATCTCCCTCATGGGAAAAGCTGGCGTTTGCCGTGAGGGAAATCTAGCTACTCCTCACGGAGAAGCGCAAGGTTTAACATGAGAGGCGTGACAGAGACCGTGACCGCCGCCGACCCACTGCCGCCCGCGCCGGGCTCCGCGCAGCACGTCGCGCTCGCCTTCGCCAACACCTTGCTCGCCCTGCCCGCCGGGCCGGTCGACCTGCTCGACAGCCCGGACGCCGCCGTCCACTGGCTGCGCGCTCACGACCTGGCCACCGACGACGCGGTGCTCTACGAGTACTGCGCGGGTCGCCTTCGAGAGCTCCGCTCACAATTGAGAGCACTGCTCTCGGCGTGCGTCGAAGGCACGCCCGCCCCGCCGGCGGCGCTCCAAGCCGTCAACACCGCGCTGACCACCGCGCCCTCGGCGGCCCTGCTGCGCTGGGACGAGACCCGCGGCCTGCACCGCGCCCCGGCCCACCCGGCCGACCGCGCCGCCGAGCACGCCATGGCCGCAGTCGCCGCCGACGCCGCCGAACTGCTCACCGGCCCCGACGCCGAGCTGATGGTGCGCTGCGCCGCCACCCCCTGCACCCGCTACCTGCTGCGCACCCACGCGGCCCGGCACTGGTGCTCCACCCGGTGCGGCGACCGGGTCCGCGCCGCGCGCGCATACGCGCGCCGGACCCAGGCCAGGGACGCCGCGAAGCAGGTGGACTGACGCGGCGTCGGGTGGGGGCGCCGCAGTCGGCGGCGGGCGGCGGGCGGTGGATCGGCGGTGGTCGGGGAGGCTGGTCCGCCGGGCGGCGTGGTCGGTAGGTTCGCCACATGAGGAACCTTCACCTTTCCGACCTGCACCTGGGCGCCACCGAACCGGAACGGCCGGGGGTGGGGGAGTCGGAGACGCCCTTCGACGGGTACGAGCGGCGGGCCTGGGCCGGGCGCGGGCGCGCGTACGCGGACAGCTTCGCCAAGCTCTGCGCCGGCGCCGTGCCGCAGTTGCTGGACGCGGCCGGGGTCGGTGCCGGTGACCGGGTGCTCGACGTCGGCACCGGGCCCGGCACCGTGGCGGCCGCCGCGGTCGCCCGGGCGGCCCTGGTCACCGCCGTGGACGCCGAGCCCAGCATGGTGGAACTGGCCCGCGAGGCGGTGCCGCAGGCTGCGGTCCGGCTCGGCACGCTGCCGGAACTTCCTTGTGCGGACCAGGAGTTCGATGCCGTGGTGGGCAACTTCGTGCTCAACCACGTCGGCCGGCCGGCCGCCGCGCTGACCGAGCTGCGCCGGGTGGTCCGGCCGGGCGGGCGGATCGCGTTGACCATCTGGGCGGTGCCGGCCGCCGCCGGGCAGACCCTGCTCTGGCGGGCTGTCGAGGCCGCCGGGGTCACCCGCCCCGCCCACCTGCCGCCGCTGGACGCCGAGCACGACTTCCCACGCACCCCGGCGGGCCTGGTGGCACTGCTGGAGTCGGCCGGCTGGCGCGAGCCGGAGTGCGTCGAGCTGCGCTGGGAGCACCGCGCGGGCCGGCAGGAGTGGTGGGACGGTGCGGCGGCCGGGATCGGGTTCATCGGCCAACTGCTGCTGGCGCAGGAGGAGTCGGTCCGCGAACTGGTGCGCGGGCACTACCTGGAGCTGAGCCGCGAGTTCGCCGACGCCGACGGGACGCTGCTGCTCCCGCACGCCGCGCTGCTGGTGAGCGGGCGGAGGTGACGGCCCGGAGCAGGGGCTGACTCAGGGGGAGGACGTCGGGCCGGGGAGGGTGTCGGGCGGCAGAGCCGGGTCGGTGGCGCAGAACGGGACCTCCTCGGTGTTGCGGGTGCGGGCGCCCGGGAGCCAACCGGTCGCGCCGGTGGGCAGGGTGACGTGGTACCAGCGCCGGCTGGAGACGCCGGCCTCGTCCGTCAGCAGGGTCCCGTCGGTGACCACGCAGTCGGCGGACAGCCGCTCGCCGTGCCAGACCAGGCCGGCCGAGTACTGCGCGACGTAGCGCTCGTGCGGGTTCTGGAGCAGGTCGAGGGCGCATTCGAGGGTGTGCAGCGGGCGGCAGCCGGCCTCCGCGTTGTAGACCGTGACGGTGATGCCCGTGCCGCCCGGCGGGGCCTGTGCTGACTGCCGGTGGAACAGGTGCAACCCCCCGGTGCCCGCCAGCAGCGCCGCACCGGCCGCCACCACCGCGACCGCACCCGCGGCCAGCAGCGGTCGCAGACGTCGCCGCCGCGCTGCCGGCGGTGCGGCGGGCGTCGGGCGGGGCCGGCGAATCCGGTCGAACAGGTCCGGAGGGACCTCGACGTCGTCGTCGGCGGCCCGCAGCAGGGTGCGGAGCCGGTCGCCCGTGGCATCGGCGGACTCGCGGTGCGGCCTCATGCGTCGCCGTCCTTGGCGAGGGTGCGGAGGTGGGAGAGCGCGCGGGCGCGCGCCCGGGAGACGGTGCCGCGGTGCACGCCCAGGATGGCGGCGGCCTCGTCGATGGTGTGCGCGTCGAGGTCGACCAGCAGCACGGCGGCGGCCTGACGGAGCGTCAACTGTCCGAGCAGCCACCGTGACTGCCACTCGGCCTCGCGCAGCACCAGTGCGCCGCCCGGCTCCGGCTGCTCCGGCACCCGGTCGACCAGGACGTGCCGGCGCCGGTGCCGCCGGGTGTTGTGGATCACGCTCACCAGGGTGCGGAAGGCGTAGGCGTACGGCACCGGGTGGCCGAGCAGCCGTTCCGGGTGCGGGCGCAGCTTCAGGTAGGTGTCGTGCACCGCGTCCTGGGCGCCCTCGCCGGTGAGCAGCGCGGCCCGCCGGTAGAGACGGGGGAGCAGGTCGGCGAAGAGCGCGTCGAAGGCGAGGGCGAGCGGGGTGTCCGCTGTCGGTCCGTCAGGGGGCGCGCCGGCGGGAGTGCCAGGTGGGCCGTCGCACCGCCGCTCCTCGGCCACCGTGCTCACCCCTGGTCGTTCGCCGTCCGACCGTTCGTCCTCGGTCGATGGGTCTTTCCTACCACCGGCGCCGTCGCCGCAGGCCGGCTCGCGTCGAGAAGCCGGGGTGCGGCGGGCCTCGCGCGCCCCCTGCGGGGCCATCTGTCGCCGGAGTGGATCAAGTGCCATGATGGCCCGGCCATGAATGCCCCCGTCGTCGAGTCCGCGCGCTCCGCCGCACTGGACCTGACGCTGGTTCGGGCCGTCCCTTTTGCGACGGTCTGCGTGCTTCTCGGGGTGGGCGGACACCTGATCGGCTCGGGGGCCGGGATCCCGCTCGGCGCGGTGCTCTTCGGGTGGCTGCTCGCGCTGGCCGCCGCGATCCGGGCCGCCCGGCGCGAGCGCTCGCTGCGGGCGATCACCGCCGGGCTGGCCGGCGGACAGCTCGCCCTGCACCTGCTCTTCCAGCTGGCCCAGGCGATCCGGCAGGCCCCGCCCGCCGGGGCGACGGGCGGGATGCTGGGCATGCCCGGGATGTCCGGGATGCCGGGGGCGTCCGGCTCGGGCGTCGCGCCCGGCGCGCTCTGGCACCACGCGGTGCTCGGGCTCAGCCCCGCGATGCTGCTCGGCCACTTGCTCGCCACGGTCGTCGCCGGCTGGTGGCTGCGGCGCGGCGAGGCCGCCGTGTGGCGGCTGGTCAGCTCGACCTCCCGGGCCGCCGCCGCTGCGGCCCGGCGCTGCGCGGGTGCCGCCCGCACCGTGCTCGCGCTGATCGAGGCGCGCGCGGCGGTGCCGGAGCCCGCCGGTGCTCGCTTCGTACCCGCCGACCCGCCGCCCGGCGCGCCCGGCCGTGCGGTCCTGCGGCACTCCCTGGCCCGGCGCGGCCCGCCGGTGGTCCCGGTTCACTGACGTCCGATCACTGACGTCCGATCACTGACGTCCGATCACCGACGTCTGATCTCCGACGTCTGATCACTGGCGTCCGTTGGCTGACGTCCGATCACCGACCGTCCGACCACCACAGGCCAAGCCGCCGACCAGGAGTACCCCCATGTCGTTTTCCGTTTCCGCCCGCCGCCTCACCGCCGCCTTCGCGGCGGCCGGCGCTGCCGTCCTGCTGACCGCCCTGCCCGCCGCCGCCCACGTGACCGTGCAGCCGGGCAGCGTCCCCGCGAACGCGACCGACCAGACCTTCGCCTTCCGGGTGCCGAACGAGCAGGACAACGCCAACACCGTCAAGGTCGAGGTGGACTTCCCGACCGACCACCCGATCCCGTCCGCGCTGGTCGCGCCGGTGCCGGGCTGGACCGACCAGATCCAGACCACCAAGCTGACCACCCCGATCCACACCGACGACGGCGACATCACCGACGTGGTCTCGCAGATCGTCTGGACCGGCGGCCAGATCGCGCCCGGCCACTACCAGGACTTCACGGTCGACTTCGGCGCCCTGCCGGACGGCACCGACCAGGTGGTCTTCAAGGCGCTGCAGACCTACAGCGACGGCACCGTCGTGCGCTGGATCGACGTGCCCAAGGACGGCCAGCCGGAGCCGGAGCACCCGGCGCCGGTGCTGAAGCTGACCGCCGCGAGCGACGCCTCGGCGAGCGCCGCGCCCAGTGCGGGGGCCGCGCCGGCGGCCAGCGCCGCGGGCAAGTCGTCGGCGAGCAGTGACAACACCGCCCGCGCGCTCGGCATCGCCGGCGTGGTGCTCGGCGCGCTCGGCGTGGCGGCCGGTCTGCTGCTCGGCCGGCGCGGGCGCGGCTCCGCCCAGTAACGTCCGCACGGTCTGAGATCCCGGGGCCCGGACGCCGAGCGGCGTCCGGGCCCCGTCGCGTGCCGGGCCCGGCGGGGGGTCCGGTGCGTGCGGTGGTGCGTGTACGGACCCTGGTGCGCGGGCGCGATCGGCGGGGCAGTAGTGTGACGGCCCTGTGAGGGAGGCTTGATGATTGCTGGTCCGGGTTTCTGGGATGCCGAGATATCGGCGGCGGGATGGCGACGGGTGTTGAACCCCGGGGTCGCCGACTTCCCCGAGCTGGCCGCGCGCGGCCAGGCATGGGGGCGCAACGCCTACCTGCGGGACGGGCGGCGGCTGGTGATGGAGTGGTCCGACATGGTGACGCTGGCCGCCGTGCTGCTGGACGGGCTGCCGCGGCCGGTGAGCACGGAGATCGAGTTGGCGGCCGTGATCCGGGGCGACCGGGTCTGACCGGGGCCGGACCCACCGGGGCGCCGGGCGCGGGGCGCCGGGAACCAACCGGGTCGAGTACGGCGTTATCGGCGACGAAAGCCCGTCGCACGCCGGTCGACGGGCTCCGTGACGGAGGAGGGTCCATGGGCGTGGCGCTGACGATGGGCGGCAACGTCTCCCTGGGCCAGCTGGCACCGGGGCTCGGCACGGTGCTGGTCGGGCTGGGCTGGACGGTCGACGGGAGCTACGACCTCGACGCCAGCGCGCTGCTGTGCGACGCCTCCGGCCGGGTCGTCTCCGACCGGCACTTCGTCTTCTTCAACAACCTGCGCAGCCCCGACGGCTCGGTCCGCCACCACGGCGGCTCGGTCGACGCGGGCGCGGCCGGCCCCGGCGACCGGCAGCAGATCGAGGTCGACCTGGCCGCCGTGCCGGCCGAGGTGCAGACCGTGGTCTTCGCGGTGGCGATCTACCAGGCGGCCGAGCGGCGGCAGGACTTCGGCCGGGTGCGGCAGGCGTTCGTCCGGCTGGCCGACCCCGGCAGCGGCCTGGAGATCGCCCGCTACGAGCTGGCGGCGGAGGCGCGGACCGAGACGGCGATGGTCTTCGGCGAGCTCTACCGGCACCGCGGGGACTGGAAGTTCCGCGCGATCGGGCAGGGGTACGCGACCGGGCTGGCGGGGATCGCCACCGACTACGGGGTGGCGCTGCTCCAGGAGCCGCCTGCGCCTGCGCCTGCGACTGCTGCTGTGCCCGAGCCCGCACCGGCGGCTGCACCTGCGCCCGCTCCCGCACCGGCGGCCGCCGTGCCGCCGCCCGCCGCGCCCGCCCCCTCGTTCATCCCGGCGTCCACCCCGAGGAGTGCCCCCGTGACCTGCTTCTTCGACCCCGCGCACGGCGCCGGGACGACCGCCGTGCTCTGGTCCCCGCAGTGGGGCGTGCCGCGCGAGGTCCACACCTGCGCGCACTGCGCGCAGCGGGTGCAGAGCACGGTGCCGCCGTTCTACACCCCGCCGCAGCCGGTGCAGCAGGGCTACGCCCAGCAGCAGGGTTACCCGCAGCCGGTGCAGCAGGGCTACCCCCACCAGCACGGTCAGCTGCCGCCGGAGCAGCCGCGGCGCTACGGCACCGGTGCGCTGATCGGCGCGGGCGTGGCCGGGGTGCTCGGCGGCGTGCTGCTCGACGAGGCGTTCAGCGACGACCGCCCCGACGTGGTGGTGAACAACTACTACGAGGACGACGGCGACTTCTTCTAATCAGCCTGCTCAAAGGGCAGTTGACGGACCGTCAGGCGGTGGTCAGCTCCGCCGCGAGCCGGTCCAGCACGTGCGGCCAGCCGTGCCCCATGCCCTGGTAGGCCTGGCGGCCCATGGGGGAGTCGAGGTCGAAGCCGGCGTGCTCCAGGCGCAGCCGGGTGCCGTCCGCCGTGGGCTCCAGCCGCCAGGTGATGGTGGTGTCCAGGGTGCCCTCGGCGAACCGGTAGGCGAGCAGCCGCTCCGGCTCGACGGCGGTGACCTCGCAGGGCTGCTGCCCGAACGCGCCCATGTCGAGCGTGAAGCGGTGGCCGACCACTGGCGCGATGTCGCCGGCGGCCCACCAGCGGGCCAGCAGCTCGGGCCGGGTGAGCGCGGCCCAGACGGCGGCCGGCGGGTGGGGCAGCAGGCGGTCCAGGCGGATCTCGGGGGTTCCCGGGGTTCCCGGGGTTCCCGGGGTTCCCGGGGTCTCTGCGGGTTCGGCGGTCATTCGGGGTTCTCCTCGTCCAGTACGGCGGCCAGGGCGTCCAGGCGCTGCGACCAGTACTGCTCGAACGGGCGCAGCCAGGCCTCGACCTCGGCCAGTGGACCCGGTTCCAGGTGGTAGAAGCGGTGCCGGCCGCGCGGCTCCTCGCGGACCAGCCCGGCGGCCCGCAGGACGGCCAGGTGCTCGGAGACGGCCGGTCTGCCCAGCTCGAATAGCCCGGCGAGGTCGCCGGTGGAGCGCGGTCCGTCGCGCAGGCAGTCGAGCAGCTTGCGGCGCACCGGGTTGGCCAGTACGCCGAACACGTCGGTCGGCATGCCACGACCATACGTCGGAGATTTCCGACGCGTCAAACATCTCCGACGCGTCGGGGCTGTCAGGAGCCGTCGGGAGCCGTCGGAAGTCCCGGGTGTTCGAAAGGCGATTCGAAGATCGCGCGCCAGCAACGCGCCGACCGGGACACGGATCCGCCCGGATCGAGTGAGACCCGTCGGGACACGCCGAACGGCCCGGCGACGCGCTGCCAGGATCGGGGACCGCACCGGCAGACGCCGGTCGACCACCCAGGTAGCCCGCCGCCCCCGGCCGGTCCGCCGCGCTCAACTGCGGCCGCCCGCCCGGCGACCCGGGCTGCCCGGAGCCGACCTAGGGAGCACAGTGTCAGAACCCAGCACCGTGACGACCGACCCCGACCAACCCGCTCCGCCCCCTGCGGGCGAGCACATCCGCACCCGCCGCTCGCGCGAGGAGCAGGACCGGCTCGCCGCCCCCGTCCGCACTGTGACGATGCTCCGTCGCCTGCCCCAACTCCTCTACCGCACCCTGGAGTTGTCCTGGCGGGCGGACAGCCGTGGCACCGCCCTGCTGCTGCTCTGCCAGCTGCTCGCCGGCGTCTTCGGCGCGCTCGCGCTCTACGCCGCCACCGGCACCCTGCACGCGCTCTTCCTGCCCGGCCAGCTCGGCACCCACCTGCGTCGCGCCGCGCCCTCGCTCGCCCTGGTCGCGGGTGCCACCGCACTGCGTGCCGGGCTGGCGATCGCCGCCACCGGGCTGTCCGCCAGGATCGCCCCGCGGATCAACCGGGAGGCCGACCTGGCGCTGATCGCCGCCGGCTGCTCCGCCGAGCTGGCCGCCTACGACGAACCCGCCTACGCCGAGCAGTGGGAGTCCGCCGACCGGGGCGCCAGCACCACGCCCGAACTCCTCGCCGCCGCCCAGGACGTGACGGCCGCCACGGTCTCGCTGGCCGCCGCGGCGGGCGTGCTGGGCACCCTGCACCCCTGGCTGGTGCCGTTCCTGCTGCTCGGCTCGGTGCCGGCCGGAATCGGCGCCGTGCGCACCGCACGGATCCACTACCTGGCCGCCGTCACCACCAACGAGGAACGGGTCGCGCTGCGCATCTACCGCTGGTTCCTGATCGACAAGAGCCGGGCCGACCAAGTCCGTTCGGACCAGCTGCTGCCGTTCATGCTGGGCAAGTACCGGCAGGTGGAGGCGCGGATCGCGCAGGCCACCGACCGGGCCGCGCGGCAGGCCGCCCGGGTCTCGCTGCTCGCCGCGCTGGGCACCGGCGCCGGCAGCGCGCTGATCTGGGGCCTGCTGCTCTACCTGGTCGCGGGCGGGCGGATCAGCCTGGCCGCCGCGGGCTCGGCGACCTTCGCGCTGCGCACCGCCACGGCCGGCGTGCAGGGCATGGTGGGCAACGGCGCCCGGCTCTACCGGATGGGGCTCTACCTGGACGACTACTTCCGCTTCCTGGACGAGGCGGGCGGGCACCGGATCCGCCGCGGCCGGCTGGTGCCGGGCGCACCGGAGTTGGTGGAGGTCCGCGAGCTGGCCCACTGCTACCCGGGCGACCAGCAGGAACCCGCCCTGCGGGGCGTCAGCCTGACGCTCCGTCAAGGTGAAGTGGTGGCGCTGATCGGGCAGAACGGCAGCGGCAAGTCCACGCTGCTCAAGTACCTGGCCGGGCTCTACCTGCCGCAGTCCGGCCGGATCTGCTGGGACGGCGTGCCGGTGGGCGAGTTGGACGCCGAGGGGCTGTGGACCAGGGTGGCCCGGGTGCCGCAGGAATTCGCCAGGTGGCCGCTGAGTGCGGCTGAGAACGTCCACCTGGGCCAGCTCACCCGGGAGTTGATGGCGGAGGTGGAGCGGGCCGCCTCGCCCACCGGCTTCGACGAGATCGTCGCCCGGTTGCGCTCGGGGTGGCAGACCCTGCTCGCCCAGGGCTGGTTGGGCGGTGCCGAACTCTCCGGCGGCGGCTGGCAGCGCGCGGCGGTGGCCCGGGCCCTGTACCGGTCGGCCCGCAACCCCGGGCTGCTGATCCTCGACGAGCCGACCTCCGACCTCGACCCGCGGGCCGAGCACCGGTTGCTGCACGCCCTGCGCGCCTTCGCGCCCGGCCGGATCACCCTGTTGGTCACCCACAACATCGCCAACGCGGCGCTCGCCGACCGGGTGATCGTGCTCGACCAGGGGCGGATCGTGCAGAGCGGCACCTGGCAGGAGCTGGCCGAGCAGCCGACCGGCCTGTTCCGGGAACTGCTCGACCTGCAGCGTGACCGCACCGTCGCAGGCCCGGGCCGGCCGCCGGAGCCGCGGGCCGCGACGGCCTGAGCCGGGCCGGGGCCGGCATCCGTGCCGGGGGTGGTCGCGCAGATGGCCGCCCCCGGCATGGGGGAGCACCATGCTAGGTTCGTGCCTAGACACCCTAGGAATCCCTCCGGAGGACACCGCATGGCGCGCGCAGGGCTCACCGCCGCCCGGCTCACCGAGGCGGCGGCCCAACTGGCGGACGAGAACGGCCTCGACCGGCTGACCGTCTCCGGCCTCGCACGGCAGTTCGGGGTGAAGGACGCCAGCCTCTACTCGCACGTGCGCAACCTGCGCGAGCTGCGGGTCCGGGTGGCCCTGCTGGCCGCCGAGGAGATGAGCCGACGGATTGCGCTGGCCGTCGCCGGCCGGGCCGGCAAGGACGCGCTGTTCGCCTTCGCCGACGCCTACCGCGACTTCGCGCTCGCCCACCCCGGCCGGTACGCCGCCACCCAGCTCCAGTTCGAGCCCGAGGAGGTGGCCGACTCGCCCGGCTTCCGGCGCGGCGTCGAGCTGACCCGCGGCGTGCTGCGCGGCTACGGCCTGACCGAGCCCGACCTGACCGACGCCGGGCGCCTGCTGCGCGCCTCCTTCCACGGCTACATCCACCTGGAGCTCAACCAGGGCTTCGCTGACAGCCGGGTGGTCGAAGAGTCCTGGCACCGCTCGCTGGAGGCCCTGCACGTGGCCCTCGACAACTGGCCGAGCCGGGCCGGATAGGCTGCCGTGCATGGGGGACCCGCACCGCATCCTGCTGCTCGACGCCGCACCCGGACCGCTGCTCGACCGCGAGCTGGCCCGGGTGCTCGGCCACGGGCTCGCGCCCACCCTGAACCTGCGCCGGGTCGAGCACCCGGCGCCGGTGCGGGAACGCTGGGGCGCCGAGGTCGCGTTCACCGACTTCGACCCGTTCGACGAGCAGGCCCTGACCGCCTTCCTGTGCTCCGCCGACGGCTTCCACGCCGTCAAGTCCCGGGCCGGGGTGCCGCTGCGCGCCGCCCTGCTGGCCGCGGCCACCGACCCGACGCTGCGCAACCCGCTGCGGGTGATCGGCCGGGCCGGTTCCGGCACCGACCACGTCGACCTGGCGGCCGCCGCCCGGCACGGCGTCACCGTCACCCACACGCCGGGCTCCAACGCGGGCGCCGTCGCCGAGTTCGCGCTCGCCCAACTCCTCGCGCTCACCCGGGAACTGACCGAGCATCACGCCCGAAGTCAGAACGGTCGCTGGGGCGCTCCCGGCGCGCCCGCCCGGGAGCTCGGCGAACTCACGCTCGGCATCCTCGGTTTCGGCCGGATCGGTGCCGAACTGGCCCGCCGGGCCACCGCGCTCGGCATGACCGTGCAGACCCTGGCCCGCCCGAGCGTGCCCGCCGAGGTACCCCAAGTCGCCACCTTGCAGGACCTGTTGCGCAGCAGCGACGTGCTCTCCGTGCACCTCCCGCTGACCGGGCACACCCGGGGCCTGATCGGCGCCGCCGAACTCGCCGAGCTGCGGCCCGGCGCGATCCTGCTGAACACCGCGCGCGGCGGCATCGTCGACGAGCAGGCGCTCGCCGACGCGCTGCGCGACCCCGGGCATCCGCTCGCCGCAGCGGCCGTGGACACCTTCGCCCACGAGCACGCGGCCTTCGCCTCCCCGCTGGTCGGCGCGCCCCGCACCCTGCTCACCCCGCACCTGGCCGGCATGACGGCCGGCGCGATGGCCGAGGCCGCCGTGCGGTGCGCCGACCACATCGCCGCGCTGCTGGCCGGCCGGGTGCAGGGCGTGCCGACGGTCTCCGCACGGTAGTCGGAGACCTCGGCGGCGTCAGGGGCGCGCGTAGGGGCGGGTCATGATCTCCATGTTGTGCCGGTCGGGGTCGTCGAAGTAGGCGCCCCGACCGCCGAACATGTCGTTGGTCCGGCCCGGCTGGGTGTGCTGCGGGTCGGCGTAGTACGTCACCCCGGCCGCCTCCAGCCGGGCGATCATGGTGTCGAACTCCTCGTCGGGGACCAGGAAGGCGTAGTGGTTGCTCTGCACCGGCTGGTCGCGCAGCTCGAAGTAGTCGAGGGTGACGCCGTTGCCGAGGTCCACCGGCAGGAACGGGCCGAACGGGGCCCCGACTTCGAGGCCGAGGATCCCGGCGAGGAACTCGGCCGAGGTCCTGCGGTCGGAGGCGTAGACCGCCGTGTGGTTCAACTGGACGGCGGTGGCGGGCTTTTCGGACATGCTGTCGGACATGCTGAGAACTTCCTCTCTTCGGGGTGGCGAGCGTGCTTCGCGGTGTCGAAGAGGGACGGCGGCGGGCTCCTGGCCCGCCCCGGACTCATGCCGAGGCCGGGGAACCGTTTCGTGCGTGGCCCGTTGCGGCCGACCCGGCAGTCATGGAAGGGACACTAACGTCCGTGGCCGAACCGGGCAAGCGACTTGCCGCGACCGTGGCCGCCGCCGCGGCGAAGGCGGCGAGCGTCGGCGAGGTGCTCCGCTGCGGCCAGGCGAGCAGCAGGGTGATCGGCCGCGCGTCGTCGACCGGCACGCAGACCACGCCGCCCGGCACGTGCTGCCGCACCGACTCCGGCACCACCCCCACCGCCTGTCCCAGCGCCACCAGTTGGGTCAGCTGGGTGATGCCGTGCACCTCGGGCCCGGTGCCGCCGTACTCCGGCAGGCCGCGCCAGCGGGCCAGCGGCTCCTCGGCCAGGTCGGCCAGCAGCAGCCGCTGACGGTCCGCCAGCCGGTGCCCGGCGGGCAGCAGCGCCATCGACGCCTCCACCAGCAGCGGTTCGACGTCGAGGTCGGTGAGGTCGTCGTAGGGGTGGTGCAGCAGCGCCGCGTCCACCGTGCCGTCCCGCAGCCGGGCCACCCGCTCGGCCCCGTCGCAGAACACCAGCTCCACCGGCACCGCCGCCCCGCCGGCCTGGTAGTGCGCCAGGATCTCCGGCAGCAGCTCACCGTCGCCGCCCGGCTTGAGCGCGACCAGCAGCCGGGCCCGCTGTTCGGCCGCCCGCCGGGTGCGCCGCACCGCCGCGTCGGCCGCGGCCAGCACCTCGGCCGCCTCGCGGGCCAGCACCTCGCCGGCCGGGGTCAGCCGCACCCCGCCCGCGTGCCGCACCAGCAGCTCCACGCCCAGCCGGCGCTCCAGGGCCCGGACCGCCCGGGACAGCGGCGGCTGCGCGATCCCCAACCGCTCGGCGGCCCGGCCGATGTGCGACTCCTGCGCCACGGCGAGGAAATAGGCCAGCTCACGGGTCTCCACACGGTTCATCCGATGATCCTCGCACGAGCGGGATGTTTGACGGGTATGGAGCGATACCCGGACCGGTCTGGCCCCCGGGGTGCGGGCGATGGTCCACTCGACGCATGCCCACTCCAGACATCACCACGCAACACCCGACCACGCGACACCTGACGGACAGCGTCGCCCTGGTGACCGGCGCCAACCGCGGCATCGGCCGCGAGATAGCCGCCCAACTCGCCGCCCTGGGCTGCACCGTGCTCGCGGGCTCGCGCAAGCCGCCGGGCGAGCCGGCGGGCGACGCGCGGATCCAGCACGTCCGGCTCGACGTCACCGACCCCGCCGACATCGCCGCGGCGGCCGAGTGGATCGAGGCCAGCTACGGCCGGCTCGACGTGCTGGTCAACAACGCGGGCGTCTCCGGCCCGCTGGTCGAGCAGAACCCCAGCACGATCGACACCGCCGTGCTCCGGGAGGTCTTCGAGACCAACGTCTTCGCCGTGCTCTCCGTCACCAACGCGCTGCTCCCGCTGCTGCGGCGCTCCCCGGCCGGCCGGATCGTCAACGTGACCAGCGGGGTCGCCTCGCTGGGCCGGCACACCGAGCTGCTGGGGACCGGGCCGCGCTGGCCGCTGTTCGGCGCCTACGCGCCCTCCAAGTCGGCGCTGAACGCGCTGACCGTGCAGTACGCCAAGGAGCTGCGCCCGCACGGGATCCTGGTCAACGCGGTGGCACCGGGCGCCTGCGCCACCGACTTCGTGCAGGGGCTGTCGTTCGCCGACGACATCACCCGCACCGCCGCCGAAGGCGCCGCCGTCGCGGTGAAGTTCGCCACCCTGCCGCCCGGGGCCGAGGGCCCGAGCGGCGGCTTCTTCGACGAGGACGGCCCGGTGCCGTGGTGACGCAGCGTCAGCCGGCCTCGACCGGCTCGACCGGCTCGACCGGTCCGACCGGCTCGGCGGGACTCGACTGCCGGTCGTCGGAGGATGCGTCAAGTGCCGTGCGCCGCAACGGAACGGCGGCCAGCAGCAGCACGCCCGCGACCAGCAGGAGCAGCACGCGGTAGTCCAGCACGGTGGCCAGCGCGGACCCGGCGGCCACCGACAGCGCCTGCGGGGCCGAGAGCAGCAGCCCCAGGGCGGCGCTGGTGCGGCCGAGCAGGGCGGGCGGGGTGCCGCGCTGGAAGAGCGTCAGCAGGCCGGTGCTGAACAGCGGGAACCCGGTGCCGAGCAGCGCCGCCCCGGCCAGCACCGCGGGCACGGCCGGCACCGTCTGGAGCAGGAACCCCGCGGCCGCCGCGCCCAGCGCGACCGCCACCAGGCGGATCTCGCCGAGCCGCCGCAGCAGGGCGGCCGCCAGGTTGACCGCGATCAGCAGCGGGCGGCGGCGCACCCGGTCGACCGGCAGCCCGGCCAGCGGGGCCGTCAGGTTGCCGAGTGCGAGCACGAAGAACGCCAGCCCGGCGGCCGAATTGCTGCCGGTCAGCTGCTTGATCCACACCCCGAGCGCCAGCCAGAGCGCGGAGTCGCCGAACGAGGAGACCGCCTGGCCGGTGAGGAACCAGCGGGCCCGCCGGTCGCGCAGCAGTTCTCGCATGCTGCGCGAGACTAGGCGCCGATCCGGCTGCCGGGCAACGGAGGTGATCGTCCGTCAGCTCCGTCGGACGCGAAACCCCTGGTCCCGCCCGCTGCGTGGCAGCGGGCGGGACCAGGGGCGGTGCCGCGGTGCGGCTGCGGTCAGGCGCCGATGGTGACGGTGAGGGCCTGGGTGGTGCTGCCCGTGGCGTTCCGGGCGGTGAGCTTCAGGTGGTAGGTGCCCGGCAGCAGCGGGAGGCCCGTGAGGGCGGCGGTGCCGTTCTTGCCGGGGGTGAAGGCGAGGCCCAGCGGCAGGAGGCCGGTCTCGCTGAGGCTGGCCGTCGGGTTGGCGGTGGTGGTGGCGGTGAAGGAGAGCGGGGTGAGCATCCGCCCGGTCACGGTGGCCGCGCTGGTGATCGCGGGGGCCTGGGTGACGGTGAGCGTGAGGCTCTGGCTCGCGGTGCCCGCGCTGTTGGTGCTGGTGATGGTGAGCGGGTAGCTGCCGCCGGTGCCGGTGGCCGGGGTGCCGGCCAGGGTGGCGGTGCCGTTGCCGTTGTCGGTGAAGGTGACGCCGCCGGGCAGGGTGCCGCTCTCGGTGAGGGCGGCCGCCGGGTTGCCGCTGGTGGTCACGGTGAAGGTGCCCGCCGTGCCGGCGGTGAACGCCGCCGTGGCCGCGCTGGTGACGGCCGGCGCCTGGGCGACCGAGAGCGTGAAGCTCTGGTTCGCGGTGCCGGCGGGGCTGGTGGCGGTGATGGTGAGCGGGTAGCTGCCGCCGGTGCCGGTGGCCGGGGTGCCGGCCAGGGTGGCGGTGCCGTTGCCGTTGTCGGTGAAGGTGACGCCGCCGGGCAGGGCGCCGGTCTCCTTGAGGGCGGCCGTGGAGCTGCCCGTGCTGGTGACGCTGAAGGTGCCCGCGGTGCCGGCCGTGAACGCCGCGCTGGTGGCGCTGGTGATCGCGGGGGCCTGGGCGACGGTGAGCGTGAGGCTCTGGCTCGTCGAGCCGGCGGGGCTGCTGGCGGTGATGGTGAGCGGGTAGCTGCCGCTGCTGCCGGTGGCCGGGGTGCCGGCCAGGGTGGCGGTGCCGTTGCCGTTGTCGGTGAAGGTGACGCCGCCGGGCAGGGTGCCGCTCTCGGTGAGGGCGGGCGTCGGGTTGCCGCTGGTGGTGACGGTGGCGCTGAACGCGGCGCCGGCGGTGGCGTTCGCGGTGGCCGCGCTGGTGATCGCCGGCGCGGTGTCGGTGGTGGTGGTGACGGTGGTGGTGTCACCGGCGGCGATCGAGGTCCAGGCCGACAGGGTGCCGCCGTAGGACTGGCCGAAGGCCGCGCCGTTGACGGTGCTCCCGGCGGGGACGGTGATCGGCACCGTGACGGCGGCACCGGCGGAGTTGGTGACCTGCACCGAGCCGTTGCTCACCGAGGCGGTGACCGTGCCGGCCTGCTCGGCCGAGGCCCAGGCGGCCGACTCACCGATGGTCTGCGAGGTGGTCGCGTCGGTCATCTGGGTCAGCGGCGCGGTGTACCAACTGCTGTACTGCGCCTGCATGTCGTTCAGCAGGGTGAGCAGCGTGTAGCCGTAGTCGGAGGTGGTGCCGTTGACGGTCTGGGTGGCCGGGCCGATCAGGTTCGACTGGTGGGCGTAGTTCATCCGCGGGTCGTCGGCCAGCACGTGGCCGAGCATGATCCGCGACTCGCTCGCCAGCAGGGTGCTCTCGGAGGCCGGGGCGCTGCTGCAGGTGGTGGAGGGGGTGTTGACGCACTTTCCGGTCTCCGCGGGGTACTGGCTGTCACCCATCGAGGAGCCCTGCGCGACGTAGGCGGTGTTGTACTCGCTCAGCTCGTCGGGCCAGTTGGCCGCGTTGTAGTAGATGTTGCTCGGGTAGCGCGGTGCGGAGGAGGCGGTGTTGCTCGCCCCCGAGGCGCTGGTGCCCTGGATGGTGTAGCTCTGCGGCTGGCGGGAGGCGTCGGTGCCGAAGACGGAGATCCCCATGTCGGCCATCGACTTGGGCATGTTGGGGTTCTCCAGGCCCGAGTGCTCACCGGTGACCAGGCCGCCGGTGCTGAAGTTGGTCAGCCCGTTGTTGGCGGCGAAGGCGTCGTCCAGGCCGATCTCCTGCTCGATGCTGGAGTCGGGCTGGGTGCTGGTGGCCGGCAGCCAGGCGGAGTTGGCGGAGCAGTCGATGCCGGGGTCGGTGGCGGTCGGGAAGGTGCTGGTGCTGCCCGGGCCGCCGCCGGGGGTGGTCGCCCCGGTGTCGGTGAAGGAGTAGCCGGTGGCCGCGCCGGTCGGGTCCTCGGCGACCTGGCCGACCAGGCCGAAGCTGGTCGAACCGGCGGGCGCGCGGTACACGTTGTAGCCCCAGAAGCCGGTGCCGCCGGAGTACAGGGACTCCAGCTTGGCGAGCGAGGGGCCGCCGCCGTTGGGGGCGTCGGGCCAGCTGAGCGCGACCGAGCCGTTCGCGCCGACGGTCACCTGCTGCGGGACGGAGGGCTCCGACTCGCCGTACGCGGTGGCCGCGGTGATCTCGTAGCTGTAGCCGCCGGCGGTCAGCGTGCCGCCGCTGCCCGCGGTCGGGGCGTTGGCCGGCTGCGGGCCGCCGACCTGGCAGCCCAGGTACATGTGCGACCAGGTGTGCGTGATCCAGTTGAACGAGCCCTGCTGCTTGAGCAGTTCGTTGACGAAGGCGGCGTCGTTCGGGTAGCCGCTGTCCACCGCCTGGCCCGGGTCGGTGAAGTTCTGGCCGTTCACCGTGGTGCTGCCGGAGCAGTTGGCGCTCGACTCGGCGGTCGCGGTGGGCGCGGTGCAGGCGCCGATCGCGTTGAACGCGAACTCCAGCTTGATGCCGGTCTGCTTCTCCCAGTTGGCGACGTAGTCCACGTCGGTCGCGGTCATCTGGGTGTCGGCTGGGCCGTCGGCCGCGTTGCCGCCGACGCCGGACGGGCAGAGCACGTCGTTCGGGTCGGTGGCGGCCGGCGTGCACTGGTACTGCCGGCTCCACTCGTTGTCCGAGATGAACATGTCGTCGACGTCCTGACCGAAGTAGTTCCGGTACAGGCCCAGGTGGGTGTCCTGGGTGACCCAGTTGACCAGCCCGGGTGCCAGCAGCAGCCAGGGCAGCATGGTCGAGTTGTAGTCGAAGGTCAGCGACAGCTCCGAGACCCCGGCCTGCGGGTCGGTGCTCGGGTGCTGGTAGACGGCGGCCAGCGTCTGGCCGGCCGGGTTCTCCAGCCACGGGGTCACCGGGGCGCCGGCCACGGGCGTCGCCGGGTAGCCGTAGGAGCCGGACTCGAACGGCACCGGGCCCTTCAGCTCCGGCAGTTGGGTCAGCGCGGCGGAGGTCAGCTGCGCGGTGCCGGTCACCGCGCCGGAGCCGGCGGCGGTCAGGCCCAGCGAGGGCGACGGGTACATGTAGCCGTCGAGCTGGCGGATCCCGAAGGTCGACTCGTAGCTGAACAGGCTGCTCAACTGCCCGGCGGCGAAGAAGGTGGGCGAGTCCGCCACCACGACGCCGTTGAAGTAGGCGTGGCTGCCGGTGGACAGCGACGGCAGGGTGACGGTCTCGCTGCCGATCGCGCCACTGGCGTTCACCAGGGTGTAGGGGACGCCCTCGGTGGCCAGGGCGTTCTGCCAGGCCGTGGTGGTCGGATCCGTCGATCCGCCGCCGATCAGCAGCACCCGCAGGTCCACCTGCGGGGACATCACGGCCGGGGTCGCGGCCGACACCCCCGCCTGGACCGTTCCCAGCAGGGTGATGGCTGCCGCCCCCGCGGCAGCCCAACGTGCAACTCGTCCGGCCATCCAGGCCCTCCCCATGGAATCCGTGACTCGCACCCATCCGTCGCTCGGTGGGCGATGCCCCAGCATCGTCGGTCCGTCCGGCCGCCGCCCGGATATGGGAATGCCAAGGGGATATCTTCATTTCCGGGAAGGCCCGGAAACGGCCCGGCGCGGGAAGTTCGCCGACGTCCGGCACGCTGCTGCTCAGGTGGGCGCGGTCAAGGGCTGCCGGCCGCGCCCGCCCTGCGGTGTTCCGTCCGGGGCGGCCGGTCTTCACGGATCGACCACGGGCCTCGACGGGGAAACGCACGAATGGAACCGGTCCGTGTTGTGCGGTGCGGCAATTCGAACTGGGGGCCGATCCTGGATGAACAATGAGCGCTTCCTGCCGGAATCCTGGATTCATCGGGGAATTGGGTGCGGTTTCCTGGGAATTTCCTGAACGGCGGCCGCGATCACTCCCAGCCGTCGGGTCCGGCGGCACCCGTTTTGAGTCAACTGGCTGACGAAGCGTCAGGACGACTGTCATCCAGTTGTGTTCCGCCTGGTCCGGGCGCCGGAGCGAGCCTCCCCGGCCGGGGTGGCGGCGGCCCTGCGGCCGATCGGCCGGTGGACGCACGACACCGGTGGAAGGCGTGCCATGCGTCCACGGAAGTTCTCGCTGCGGGCCCCGAGCGACTGCTGACAATCCATCAGTTCCGTTATGAGAATTCCTGAGCCGACCTCAAAGCCCCGGTCAGGTGTGCAAAGATGACACGCACGGCAGGAAACGACGCCGCAGCGTTACGTCGACGACGATTCCCGGTCGGCGCGTGCACATTTCGTCTTCATCATCCGTTCAAGCGCCGAGGAACGCCATCCCGGTGCGCGAATTCACGGCCACAGGCAAGAGCGCCGACGAGCGGAACCGGAATTCACGGTCACCACTACGAGCACCACCGGCGGCACCGCGCGAACCGCGGCACCGCCGGCCCTGGGGAGGGAGAGCCGTCGTGGGTCCAGGGGCCCGCAGCGACGGCCGACGGCCGGCCGATCTCGGCCGGCGCAGCACGACATGACGGTGCGGCACCGGTCAGCGGACCGGTGCGACGCCGCCGAGAGGGGGCCCGGGGCAGTGAGCAGGCAGCGGGCCGGCAGAACAGGGGGGTCGGCATGCGTGTCACCTTGCTCACCGAAGGAACGTATCCGCACCAGCACGGCGGAGTCAGCGTCTGGTGCGACCAACTGGTCCAGGGGATGCCGGACGTGGAGTTCGACATCATCGCGGTGACCGGCACCGGCGCCGAGCCGGTGGTCTGGGACCTGCCCGGCAACGTCCGCTCGGTCACACCCGTGCCGCTGTGGGGTCCCGCGGCGGACGGGCGCGCACCGCGCGGCCGGGAGCTGCGCCGCTTCCTGGAGTCCTACGAGCGGTTCCTGCACTCGCTGCTCGACCCGGTCTACGACGCGCACTTCGGACGGGAGTTGAGCACCTTCGCCGACCTGGCGCGGCGCGGCCTGCTCGGCCCGGCGCTGCGCAGCGAACAGGCCCTGCGCACCCTGCACGGGGTGTGGAGCCGCACCGGGCTGCCGACCGCCGCCGCCCGGCCCACCCTGCACGACGCGCTCAACGCCGGCGACCTGCTGGAGCACGCGCTGCGCCCGCTCGCGGTCGAGCCGCCGCGCGAGGGCGTCGCGCACGCGGCCAGCGGCGGGCTGGCCACCCTGCCCGGACTCGTCGGCGCCCAACTGCACTACGTGCCCTTCCTGCTCACCGAGCACGGCGTCTACCTGCGCGAGCGCTACCTCGGCTACCGCACCGGCCCCTACCGCTGGCCGGTCAAGGCGCTGCTGCTCGGCTTCTACCGGATGCTCGCCGAGGAGAGCTACCGGCACGCCGCGCTGGTCACCCCCGGCAACCAGTACAACCGCCGGTGGGAGGAGCGCGGCGGCACCCCGTCCGACAACATCCGCACCGTCTACAACGGCGTCGACCCCGCGGCCTTCCCGCCCGCCGGCCCCGAACCGCAGGCCCCGACGCTCAGTTGGGCCGGCCGGGTCGACCCGATCAAGGACCTGGAGACGCTGATCCGCGCCTTCGCCCTGGTGCACGCCGAACTGCCGGAAGCCAGACTGCGGTTGTTCGGCGGCACGCCCAAGGGCGGCGAGGCCTACCGGGACCGCTGCGTCGCGCTGGCCGAGGAGCTCGGGGTGGGCGCCTCGGTGCACTTCGAGGGCCGGGTCGCCGACATCACCGACGCCTACGCCGCCGGGAACGTGGTGATGCTCTCCAGCATCAGCGAGGGCTTCCCGTTCACCCTGATCGAGGCGATGTCCTGCGGCCGGGCCACCGTGTCCACCGACGTCGGCGGGGTGCGCGAGGCGGTGGGCGACGCCGGACTGGTGGTGCCCCCGCGCGAGCCCGAGCCGATGGCCGCGGCCGCGCTGGAGCTGCTGCGCGACCCCGAGCGGCGGGCCCAACTCGGCGAGCGGGCCCGGCTGCGGGTGATCGAACAGTTCACGCTGCGTCAGAACATCGACGGGTTCCGGGAGATCTACACCGAGCTGCTGCGCACCGGCGTGCGCACGCCGCGCCCGCTGCTGACCGCCGCCGCGACGGGAGGTGCCGCGTGAGCGGGCCGCTCTACCTGGTCCCGCAGGAGGCCGACCAGCCCGCCGGACCGCAGGGCAACGAGCGCACCATGCAGCTCGCGCTGCCCTGGTCGCGCCGCTCCCAGGCGCGCCCGCCCGCGGCGCCCGACCCCGCACCAGTGCTGAGCGCCGACCCGCTCGACGAACTCGCCGAGCAGCTCGCCGAGGTCTGCGCCGCCGCCGTGCACCCCTTCGAGATCGCCGCCTTCCTGGAGGCGGACGGGGTCAACGACCAGCAGGCCGCGCTGCGTTACGGCCGCCCGGACGCCTTCACGCTGGCCGAGGAGCTCTTCGCCAAGGTGCCCCGGCACTACCGTGCGACCGCGGCCGCGCCCGCCAACCCGTGGCAGGTCTCGCCCTGGCGGTGCCTGGTGCGCGGCCTGGTCTTCGCGCTGCCGGCCCTGGGCTACCTGCTGGGCAGCGGCTGGTTCGACCCGCACTACCTCAAGTTCGGGATGCCGGACGGCGCGGCGGCCCTGGCGGCCGCCACCGTGGTGGCCTGGGCGTGGAACCAGGCGCTGGCCCACCGCACCTACAGCTGGCTGGCCCGCGGCCGGCGCCGGCAGGCCGGGCGCTGCCTGGCCGTCGGCGCGCCGGTCGGCGCGCTGCTGGCGATGGCGGCGGCCTGGGTGGTCGGCGCGGAGTGGCCGGCGCTCTGGTTCACCGCCGGGCAGTGCCTCTACATGGCGGCCGCCACCGTGCTGCTCTCGCTCGGCCGGGCCCGCCACTTGCTGTACGGGCTGGCCCCGGTGGCCGCCGGAGCGGGCGCGCTGGCCCTCACCCCGCTGCCGTCCACGGTCCGGGCGGCGATCCTGCTCGCCTCGCTGGCCGGGCTGCTGGTCCTGGCCGGCCGGGCGCTGCTCGGCTGCCTGCGGGCCGGCGGCGAACCGGGCCGGCCGCCCGCGCTGAGCGGGCAGCTGCCGCAGGCGCTGTTCGGGCTCGCCGCCGGCGTCCTGACGCTGCTGGCCGGCAACGCCGGACTGTTCACCGGGCACGGCGGCGCCGCCGGCGGGCTCGGCGGACCGGCGATGCTCTCGATCAGCCTCAGCCTGGGCCTGGCCGAGTGGCTGCTCTACCGCTACCGGGAGTTGGCCGTACGGGCGCTGCACACCGCCACCCGGCCGGGCGAGTTCGCCCGCCGCTCGATCCGGCAGCTGGCCGGCTGCCTGCTCGGCTACCTCGCCGCGCTGGCGGTGCTCGACGCGCTGATCGGCCTGCTCTGGCCCGGCGGGCGGGCGCCGGCCGCGCTGCCGGTGCTGGCGATCGTGCTGCTGGGCGCCGCGCTCTGGCTCGCCCTGCTGCTCAACGCCTTCGGGCTGAGCAGAACCGTGGCCGCCGCCTGTTGCCTCGGCGCCGGCCTGGAGCTGTCCGCGCTGTCGGCCGGCACCGCCGCGGTGACCGCCCAACTGGTCGGCTGCGGCCTGGTGGCCGTGCTGCTCGGCGCGGTGGCCGCACCGGTGCTCGGCCGGGTCACCCCGCACCGCTGAGCGCCCGCCCCACAGATTTCCGATCCGGATGGAGAGAACCCGCATGAGCAGTAGCACCACTGTCGCCGTCACCGGGGCCGAGGGATTCATCGGCTCGCACCTGGTCGAGGCCCTGGTCGCGGACGGCCACCGGGTCCGCGCCATGGTCCAGTACAACTCCTTCTCCTCGTTCGGCTGGCTGGAGGAGCTCGACCCGCAGGTGCTCGACTCGGTCGAGGTCGTGCTCGGCGACGTCCGCGACCCCGGCTCGGTCAACGGCTTGGTCAAGGGCGCCGAGACGGTCTACCACCTGGCCGCGCTGATCGCGATCCCGTACTCCTACCAGGCGCCGCACTCCTACGTGGACACCAACGTCACCGGCACCCTCAACGTGCTGGAGGCGGTGCGCCACCTGGACGTGCCGCGGCTGGTGCACACCTCCACCAGCGAGACCTACGGCACCGCGCAGACCGTGCCGATCACCGAGGACCACCCGATCAACACCCAGTCCCCGTACGCCGCTTCGAAGGCCGGCGGGGACCGGCTGGCCGACAGCTACCACGCGAGCTTCGGCACGCCGGTGGTCACCCTGCGCCCGTTCAACACCTTCGGGCCGCGCCAGTCGATGCGCGCCGTCATCCCCACCGTGATCGCCCAACTCGCGGCGGGGGAGCGGGAGATCACCCTCGGCGACCTGCGCCCGACCCGCGACTTCATGTTCGTCGAGGACACCGCGGCCGCCTTCCGGGCGGTCGGCACCGCGCCCGCCGACACCGTCGTGGGCCGCACCTTCAACGCCGGCACCGGCCGGGAGATCTCGGTCGGCGACACCGTCGCGCTGATCGGCAAGCTGATGGGCGCGGACGTCACCGTGAAGGAGGACGAACAACGGCTCCGCCCGGCCGACTCCGAGGTGTTCCGCCTGGTCGCCGACGCCACCCGGCTGCGCACCGCCACCGGTTGGGCGCCCGCGCACAGCCTGGAGCAGGGCCTGGAGCGGACCATCGCGTTCTTCCGCGACCCGGCCAACCTGTCCCGCTACAAGACCGACCGCTACAACGTCTGACCACCGCACCGTCTGACCACCACCGGTCGGTCCACCGTCCCACGGCACTCACCTGCCGTCACACCCTCGTGGGGGGAATCACCCGTGCACGCAGTGATCCTGGCCGGCGGCAAGGGCATCCGGCTGCGCCCGTACACCACCGCCCTGCCCAAGCCGCTGGTGCCGATCGGCGACCAGCACGCGATCCTCGACATCGTGCTGCGCCAACTGTCCGCGGCCGGCTTCGAGTCGGTCACGCTGGCGATCGGCCACCTGGGCCACATCATCCGCGCCTACGTCGGCAACGGCTCGCAGTGGGGGCTGCGGGTCGGCTACGCCGTCGAGGACGTCCCGCTGGGCACCCTCGGTCCACTGCTGACCATTCAGGACCGTTTGCCCGAGCACTTCCTGGTGATGAACGGCGACGTCCTCACCGACCTCGACTACGCCACCCTGCTGCGCGGCCACGAGGTCAGCGGAGCCCCGCTGACCGTCGCCACCTACGGCCGCCAGGTGCGGATCGACTTCGGCGTGCTGACCGCCGAGTCCGGCAGCATCACCGGCTTCCAGGAGAAGCCCACCATCGACTACCGCGTCTCGATGGGCATATACGGCCTCTCCCGCAAGACCCTCGCCGACTACACCCCCGGCCAGCCGCTGGGCTTCGACGAGCTGGTGCTCGACCTGTTGGCCGCTCAGACCCCACCGGTCGCCCACGAGTTCGAGGGCTACTGGCTGGACATCGGCCGCCCGGACGACTACGACCGGGCCAACGAGGAGTTCGAGCAGATCAAGCCGCTGCTGCTGCGTCCGCGCCACGACCAGCCGCCGGCCGCCGCACTGCCCCGCTTCGCCCCGCCGGCCGAGCCCGCCGCGCCCGAGGAGCAGCCGGCCGACAGCGACGGGCGCGCCGCATGAAGATCCTGCTGCTGGGCGCCAACGGCTACCTGGGCCGGCACGCCGCCCGGGCCCTGCGGGCGCTGCCCGGCGCCGAGCTGTACACCGCCGGGCGGCGCCCCCCGCACGACCTCACGCTGGACCTGGCGGCCGGTCAGATGCCGGCGCTGATGGCCGACCTGGCCGCGCTGGCCCCCGACGCGGTGGTCAACTGCGCGGGCGCGGTGAGCGGCAGCGCGCTGAACCTGGCCGAGGCCAACGCGCGCGGGCCGGCGCTGCTCAGCGACGCGATGCTGGCCGCCGCCCCGCAGGCGAGGCTGGTCCACCTCGGCTCCGCCGCGGAGTACGGCGCGACCGAGATGGGGGTGGCGCTGACCGAGCGCTCCCCGGTGGCGCCGGTCGGGGTCTACGGCGCGACCAAGCTGGCCGGTTCGCTCGCCGTGGCGGGCAGCCGGCTGGAGGAGGCCGTGGTGCTGCGGGTGTTCAACCCGGTCGGGCCGGGCGCACCCGCCCAGTCGCTGCCCGGGCGGCTGGCGGGCGAGCTGCGCCGGGTCGGGCCGCAGGGCCGGATCCGGGTGGGCGACCTGTCGGCGTACCGCGACTTCGTCGACGTCCGCGACCTCGCCGAGGCCGTCGCGCTGGCCGTCACCGCCCCCCGGCCGCTGCCACGGGTGCTCAACCTCGGCAGCGGCTCGGCCCGCCCGGTCCGCGAGCTGGTCCGGGCGCTGACCGGGGCGGCCGGCTTCCGGGGCGAGCTGGTGGAGGAGGCCGCGGCCGGCTCCGAGCGGTCGGCGGTCGTGCCCTGGCAGCGCGCCGACGTCGGCGCCGCGGCCGAGCACCTGGGCTGGCGGCCGGTGACGCCGCTGGAGCGCTCGCTCGCCGACCTGTGGGAGAGCACCGCGGCCGAGGGCGCGCGGGACGGGGCCGAGCGGCCGGCGGTCGCCCGGTGACCGTTCCGCTCCTGCTGGTCCCGCTCTACGTGCACCCGGGCGTCGCACCGGACGCCTGGCGGGCGGTGGCCGAGGCCGGCCCCGCCCGGGTGGGCGCCGTGGTGCTGAACGTCGCCGACGGGCCGGGCGCCGCGCCCGACCCCGCGTTCGCCGAGGCCGGCGGGCGGCTGCGGGCGGCGGGCGTACGGGTGCTGGGCTACAGCGACACCGACTACGGCCGCCGGCCGCACGCCGCCGTGGTTGACGACCTGCTGCGGTACCGCGAGTGGTACGGGGTCGAGGGCGTCTACTTCGACCAGGCGAGCGCGCACCCCGGCGCGCTGGGCCACTACCGCCGGCTCGCCACGGCGGCCCGGGCGGCCGGCTGCGGCACGGTGGTGCTGGGGCACGGGACGCACCCGGACCCCGGGTACGCGGAGGTCGGCCTGGCCGACCTCCTGGTCACCTTCGAGGGCACCTGGGACGCGTACCAGGACCTGGTGCCGCCGGTGTGGACCGGCCGCCACGCGCCGGCCCGGTTCTGCCACCTGGTGTACGAGGTGCCCGCGGACCGGGCCGAGCAGTTCGCCAAACTGGCGGGCGGTCACCGCGCGGGCCTGGCCTGCGCGGTGAGCGGGCCGGGCCCGAACCCGTGGGACACCGAACCGCTGGGGCTGCGCCGGTGATCCGTCCCGCCCGGGCGTGCGCCGTGCTGCTGGTGCTGGCCGCCGCCGCCACGGCCTGCACCAGCAGCAGCAGCAGTGGTGGTGGCGGCGGTGCCCCGTCGCCGTCGCTGTCGCCCAGCACCACTGCGCCCGCGCCGTCCGCTCCCGCGCCGGTGCCCACGCCTTCGGCCTCCCCGAAGCCCACGCCCACACCTACGCCCACGCCCACACCGACACCGACCCCCTCCGCGACCCCCTCGGCGCACCCCACCGGTGCGCTGTGGCGCCCGACCCCCGGCACGGCGTGGCAGTGGCAGTTGAGCGGCACCGTGGACCAGTCGGTCGACGTCCCGGTCTACGACATCGACGGCTTCGAGAACGACGCGGGCGTGGTGGCCGCCCTGCACGCCAAGGGCCGCAAGGTGATCTGCTACGTCAACGCCGGCGGCTGGGAGGACTTCCGCCCGGACGCGGGCGCCTACCCGCCCTCGGTGCTCGGCGCGAGCGACGGCTGGTCCGGCGAACGCTGGGTCGACATCCGCCGGCTGGACGTGCTGCGGCCGCTGCTGGCGGCCCGGTTCGACATGTGCCGGGCGAAGGGCTTCGACGCCGTCGAACCCGACCTGCTGGAGGCCTACGAGAACGACAGCGGCTTCCCGGTCACCGCCGCCGACCAACTGGCCTTCAACCGGATGGTCGCCGACCTGGTGCACCAGCGCGGCATGTCGGTCGCGCTGAAGAACGACGTCGACCAGGTGCCCGACCTGGTGGGCGACTTCGACTTCTCGATCGACGAGCAGTGCGCCGAGTACCAGGAGTGCGACGCGCTGACCCCGTTCGTCCGGGCCGGCAAGGCGGTGCTGCACGTGGAGTACACCGTCGCGCCCGCCGCCTTCTGCCCCGAGAGCGCCAGGCTGGGCTTCAGCTCGATGGTCAAGCACCAGAACCTGGACGCCTGGCGCCAGCCCTGCTGACACGACCGCCCTGCTGAGACGACCGCGGCGCGGCCCGTTCCGGTGGGAACGGGCCGCGCTGCGGGTGTTGCGCTGCTACCTGGTCAGACCGAGACCTGGGCGCCCATGATCACGCACCGGTCGCTGGGCAGACCGAAGTACGCCACGGGGCTGCTGGTGTTGTTGGCGAGGGTCATGAAGAGCTTCTTGCGCCAGCGCCGCATGCCCGGCGCATCGGTCCGGACGATGGTCATCCGGGACAGGAAGTAGGACACCTCGTCCACGTCGAGGCCGTGGATCTGGCCCGCATCCGGGTGCTGGGCGGCCAGCCGCAGCGCCTGCGGGATGTTCGGGTCGTCCATGAAGCCGAAGCGCAGGGTGAGGTGGGTGATGCCGTCGTCGCTGTGGCCGAGGTCGTCGAAGGTGCAGCGCTCGGACTCGTCGACGTGCGGGACCTTCTCGGTCATCGCCGACACGATGATCACGTTCTGGTGCAGCGTGTGGTTGTGCTCGACGTTGGCGCGCAGCGCCAGCGGCGTGGTCTCCAGGTTGGCGTTCAGGAAGACCGCCGTGCCGTCGACCCGGTGCACCGGCGGGTCCATCGCGTCGACCTCGTCGACGAACGCGCGCAGCGGGCCCTCCAGCGCCGTCCGGTTCGGGGTGACGATCTGCCGGCCGCGCTGCCAGGTGATCAGGACGGTGAAGACCGTGAAGGCGACCAGCAGCGGCAGCCAGCCGCCGTGCACGACCTTGGTGAGGTTGGCCGCGAAGAACGCGATCTCGGTGGTCAGGAAGACGACGGCGCCGACCGCGATCAGCCAGCGCGGCTTGCGCATCATCACCCGGGCGACGGCCAGGAAGAGCACCGTGTTCAGCACGAAGGTGGCGGTGACCGCCACGCCGTACGCGGAGGCGAGCGCGGCGGAGGAGCCGAAGCCCAGCACCAGGGCGACGACCGCGGCGAACAGGCCCCAGTTGATCATCGGCGCGTAGACCTGGCCGACCTCGTGCTCCGAGGTGTGCTTGATCGTCATGTGCGGCAGCACGCCGAGCTGGACGGCCTGGCGGGTGACGCTGAACGCGCCGGATATGACCGACTGCGAGGCGATCACGGTGGCCACGGTGGCCAGGATCACCATCGGGAACTGCGCCCAGCCCGGCATCAGCAGGAAGAACGGGTTGGAGATCGAGGAGGGCGAGCGCAGGATCAGCGAGCCCTGGCCGAGGTAGTTGAGCGTCAGCGCCGGGAAGACCAGGAAGAACCAGGCGCGGTGGATCGGCGCCCGGCCGAAGTGGCCCATGTCGGCGTAGAGCGCCTCGGCGCCGGTCACGGCCAGCACCACCGAGGCGAGCGCGATGAACGCGATCATGCCGTGGTTCACCATGAACTCGACGCCGTACGTCGGCGACAGCGCCTTGAAGATCGCCGGGTGGCCCGCCAGTTCGACCGCGCCGGTGGCGCCGATGACGAGGAACCAGACGGTCATGACCGGGCCGAACAGGTTGCCGACCAGGTTGGTGCCGTAGCGCTGCAGCGCGAAGAGCACCATGAGCACCGCGATGGTGACCGGGATCACGAAGTCGCTCAGGCCCGGCGCCGAGACCTTCAGCCCCTCGACCGCCGACAGCACCGAGATCGCGGGCGTGATCATGCCGTCGCCGTAGAACAGCGAGGCGCCGAAGATCCCGAGCGCAACGAGGATCACCTTGCTGCGCACCGACTTGAAGTTCAGCTTCTGGACCAGGGCGGTCAGCGCCATGATGCCGCCCTCGCCGCCGTTGTCGGCGCGCAGGATGAACGACACGTACTTGACCGAGACGATCAGGGTGATCGCCCAGAAGACCAGCGAGATGACGCCGTACACCTGGTCCGGCGACGTCCCGACCGCGTTGTTGTCGGCGGTGAAGACGGTCTGGATCGAGTACAGCGGGCTGGTGCCGATGTCGCCGAAGACGACGCCCAGCGCGCCCAGGGTCAGGGCCGCCATGCCGGGACGGAGGCTTCGGGGTTTGCTGCCGTGGGGCGCGCCGCCGAGTGCGGGGGAGTCAGGGGCGGCGGGCGCACCCTTGGCGAGTTCTATACGCATAATGAGCGACGATGATACGCAGGCTCCGCAGCGCTCGGACCATCGGTCCTGGTGTACCGCGTGCACCTTTAACGACATCCATACGGTCGGGTCGTAACGGATTCCATACGGTCGATGACCGGAGCTGATCAGCAGGCCTCCCGGGGGCCGGGACAGCTGTCCGGAGGGAGCGCTACCGTGCTGCGCATGAACGCGATCACCGACCGGATCAAGGCCCGCACCTTCCACCTGGCGGGCGGCACCGAGGACTGGCGGGTGGTGGGCGAGGGCGCCTGCACCTGCTTCCGCACAGACTCGCTCGCCGCCGCCGCCCGGTTCGCCCAGGCCGTCGCCGAGCTGCCCGGCGGCTCGCCCGGCCGGCCCGACCTGGACCTGCGGGCCGACGGTGTGACGGTCCGTCTGATCACGGTCGGCGACGGCTACTACGGCCTGACCGAGCGCGACGTCGAGCTGGCCCGGGAGATCTCGGCGCTGGCCGGCCGCATGGGCCTGACGGCGGATCCGGCGGTGGTGCAGACCGTCCAGGTCACGGTCGACGCGCTGGTCACCGCCGAGTGCCTGCCGTTCTGGCGGGCCGTGCTCGACTACCGGGACCGCGGCGACAGCGAGGAGGACCTGCTGGACCCGCGTCGGCGCGGCGCCCCGTTCTACTTCCAGGCGATGGCCGAGCCGCGCCCGCAGCGCAACCGGCTGCACGTGGACGTCTGGGTGCCGCACGACGGGGCCGGGGCCCGGATCGCCGCCGCCCTGGCCGCCGGCGGCACCCTGGTGAGCGACGCGCACGCGCCCGGCCACTGGGTGCTGGCCGACCCGGAGGGCAACGAGGTCTGCGTCGGCGTCGCGGGCTGGCCGGGCCCGGACGCCGGGGTCAGCTGAGCGCCGGCTGCTGCGGGTCCGTCAGGTAGCGGGCGGTCTCGGCCAGCCAGGCCCGGAAGCCGGTCATCCAGTCGCGCAGCGCGACCGCCCGGCGGGCCAGCCGGGGGTCCGGCGGCACGGCGGCCAGTGCCTCGAACTCCTCGGCCCGGACCGCTATCCGCCGGGCCACCTCGGCCTCGGCCGCCCGGTGGTCGAGGCCGCGCGTGCGGGCGACCACCAGGACCAGGTTGTGCACCTCGCCGCCGTCCAGCTCCTTGCGCCAGGAGGCCAGGTCGTTGGTCCAGTTGATCACGTCGGAGGCGGCGTCCAGCAGGCTCTGGTGCCAGGGGTGGTCGTAGAGCTCGTCCGGCAGTGAGCACCCGGCCAGGTGGTCGGCGCCGTCCAGGCTCTCCCGGATCGCCCCGGTGATCCGGCGCAGCGCGATGTACTCGGCCTCGCCGGGCGGCCGGCCGCTGCGCCGCTCGGCGTTCTCCCGCACCAGCGCGGCCAGGTACTCGTCCAGGTGCCGGGCGAACCGGGGGCGGAACGGCTCGGCCGGGCCCGACCCCGGTCCGGGCGCGGACCAGAGGTCGAGGAAGGCGGCGACGAACGGCGAGCCGTGGTCGGTGCGCCCGGTGCGCAGCGCGTCCCCTATGGCGGTGAGCAGCCCGGCGCCGTCCTCGGGGGCCTGGCTGTCCAGGTGGCCGTCCAGGTGGTCGTCCAGCAGGAAGAACCAGCCCAGCCAGGTGCCGAGCACGGCGAGCGCGGCGTCGTCGGCGGACGGGCAGGTGTGGGCGGCCAGGGCGCCGAACCGGGCCAGCCGGAAGCACTCCTCGGTCTCCCGGTCGGGCAGCAGGCCGCGCTCCAGGCACCAGGCGGCGGCCCGGTCGTCGGCCTCGGCGGCGCGGCGGGCGAAGTCGGGGGACGCGGTGGCGGGCACGTAGCAGAGCGTAGTGGTTCGGTCGACGCCCTGCTAACCACCATTCCAGCCGAGTTGACGACCGGTCAGCCGGTCCGCTCGACCGCGCCCGCCCGCTGGCCCTGCGGGACGCCGTTCGCCAGGTCCTCCGCGAGCAGCCGCTTGGCGATGCCGTCCACCGCCGCCCGCAGCTCGGCGCTGCGCGGGCGGCCGACGTCCGCCTCCAGCTTCGCGTTCAGCCACGCCGACCAGGCCCGGGTGAGCGCCCCGGCCTCCACCTGCCCGGCCGGCGTGTGGTCCAGGAAGTCCTGGTGGCGGGTCAGGTAGCCCTCGCTGACCATCCGGTCGAAGACCGGCTCCAGCACCTCCGGCGGGACCCGCTTGCGGGCGGCGATCAGGTTCAGCCGGGCGTGCCCGACCACCCGGGTGAGCAGTTCCACCTCCATCAGCGCCCAGGCGCCGGCGATGTCCACCCGGGCCTCGGAGCCCGCCACGATGGAGCGCACGGTGTCCAGGTCCACCAAGCGGATGATCCGGCACACGCTGGCCTCCAGGTGCTGGACCGCGTCGCTGCCGGTGGGCTGGGCGAAGCCCTCGCCCATGTCGGTGGAGGCGGCCCGGGCGCTGTCGCGCAGCTTCACCTGCTTGAGGAAGAGCGCCACCACGAAGCCGAGCGCCGCCACCGGCACCGTCCACAGGAAGACGGTGTGCAGGGTGTCCGAGTAGGCCGAGATGATCGGCGCGGCCTGGGCCGCGGGCAGCCGGTGCAGGCCCTCGGGACTGGAGGCGGAGTGCGCCAGCCGGGCCGGGTCGGCGCCGGTGAGCCGGGCGGACTCGACGACGCCCTTGGCCAGGTTCGTCTTCAGGGTGTTGGTGTAGATGGTGCCGAAGACGGCGGTGCCGAAGGAGGAGCCGATGGTGCGGAAGAAGGTGACGCCGGAGGTGGCCGTGCCCAGGTCGGCGTAGTCCACGGTGTTCTGCACCGCGATGGTCAGCACCTGCATGCAGAGCCCGATGCCCAGGCCCAGCACGAACATGTAGAGCGAGGCGAGCCCGACGCCGGTGCTCGGTTTCAGCAGCGAGAGCAGGAAGAGGCCGACCGCCATCACCAGCGAGCCGACGATCGGGAAGATCCGGTACTGGCCGGTCTTGCTGACCACGTTTCCGCTGAAGATCGAGGCGATCAGCAGCCCGAGCACCATCGGCAGCGTCCGCACGCCGGAGACGGTCGCCGAGTCGCCGTCCACGTACTGCAGGTAGGTGGGCAGGAAGGTCATCGCGCCGAGCATCGCGAAGCCGACGATGAAGCTCAGCACCGAGCAGACCGCGAACACCGGGGTGCCGAACAGCCGCATCGGCAGCATCGGCTGCTCCGCCCTGGTCTCCGCCCAGCAGAACCCGGCCAGCGCGAGCACGCCGCCGACGAACAGCGCGATGATCACCGGCGAGCCCCAGGCGAACTGGTTGCCGCCCAGGCTGGTGGCCAGGATCAGCGCGCTCGCGCCGGCCGCGACCAGCCCGATCCCCAGGTAGTCGATCACCGGGCGGACCGTCGAGCGCACCGAGGGCAGGTTCCGGGCGGCGGCGATCACCACCAGGATCGCGATCGGCACGTTGACGTAGAAGGCCCAGCGCCAGGACAGGTGGTCGGTGAAGAGCCCGCCGAGCAGCGGCCCGATCACCGTGGCGACGCCGAAGACCGCGCCGATCGCCCCCTGGTACTTGCCGCGCTCGCGCAGCGGGATCACGTCGGCGATCAGCGCCATCGAGGTGACCATCAGGCCGCCGGCGCCGATGCCCTGCACCGCGCGCCAGGCGATCAGCAGCCACATGTCGGTGGCCAGTCCGCAGAGGAAGGAGCCGGTGATGAAGACGATCGCGGAGACCTGGAAGACCAGCTTGCGCCCGTAGAGGTCGCCGAACTTGCCGACCAGCGCGGTGGCCACGGTCTCGGCCAGCAGGTAGGAGGTCACCACCCAGGACATGTGGGAGGCGCCGCCGAGGTCGGCCACGATGGTCGGCAGCGCCGTCCCGACGATGGTCTGGTCGAGCGCGGCCAGCAGCATGCCGAGCACGATGGTGCCGAAGACGATGTTGCGCTGGCGCACGTCGAGGACGGGTGGGGCGCTCTGCTGACTCTGCGCGTGCGTGGTCATAGGGGCAGGGTCACACCGGTGCGGCGGGGCCGCGAGCCGGGAGGGGCGGGGGAGTGAGCGGGAGCTGACGGTGCGTCGGGTCCGGTGCCGACGGACCGGCGTCTTCCATCCGTTCAGGTCCGTGTGCCAAGCTCGAACGGCGCACTTGGGGGAGTGGCGCGGTGACTGCGCGTCGGGGGTGCCACGGGCGCCCCGACGGCCGGGACCACCTGATCCGGGGGGATTCGCTCGTGTCGTACTGGTCCGCTCTGCCCGCCGGGCTCGGCCCGGCGCACCGTCAACTGGTGGAGGAGCTGCGCGCGCTCAAGGACGAGCACCGGCTGACGCTGACCCGGCTGGCCCAGCTGACGCACTACTCGACCGCCTCCTGGCAGCGCTGGCTGAACGGCCGGCGGCCGATCACCGAGCCGGCGCTGGGGATCCTGGTGGGCGCCCTCGGGGTGGACGGTGCCCGGCTGTTCGAGCTGCTGCGCGGGGCGGCCGCCGCACCGGCGCCCGAGCCACCGGCCCCCGCGCCGCCTGCCGGCGGACCGGCGGGCGCGGCGCCGGCCCAGCTGCCCGCGGCGGTGGCGGACTTCACCGGCCGGCGCGCGCAGCTCGCCGAACTGGCCGGCCTGCTGGGCGGTGGCGGCGCCGCCGGGCCCGGGCAGGTGGTGCTGGTCGCCGTCACCGGCGCCGGCGGCGTGGGCAAGACGGCGCTCGCCGTGACGGCCGGCCACCTGGCGGCCCGTCACTTCCCCGACGGCCAGCTCTTCGCCGACCTGGGCGGCGGCGAACCGGCGCCGCGGGCCGCCGCCGAGGTGCTGGCCGGCTGGCTGCGGGCGCTCGGCGAACTCGGCGTCCCGGCCGGGGAGGAGGAGGCGGCGGCCCGGTTCCGCACCCTGCTGGCCGGCCGCCGGATGCTGCTGGTGCTGGACAACGCCGCCTCGGCCGCCCAACTGCGCCCGCTGATCCCCGGCTCGGCCGGCTGCGCGGTGCTGGTCACCGCCCGCAACCGGCTGAGCGACCTGGTCGGCGCCCACCACCTGGCCCTGCCGATGCTGGACGCCGCGGAGGCCCGCGAGCTGCTCGCCGCCGCCGTCGGCGAGCGGCGGGTGGCCGCCGAACCGGAGGCGGTGCAGCGGGTGCTGGCCGGCTGCGCGGGGCTGCCGCTCGCGCTGCGGATCGCCGCCGCACGGCTGACCCGGCGCGCCGGCTGGACGATCGAGGCCCTGGCGGCCCGGCTGGACGACGAGCGGGCCCGGCTCGACGAGCTCGCCGTCGGGGACCTGGCGATCCGCGCGGCCTTCCGGACCGGCTACCGCACCCTGCCGGACGCCCGCCCCCGCACCGCCGCCGGGCAGCGGGCCGACCGGCAGGCCGAGGTCTCGACGGCGCGGGCGTTCCGGCTGCTCGGCCTCTTCCCCGGCCCCCGGTTCGGCGCGCACGCCGCCGCCGCGCTGCTCGACGTGCCGCTGCGCCGGGCCGAGGACCTGCTGGAGGTGCTCGCGGAGGCCCACCTGGTGGAGAGCGACGGCCCCGAGCGCTACCGCCTGCACGACCTGCTGCGCAGCTACGCGGCCGAACTCGCCCAGCAGGAGGAGAGCGAGGAGCAGCGGCGCGCGGCCGGCGGGCGGCTGGCCGCCTGGTACCTCTACGCCTGCCACCGGGCCCAGGCCGAGATGCACGTCTTCCGGACCGCGGCCGAGATCGGCGCCGCCGCCCGCCCCGAGCCGGCCGTCGCCTTCGCCGGCCACGCCGAGGCCACCGCCTGGTTCGACGCCGAGCAGCGCAACCTGCCGGCCGTCACCCGGCTCGCCGCCGAGCTGGACCTCGGCCCGGTCACCTGGCTGCTGCCCCGCTGCACCTACAACTACCAGCTGCTGCGGGCGCTCTGGCGGGACGTCGTGGAGATGGCCGAGCTGGCGGCCGCCGCCGCGCGTGCCCACGGCGAGCTGGACGTGCTGCCGGCGATGCTGGCCTGCGCGAGCCTGCCGTACGTCCGGCTCGGGCGGGTCGACGAGGCGGCCGAGCTGTGTCGGCAGGCGTTCGAGCTCGCCGAGCGGCTCGGGTACCGGTGGGACGGCGGGTTCAGCGCGCTGATGCTGGCCGAGACGTTGGACGGCGCGGGGCGGTTCGAGGAGGCCGAGGGTTGGTTCCGGGCGGCCGTCGAGCTGCACCGGGACGCGGAGGTGCCCCGGCAGGAGCTCGGCCGGGCCCTGCACCGGGCGGCCTGGGCGCTGCTCGACGCCGGGCGGCCCGCGGCGGCCCTGCCGCTGGCCGTCGAGTCGCTCGGCCTGGCCCGGGCCGGGGACGACCGCTACCAGCTGGCCGTGGCGCTGGACGCCCTCGCCCTGGCCCACCACGACCTCGGCCGGTTCGAGGAGGAGCTCGCGGTGCTGCGGGAGGCGGTGCGGGTGCACGCCGACAACGGCGACCACTACCTCGCCGCCGACACCCTCGAACAGGCGGCCTGGTGCGAGGAGGTCCGGCGCGAGGAAGCCCGGTGCGAGGAGGTCCGGCGCGAGGAAGCCCGGTTCGAGGAGTCCGAGTTCGAGGAGGCGCACGCCGCGGTGCGCCCGGCCGCGCCGTTACTGCATACGAGGGGTGTTCACTCTGTGTCAGGTTAGTGACCGTCACCCAGGGTAAGGCCAACGGCAACCATGTCCACGCCACCCGAAGGGGAAGCTGACCGACCCATGAGTGACCTCCACGTTCTTCCCGAACGCGCGCGCCTGGTGACCACTGCCCGGGCCTGGGCCCACGCCCTGGCCGAGCACGCCGACCCGCACGAGGACCTCGTGGTCTACGGCGGACCGGACACCTTCCTGGTCGGCGTCGGCAGCAGCGCCCGGCTCGCCCTCGACCCGGGCGAGGCGAACCCCTGGCCCGCCGTCACCGAGTTCCTGGACCACGCGGCCGGCGCACCGGTGCTCGGCCACCTCGCCCCCGACCTGCTGCGGCCGCCGCACGCCGACACCCCGCCGCCGGGTTACCCGGCCAGCTGGCTCACCCTGCCCCGGCTGCTCTTCCAGGTGGACGCCACCGGCCCGACCGTGCTGCGCGGGCGCCCCGGCCCGGACTGGGACGAGGTCCGCCCGGCCGACCGCGCTGCCCCGCGCGCCGCCCCGCTCGACGGCACCGGCGAGCAGGACCGGCCCGCCTACGAGCTGGCCGTGCGCCGCGCCCTCGACTGGATCGACGGCGACCCCGACCGCCGGGCCACGGTGGCCCGCCGGATCGAGGTCGCCCCGCACTTCCCGCTCACCCGACTGCTGCTCACCGGCCCACCGCCGAACCCGACCTGCCGGCTCTTCCACGTCCGGCACGACGGCTTCCTGATGTCCGGCAACAGCCCCGAGCTGCTGGTCCACGGCAACCTCGCCGCCTTCCGCTCCTACAAGCTGGCCGGCACCGGCCCGCGCCAGCGCGGCAGCGCCGACCGCGAGCTCGCCGCCGCCTTCCTGCGCGACCACAAGATCCTCGCCGAGCACGCCGCCACCCTGGCCGCCTGGCGCCGCTCGCTGCGCCGGCTCGGCGCGGTGGTCGGCGCCGGCCCGACGGTGCTCGACCGCCACCGGCTGCGCCACCTGATGACCGTGCTCACCGTCCAGGCCGACCACGCCTCGCTCACCGACCTGCTGCGCGCCGCGCTGCCGGCCCCCGCGACCCCGCCCGCCGACCTGCCGTTCCCGCGCGGCGCTTACCACGGCATCGTCGGCCGGTTCCAGCCCGGTCGGCTCTCGCTCTCCAAGGTGGTGCGCACCGTCTTCCAGGAGTCCGGCCAGACCTACGCCTTCGCCGGCGCCACCGTGACCCGCGACTCCACCCCCGCCGGCGAGTGGGCCGACACCTGCCACAAGTTCGCCGACATCGAGGTCCCGGTGGAGCTCTGACGATGAGTCAGGGGCGGGCCGGGGCGCCACTGGTCCGCTCCTGGCAGCCAGTGGTGCGCGCCTGCGGGCGGGTCAGGCCCGGAAGCCGTCGGACAGCACGGAGAGCCGGTCCAGCAGCAGTTCGCCCAGGCCGAAGGCGCGGTCGTGGCGCAGCCAGCGGCCCAGCGCGGCCAGGTAGCAGTCGTAGACGGTGTCGGCCAGCTCGGCGGGATCGAGATCCGGCCGGATCTCGCCGCGCTGCTGGCCCCGGGTGATCGCGGCGACGAAGGAGTTGGGCGTCTCGGAGCCGAGGCCGAAGGCGGACTGCAGCACCCCGCCGTCGAACAGCTCCTTGGCCAGCAGGTAGTCCTTCTCGTTGAGTTCGGCGAGGGAGCGCAGTCCGTCGGTCAGCGCCTGGAGGGCGGTCTTGCCCGCTATCGCCGCGTCCAGCTCGTCCTGCCGGTCCAGCTGGTCGTGCCGGCGCTGGATCCAGGCGTGGACGAAGTCCTCCTTGTGCCGGAAGTGGTTGAACGCGGTCTGCCGGCCCACGTCGGCGTGGTCGGCGATGTGGTCGTAGGTGGTGGCCGCGTAGCCCTGGTTGGCGAAGAGCTCCAGCGCGGCGGCGAGCACCCGCTCCCGGGTCGCGGTGCGGCGCCGTTCGCGGCGGTCCTGCGGCTCGTCGGTGCGCTGCGACGCGGTGGATCCCATGCCCGGAAGTGTACTTGGCACCATGTAGTACTCAAGTACATAATTGGACTCAAGTATACTTATGCATCAGCTCGCGTTCGTCCGAAAATGATTGACGGACCGTCAGTTCGCCGGGAATAACCGGAATACCGAGCGCAGCGCCCCGGGTTCCGGTGGTCATGACTGAGCAGAACAACGACCCCGTCCGGGGTACGGCCGTGGGTGCGGCGCCGGTGCCGCTGTCGGTGCTGGACCTGGCCGCCGTCGGAGACGGCTACACCGCCCGGGAGGCCCTGCAGACCTCCGTGCGGGTGGCCCGACTGGCGCAGCGGCGCGGCTTCCAGCGCTACTGGGTGGCCGAGCACCACTCCATCCCGGGCATCTCCAGCAGCAGCCCCGCCGTGATCCTCTCCCACCTCGCGGCCCACACCGAGACCCTCCGACTGGGATCGGGCGGCGTGATGCTGCCCAACCACGCACCGCTCGCCGTCGCCGAGCAGTTCGGCACCCTGGAGGCGCTGGCCCCAGGCCGGGTCGACCTGGGCCTGGGCCGGGCGCCCGGCACGGACGGCGCGACCGCCGGCGCGCTGCGCCGGGCCGCCTCCCCGCACGGCGCGGGGGACACCTTTCCGGCCGAGGTGCAGGAGCTGATCCGGTTCCTGAACGACGACTTCCCCGACGGCCACCCCTACCGGGGCGTGCACGCGGTGCCCGGGCCGGTGCAGGGGCTGGTCAGCCGGCCGGCGGTCTGGCTGCTCGGCTCCTCCGGCTTCTCCGCCCAGCTGGCCGGGGAGTTGGGGCTCCCGTTCGCCTTCGCCCACCACTTCGCGGCGCAGAACACGCTGCCCGCGCTCGACCTCTACCGCAGCAGCTTCCGCCCCTCCGCCGTGCTCGCCGAGCCCTACGCCGTGGTCGGCGTCTTCGCCTTCGCCGCGGACACGACCGAGCAGGCCCGGCTGCAGGCCCTCACCGGCGCCCTGGTGACCATCCGGCTGCGCAGCGGCCGGCCCACCCTGGTGCCGACGGCCGAGGAGGCTGCCGCGCACACCTTCTCCGCCCAGGAGTCCGCGATCCTCGGCGGCTGGCTGGACAACGCGCTGTACGGCACCGGGGAGGAGGTCCGGGCCGGTCTGGACGAGCTGCAGAAGCGCACCGGCGCGGACGAGCTGATGCTGGCCATGAACTCGCACGACCCCGATCTGCGGGTGCGCTCCTACGACTTGATCGCCGACGCCTACGGCATGCCGTCCTGACCCACCGCCACCGCACCACCACCGCGCAGCCGCGCACGGAACTCCCGTGCGCGGCTGCGCGATCCCGACAGAGCGGGTGCGCGCGGGCGGCAGAGCGTGATCGGGGCAGCGATTAGCGTCCTTGACCATGGAACTCGACCTGCGCGGGGTGATGCGGCACTTCGCCACCGGAGTCGGTGTGGTGAGCACCCACACCGCGGCGCCCGACGCCCCCGGTGCCCGCCGCCACGACGCGATCACCGTCAACTCGCTCGCCCTGGCCTCCTACGACCCGCCGCTGGTCTCGCTCTGCCTGCGGCGCGAATCCGCCTTCCTGGCCGACCTGTTGGCCGCCAAGGTGTGGGCCGTCTCGATCCTCGGCGCGGACGGCGCCGAGACCGCCGGGGCACTGGCCCGCGGCCGCGAGCACCGCGGCCCCGTCATCGACTCGCTGCCCGCCACGACGGGCGGGCAGACCGGCGCGCTCATCCTCTCCGGCCTCGGCTGGCTGGAGTGCGCGCTCAGTGAATCCTTCGTCGCGGGCGACCACTTGATGGTGATCGGCGAGGTGCTCGCCTGCGGGGTGACCGAGGCGCGCGACGCCCTGGTCTTCCTCAACGGCGCGCTGCGCCCCGCGCTCGCCGCCCGGTAGTCCCCGCCCGGTAGTCCCCGCCCCGCAGTCCCCCGACCCCGGAGGCCACCCGCCATGAACCCACGACCCTCCAGCGCACTGGAGAAGGCGCTCGCCGAGGCCGAGCGGCTGCTCGGCCCGGAACGGGTGGTGCGCGCCGACGCACGGTCGAGCGAGCTGCTCGGCCCCAACACCTCGATGTTCCGCTCCCGCCGGCTCGCCGCCGTGCTGCGCCCCGAGCGGGCGGAGCAGGTCGGCCCGCTGGTCGCGCTCTTCGACCGGGACGCCGACTCCGCCGGCCTGCACGCCATCAGCACCGGCCGGAACTGGGGCCTCGGCTCCTTCCAACCCGCCCAGGACGACAGCGTGGTGCTGGACCTCGGCGGCCTCGACCGAGTGCGCTCCTTCGACCTGGCGGCCGGCTGGGCCGTGATCGAGCCGGGCGTCACCCAGGGCGAACTGTCCCAACTGCTCGCCGACACACCCCGGATGCTCAACGTGACCGTCTCGGCCGCCGCCACCAGCGTGCTCGGCAACGCCCTGGATCGCGGTGTCGGCCTGCGCGGCCAGCGCACCGAGGACCTGGCCGGCCTCGAAGTGGTGCTCCCCGACGGTGAGTCGGTGCGGGTCGGCTGGTGGCCGGACGAGCACCGCAGCGCGCCGGTCTACCCGCACGGGCTCGGCCCCTCGCTGCTGCCGCTGTTCACCCAGTCCAACCTCGGGGTGGTCACCGCCGCCGTGATCAGGCTGCCGGTGCGGCCCGAGGCGCTGCGGGTGGTGCGGCTCGCCTTCGCCCGCCCCGCGCTGGGCGAGGCGGTGACCGCGATCCGCCGCTGGGTGGCCCAGGGCCTGACCCGGGGCGTGCCGCGGATCTTCGACCCGCTGGCCGGCGGGGCCTACGGCGGCGGCCAGGACGAGTTCCTGGCGCACCTGCCGGTGGACGGCACGGCCGAGGCGGTCGAGGCCCTGACCGGCCTGCTGGTCGCCGAGGCGCGCCGCAGCGGCCTGTTCACCCGGGTCTCCAGCGGCGCCGACGACACCTCGGCGGGCGCCGAACCGGCCGAGCTGGTGGACCTGATCGAGCGCGGCTACGCCGGCGACCCCGACCTGGCGGACCGGCTCTTCGAGGCCAAGATGGGCGTGCCCGCCGACCAGTTGGACACTCGCGCCGGGTTCGTCTTCTTCCTGCCGCTGCTGCCGCTCACCGGCGAGGCCCTCACCGAGGCCGACCGGCTGATCCGGCAGGCCGTCGAGACCACCGGGGCCCGCGCCGCCGCCACCTCGCACCTGCTCGGACCGGACCTGGTCGACTGCGTGGTGGCGATCAAGTTCCCGCGCGAGCAGGCCGCCGCCGAGCGGGCCCACCGCCTGCTCGACCTGCTCCACGAGTCGTTCGCCGCTGCCGGGTTCGCGCCCTACCGACTCGACATCGAGCACACCGGCTGGCGCGACGCCTTCGCCGGCGACCCCGGCGCGCTGGCCCTGACGAGGCGGCTGAAGGCCGTCCTCGACCCGCGGCAGGCCATCGCGCCGGGCCGCTACCACTGACCGCCACCACTGACCGCCATCACTACCGCGCTACCGCTGACTGCACGACGGACCTGACTGAAGGGAGAGCACAGATGGTCACCTCACCCGTTGCACGCGCTCCGCGCACCGACCGGACCAGGCCCACCTCGGCGGACGAGGTGCTGCGCCGGGCCGGGGAACTGGTCCCCGTCCTGCGGGCCGCCTCGGAACAGATCGAGCGCACCCGCCACCTGCCCCCCGAACTGGTGGAGGAGCTGCGCGACGCCGGCATGTTCCGGATGGGCGTGCCGGTCGCCCGCGGCGGCCCCGGCCTCGACTCGGTGCAGCAGACCGAGGCGGTGGAGATCCTGGCCCGCGGCGACGCCTCGGCCGCCTGGTGCGCGATGATCGGCATGGACACCCCGCTGTACGCGGAGTTCCTGCCGGAGTCGGTCGCCCGCGAGGAGTTGAGCGACCCGGACGCCGTCACCGCCGGCCTGATCCTGCCGCTCGGCCGCGCCGACCGGGTGCCGGGCGGCTACCGGGTCACCGGGCAGTGGCGGTTCGCCAGCGGCATCACCCACGCGGACTGGGTGGTCGGCGGCTGCTTCGTCTACCGCGACGGTGAGCCGGAGCCCGGCAACGGCGGGGAGCCGCGCCGCTGGCGGATCATGATCGCGCCCCGCGAGCAGTACGAGGTGATCGACACCTGGCACACCACCGGCCTGGCCGGCAGCGGCAGCCGCGACTACCGGGCGAACGACCTGTTCGTCCCCGAGGAGCACTCGTTCAGCCTCGGCGAGCCGCGCACCCAGGGCCCGGACTGCACGCCGGAGACCATCCTGCGGAACATGCCGGGGGTGCCGCTGGGCGTCGCCCGGGCGGCGCTGGACTACGTGCGCGAGCTGGCCGCCGGCCGGGTGGACGGCGCCGCCGCGACCCCGTGGCCCGACACCTACCGGGTGCAACTGGCCGTCGCCGAATCCGAGATGGAGCTCGGCGCGGCCCGCCACGCGGTCTACGGCAGCCTGCGCCGGCAGCAGCGGATCCTGGAGGCCGGCGGCGAACTCACCCCCGACGAGCGGGTGGACACCGTGCTCGCCCGGGTCAACGCCTTCCGCGCCGCCCGCACCATCGTCACCCGGCTCTACGACCTGGTCGCCACCACCGCGATCTACCGCCCCTCGCCGATGGACCGCTGGCTGCGCGACCTGACGACGATGCGTCAGCACGTGATCGCCCAGGACCAGGTGCTCCAGTCGGCCGGCGCCCACCTGCTCGGCGGCACCCCGTCCAACCCGTTCAGCCTGGGCATCGTGGCATGAGCACCCCGCTCGCGCTGGTGCACGGCGACCCGCTGCCCGACCCACCGGTGCCCACCCTCGGCGAGGCGCTGCGGCGCGCCGCGGGCACCGGTCGGGGCGTCACGCTGGTCGACGGCACCGGCACCCGCACCCGGCGCTCCTACGCCCGGCTGCGCGCGGACGCCGCCCGGGTGCTCGCCGGGATCCGCCGGGCCGGCGCGGCACCGGGCGACACCGTGCTGCTGCGCCCGGCCCGCCCGGCCGACCTGTTGACCGCCTTCTGGGCCTGCGTGCTGGGCGGCCTGCTGCCGGTGCCGCTCGCCCCCGACAGTGAACTGGATGAGCTGGACGAAGAGTTGGGCGGGGCCTGGCTGATCGGCGAGGCGCCGCCGGAATCCGGGCCGGCGCTGCGCCGGCTCGGTCCGGTGGCCGGCCTGCGGGCGCCGGCCGGCGACCCCGAGGAGCACCGGGCCGCCCCCGGGGACCCGGCGCTGCTCACCCTGACCTCCGGCAGCTCCGGGCGGCCCAAGGCGGTCGTCCTGACCCACCGCAACGTGCTCAGCCGGGCGCACGCCTCGGCCCTGGCCCGCGGGCTGGACGAGCACACCCGGACCCTCAACTGGCTGCCGCTGGACCACGTCAGCGGGATCGTCATGTGCCACCTGCGGGACGTGCTGCTCGGCTGCCACCAGGTGCACGCCGACACCTCCTGGGTGCGGGTCGAGCCGCTGCGCTGGCTCGACCTGGCCGCCGCCGAGCGGATCGACACCACCTGGGCGCCCGACCACGCGCTCGGCCTGCTCGCCGACCGGCTCGCCGAACCGGCGGGCCGCAGCTGGGACTTGACCGGCCTGCGGTACGTGATGAGCGGCGGCGAGCCGGTCCGGGACCGCACGGCCCGCCGTTTCCTGGCCGCCCTCGCGCCCTACGGGCTGCCGGCCACGGCCCTGCACCCCGGCTGGGGCATGCCGGAGACCTCGGCGGGCGTGGTCGACTGGGTCTACGCCCCGCCGGGCCCGGCCGCGCGGCGCTACGTCCCGGTGGGCCGCCCGCACCCGGGGTTCTCGCTGCGGGTGGTGGACGAGCGGGGCGCCGTGCTGCCCGAGCGGGTGCTCGGTCGACTCCAGGTCACCGGTCCATCGGTGACGGAGCATCAAACGGACGGTGAGAGCGTGCAGTTCACCGATGACGGTTGGCTGGTCACCGACGACCTGGCCTTCGTGGACGGCGGGCTGCTCACCGTGACCGGCCGCGCCGACGACCTGATCGAGCTGGCCGGAACCCGCTACCACGGTCACGAGATCGAGCACGCCGTCGAGGAACTGCCGTTCGTCGCACCGGCGTCCACCGTCGCCCGGAGCTACCGGGACGGCCGGCTCGCGGTCTTCTTCCGGCTCCGGGGCGGCACGCCCGAGGGGGAGGCCGTGCGCCTGGTCCGGGAGTTGCTGCTGCGGCGCTACGGGCGGGTGCCCGAGCACGTCGAGGCGCTCACCGGGCAGCAACTCGCCCGCACCGCCACCGGCAAGCTGCGCAAGCGGGCGCTGGCCGACCGGCTGGCCGAACTGGAGGAGGCCGGATGAGCACCCAACTGCGCGCGGCGCTCGGCACCTTCGCCACCGGCATCTGCGTGGTGACCACCTTCGCCGAGCGGGACGGGCGGCGCGCGCACGACGCGCTGACGGTGCGTTCGTTCGCCTCCGTCTCGCTCGACCCGCCGCTGGTCTCGCTCGCCCTGCCGCGGGACGGCGAGTTCCTCGACCGCCTGCTCGCGGCGGGCGTCTGGGCGGTCTCCATCCTCGACGTGGCGGGCGACGACCTCGCCGAGGCCTTCACCGCCGACCGGGGCACCAGGGCCACCGTGCTCGCCACCTGCGCCACCACCCCGGGTCCGCGCACCGGCGCCCTGGTGCTGGATGCGCCAGGCTGGCTGGAGTGCGCCCTGCACGACCGGCACGACCTCGGCGACCACACGGTGGTCATCGGCCAGGTGCTGGCGACCGGCGGACGACCCCGCAGACCCCCGCTGGTCAGCCTGGACGGCGCGCTGCGGGCGCTGACCGAGTCGTAGGACCCAGGCACAACCTTCCGCAACCCTTCCCAGAGCAGTCCGAGAGCAGGAGGCACCCGTGAAATTCGGCATCTGGCTGGACTTCCGCAACCCCGCGCGCTGGCGCCGGCCCTGGGCCGAGGTCTACCGCGAGACCCTGGAGCTGGCCACTGGGGCCGAGCACTGGGGCTTCGAGTCGGTCTGGCTCTCCGAGCACCACCTGACCGACGACGGCTACCTGCCCTCGCTCTTCCCCGCCCTCACCGCGATCGCCGCCCGCACCGAGCGGATCCGGCTGGGCACCGCGATGCTGCTGGCCGGCCTCACCCACCCGCTGCGGCTCGCCGAGGACGCGGCCGTGGCCGACCTGCTCAGCGGCGGGCGGCTGGAGCTCGGCCTGGCCCCCGGCTACCGGGAGGCCGAGTTCGAGGCGCTCGGCCTGCCCCGCGCGGCGCGCGGCGCGCGCACCGAGGAGACGGTGGAGATCCTGCGCCGGGCCTGGACCGGCGAGCCCTTCTCCCACCAGGGCAAGCACTTCGCCTTCCAGGACGTCACCGTCACCCCCGTGCCCCAGCAGCAGCCGCACCCGCCGGTCTGGATCGGCGGCGGCTCCAAGGCGGCGGCCCTGCGGGCCGGCCGGCACGGGCTGCGCTTCCTGCCCGACCTGGGCACCCCGCCGGAGATCCTCGACCTCTACCGGCAGACCCTGGCCGAGCACGGCCACGACCCGGAGCGCTTCGGCGTGACGGCCGTGGTCACCCCGGGCGTCTACGTCTGCGAGGACGCCGAGCAGGGCTGGCAGGAGATCAGGGAGCACTACTGGTACCTGCTGAACAAGTTCCAGGAGTGGTTCGGCAACCCCGGCCTGCCCTCCGTCGACGACCTGCCGCGCGAGTTCTTCCTGGTCGGCCCGCCCGACCAGGTGGCCGAGGGGCTGCGCGAGCGGATCAAGGGGCTCGGCCAGGTGGAGCGGGTGATCTTCTTCGGCCGGGCGCCGGGCCTGCCCGCCGACCGGGCGCGCAGGTCGCTGGAGCTGTTCGCCGAGCACGTGATCCCCCAGTTCGACTGAGTCCCGAAAGCTGAGCACCCAAGCGAGGAGGAGCACCATGCCAGACACACCGGACATCGCCATCGTCGGCGCCGGCATCTCGGGCCTGCACCTGGCGCTGCGGCTGCAGCAGGCCGGCGTCGCCACCACGCTCTACGCCGACCGCACCGCCGAGCAGGTCGCGGCCGGCCGGCCGCTCAACCTGCCGGTCCGGTTCGGCCGCACCCGCCGGCGCGAGCAGCAGCTCGGGGTGGCGCACTGGGACGCGCCCGAGCACCACACCCACGGGGTCAACTTGGTGGCCCGCGGCGAGGCGGACATCCACTTCTTCGGCCGGCTCGACGAACCGGCCAGCGGCGTGGACTTCCGGGTCTACCTGCCCCGGCTGACCGCCGACTACCTGGAGCGCGGCGGCCGGGTCGAGCTGCTGCGCCCCGAACCCGCCGAGGTGGACCGGATCTCCACCCGCCACGACCTCGTGGTGGTCGCGGCCGGCCGCAGCGCCACCGGGCTGTTCGAGCGCGACCCGGCCCGCTCGCCCTACGCCGCGCCGCAGCGGATCGTCACCGCCGGCCTGTTCCAGGGCATCGCGCCCAGCTCGCCGAGCTGGATCCACTTCCAGGTCACCGAGGTCGGCGAGATCTTCTCCACCCGGATCCTCACCGCCGACGGGCCGGTGCACGGCATGGTGGTCGAGGCGCTGCCCGGCGGACCGCTGGAGCAGCTGGCGGGCTACGACCACGCGGGCGACCGGGCCGGCTTCGAGCGGACCCTGCTCAAGCTGGTCGGCGACCACGCGCCGGACCTGCGCGAACGGATCGACGAGCGCGAGTTCGGCCTGGCCCGGCCGGGTGACGTGGTGCAGGGCGGGATCACCCCGACGGTGCGGCGCAGTTGGACCGTGCTGCCCTCGGGCCGCACCGCGCTGGCGGTCGGCGACGCCTGGGTGGTGAACGACCCGCTGACCGGGCAGGGCGCCAACCTCGGCTCGCGCTGCGCCTTCGAGCTGGCCGAACTCATCCTGGCCGGCGGGCCGTTCGACGAGGACTTCGCCCGCCGGGCGGGGGAACGGCTGTGGCGGATCGCCGAGCCGGTGGTCTCCTGGTCGAACCTGAACATCGGGCCGCCGGCGGAGCACCTGGGCGCGCTGTTCGCCGCGGCCACGGCGGAGCAGAAGGTCGCCGACGCCTTCGTGAACAACTTCAACGACCCCGAGGCGATGTGGCAGGCGGTCAGGTCGCCGCAGGCGGCGACCGACTGGCTGGAGCGGCTCGGCGCGGTCTGACCGGCGGCGTGCGGGAGCGGCGGTGGGCGCGGGGATCGGATGATCCCCGCGCCCACCGCCGTTGACGGTCCGTCAGGCCGCGACCAGTGCGGTGTCCCAGACCGCCATCGCCAGCTCGACCAGCCCGTGCAGGTCCGCGCGCCCGGCGCCGTCCCTGGCCTGCAGCGAGGCGCCGTTGAGGAAGGTGGCGTAGAAGGCGGCGGTCCGGTCGGTGTCGGCGCTCGCGGGCAGCTCGCCCTCGGCCACCGCCCGGTCCAGCCGGCCCTTGATCACGGTCTTGGTGCGGGCCCGGCAGCGCAGCGCGAAGTCGCGCACCGACTCGTGGTCGGTGGTGCAGTTGGTGGCGGCCAGCACGATCATGCAGCCGCGCGGCTTGCCCTCGGTGGTGAACCGGTCGACGCTCTCGTGCAGCAGCGCCGCCACCGCCTCCCGGGCGGTCGGTGCGGCCTCCATGGCCTGGCGGGCGGAGTCGGCCTCGGTGCGCTCGTAGAGCCCGATGGCCTCCCGGAACAGGTTCTCCTTGTTGGCGAAGGCGGCGTACAGGCTGGGCGGGTTGATGCCCATGGCGCCGGCCAGGTCGGTGGTCGAGGTGGTCTCGAACCCGCGTTCCCAGAACACCAGCATGGCGGTGTGCAGGGCCGCGTCGCGGTCGAATGTGCGCGGTCGGCCGAGCCGGGCCACGGCGCCTCCTTGGCAGTGCTTCGGTGACGGGGCGCCAGGTCGGTCCGGCTGCCACTGTCGGGCAGTTGGGTCGGGCAGTTGGGTCCGGATCCGACTTGACGCTCTGTCAGCATGGTCCATATCTTTTATGTAGAGTCTAGTACAGAAGTTGGCGGCAGCCGCTTCCGCCTTCGGCGTGCGCTGCCCCGACCACGTCCTGCACGTCTTCCCCCTGATCAGACATCATCCCACCGACTCTTCCGACCCCGTGAGGAGAGCTGGCCCATGGCCATCGCGGACGAGGCTCCGGCCGGAGCGAACGGCACCGCCGCCACCACCGCCGCCACCAACACCGCCACCAACGACCCTGCGGACACGGCGAAGTGGGGGCTCCGGGCGTGGCTGATGCTCGTGGTCGTCTGCGCCGCGTTCTCGTTGGACGCGCTCGACAACATCATGATCGGCATCGCCACCCCGCAGATCAAGAACGAGTTCAGCATGAGCACCTCCGGCGCCCAGTGGGTGGTCAGCGCCTACGTGCTGGGCTTCGGCGGCTTCCTGATGCTCGGTGGCCGGTTCTCGGACCTGCTGGGCCGGCGGCGGGTCTTCCTCACCGGGCTGACCGTGCTGGCGCTCGGCTCGCTGCTCGGCGGCACCGCCACCACCGGCGCGGTGGTGATCGCCGGCCGACTGGTGATGGGCATCGGCGCCGCGCTGACCGCGCCCTCGGCGCTGTCCATCGTGGTCGGCAACTTCCCGGAGGGCCCGCAGCGCAATCGGGCCCTCGGCATCTACACCGCCTGCGGCGCGGTCGGCTACTCGATCGGCGTGGTGGTCGGCGGCGCGCTCACCGAGGCCAGCTGGCGCTGGACCTTCGTGCTCTCCATCCCGGTGGCGATCGCCGCGCTGGTCGGCGCCCTGCTGCTGGTGCCCAAGGATCCGGCCAACAACGGCGGCGAGCGCCACTACGACGTGGCCGGCGCGATCACCGTGACCGGCGGGATGCTGCTGCTGGTCTACGCGATCGTCCAGGCGCCGCAGGAGGGTTGGCTCTCCGGCGCGACCCTCGGGGTGTTCGCCGCCGCGGTGCTGCTGCTGGCCGCCTTCGCGGTGATCGAGACCCGGGCCCCGCAGCCGCTGCTGCGCCTGGGCCTGCTGCGCAACAAGCCGCTGCTGGGCGCCAGCCTGATCGCCGCGGCGATCCTCGGCACCTACATGAGCTACCAGTTCGTCGGCGGCCTCTACCTGCAGACCTACCGGGGCTGGTCGCCGCTGGAGATGGCCTTCGCCTTCCTGCCGATCGGCCTGCTGATCCTGGTCCTCGCGCCCCGGGCCGGCAAGCTGATCCCGAAGATCGGGCTGCGCTGGATGATGTTCGGCGGCATGGCCGCCTACGCCGTCGCCTTCCTGCTCTTCCTGCGGGTCGGCGCGGACTCCTCCTACTGGACGGTGCTGCTGCCCAGCATGGTGCTGATCGGCGCGGGCTTCCCGTTCGCCTTCACCGCCGCCAACGTGCAGGCCACGGCCGGCCTCGACGACTCGGAGCAGGGGCTCGCGGCGGGCATCCTGCAGACCGGCTACCAGGTCGGCGCGGCCGTGGTGCTCGCCGTGGTGACCGTGCGGATGGGCACCGGCAGCAAGCCGAGCCGCGCCCAGCTGCTCTCCGGCTACCACCAGGGCACCTGGGTGATCATCGTGATCGCGGCCCTGTCCGCCCTCGCGGTGACCGCCGCGGCCCTCGCCGCCCGCGCCCGGTCCAACCGGGCCGCCCCGGCCGGCGCCGCCAACGACCTGGCCGAATCCGCCCGTTGAGGCCGAGCGGGACGAACGCGGCTGGGGCCGCTCCGGATCCGGAGCGGCCCCAGCCGTCGTGCCCAACGTTCTCCTACTCCTCCAGCAGGTCGGGCTGCTCGTGGGTGATCTCGTCCCAGAGCAGCTGGAAGCTGAACCAGCCGAGCTGGCGGTCGCCGAAGCCGTCCCGGGCCGCACTGGCCTGGGCGTGGTTCATCGGCTTCGGGTCGCCGGCCGCCGCGGCCAGCAACTGCACCTGGGCGGCGGACTCGTAGGTGAAGAACCAGTGCACCGCCTCGTCCACCGAGCCGCCGACGGTGATCAGCCCGTGGTGGCGCAGCAGCATCGCCCGCTTGTCGCCCAGCGAGGCGGCGATGTCCAGACCCTGCTCGATGCTGATCGACGGGCCCTCGTAGGAGTCGTAGAGCACCTGGTCCTGGTAGAAGGCGGCCGACTCCTGGTCCAGCGGCTCCAGCAGCCGTCCGAGCGCGCCGAGCGCACGGGAGTTGACGGTGTGTCCGTGCGCCGCCGCGGTCGCCCCGGGGTTCGCCCGGTGGATCGCGGAGTGGATCACGAAGGCACTCGGGTTGACCCGGTGGTGGCCGCTCACCACCCGGCCCTGCTCGTCCACCAGGATCAGGTCGCGGACCTTGACCCGGCGGAACGAGACGCCGAACGGGTTGACCCAGAAGCGGTCGTGGTGCTCCGGGTCGCGCACCGAGATGTGCCCGGAGATCCCCTCGCCGAAGCCGTAGGCCCCGAACAGCCGCAGGGCGGCGGCCAGTCGCTGCTTGCGGTGGCGGCGGGTGTCGTCCACGTTGTCGAAGACCGGTTCGGTGGGCAGCGGCAGCCCGGTGCGGGTGTCCGCCAGGTGGTTCTGCGCGGTGTCGGTCATGGGGCAGGCTCCTTGGTGGTCGTGGCGGGTCAGGCGGGCTGCATGGTGGGGTCGGGGCGCAGCGCCGCGTCCCGGTGGATGGCCTCGGCGATGTCGACGGCCCGGTCCACCAGCGAGGGCACGCCGAAGGTGAAGAAGAGCGAGCCCGAGGCGAGGTCGCCCAGCACGTAGACCTGCCGGTCCACGGCCTCGTTGACGGTCAGTCCGCTGGTGGCCCGGGTGACCCGCAGCCCGCCCTGTGGGTGCGGGGCGGCCAGGCCGTTCGCGGTCAGCGAGTCGATCAGCGCCTTCGCGCCGGCCGGGAACCGGTCGGCCGCCGGGCCGGCGGCGCCGACCACCACGTCCGCCCGGTGCGTGCCGGTGGCGGTGCGCAGCGTGAACCCGCCGCCGGGATCGGCGCTGACCTGCTCCACCCCGCTGGCGAACTCCAGCCGGCCGCGGTCCACTTGGGCCAGCAGGGTGGCCGCGGTGGTGGGCGGCATCGGGCAGCACAGACTCATGATCGTGCGGTAGTGGCGCTCGCGCAGCAGCACCCGGTCGTGCTCCGGCAGCAGCGGCCAGACGTCCGGCCCGGTGTCCGGCACCGCGCGTTGCAGCACCCGCAGGCCCGGGTCGGGGGAGTCCACGGCGGCCAGCTGGCGGCGCAGCCGGGCCACCGGCTCCTCCGTGCCGGCCGCCGCGATCTCCTCGGCCACCGAGGCGAGCGAGGAGCCGGCGGCGGTCAGCTCCTCGGCCAGCACGGCCACCGCGTCGGTCAGCGGCAGGGTCTGGCCCCGGGCGGCCATCGCCTGGAACCGGTCCGCCGTGAAGTACCGCAGGGTGTGCTCCACCGGCCGCTGCCGCACCCCCGGCAGGATGCCCCGCCGGGAGGCCAGCACCACCTTGCCGCGGTGGCCGGCGGCGGTGAGCGAGAGCACCACGTCGATCGCGGTCAGCCCGCTGCCCAGCACCACCACCCGCTGGTCGGCGCCGATCCCGGCCAGTCGCCGGGCCACCGGGTAGGGGTCCGGGATGAAGCCGGGCAGGCCGGTCAGCCGGTGCGGGTCGGCCGGGCCGCCGCTGCCGACGCAGACCACCGCGTGGTCGAGCGGGTGCGCCCGGCCGTCGGCGGTGCGGACCAGCAGGGTGCGGCCGGCCCGGGTGAGCTCCACCACCGCGCTGCGCACCACGCTGATCGTGCTGCCCCGGGCGGCCAGGGTGCGCAGCGCCGCCCGGGCGCACTGCTCCAGGTAGTCGCCGTAGAGGGCGCGCGGAGTGAACGGGATGCCCGACCACGCGTCGGTGAAGTCGGTGCGGGCGCCCAGCGCACTCTGGTGCGCCTGGAGCCAGCGGGCGAAGTGCTCCGGGTCGCCCTCACGCACCGTCATGTCCTCGGGCGGGGCGTTCACCCACAGTGCCGCCGAGTCGGGCTGGTAGGCCCGGCCGCGCCACAGGTGGGGGGAGGGGTCGAAGACCGCGACGGTTTCCGGAACCCGGGGGCTTCGGCTCAGCGCGTCGAGCAGGCAGACCGCGGACGCTCCGCCGCCGACTATTCCTGTTCTTGAAGGACTGGGCATGCAAAGAAACCTCGTTCTGGAGGACCCGCGAACGGTTCGGCGGGAACCGGCGACCGCTTCCGAAATTCCGGTCGCGCACCGGAAAATGGCAGCACCGGTTCCCTGGAACGTGCTTTTCCGGGCTCCAGCCTGCGGGAGGCGCGGGCCGGCCGGTCATCCGATCACGCATGGGATGTGAAGCGATCGCGCACCCGGAAAAACCGGGGTTAGGGGGTGTCTTTCGGGTCACGTCGGATAGCGGGCGTCTCCCCCAGCCTTCGGCCGGGAGGTGCCCCCACGGGTGCGTGCATCGGCGGCGCCGAGGATGGGGGCCCCTCCCAGCCGAAGGCTGGGGGAGAGTCCATGCGGAGCATTGGCGACTGACGAGAAGCCGTCGAGGTGCGTGCCCCGGCGGCGACCGCCCGGCGTGACCCGAAAGACACCCCCTAAGACGGCACCCGCAGACAGTTCCGGCGCCATTCCCGGGGCGGCACCCCGTAGCGCTGCCGGAAGAGCTTGCTGAAGTGCGAGGCGCCGAGCAGGCCCCAGCGCTCGGCCACCTCGGCCACGCTCAGGTGCGCGGTGCGCGGGTCGGCGAGGTCCTCGCGACAGCGCTCCAGCCGCTCGTTGCGGATCCACAGCGCCGGGCTGACGCCCTCCTCCTGGAAGAGCAGTTGGAGGTAGCGCAGCGAGATCCGGTGCTCCCGGGCCAGCCGGGCCGGGGTGAGGCCCGGGTCGCCGAGGTGGGCCCGGGCGTACACCCGGATCCGGTGCAGCAGCGCCCGCCGGGCGCCGTCCGGCGCGCCGCCGGCCTCGCCGAGCTTGTCCGCGCAGACGGCGCTGACCAGGCTGGCGACGCTGCGGCCGAGCAGGTCGGCGACGGTGCCGTCCAGCTCGGTCAGGTGACAGGCGGTGCTGCGCAGCAGGTTGGCGAGCAGGGCGCTGACGCCCTCGCGCCCGGACCAGCTGGCGGCCCAGAGCGGGTGGGCCAGGCCGGCCCGCAGGTCCACCAGGCGGTGGTCGAACTTGACGGTCGCCATGTGGATGGGACGGCTCATCCGCAGGCTGAACGGGTACGAGCTGTCGTAGCTGAACAGGTTGCCGGGCTGGGCGACCACGGTCCGGCCGCCCTGACTGACCGTCACCTCGCCGTCCAGCACGCAGCTCAGGCAGAGCGGGCCGTCAGCGGCCGGGCCGGCGACCGCCGGCCGGGGCAGCTCGACGGTGTGCGGTTCGGCCCGGACGCTGGCGAGCTGGACCGCGCCGAAGGTCCCGGTGACGATGGCGCCCTCGAAGGTGCCCTGTCCGGACCGGTGCACCCGCAGCGGACCGCAGGCGCTGGCGACCAGCTCGCCCCAGAGCCGGAAGCTGGTCTCGGCGCTCGCGCCCTCGGTGCACAGCACGGTGGCCGGCCGGCGGTCGAGGGTGTCCGCGGTGTCTGCGGAGTCCGGCGCCCGGGTGCGCTGAGGTTGGATTGCTCTTGCTATTCCCCCCCGTTGCATGAATTTTGTCCTCCTAATGCGCAAGAAGGTACGAATCGGTTGGCCTCATCTTGCGATTGGAGTAGAACACTGGGACAGGGGGATTTTGGCCAATACCGGTGGGCTGACCGGAAGGTGATCCCGGGCGGCCGACGAGGCGGTGATCCGGCCGCCGCTGCGCGCACTGGCCGGATCACGCCGGGATCACGCTCGGTGAACCCGATTAGTTCGCCGATTGACCGGCCGGGCCGCCGGGTGCCCCGTGCACGATTTCGTTCGCCCAGGCCCCGCGCGGCTGGTTGTGCAGCCGCCAGTAGTGCTCGGCGATCTCGTCCGGGTCGCAGTCGGAGCCGGGCGACACCGCGCCGGGCACGGTCACCGAGGCGACGTGCACCCCGGCCGGCCCGTACTGCGCATCCAGTAGACGCACCAGCACCCGCACGCCGAACTTGCCCAGGCTCAGGCTGACGTAGTTCGGGTCCGGCTCCGGCATGCCGCCGGTGATCAGGATCGAGCCGTGGCCGCGCGCCGCCATGCCCGGGGCCAGGTGCGCGGCCGCGGTGAGCGCGCCCACCACGTTGACCGCCCAACTCTCCAGCTGCCCGCGGGCGTCCAGCTCGCCGGGCGCGTCCGGGCGGATCCGCGCGGCGTTGTACACCAGCACGTCGATCGGCCCGAGCTCGGCCGCGGCCTCGTCGAGCACGGCGCGCAGCTGGTCCTCGTCGGTGCTGTCGGCCGTGCGGGCCAGCACCGGGTGGCCGTGCCGCTCCACGGCCCCGGCCACCGCCTTGACGGTCGCGTCGCCGCGCGCGATCACCGCGACGGCGTAGCCCGCGGCGGCGAACCGCTCCGCCACGGACTTCCCGATGCCCGGTCCGGCCCCGATCACCACTGCTGTCGGCACGTCACTCTCCTCCGCTGCCAGGGAACTTGTGCCCCGACGCTACGGCGGAGGCCGTCCGGCGCACCAATCGCCCCGCGCTCCGCCGCCGGGCTTCACCCGCACGGGCAGCCCGGACCGGACGCCCGGACGGGCCGGGCACACGTCAGTTCGCGCCTGCCCCGGCCGAGTGCACCGGCCGGAGCACCAGCAACCCGTCCTCCTCGGTGACCACCATCGCGAACGGGTGGCGGTCGGCCTCCAGGCAGAGCGCGACGTCGTCCGGGTGCACGCCCAGGTAGCCGCCGCGCAGGCCCTGGTGGAGCTCGGCCGCGGCCGGGGAGGCCGCCGCCGTCCGCAGGAACGGCTCGGCCGGGGTGGTCGGGTCGGCGACCAGGGCGGCGATGTAGTCGGCGCAGGCGCGGTCCTCGGGGGCGGTACCGCCGTCGCCGGTGACGACGTACCGGGCGGGCGGGCGGCCGCGCAGGAACCGCGCGGTGGCGGCGGCCGTGCTGAAGCCGGCGCAGAGCAGCAGCGAGGCGTCCCGCGCGGCGTGGGCGCCGACCGTGCCGGCCGTGGTCTTCTGCACCACCGTGCGGCCGGCCAGCCGCGCCGAGCGCAGCAGGCCGGGGGAGTTGACCAGGTCGAAGCCGGGGGCCGGCGCACCGTCCTTGAGGGCCAGCCAGTCGGGGTGACGCCGCTTCAGCTCCAGGGCCTGCTCCAGCGAGGCGGCGAGCACGATCCGCTCGGCGCCCTGGGTGAAGGCCTGCGCGGCGACGGTGAAGGCCCGCATGACGTCGATCACCACCGCGACGGAGCCGTCGGGCGTGCGGGTGTCGGGCGTGGGGGAGTCGGGCGCACCGGAGGCGCCCGGCGCGCGGGTGTCGGGCGAGGGTGCGCCGGGCGTGCTCATCGGCCCGCCTCCAGCGCCGCGAGCAGGTCGGCGGCGGCCAGCCGGGTCAGGCCCGCCGACTCGTCGACCGGGCCCGGGTAGAGCCGGTACACCCCGCCCGTTGCCGCCCGGGCCGGCAGGTCGCCGTGCACCAGCGCCAGGAACGCGCTGCGCTCGCCCAGCTCCTCCGGTGCGAGGCCTGACGTACCGTCAAGTCGCTCTGCGAAGTCCATGACTGACTCCTCGTCAGTTCGCCGGAAGGCGGACACCGCCCCGTCCCGGTCGCGCACCAGCACCTCGCGCGCCGTCCCCGCCGCGCGCCAGCGCGCCAGGTCCCAGAGCGAGGCCCGGCCCCCGCCGCCGAAGTGGGCCAGCAGGTCGGAGGCGACCAGGCCGAGCCGGTCCGCGTGCCGGTCCACGTTGTGCAGGCCGCCGGAGGCGGAGAGGTTGACGTCCGTCCAGTGCGCCCGGCCCTGAGCCAGGTCCACCACCATCGGCAGGCAGGCCCGCGCCTCCCCGGCCAGGTCGAAGCGCTGGCGGACGGCGCCGGGGTGGTACGGCGCGCCGGACGGGGTCGGCCCGTCGAGCGCGTCCAGCGCCATGAAGCCCGCGAAGGCCTTGGGCAGGTCCTCGAACGGGATGTCGTTGTAGCTGAACACCACCGGCAGCGCGTACCGCACCCCGGCCGCGGCGAGCCCCGCCAGGTCCAGGTCCACGAACTCGGTCGCGCCGTCCGGGGCGGGCGCCGAGGTGTAGTCGCCGGAGTGCACGGCCGCCCGCTCGCCCCAGGTCAACTGGGTGTAGTCGCACTGGCCCACCGGCTCCCAGTCGGCGGAGAAGAAGGCCACCGACAGGTCCAGGTCGACCCGGACCCCGTCCGGCTCCACCCAGTGCACGAAGAGCCGCACCCGCGCGCCGGCCGGCACCGGCTGCACGCTGCCGCGCGGCAGCACGACCAGCGCCTTGGAGAGGGCCCGCTCCGCGAACGGCACCGTCAGGTCGGCCAGCCCGCGGTCGATCACGGCCACCTCGACCGGCGGCAACTGCGCGCTGCGGCGCAGCAGTTCGGCCTCGATCAGGGCGCAGACGGGGTCGCCCAGCGCGGCCGGCACCGGTGTGCCCCAGTCGTTGCGCCCGAAGACCTTGGTGATCCGCGCGCGCGGGAAGTAGGACCGCCGCTCGCCGGCCGTCCGCGGCGCGCGCAGCCGGCCGTAGGCGCCGAGCAGCGGACCGGGCCCGACCGAACGCAGCGCACCGGGCAGCCCTTCCGCCAATCCGACTGGCAGGCCGGGCAGTTGACGGTCCGTCTGAACGCGCAGCAGCTGGTGCAGCCGGCGCACCAGCTCGCCCGGCCGGGACAGCAGCAGCGCCGTCGCGGCGGCGGTGTCGCCGGCCCGCAGCGCCTCCTCGACCCGGGAGGCGAGGGTGCGCGGCAGACCGTCCCCGGGCCGGTCGGCGCGCAGCGCGTCGAAGGCGAGCGCGACCCCGCCGTGGCGGGCCCGGAACTCGCCCGGGTGCAGCAGCTCGCCGGCCCGCAGCCAGGCCTGCCGGTGCCGCCCCAGGTCCTCCAGCAGCACCGCCGGCTCGAACGCGTCCAGCCGGGCCAGCAGCGCCCGGCGCACCGGGCGCGGCACGGCGGCCAGCCGGCGCGGCGGCGCCAACAGGTCCGGCTCCGCGCCCGACCAGGCCCAGAGCAGCCGCAGCACGTCCGTCGCGGTGCTCAGCCGCTCCGGCAACAGCTCCAGCGTGGCCGCCCGGGTGGCCCCGGCGCGCAGCAGCGCGGCCAGCACGGTGGCCTTGGTCTCGCGCACCGGGATCCGCTCCGGCAACCAGTCGGCCGGCGAGCCCTGGGCGAACGGCAGCAGCCCCGCCAGGTCGGCGCGGTCCTGCGGGTTGAGCGGGGTGGCCCGGGCCAGCAGGCGCAGCACCAGTGCCTCGGCGTCGGCGGCCTGCTCGGCCGGCCCGCCGCCCAGCCGCAACGGGCGCAGGGTGCCGCCCGGCACCACCTGGGTGACCCACGGCCGGGCCGCCTCCCGGGTCGGCTCGGCGTACGGCTGCGCGCGCGGGTAGGGCTCGCCGCACAGCGGGCAGCCGGGCTCGGCGTCGGCGGCCGTGCGGCGGTCCAGGCAGTCCGGGCAGAGCAGGTGGCCGCAGGCGGCCAGCGCGCCGACCCGGCCGGCCGTGCCGCAGAGCAGGCAGGGCTGGAGCGGCTGGGCGAGCAGGAAGGCCAGGATCCGGCCGGAGTAGAGCGCCTGGGCGAACGACGGCACGCTGTCCGGGAAGTCGCGGAAGAGCGGCTGGTGCGGCTGGTCGGCCCCGAGCAGCGCCTCCACCCGGCCGAGCAGCCGGATGCCGTGCAGCGCCAGGTCGCGCGGGTCGAGCCGGCCCAGCGCCGCGCGCAGGTCGGCGGCGAGCACGTGGCCGCGCACGGCCAGGTCGGCCTCCAGCACCCGCAGCCCGGCGGCGTTGCGCACCCGGTGCAGCTCGCCAGTGCCGAGCGGCGCGTGCAGGTAGACGGTGCCGAGCAGGCGCAGCAGCTGCGCCTCCTGGTCCTCGACGGGGCGGGCGGTGGCGGCGCGGGTGCGCGCGGTGCTGCTGATGGCCGATCAACTCCCCGGGAAACGATGAAGCGGAGGCGGGGAGTGGGCGCGCTGGGTTCTTTGCAGGAAGGAGAAGGAAGCACGCCGCGGAGCCGCCTCCGCGCCGCTCATGCTAGCGGGGGAGTGATCCCGGCCTCGAACGCTTTTCCGCGCTGGTGCCTAGCTCAGCCGGTCGCGCCGCCGGGCCAGGGCGGCCGCCTCGGCCGCGTTGCCCGCCAGCTCGATGGCCCGCTCGTAGGCGGCGCGCGACTCCTGGCGGCGGTTCAGCCGGCGCAGCAGGTCGGCGCGGGTCGCGTGGTAGGCGTGGTAGCCGGCCAGCTCGGGGTCGAGCCGGTCGACCGCCGCCAGCGCCACCCCGGGGCCGTCGAGCTCGGCGACCGCGACGGCGCGGTTGAGGGCGACGATCGGCGAGCGGTCGAGGCGGGCCAGCTGGTCGTAGAGGGCGATGACCTGCGACCAGTCGGTGTCGCCCGCCCGTCGGGCCGAGGTGTGCACGGCGTTGATCGCCGCCAGGACCTGGTAGCGCCCGGGCGCCGCCCCGGTGGCCAGGCGCTCGCGGACCAGCCGGTGGCCCTCGGCGATCAACTCCCGGTCCCAGTCGGCGCGGTCCTGCTCGTCGAGCGGGACCAGCTCGCCGTCCGGCGAGACGCGGGCGGTCCGGCGGGCCTCGGTGAGCAGCATCAGCGCCAGCAGGCCGGCCACCTCGCCGTCGTCGGGTCGCAGGGCCCGCAGTAGCCGGGTGAGCCGGATCGCCTCGGCCGTCAGGTCCTGGCGCACCGGGTCGGTACCGGGGCCGGTCGCCAGGTAGCCCTCGTTGAAGACCAGGTAGAGCACGGCGAGCACGCCGGCCAGCCGCTCCGGGAGGTCCTGCTCGGAGGGCACCCGGTACGGGATCCGCGCGGCCTTGATCTTGGCCTTCGCCCGGGTCAGCCGCTGCCCCATGGTGGCCTCCCCCACCAGGAAGGCGCGGGCGATCTCGGCCACCGTCAGTCCGCCGACCATGCGCAGGGTCAGCGCCACCCGGCTGTCCATCGCGAGCGCCGGGTGGCAGCAGGTGAAGACCAGCCGCAGCCGCTCGTCCTCGATTGGGGACGCGGACGGGGACAGGGGCAGGGACAGGAACGGGTCGGGCGGATCGGCGTACGACATCCGGGCCTCCTGCTGCTTGGCGTCGCGCTTGGCCTCGCGCCGGAGCCGGTCGATGGCCCGGCGGTTGGCGGTGGTGGTCAGCCACCCGCCGGGGTTGGGCGGCACGCCGTCGGCCGGCCAGCGCTCGACGGCGGTGGCGAAGGCCTCGGCGGCCGCCTCCTCGGCGACGTCGAGGTCGCCGAAGCGGCGGGTCAGCGAGGCGACCACCCGCGCCCACTCCGCGCGGTGGGCCCGGGTGATCGCCTCCCCGACGTCCACGGTGCTCACAGGAACGGCCGCACCTCGACCTTGCGGTTGCACGCCTTCGACCCCTCGGCCCCCAGCTTGAGCGCCACGTCGAGGTCGGCGGCCTCGATGATCCAGAAGCCGACCAGGTACTCCTTCGACTCCACGAACGGCCCGTCGGTGAACACCGGCTCCGGGCCGCGGTTGTCGATCACGGTGGCCGCGTCGGTCACCCCGAGGCCGCCGGCGAAGACCCAGTGGCCCTCGGTCTGGAGGCGCTCGTTGAACACGTCGATCGCGGCCATCTCCTCGTCGGTGGCGAGGTCGCCGCTGTCGTGGATCACGGAAAGCAGGTACTGCATCTCGGACCATCTCCTGGACTCCGGGGACGCCCCTGGTGGGCGCCTGCTCACCCTTGCTACGAACGGGGGCGCCCCGATCCGACAACCCCGACCGGATTCATTTTCCGGGCTGCGGGGGACGGCAGCAGCACCACGGACACCGGCACTGTCAGGCGAGCAGGCGCAGTCGCTCCCCGGCCACCCGCAGCCGGACCGTCTGGCCCCGGCTCAGCTGGAGGGCGTCGGACTCCATGCCGTCGCCGAACGCGACCAGCTGGTCCGACTCGACGGTCAGGCTCAGCTGCTCGGCGGTGTCGAGCACGCCCTGCACCTGGCTGGTCCCGGTGACGGGGGAGGGCCAGGCCTCGCGGACGAACCAGCCCAGGGCGGGCGCGGTCGGCTCGGGCAGGCGCAGGGTGCTGCGGCGCTCCAGCCAGGTCGAGCGGCACCAGCCGGTGGCTCCGGTGCCGGTGCAGACCAGGACGCCGGAGGAGGCCTGGTCCTCGGCGGAGCCGCCGGGGGCGGCCAGCCGGTAGCGGGCGGTCTGGTGGGTGCGCTGGCCGATGTAGATCTCGTTCAGGGCGAGCAGGCGCTGGGTGTCGTCGGCGACGGCCTCCACCATGGTGTGCTCGGTCAGCGGGACGGTGCCGGCGGCGCCTGCCCGGGCGGCGGTCGCCGCGTGCAGCAACTCGGCCGCGTCGCCCGGCCGGTGACGGACCAGCACGCCGGCGTTGCGGCCCGGGTCGGGGTCGATGCCGATCACCGGCTGCCCGGACAGGTACTTGGCGACGTTCGCGACCAGGCCGTCCTGCCCGACCACGACCACCACGTCCTGCGGCCCGAACAGGAAGCGGTCCAGGTCGTCGCGCTCGACCCGGCTGTGCCGCCAGCCGGCCGGGACGGCGCCGGCGGCCCGGGCCAGGGCGGCGAGGGTGCGGTGGTGGCGGTCCTCCAACTCGTCCAGGGAGCGGTCGCGGCCGGCCAGGAAGAACGCGGCCTGGCCGCGCGAGCCGTGCCTGGCCAGCAGGTCCTGGTAGTCGGTGCGGCGGTGCACGAGCACCGCGCGCGGCGCGAGCGTCATCGCGCCGGGCCGTCGGCGGCCGGGGTGCGGCCCAGCTTGGCCAGCAGGCCGGTGAGCGCGTCGGGGGTGAGGGTGATGCTGTCGATCCGGGGCAGGTTCTCGGCCAGCCGGGTCAGCGCCAGCGCCTGCAGCACCTCGGGGCCGGCCTGCTGGTGCGCGTCCAGCCAGGCCTGCTTGGCGGCCGCGGCGGCCGCGCCGTGGGCCCGCTCGGCGTCGGCCTGTGCCTCGGCCAGGATCCGGGTCGCCTCGGCCTCGGCGCTCGCCAGCCGGGTGCGCCGCACCGCCTCGGTCTCGGCCCGCACCGCGTCGGCGGCGGCGTGCTGCTCGGCCTCCTGGCGCGCGTTGGCGCCCTGCTGGGTGACCAACTGCTCTTCACGGCGGGCCAGTTCGATCCGACTGGCGAGCTCGTTCTCGGCGATCGCACGCTCGCGTTCGACCGCGACGGCCCGTCGCTCGTAGGTCGCCCGGTCCGCCTCCTGCTGCACCTGCTCGCGGGCGGGGGTGCGCAGCGCGCGCTCCATCTCGGGCTCGGGCCGCAGCGCGGTGACCCGCACCGCGAGCACCGACAGCCCGATCTCGGTCAGCCGCGGCTCGGCGGTCAGCGCCTCGGTGACCCGCTGCCGCACGGCGGCCGCACCGTCGGTGAGGGCCTGCGCCAGCGGGGTGCGGGCGATCAGTTCGAGGGCGTGCTGCTGGGCGGTCTCGGTGAGCAGGGTGCCGAGCCGGTCCAGCGGGTCGGAGCGCCAACTCCCGGTGTCCGGAGCGATGCTGAAGTCGAGTCGGCTGGCGGCGGTGGCCGGGTCGGTGATCCGGTAGGTCACCGTGGCCTGCACGGCCAGGTCCTGGAACTCGGCCGTGCGGGCGTGGAAGAGCATCGACAGCTCCTGGTCGTCCGACGGCACTTCGGAGATCGCCGCCTTGAGCGGGTGGAACCAGAAGGCCAACCCCGCGCCGTCGTGGGCGAGTTTGCCGCCGCGCAGGTGCCGGATGTGTGAGGTGGGTGCGGCGCGCAGGTGCGACAGGCCGAAGCGTCGGGTGATGTCAGCCATGGGAGTGCGTCCTTCGTGGGGGCTTGTTCTCGTCTCTCTGACGATAACAAGGGCGACCCTTTATCGTCAATAGGACGAGAATCGGGTGGTGGCAGACCCGCCCGAAGGCGAGCCGCTTAGGCTGGCGGCCATGACCGCTTCCGAATCGAACCCGCCCACCTGGCGGGTGATGCGTCAGGACGACAACGGCAACCGGTACCTGGTGGCCCGTGAGCTCCCGAAGGACGAGGCCGAGCGGTTCGCCGCCGAGCTGGAGGCGCGCGGGCACAAGCAGCTCTACTGGACGGAGCTCGACCCGCCCCGCGCCGCCGACTGACCCGGGCGGCGGACCCCCTCCCACCAGGCACTACCATGGCCCCGCTGTCCGGCGCCGTGCGCCGTTGACCCCGTAGCGCAGAGGCAGTCGCGCCACCTTCGCAAGGTGGAGTACGCCGGTTCGAATCCGGCCGGGGGCACTGGCTGCCCGGGCACGGGCGAAGAACGGGGGCACGGTGCACGAGGACGAACTGCTGCTGGACGACGGGGACGGCCTGGATGGCCTGGACGACCGGGATGACCAGGGTGACCTGGGTGACCGGGGCGGTCTGGGCGGCCTCGGCGCCGAACTGCCCACCCGGGCCGAGCTCGACGCCTACTCCGGGCTGCTCCGCCGGCTGCGCCGACTGCCCCTCGACCACCCCGTGCGGCTGCGCACCGAGCGCGAGGCCGAGAGCTTCGTGCGCGAGGGGCGGCACGCCCGCCGCAAGGCTCGCCGCGCCGAGGTGTCCGCGGCCGACGCGGCCGCGCTGGCCGGCACCGCCACCGGCGCTCCGGGCCGCCGCGAGGACGCGCCGCTCGCCCTGCCCGCCCGCCCGGGCCCGGTGGCCGGCCTGCTGCGCCCGCGCCGCTGCTACGTCTGCAAGTCGCTCTACCACCGGGTCGACGGCTTCTACCACGCGCTCTGCGCCGCCTGCGCCGACGACAACCGCCGGCGGCGCGGTCTGCGCACCGACCTGACGGGTCGTCGGGTACTGCTGACCGGTGGTCGGGTGAAGATCGGTTTCCAGTTGGCGCTGATGATGCTGCGCGACGGGGCCGAACTGGTCGTCACCAGTCGTTTCCCGCGCGACACGGTGCGCCGGTTCGCGGCCGCCGAGGGCAGCGCCGAGTGGTTGGGGCGGCTGACCGTGGTCGGCATCGACCTGCGGGACCCGCGCCAGGTGCTCGGGCTGTGCGAGCAACTGCGCGCCGAGGGGCGGCCGTTGGACGCGCTGGTGAACAACGCCGCGCAGACCCTGCGCCGCCCGCCGCAGGCCTACGCGCTGCTCGCCGAGGGGGAGCGGAGCGAGCTGCCGCCGGGCGTGGCGGTCCAGTGGGCGCCGGGCTTCCGGCCACTGCCCGCGCTGCGCGGCGCCTGGCCGGCCGCGGAGTTGGCGCACGCGACGGCCGACGGCCCGGACCCGGCCGGTGGCCTGGCGCTGCCGGTGGACGAGGCGGGGCTGCTGCCGGATCCGGCGGTGGCGAACTCCTGGTCGGCGCGGCTCGGTGAGTTGGATCCGGCGGAGGTGTTGGAGACGCAGCTGGTGAACGCGCTGGCGCCGGCGCTGCTCTGCGACCGGCTGCTGCCGCTGCTGCTGGCCTCCCCGCACCCGCGCCGCTACATCGTGAACGTGACCGCGGTGGAGGGCCGGTTCGAGGTGCGCAACAAGACCTCCGGCCACCCGCACACCAACATGGCCAAGGCCGCGCTGAACATGCTCACCCGCACCAGTGCGGCCGAGCTGGCCGAGCAGGGCGTGCACATGTGCGCCGTGGACACCGGGTGGATCACCGACGAGAACCCGGCGCCGAAGAAGGCGCGGATCGCCGAGCACGGCTTCCGCACCCCGCTGGACATCGTCGACGGCGCGGCCCGGGTCTACGACCCGATCGTCCGCGGCGAGGCCGGCGACCCGGTGGCCGGCGTCTTCCTCAAGGACTACCGGGAGGCGGCCTGGTGAGACCGGCGGGCCAGCAGCACCGGCGGCACCGGCAGCACCGGCCTCACCGGGGCAGCGCGGCGAACAGCTCGATCCAGAACCGCTGGTGCTCCGGCCCGGCCCCGGCCAGGTAGCTGGCCCGCAGCTTCGGCGGCAGCAGCCGCACCAGCGCCGCCACCGCCTTGCGGTGCTTGCGCAGTTGGGACAGCTCGGCGTTGGCGATCGCCTGGTGCACCAGGTCGGTGTCGTTGCCGCCCTCGGCGCAGTCCGCGGCGGCCAGCTCCAGCCGCCGCACCCAGCGGCCGAGCTCGGCGGCGATCTCCCGCAGCCCGGCGCGCCGCCGCCCGGCCAGCCGGTCCTCCAACCCGTCCAGCGGGACCGGCGCGTACTCGCCGTCGCCCAGGTAGACGGTGCCGAGCTTGAGCGGCAGGCCGCGCCGGTGCAGCTTGATCAGCCGCTCCATGGTGCGCTTGCTGATCCAGGCCCGGCCCTCCTCGTCCAGGTCGTACTTCCACCAGTCGAGCACCGTCTCGGCGTCCTGGCCGTAGTGGGCGATCAGCCACTCGTTGGCCGGGACGTCGGCCGGGTCGAGGTCCAGCGAGACGGTGAAGCGGCTGGCCTGGGCGATGTTGTTGCGGGCGACCAGCAGCTTGCGGCCCAGGTGGTAGGGCGGGTTCTGGAGCGCGATCTGGGCGCGCAGGCCCTCGATCCGGGCCCCGGCGAGCGACCACTCCTGGGTGATCTCCATCAGCTTGGCGAAGGCCGCCTTGTCCTTGGGCCGGTTGTACTCGTCCCAGACGATCGCCTTCGGCTCCGAGCCGGCGAAGCCCGCCGCCAGCAGGTTGTGCAGCGCCCCCTCGGTGGTCGGGACCGGGGCGCACAGGTCCTCGACGTTGGTGACCGGCAGCGAGAAGTAGAGCGGGTCGCGGCCCAGCTGTTCCCGGGTCAGCTCGCGCACCAGCTCGGTCTTGCCGCAGCCGGGCGGACCCTGGAGCAGCACCGCCCAGCGCCGGCGCAGCGCGGCCCGCAGCACCCGGCGCACCGGGTCGGCGATCCGGGCCGGGTTGGGCACGCCGAGCGCGCCGGCGATCCGGTCCAGCACCTCGTGGGTGCGGTCCCGCCCGGGCCGGCCGTCGGGGCCCGGCTCGGTCAGCCGCAGCCGCTCGCCGCCCAGCAGCGGCAGGCCCCAGACCAGCGGGAAGCCCTCGCGGGCGTTGGCCAGCACGTGCTCCAGGGTGCGCGGCGAGAGCAGCTCGCGGATCGCCGGGTCGAGCGAGGCCCGGATCCGGAACACCGGCTTGAGGTCCCACTCGGGGAACCGGGCCGCCAGGGCGAACGGCCAGGAGGTGTCCTCGGCGGTGACCCGCAGGGTCACCATCCGGTCCAGCACGGCCAGGTCGCTGCGCCGGGCGCTGGTCTCGGCCAGCGACTCGTTGTCGGTCAGGAAGACGCCGACGCAGCCCAGCGCCCGCAGGTCGTGCTCGCCGAGCGTCCAGTTGCAGGCGACCTGCATCAGCTGCGCCTGGATGGTCTCGCCGGCCTGCAGCGAGTCGTCGATCAGCAGCACGAACGGCTGCCCGGGCATCAGCTGGCTCATCAACAGCTGACGCAGCACCAGTTCGCCGGTCCGCGGGTCGCGCACCGGCGCGTTGGCGAGCAGGTCGTCCGGGGTCAGGTTGGCCGCCGGGACCACCACCAGGGCGGTGTCCGGGTGGTGCGCGGCGAGGTGGGCGCGGAAGGTGGCGGTCTTGCCGATGCCGTGCTCGCCGAAGACCTGGCCGGTCTGGCCGAGGTCGATCATCGCGTCGATGAACGCCTCCAGCCGGGAGAGGCCGCGGTGCCCGGTGGGCTGCTGCGGGTAGCTGGCGGTGGCCCGCCAGGCGCGCTCGGCGGCGGGTGCGGTGTCGGGTGCGGCGGCGGGTGCGGTGTCGGTCAACGGAGCTCTCCTGTGCTGACGCGGTGACAGGCCATCGGGGGCTGGTGGTGGTCGGGCCAGTCGTCGCCGCCCTCGGTGATCAGCCAGATCCACTTCTCCGGCTCGGCCGGGGTGATGTGCGGGGCGTAGCCGTCGGTGAGCACCAGCACGGCGTCCACCTGCTCGGTGAACGGGACGCCCCGGTCCGGCGCGGTGCGGCCCTCCACGTGGTCGGCGACCGCCTGGAAGCTGGTGCCGCCCCCGCCGCGCACCACCGCGCCCGGCTGGAACGGCTCCACCACGCCGTCGAAGGCCAGCCAGTGCGCGTGCACCCCGTCGATCCGGCCGACCAGTTCGGTCAGCCAGTCGACGACGCGCTGCGGCATCGAGCCCGAGGTGTCGTAGGCGATCACCAGCACCCGCTCCCGCACCGGCCCGCGCCGGGCGAGCATCGGCTGCTGCCCGAGCGCGGCCAGCAGCGCGCCGCGTTTCTTCGGGTAGACCAGCCGCTCGCCCTCGGCCAGCCGGCTCGCCAGGACGTCCACCAGCCAGCGCTGCCACCACTCGACCCGCCGGTTCGCGTCGGTGCGCCCGCGCACCCGACCGGCGCCGAGCGTGCCCCAGAGCTTGCGGGCCTCCGCGGACTCGGCCATCGTGCGGCCCAGCAGGTCGCGCAGCTCCTCCTCGGCCGGGCGGTGGCCGCGCCGGGCCGCGAGCAGCGCGTTGAGCAGCACCGAGGAGCCCACCTCGGCCACGGTCAGCGGGTCGGCGGGCAGCTCCCCGGCGGTGCCGTCGCCGTGCAGGTGCTGGCAGCGCACCAGCGGCACCGGCGGGTCGGTCATCCGCCCCAGCTCGCGGTACACGCTCTGGTCGGTCTCGACGAAGGCCTCGTAGTCGACCGCGTCCAGCCGCTGCGCGGCCAGGTCGGCCAGGTAGGCGCGGTGGACCACGCGGGGATCGACGCCGACCGGCTCGCCCGCGAGCGAGGGCAGCTCCTCGCGGCCCAGGCGCAGCAGCGCGACGTGGTTGATGGTCACCTCGGTGGCGAGCCGGAAGACCGGGTCGGCGCGCAGCTCGGGATCGGCGTACAGGTGACGCTGGATCAGGTGCCGGGCCTCGTGGAAGAGCACGAACTTGACCCCGTCCAGGCCGAGCCCGACGAAGAAGTCCGGGTTGTAGAGCAGCAGGCAGCTGCCGTCGCCGGAGGCCAGCACGGCGGCGGTGTCCACGGCGGTGGTGCCGAGCTGGTGGTGGCACTTGGCGTACAGCCAGGAGGCGACGGCCGACTCGGTCAGGCCGAAGTCGAGCAGCGCGGCCTCCTTGAGCCGCTCGGCCTCGGCCCGCACCTCGGGGGCGGCCGGGCGGAAGCGGAGCAGCGCCTGGCGGTCGGTCAGGTCGACGACGTGGGTGCGCGGGGCGCCGTGCGGCACCGGGGGCTCCTTCCGGGGGCGATTGGATAGGGTGGGCGGCGCGGTCGGGGTTCGTAGCGCAGCGGCAGGCGCACTGGTCTCCAGAACCGGGACACGCCGGTTCGAATCCGGCCGGCCCCGACCGTGCCGACCGGCGTGCCGCGGTAGTGGGCGCGCGGGTTCCCGGGGGCTCGTAGCGCAGAGGCAGGCGCACCCTGACTGCGAATCAGGACTCACGCCGGTTCGAATCCGGCCGGCCCCACCCACTGCTCGTCCGCTCGTCTGCTCATCTGCTCGTCTGCTCGTCGGGACTCACGTCGGCTCGAATCCGGCCGGTCCCAGCCGCTCAGGTCCTGCGCTCAGCCGCCGGGGCCGCCGGCGATCACGCCCGCGGTGGTGATCAGCTCCGGCAGGGTGCCGACGAAGTCCGGCAGCAGCTGCGCCAGCACCGCCCACGCCTCCGGGTTGCCGCCCACCTCGTCCCGCACCAGCGCGCGCAGCTCCCGCTCGACCGGCGCGAGCCGCTCCGGGAAGCCCCAGCGGCCCAGTTCGAGCAGTGCCGCCACCCGCACCGCCGGGGCCTGGCACCAGAACAGCTCGCGCGGATCCGGGTGGATCCCGGCCTGCCGCAGCCGGTGCCGGTAGCGCGGGCTCTCGCCGAAGGCCCGCCGCAGCTCGTCCGGGCAGTCCAGGTGCTCGACCAGCGCCCAGCGCGCGTACCCGGGCAGCGGCCGTTCCCGGTCCGCCCGCGCGAGCTCCGGCCAGTGCGCGTGGCGCAGCCCGGCGGCGGCCGCCCGGGCCCGGGTCAGCGAGCCGGGGTGGGCGGCGGTCCGCAGCTGGTCGATCAGTGCGGGCAGTTCGGGCAGCTCAGCCTCCGGCGCGTCGGCCTGGCCGGCCCGCTGCTCGACGACCGGCGGCGGCAGCGGACCGGAGCCGGCACCGCCCGGGCCGAACCGGACGCCCTCCAGCACGTCGCGCCGCAGCCCCGGCGGCAGGTGGCCGCCGGCGAGCAACTGCCGGTTGACCTCCGGCAGGTCGCTCTCCAACAGCCACCCCAGCACCGATCCGCCCTGGTGCCGCAACGCCTGCCAGCCCCCGTGCGACGGGGTGCCCTCCGCCGGCGCCAGCTGCAACCGCTCGCCGACCCGCGCCGCGTCCGACTCGTCCAGCAGCGCCAGCAGACAGCGCACCCCGTGGGCGGTCGCCGCACCCAGCTTCATGGTCCCCCGCTCGTTTCCCCGTTCGTGGCTCGCACATCATGCCAGTCGGTACCGACCGCCCGAACTGCAATAACCCGACGCGGCGGTGGTCCCCACCTTCCAGGCATGGCGGGCTTCGCGGCCCGCAGCCGCGAGGGGGCGGCGGGCGCGCTGAGCCCCTGCGTCTACTGGTGGCGCCGCGGCGCCCTGGTCCAGCTCAGCAGTCACGCGCGGGACGGCGGCCTGCGGATCGTGGTGGACGGCGAGTTCACCGAGGCGCTGAACCGGCTCGTCGAGCTCCCTGCCGCGGTCTCCTGACCCCGGTTCAGCGGAACGCGGCGACGTTGCGCGCGGCCCAGTCGGCGAACCGCCGCGGGGCGCGGCCGAGCACCCGCTCGACGTCCGGGCTGACGCGCAGTTCGGCCGGGTTCGGCGCGCCGAGGATGTCCAGGGTGTCGTCCGCGAGCTCGGCCGGCATGCCCTGGACCATGGCGGCCTTGGCCTGCGCCCGGGTCAGCTCGTGGAACCGCACCGGCGAGCCCAGCGCGTCGGCGATGGCGGCCGCCTGCTGACGCGGCGTGATCAGTTCGGGGCCGGTCAGGTCGTGGACGGCGCCGGTGTGCCGGTCGTCCAGCAGGCAGGCGGCCGCGACCCCGGCGATGTCCGCCGGGTCGATGAGCGGCACGCCGACGTCGCCGAACGGCGCGGCGACGGTCCGCTCCGCCCGGACGGACCCGGCCCACCACAGCGCGTTGGAGGCGAACCCGCCCGGCCGCAGCACGGCCCACTCCAGCCCGGACGTCCGCAGCCCGTCCTCCAGTTCGCGCATCGCGACCCGGGTGGGCCCGAACGGCCTGGTCGCCACGCCCTGCGAGGAGAGCAGGACGACCCGCCGCACGCCGTTCGCCGCGGCCCGCCCGATGATGCCGGCCGGGTCGGCCCCGGCGGCGTGCAGGTCGCCGGAGAGCAGCAGGAACAGCGCCTGCGCCCCGGCGAGGGCGGGCTCCAGGGCGGCGGGGTCGGCCAGGTCGGCCGCGAAGTGCCGCACGCCGTCCGGCACTTCGGCGGCGCGCCGGGACACCGCCGTCACCGGCCGGCCCGCCTGCGCCAGCGCCCGCACCAGCGGTCGGCCGATGTTCCCGGTGGCTCCGGTCACGATGATCATGATCTGCTCCTCGTTCTTGCCGCGTTCGGTGACGATCACGCTAGGAGCAGGGCTAATATTTCGTAAGGACATACCTTTGAGTAAGCTCATTCCATGACGGAAGGCGCGCAGTTCAGGCAGACCGTGGCGGGGCAGCGGTATGAGGTGTTTCACACCGACTGCCCCGCCCGCGGAGTCGTCGACCGGGTGACCAGCAGATGGGGCATCTGGGTGCTGATCTCCCTGCGGAGCAACGCCCTGCGCTTCTACGAACTGCGCGAGAGCATCCAGGGCATCAGCGAGAAGATGCTCGCCCAGACCCTGCGCGCCCTGGTCCAGGACGGCCTGGTCTGGCGCACCGTCGAACCGACCACACCGCCTCAGGTCACCTACGGCCTCACGGAGTTCGGCCGGGAGATCGACGAGCCCCTGGCCGAACTCTTCGACCGGATCACCCGCCGCCTGCCACCACGTGAGGCGGGTTAGCAGGCTGGTGCTGGTGGGTGCGCGTGTGAAGCTCCGCGCTGCCCCGCACTGACCCGCCGTCAGCAGTGCTCCTCGACATAGAGCATCCGGCGGTCGGTTTCCGTGCGGAACTCGTGCGCCAGGTAGCCCCCAGCGGCCCGGTTCCCGCCCGTTCCCGGGTGGCCGTCCTTGATCCTTTCCCAGAGCACCGGCCGCTCGTCGTCGGCGACCGGCCGGGGGCGGGTCCCGCCGCTCTCGCCGAGCACGACGGTCGTCGCACGCTCCTTGATCAGGCGACGGATGACGCGCAGCTCGATCCGCCGCTTCCGGAGCAGCCATGCGGTGCCGGTGTCGTCCAGCAGCCGCACGGGTGCTTCGAGCCGATCGGGGTTCACGGGAAAGGCGTCCATGGTGCGAGTATTCGGCACCACGGCGCGGGTGGGCACCAGGGTTTCGCCCGAGCCCGAGCCCGGCCCAGTGGACCTGGACCCTCGAACGCCTCATCGGGCACTGGGAGATCAGAGCCCGGTGTGCCGGAAGGCCGAGCGGCCGTCGACCACCGTCAGCAGGACCGGGACGTCCGGGAGGTCGGTGTCGCCGACGTCCAGCGGGTTGTCGGCGAGGACGGTGAGGTCGGCGCGGTGGCCCTCGGCGAGGCTGCCGCGCTCGGTGTCCTCACCCGCCGCCCAGGCCGGGTTGACGGTGATGCCCTGGAGGGCCTGGAGCGGGGTGAGCGCCTGCTCGGGGCCGTGCGGGGGAGCGGAGAGGTCGCTGGGGCGGCGGTGGCGGGCGCCGGCCATCACGGCCAGCGGCGGGAAGGGGGCGATCGGCCAGTCCGAGCCGAGCACCACCCGGGCACCGGAGTCCCACAGGTCGCGGCAGCGCCAGGCCCGGGAGGCGCGCGGCTCGCCGAGCCGGCGGGACCAGTTGTCGCTGTGGTCGGCCTTGGTGTACTCGCAGCAGTGGGTGGGCTGCATCGAGGCGGTGACGCCGAGTCGGGCGAACCGGGCGAGGGTGTCGTCGGGCACGGTCTCGATGTGCTCGATCCGGTGACGCACCGTCGGGCCGCCCTGGGCATGCGCCTTCTCCACCGCGTCCAGCACGTGCCGCACGGCCGCGTCGCCGATCGCGTGGGTGGCGGTCGGCACGCCGGCCCGGTGCAGCTCGGCGACCACCTCGGTGTAGCGGGCCGGGTCGGGCCAGAAGGAGTGGGTGGACTCGCCGTGGCAGTCCGGCAGTTCCAGCCAGGCGGTGCCGTTGTCGATCGTGCCGTCCATGAACATCTTCACCCCGGTCACCTGCCAGCGGCGCCCGCCGGTGCCCTGCTGCCGGATCAGCTCGGCCAGGGCCTCGGCGGTGGCGTCCGGCTGGTACCAGGGGGCGACCCGCAGCCGCAGCGGCAGGTCGCCGCGCTGCTCCAGGGCGGCGTAGACGGCCAGGCTGCTGCCGTTGGCGTCCATCGCGTGGCCGCCGGTCAGGCCGGCGGCGGCCATCCGGTCGAGCACCCGCCCGGCCCGCTCCAGCAGTTCGGCCTCGGTGGGCTTGGGCGCGGCGGCCTCGACCAGCTCGCAGGCGGCGTCCTCCAGCAGCAGGCCGGTGGGCCGCCCGTCGGCGTCGCAGACGATCTCGGAGCGCTGCTCGAAGCTGCGCGGCCCGTCGATCCCGGCCAGTTCGAGGGCGCGGGCGCTGGCCAGCAGCGAGTGCGCGTCGAAGAGGTCGAGCAGGGCCGGCACGCCGTCGAGCACGGGGCCGAGCGAGGCGGCCGCGACGGGCTGGTCGCCGAAGGCGTTCGGGTCCAGGCCCCAGCCGCGCAGCCAGTCGCCGGGGGCCAGGTCGGCGACGGCCGCCGCCAGGGCGGTCCGCACCGCCGCGAGGTCGTGGCAGCCGGAGAGGTCGACCCCCGTGGTGCGCTCGGCACCGGAGACCGGGTGCAGGTGGCCGTCGGTGAAGCCGGCGGTGACCACCGCGCCCTTGAGGTCGATCACTTCGGTGCCGGGGCCGGCCAGGGCCCGGATCCCCCGGTCGTCGCCGAGTGCGGCGATCCGGCCGCCGGCGGCGGCCAGCGCGGTCTGCGGCAGCAGCCGGCCGGTGCCGGGGTCGAGCAGCCGGGCGGAGAGCAGGACGAGATCGGGGGACACGGGCGGCTCCTTCACTGAGGGGGGTGTGGTGCCCGCGTCATGGCACCGCGACGGAGTCCGTCAGGGTGCCGGCGGGCAGGTCGAGCACGCGCTCGGCGGTGGCGGCGGCCAGGGTGTCGACCACCGCGGGCCGGTCGCCGCGCTCGGTGTTGGCGTGCGCGCCGAGGCCGTCGAGCACCACGAGCAGTTGCACGGCGGCGCCCGCCGGGTCGGCGGTGCGGAAGGCTCCGGCGGCGACGCCCTGCTCGACCAGGCCGGTGAGTCGGCCGCGCCAGAGCTTCTCCTGGTGGCCGACCCGGTCCCGCAGTGCGGGCCGGTAGCGGCTCAGGTGGCGGGCGTTGAGCCAGAGCCGGCTCATCCCGTCGTACCGCTCGCCGCGGGTGAGCGAGAGGAACCGGGCGAGCCGGTCGAGCGGCGGTGCGCCGCCGTCGGTGGGCAGCAGCTCGTCGAGTTCGCCGCCGGCCGCGACCCCGAAGGCCTCGGCGACCAGGTCTTCGACGACCGGGAAGTAATGGCTGATCAGTCCGGGGCGGACGGCGAGCTCGTCGGCCACCCGACGGACCGTCAGGCACTCCAGGCCTTCGGTGAGGGCGATCGCCGAGGCGGCGGCCACGATCTCGGCCCGGCGGGCTTCCGGGGTTTTCCGGATCCGCTTCGACGGGGCGCTTGACGACATGTCCCGCACGCTATTGGATGTGCGACCAATAGGCAAGCCGCCCCCAGCGCTCGTTGCCCCAGTTCCTGTTGCCCCAGTTCTTGCTGATTCGGAGGACTCCATGCCATCCACGATCCCAGGCCCCCGCACCTCGGACCCCGCGGCCCCCGCCCCCGCCGGGCAGGTCGGCGGGGTGGAGACGCACGGCATCGACGTCATCCCCGACGAGGAGCGCCGCGGCCGGGCCCGGGAGCTGTTCGGCGTCTGGGCCGCGCCCAATGTCAGCTACCTGAGCCTGGTGGTCGGCGGCGCGCTGATGCTGCTCGGACTCACCCTCTGGCAGTCGCTGGTGGTGATCGTGGTCGGCAACCTGTTCTGGCTGCCGGTCGGCCTGGTCGCGATCAGCGGCCCGGCCTCCGGCACCCCCAGCGAGGTGATCACCAGAGCCGTCTTCGGCATCCGCGGCAACCGCGCCAGCATCATGCTCACCGGCTGGTTCGTCTCGGTCTGCTACCTGGCGCTGAACTGGGCGGCCGGCTCGCTGGCCGCCTTCGCGCTGGCGGACGAGGCCGGGCTGCGCCCTAGCACCCCGGTCAAGGTGGTGCTGATCGTCGCGGTCGCCGCCGCGACCCTGGCGATCAGCGTCTACGGTCACGCCACCATCGTGCGCCTCTACCTGCCGTTCACCCTGCTGCTGACCGCCGTGTTCGCCGTCCTCGCGGGCCGCGTGCTGACCCGGGCCGACTGGCACTACCACCCGCAGCAGACCCTGCACGGCTCCGCGCTGGCCGCCGCGATCGCCGCCGGACTCACCCTGGTCGCCTCCGCCCCGCTCTCCTACAACAACAGCGCCGACTTCTCCCGCTACCTGCCGCGCACCACCAGCCCCGTCGCGATCGCCGGCTGGACCGCCCTGGGCGGCTACCTGCCGAGCGTCCTGTTCACCTTCCTGGGCTGCGTGGCCGGCACCACGCTGGACATGACGGACCCCCAGGGCGCGCTGGAAGGCATCCTCCCCGGCTGGTTCCGGCCCGCCTTCCTGCTCGCCGTGGTGCTCTCCGCCGTCACCAACAACGCGATGACCGCCTACAGCTCCGGTCTGGCCCTGCAGGCCGTCGGTGTGCGGATCCGCCGCTCGCGCAGCGTCGCGTTGGACGGCACCCTCGGCGTCGCGCTCACCCTCTACGCACTGCTGGTCTCCAACTTCCTGGACACGGTCAACAGCATGCTGGAGCTGATGGTCGTCCTGATGGGCCCGACGCTGGCCGTCTACGCCGCCGACGTGCTGCTGCGCCGCAACCGCTACGACGGCCGGCAGCTCGGCGACGAGACCCCGAGCGGTCCGTTCTGGTACTCGGCGGGCTTCAACCCGGCCGGCGTCACCGCCCTGCTGGTGGCAGCCGGCGCCGCCGCGCTCTGCACCGACAACCCGTTCTACACCGGCCCGCTGGCCCGCGCCCTGGACGGCATCGACCTCTCGCTCCCGGTGGGCACGCTGCTCGGCGCGGGCCTCTACCTGGCGATGATGTGGCCCCGCCGCGAGCGCGCGGCGTGACGGGGGAGGTGCCGCGCGCCCACGGCACCGCTGGACGGGGCTTCCGACTGTGGGCGCCGGGCTCTACGGTGTCCGCATCGGTTGACTGAGTGTCAGAAGGTGGGGGTGGGTCTGGTGGATGTTCCTCTGGCGGATGCGGTGGCTGCGGTGCGGGACGAGTTGCTGGAGGCCGCGGCGCGGGCGGGGACGAACCCGGAGGTGGTCTTCACCGTCGGCCCGGTGGAGATGGAGTTCGAGGTCGAGGTGCGCGCGGACGCGAAGGCCAAGGCCGGCTTCAAGCTCTGGGCGGTCAGCGGCGAGGCCGAGGCCGGCGCCTCCCGGGCGCGCAGCCACCGGGTGTCGTTCACGCTCACCCCGCAGCGCGCCGACGGCACCGACCTGCTGGTGGGTTCGGGACAGGAGCGCCACGCCGGGCCCGGGGACACCGCCGGCCGTATCGCGGACTGAGCGGCGCGGGGGAGCGGTGGGGAGGGGACGGGAGTGGAGCGGGATCGACTCGCGGGAGTGACCGGGCCGGGCGGATCCGGCGCGGGGTACGCAGTGGGCGGGCGGCTGGTGCTGACGTCGGCTCACGTGACCGGGCCGGTCGGCAGCCGGGTGGAGGCCTTCCACCCGGGCGGCACGGGGAGCGCGGACGCGACAGTGGTGTGGTGCGGCGCGCCGGGCGGGCGGGATGACGCCGCCCTCGTGCTGGTCGGCGAGTCCGAGCAGTGGCGGGCGCCGACCGCGCCGGTGCGCTGGGGCCGGCTGGTCACCGACCGCACCGGCACGCCTTGCGACACCTGGGGCCTGCCGGACGAGGCCCAGCGCCCGGGCCGGGCGGTCGAGGCGGCCCAGCTGCGCGGGGAGGTGAACCCGGGCAGCGGCTTCGTCGGCAACCAGTACGTCATGGACCTGGCCCAGCACCCGCCCGCCGCTGACGGTGCCTCACCCTGGGGCGGTCTGTCGGGCGGCGCGGTCTGCGCCGACCGTCTGCTGATCGGCGTGGTCGCCGCCGACCGGGCCCGCTCCGGCCACGGCCGGCTCAACGTGCTGCCCGCCTACGTGCTCCACCACGACCCGGGCTTCCGCGCCGCGCTGGCCGAACACGGCGCCGCGGCGGGCGGCGGCCTGGAGGCGGTGGAGTTCCAGGACCTCGCCGACCCGGCCCAGGCACTGGCCGGCTCCCGTGCGCCGGCCACCCCGGCGGCGCTGCTGGAGGCCGGCCGACGGGCCGTCCCGTTCCACGGCCGGGACGAGCTGGTCGCCGAACTGGCCGACTGGTGCCGGGCGGGCGGCTTCGGCGCCTGGCTGCTGCACGGGCCCGGCGGACAGGGCAAGACCCGCACCGCCCACCAGCTCGCCGACGTGCTGGCCGAGGACGGCTGGGCCGTGCTGTGGCCGCGCGCCACCGCCACCGCGCGGCAGCTCGCCGAGCTGCGGCACGCGGCCCGGCCGCTGCTGGTCGTGCTCGACTACGCCGAGACCCGCGCCGACCAGCTCACCGCGCTGGTCGAGGCCGCCGCCGAGCACCCCGGCAGCGCGCCGCTCAAGCTCCTGCTGCTGGCCCGCACCGACGGTGACTGGTGGGCAGAAGCGCGGACCGCGACCCGCCTCGCCGAGGACCTGTTCGCCGGCGCCCGCACCCACCGCCTGACCCCCTTGGAGCCAGACCCCGCCCTGCGGGCCGGCCACTACCGAGCGGCGGTCCGTGCGCTGGCCGGCCGGCTGCCGCTGGTCGACGGCCTCGGCGTCCATGACTGGGGCTCGGCCGTCGACGCCCTGGCGCCGCGTCAGCTGGACGACGACGCCTACGGCAACGCGCTCACCCTGCAGATGACGGCGCTCGCCGACCTGCTCGACACCGTCGCCGGTGGCCGGGTGACAGCGGGTCAGGAGGCCGAGGGGGTCGAGGACCGCCTGCTCGGCCACGAGCACCGCTACTGGCGCGCCGACGCCGACGCCGAGGCGCGCGGCCTGCGCCCCGCCCTGAGCACGGCAACCCTGGCGACCGCCGTCGCCGCCGCCCAGCTCGCCGGCGCCGCCGACCGGGAACAGGCCGACCGGCTCTGGCAGCGCCTGCCCGCCCTCGCCGACCAGCCCCGCGACCGCCGCGACCAGGTCACCGCCTGGCTGGCCGCCCTCTACCCGAACGCGACGGGGGCTCCCTGGGGCGCGCTGCAGCCCGACCGCCTGGCGGAGCGTCACATCGGCCGCGCCCTGGAGACCGACCCCGGCCTCGCCGACCAGCTGCTCGGCGGCGCCGACGCCCGGCAGCAGGCCCAGCTGCTCACCGGCTACAGCCGCGCGGCCGCCCACCCCGTGTTCGCCGGACGCCTCGACGCCCGGCTCACCGAGCTCTGCCTGCGCCACCACGAGCGGCTGGCCGCCCAGATCATCGCCACCGCCACGCACACCGGTCACCCGGAGCCACTGATCACCGCCCTCGACCGGCTCGTCGAGGCCCCCGACACCAGCGTCGAACACCTCGGCGAGCTCAGCGATCTGATCCCGCGCCGCAGTCGGCGCCTCGCCGACACCGCGCTCCGGCTCGGCGAGGCGCTGGTCCGCCGCCACCTCGCACTCGCCGGGGCGGAGCCCGGCACCCACCTGCCCGAGCTCGCGACCTCCCTCAACAACCTCGCCGTCCGGCTGACCGAGGCCGGTCGGTGGGCGGAGGCCCGGGCCAGGGCCGAGGGAGCCGTCGCCATCCACCTGGCACAGCCGAGTTCCGGCGAGCAACTGCCCGACCTCGCCATGTCCCTCAACAACCTCTCGGCGCAGCTCGCCACAGTGGGTCGGTGGGCGGAGGGCCTGGCCGTCGCGGAGCAGGCCACCGGTCACTACCGAGCCTTGGCGCAGGCGACCCCCGCGGCCTACCTGCCCGGCCTGGCCATGTCCCTCAACAACCTCTCCAACCGGCTGAGCGCGGCGGGCCGGGTCGGGGAGGGGCTGGCGGCGATCGAGGAGGCCGTGGCCATTCGCCGCGTGCTGGCCGAGGCGGGCACCGACGCGCACCTGTCGAACCTGTGCAACTCGCTGAACAACCTGTCCGTCCGGCTGGCGGAGGCGGGCCGGGTCGGGGAGGGGCTGGCGGCGATCGAGGAGGCCGTGGCCATTCGCCGCACGCTGGCCCGGGCGAGCCCCGACGCCTACCTGCCGGACCTGGCCCTCGCCCTGAGCAATCTCGCCAACCGGCTGGACGAGGTGGGCCGGCCGGTGGACGGCCTGGCCGCGATCGAGGAGGCCGTGGACCTCTACCGGACCCTGGCCCGGCAGAGCCCGGACGCCCATCTGCCCCTGCTGGCCGGCTGCCTGAACAACCTCGCCATCAAGGCGCGCGAGGCCGGTCGGGGGCCGACGGGGCTGGCCGCGATCGGGGAGGCCGTGGACTGCTACCGGCGTCTGCTGCCGGTCAACCCCGACGCCTACCTCTCCCGGCTCGCCGACGCGCTGAACGACCTCTCCGTGCACCTGGGGGAGGCGGACCGCCGGGCGGAGGGCCTGGTGGCGATCGAGGAAGCCGTGCAGCACTTCCGCGTGGTCGCTCGGGAGGACCCCGCCGCCCACCTGCCCAAGCTCGCCAACGCCCTCTTCAACTCCACCATCGACCTGGTCGAGTCCGGCCGCTGGGCCGAGGGCCGGGCCGCTCTCGCGGAGGCCGTCCAGCACTACCGCACGCTGGTACTGGCGGACCCAGGGGAGTACCAGGCCGCCCTGGAACAAGCCCTGCTACTGGACGCCTGGCTCCGGCAGAACGGACCGTAGGCCCGCGCGACGCCGAAGGGCCCGCACCCCGATCACGATCGCCGGGGTGCGGACCCTGACCATCCGTCAGCCAAGGGCCGGGTCGCTGAAGCTGGCCTTGCCGGTCTCCACGTGCCCGGCCAGGCGGCGCTGCCAGCTGGCGTCGTCGTCCGCCGTCACCGTGACGTCGTACCAGCCGTGGTTGCACTGCGCGTGCACGGTGTGCACCGCCTTGCCGCCCGGGCGCAGGTGGTAGTGCCGCGCCGGGGCACCGTAGCCGTCGGTGACGGTGAGCTCCACCGGGGTGCTGCCGCCGTTGTGCAGCTCCAGCTTGAGCTGCTCCGAGTGGCCGTCGTGACCGGCCGTCAGCTCGACCCCGGCGGCGCCGGCGGTGCCGTGGAACTCGCGCAGGAACCCGTTCGGGCCGTGCACGGTGAAGGCGTACGCGCCGGTGGCCAGCTGCCACTCGCCGGTCAGCGCGCGGCCGGCCTCGACGGTGTAGCTCCACGGGCCGTTCGGCTGGGTGGTGGAGGTGACCAGGAACTGCGCGCCGACCCGGCCGTGGCTGGCGAAGCCGATCCGCAGCCGGCCGTCGGCCCCGGCGGTGCCGTCGGCGGCCAGGTCGTAGGGCAGCGGGCGGGCCGCGCGCAGACCGGGCTCCTGCTTGGGCAGCTCCGGGTTGGCCGGCGGCACCGGCACGTAGCTGGCGTGCCGGTTCTGGTCCGGCGGGAGGTAGCCGCTGGTGTCCGGCAGGCCCGGCACCTCGGCGTCCGGGTGGCGGAAGTCGAAGGCGGCGGTCAGGTCACCGCAGATGGCCCGGCGCCACGGCGAGATGTTGGGCTCGCGCACGCCGAACCGCTGCTCGATGAACTGGATGATCGAGGTGTGGTCGAAGGTCTGCGAGCAGACCGAGCCGCCCTTGCTCCACGGCGAGACCACGAACATCGGCACCCGCTGCCCGAGCCCGTACTGGCCCGCCACCGAGGAGTCGCCGGCCTTCGGGGTGAACTGCTCGCCGGTGGTGTCCACGGTCGAGCCGCCCTGCGCGGCCGAGGCGGCCGGGAACGCCGGGAGCACGTGGTCGAAGAAGCCGTCGTTCTCGTCGTAGGTGATCAGCAGCGCGGTCTTGCTCCACACCTCCGGGTCGGCGGTGAGTGCGTCCAGCACCTGGGAGATGTACCAGGCGCCGTAGTTGACCGGCCAGTTCGGGTGCTCGGTGAACGCCTCGGGTGCGACCACCCAGGAGACCTGCGGGAGCTTGCCGCCGGTCACGTCGGCCTTCAGCTGGTCGAAGAAGCCCTCGCCGGCCTTGGCGTTGGTGCCGGTGCGGGCCTTGTCGTAGAGCGGGTCGCCCGGCTTGGCGTTGCGGTACTGGTCGAAGTAGAGCAGCGAGTTGTCGCCGTAGTTGCCCCGGTAGGCGTCGTTGATCCAGCCCCAGCCGCCCGGGCCGTCCAGGCCGTCGCCGATGTCCTGGTAGATCTTCCAGGAGACGCCGGCCTGCTCCAGCCGCTCCGGGTAGGTGGTCCAGGAGTACCCGGCCTCGGCGTTGGTGATGACCGGGCCGCCGCCCTTGCCGTCGTTGCCGACGTAGCCGGTCCACATGTAGTACCGGTTCGGGTCGGTCGGGCCGACCAGCGAGCAGTGGTAGGCGTCGCAGATGGTGAAGGCGTCGGCCAGCGCGTAGTGGAACGGGATGTCATCGCGGGTCAGGTAGGCCATCGTGGTGGCCGACTTGGCGGGCACCCACTGGTCGTACTTGCCGTTGTTGAACGCGTGGTGCCCGCTGTTCCAGTCGTGCGGCAGGTCCTCCAGGAACTGCAGCCCCATGTTCTCGGCGGTCGGGTGGAAGGGCAGCACGTCCTTCTTGCCGTCCGACTGGTACCAGACCGGCTTCCCGCTGGGCAGCGTGACCGGGTGCGGGTCGCCGAACCCGCGCACGCCGCGCAGGGTGCCGAAGTAGTGGTCGAAGGAACGGTTCTCCTGCATCAGCACGACGATGTGCTCGATGTCCTTCAGGCTGCCGGTGCGCCGGTTGGCGGGGATCGACGCGGCCCGCGCGATGCTCCCGGAGAGGGCGGAGAAGGCGGCGGTCCCGCCGGCCAGCTGGATGAAACGACGGCGATTGAGATTGTTCATGACAGTCTTGTTCTCCAGGGGAAGCACCGGCTATGCGGGGACAGTCTTCTCGGCGTGCGGCGAAGTGCCGGAGGACCGCGTGCGACCTGCGGGAGAACAGTGGCCGAAGGTGTGGGGATCCCGGGGACGGGCTGGATGGGCACGGGGTAAGCGGGGGTGAGGAGCGGTCAGGTCACCCCGCAGCACCCGCCGGGGTGTGGTCCCCCGGTGCACCGGACCACACCCCGCGAGCTGAGCGGACCTCCCGCCTCGACTACGGGCGGTGCCCGTGGCAGTCGTCAGTGTTCAGCAGCACCGAGACGGTGTTGTCCTGAGCGTTCGTCACGGCCACGTCGAGCCCGCCGTGGCGGGTGAAGCGGCCGGCCGCGATGTACTCCGGGGTCGAGAAGTCGCCGGAGCCGGTGGGGTAGAACTCCGGGGCCTGGAAGCTGCCGTCGCCGTTCCCGCGCAGCAGCGCCAGCGAGTTGCCACCCGTGGCCAGTGCCAGGTCGCGCCTGCCGTGGCCGGTGAAGTCGCCCGCCGTGACCGAGAGCGGGCTGGTCCCCGCAGCGTAGGCGTGCTCCGGCTGGAAGGTGCCGTCCCCGTTGCCCAGCAGCACCCGGGCGGAGTTGTCGGCGTCGGCGAGCACCAGGTCGTCCGTGCCCGTGCCGCGCAGGTCGGCGACGGCCAGCGAGACCGGGACGCCCCCGACCGGGTAGTCCGTCGGCGCGGCCAGCGTGCCGTCGCCGTTGCCGCGGAACACCGCCACCTGGCCGACACCGTCCAGGGCGACCGCCAGGTCCAGGTGACCGGTGCCGCCGAGGTCGGCCAGCCCGATCGAGGCCGGGTTGGAGTTGGCCCCGGTCGAGTAGCCGACCGGTGCCTGGAAGGTGCCGTCCCCGTTGCCCAGCAGCAGCGAGATGCTGCCGTCCCCGGTGTTGCCCAGGTTGCCGACGGCCAGGTCCAGCGTCCCCGTGCCCCGGAAGTCGCCGACGGCGACCGCGTCCGGGTGCGGACCGGTGGCGAAGTGGGTGGGCGGCTGGAAGGTGCCGTCCCCGTTGCCGAGCAGCACCGAGACCCCGTCGTCGTCCTGGTCGGTGACCACCAGGTCCTGCACGCCGTTCCCCCGGAAGTCCCCCACCGCGACGGCACTCGGCCCCGCACCGGCCGGGAAGGTCCGCTGCGCGGCGAACTTGCCGTCGCCGTGGTTCAGCAGGACCGACACCGTCCCGTCCCCGGCGTTCGCCACCACCAGGTCGGTCCGGTGCCGGCCGGTGAAGTCACCCACCGCGATCCCGCGCGGGTTGTGCCCCACCGGGTAGTCGGTCTTCGGCGCGAACACCCCGTCAGCCGCCGACGCACCGCCCGGCACCGCCACCACCGAACCCGCCGCCAGCAATCCTGCCGCCAGGGCGGCCTGACCCAGTCTCAGCCTGCGCATCCGTCACCATCTCCCATCCGGCCCCGCTCGACGCCCGCTCACCGGCCCATGCGCCGATCGGGCAGATGGGGCCGATGCTCAGACGGTGAGCGGCGGAGCGGAGGCAGCGACACCCTGGAGTCGCCGGTTCGAGTGGCCGCGCACGCGGCCGATGAGCGGTACCCGAGCGTCCAGCGTCGGACCGCGTAAGTCTGTTCAGCAGCTCACTCCGTGACGGTCGGTCAGGCCCTGCCGCCGGGCTGCGGGTGAAGGCTCGGCAGGTTGACCACGATCGCCTCCTGGGTGCTGCGGGCGATCACCACGACGGCCGGCTCGTCGGGGTCCGGGTTCTCCTCGCGGTGGGGGACGAAGGGCGGGACGAAGACGTAGTCGCCGGGGCCGGTCTTCAGGCGGACCTCGACGGGCTGGTCGCCGGAGTCGTCCAGGAAGACGAACTCGGGGTGGCCGCTGACCACGTGGATCGCGGTCTCGGACTCGCCGTGGTGGTGGTCGGAGGAGGCGGTGGCGGGCGCGACGTGGGTCTCGCCCATCCAGAGCTTGGCGGAACCGACCGTCCGGCCGCTGATCGCGGCGAAGCGCCGCATGCCGCCGCTCTGCGCGGTGCCGCCGTCCAGTTCGCCGGCCCGGATGTGATGCAGGCGGGCACGCAGCGGGGCGTCGTCCTGCGCGGGCCCGGCCTCGCCGAGGTGCGGGTGGAACCCGGCGCCGGGCTCGGTGCGGGCGGCCCCGCCGGGGGTGGCGGGGTCGGAGGCAGTGGGCTCGGTGGACATGACGGCTCCCTCGCAGGGTCGGTGACGTGTGCGGTCGCCCCTGAACGCTAGGTCGCGCGGTGACGGGATGCCAGGGGGCGCTTCGGGGGTGGCCGGCGGTTCTGGTGACACCTGATCACGGTGGGGGTGCTGACGGGGCGTCGGGGAGGTTCGGCCGTGACGTCAGCGGGTGACTGGCTGGCCCCGCGTCCACAGCTCCTCGGCATGCTCGGCGAACCTGTCGAACATGCCGCCGCTCTCGTACCTCCGCAGGTGCAACAACGGCGAGTCGTGGCCGACCAGGCGGGCCAGGTGCGGTGTCACGAGAAGCTGCTCGTCGAACCGGAACACCGACAGGCTCACATGGTTCACGGCGTCCTCGGGCGAGCTGAAGCGGGCTTCGAGGCCCGCGAGGTTCTTGAGCGCGCGAAGGCTCTCCAACGTGATCCGGATGCGCGTCGACACGCTCAGCGCGGTGTCCTCGATGGCCTCCCGCTGCCGCGTCACCTCCCCCTCCGGGTCGCCGAGGAGCAACCGCACCCGGCAGCCCGACGCGACCTTGCGCCGGATCGTCTCCGCGAACGCCGGCTGCTCCAGCCACACGAAGTAGTTGGTGTAGCCCGCGAGGTAGAGGTCTGCGGTGGTTCGGTCGATCAACTCTCCCCACACGGTGGACGGGCAGGCGGAGCGGTACGGGTACGAGCGCACGAGCTCGCGGTCATGACCGGTCTTGATCCTGTCCTTCATCGCCGACGGCCAGATCATCTCTTCGTCCACTCCCAGTGCCCTGCAAGCGTCTTCACGGTTCCGCGCGTGCGGTACGCGATCCGCATCCGCCAGCCAGCGTTCCACCGTCTTCCCTGTGACACCACATCTCACAGCAAGCTGCCGGGGTGACAGCCCGGCCTCGGCCATAGCAGACCGCAGAGACACATTCAAGGCATCCCCCAGGGACGTTTGGACCTTCTTGGATCCTAGGTCGCTTCGGCCAAGTTGTCCGCCGTTTGGTCAAGGTTTCGTCCTCGAAGACCCGGCAGCATGAAGCCCGCAAACGAGTCACCAAGTGGATGCAGTGCGTGACGGAGGCAACTGTGCTGCCGCGCTGTCCGCATGGCGCTTCTGTGTTCTGGGAGGTGAGAGTGCATTGGGAAGTCGCAGCACGAGTTTGCTGACCTTGAAGGTCTACAGGCTTACCAAGGGCGGCAGACGGGCTGTACTCCAATCCGCGAGTGTGCGATCTGGCGAGCCTTACCTGCCGGTCGTGTCGGGTTGGCCGGAGTGCCGGTGTGTCCAGTGCAGATTGAGGCGTGACGCGGGATGAGGAATCGTGTGGGGCTGGGAGTTGAGCGCCTGCCTGATGTGTGTCGGACCTGTGAGGGGCTGGCCGCGCTCGCTGCGTCGGACGGCCGTTCTGATCCGGCGGTTGCTTCGGCGATCCGGCGGGCGCGGGTGGTTCACGCTCCTCGCTGTCCGTGTCCGGGGCGGCGGCGGTGAGGGACGGCTTCTCGCTTGATGACATCGCGCCGGAGGTGTGGGCGTTCTTGTGGGCCGAGCCGGATCACACGCGCAATCACCTGACTTTCCCCCGTGAGCACCTCGCCCTGGCGATGGTCAGTGAGGAGTACCGGCAGGCCGTCCGGGAGAGCGTGGTGAGGACCGCTCAGTTGGTCGCTCGGCACGGCCTTCCCGCCGGCCTTGACGATGGCGAGGACGACGGGCTGAGCGGCTGGTTCAGCTGACGATTCGAGGGCTCCGCCACCACGGTGGGCGGGAGCGTCTCTGCTCGCTGCTCGGGCGCGGTGTCCCCGAGTGGCGCTGGCCCAATCACATTCCTGGAAGTCCGAGTTGAGGAGAAGAGCCATGTCCAGCGCCGGGAGTTCGATGAACGGCGGCCTGCGCTGCGGGTCGCGGGTCCTGGCGGCTTTCGACCAGGCGGGGAAGCCGTACGCCGGGGTGGCCGCGCGGGTGGCCGCCCGGCTCATCGCCGAGCAGTGCAGCGCCGGCGCGCCCAGGGGCGGGGAGGGGGAGGAACAGGGGGCGGAGGGCGATGACTTCCCCGCCTGACCGTTCAGTTCAACGGCCTCGGCCAACCAACGGGCTTCGCCCGACCCGAGGCTGCCGTGAAACGTGATGAGTGAAAGGAACGATCCCCGTGGACAGGTCGAACTACATCAGCCCCCCGCCCCGCCGAATCGGCGCGCAGGCGGTCCTGCTGCACCCGCAACAGGACCAGGTGATGGTCCTTCGGATGCGGGAGCGCCGTTGCGGCTGGTTGCCGGGTGGGCACTGCGCGCCGAACGAGTCGGCGCTCGTGGCGGTGGAGCGGATCGTGCGGTTGCAGCTGGGCGTCGCGGTGCCGTTCAGCGGCACGGATCTGGCGGTGGTGGACTACTCGCCGGCCAACCGGGAACCGGAGGCGCGGGAGGGGTACAACTTCGTGTTCGTTCGCCGGTTGAGCGTGGAGCAGGCCGGCCTGGCGCGTCCCCAGGAGGCGGCGGGGCCGGACCTGCTGGGCTACGACTGGGTGAACGTGGCCGCGTTGGAGACCGTGTGCCTGCCGTACCACGTGCGACGGATCGCCCGGGCTGTGGAGGCCCACGAGGCGGGCGCGCCGGTGGGCCGGTTCCTGGCGCAGGGGCTGGTGGCCTGATGCCGACCGCCCAGGGCCCCTGTCCGCACCCGGTTGACCCGAAGCGCCGTCAGGTCTGGACCTCCCTCGGGACGCACGGCATGATGATCATGCTGGGTATGCTGACGGACCATCGGTCACGTCCGTAGGGAGGGGTTCCGCTTGAGCGGGAACGAGAACGACTGGATGGGCACGTTCCGGTCGGTCGAGGAGCAGCGCACCACCCTGCAGACCGACCGACCGCACCCCGCCCGGATGTACGACTACTACCTGGGCAGGTAGTCCCGCTATACAGAGTCTGCCCTCTGAAGCCTTGATCAAACCTGTCCACTACCCGGATGCCCAGGTCAGTGGGTCTTTTTGATGGTGTAGAAGGTCGACCGGGCAGCCGGCACACCGAGGTGGGGGGAAGCTTTGGGCGGTGTCCTTGCGGGGCTGGGGTCGGGCATGGCCGGGGGGCCGTAAGCTGCTGCGGACTCGGTCAGGGCTTTTGGGCCTGACCGCAATGTGGCCGAGTGGCCCCCCGGTCTTGCCCGACTCGGGCCCCGGCCCGGCAAGGTGCGTAAAGCTTCCCCCCACCGTCCCCAGCCACAGCGCGCAAGTGAAGCCCCGGTTGCCAGCTCATCGGCCGACCGGGGCCTCAGCTTTGCTGTGGCGTTGTGTGGGCTGTCAGGCCTCGCCGAACTCTCCCGCGCGCACGGACTCGACGAACGCCGCGAACGATGCGGTCGAGAAGATGAGCGAGCCCCCGTTGGGGTTCTTCGAGTCGCGTACGGGGACGACTCCGGGGATGCCATCGGCAACCTCGACGCAGTCGCCACCGTTGCCCGAGTGCGTGCTCTTGCGCCAGCTGGCGCCGGTCAGGTCAGGAAGCATGTTCAAAGTCCTCTCGTAGCCTGCGGGTCTTGGCCAGTGACTCAGTCGGCGACAGTGCCTCGGCCTGGAGAAGATCGTAGTCGTCGGCCCATTCGGCCACGGTCTCACTATCCCTCTCCAGGTAGCCGCGTTGAAGACCCTCCGTGTAACCGAGCATCGTCCGACCTGCCATCGTCAGCAACGTCAGTGGGTGGCTCAACGGGTGCAGCTCCGCCACCGCGTTCAGCGCGACCTGGATCGTGGTCCTCGGCTCTCGGGCCAGGACCTCCAAGTGCCGGAGTTGCCTCGCCATCACACTCGGACCACCGATGGGTCGGACTAGACACGTCTCATCCATGACGACGCGCAGTGATGGACGGGGCGTTTTGGTGAAGATGCGTTGCCGGTCCAGCAGGAACTTCACGCGCGAGTCGGCCTGAGCCTGACTGATCTTACCGCGAAGGACGTTGCCCGATTCCATGGCTGCGGCGTACTCCGCCGTCTGCAACAGCCCTGGGATCACGCGTGGCTGGAAGATCCTAAGCGCCGTCGCGTTGGCCTCTTGAGCTGTGTACTCGGGGAAGCCCTGGATCAGCGAACCGTTCTTCCAGCTCCACCACAGCAGCTCAAGCGTCCCGCCCGTCTTCAGGTGAAGATCGGCGCGCTGGATAAAGGTCAAACTCGGCGCCTCTTTTGTCGTCTCTACGTTCGAGATGTAGGTGTTGGAGTAGCCGACAAGTAGGCCGAGCCCCAGCTGGGTCAAGCCCAGCGCCTCCCGCGACCTGCGAAGTTGAACTGCGAGAGCTGCCAACGGTGATGACGTTGGATCAAGTGTTCGCCGATTCAAGATCGCCCCCAATTAGAGGTAGCCGTAATTCCAGAGTTGGAATCCTTCCGATGCTAGCCGTGCTACCCGATCCTTGTAAGCGGATCGCTACGGAGAGGAGTGGCGGCCGGCCGATCACTGCGCTCGTGGCATCGAGGCGCAACCGAAACCCCCGCGACCGTGCGACCGGTCCGGGGGCGTGGCCAACCTGACGAAGGCAGGTCGACGTGCAAAACTTTACCGCTCCGTATCTGCAAGCGATTGTCCTGCCCGGGCGTTCGCCCGCGGTGGCGCTTGAGGGCTCGGTGTGGCTGCCGTGCCGTGAGGCTTCGGCATCCCAAGCTCGCGTGCTGCTGCGGACGTTGCTGGCGCAGCTCGAATCCCCTGAACTTGACTGGTGCAACGCCGAGTTGGTGGCCAGTGAGCTGGTAACCAATGCGGTGATCCACGGGTCCGGACGTTCGGGCGGGCTGATCTTCGTGCGGTTCGAGGGGTCCGTCGAGCAGCTTCGGATCGAGGTGCACGACTCCAGCCGGGCGCTGCCGACGGTGCAGTCGGCGAGCTTGGACGACGAGGGCGGCCGAGGGCTGCACCTGGTGGAGTTGCTGGGCGCGGCGTGGGGAAGCGAGGGTTCCGACGTCGGGCTGAGCAAGCGGGTGTGGGCGATCGTTCGGCCGGATCGGAACGTGCCGTGAGCTGGGACTGGTCTCCTCTCGACGACATCGACCCCGAGGTGCTGGCGTTCTTGTGGGCGGACGTCGACTATCACCGGAATCAGCGTCAATTCCCGGATGAGCATCTGCTGTTGCTCATGCACGACGAGGGCTATCGGCTGGCGGTGCGGGCCAGCATCGTGGCCCACACGAACACGGTGCAGCGGTACGGCAGGGTGCTCGACCCGTTCGAGGCCGGGGCTGCCGATACGGATCCGGAGCTGCCGGACCGTTGACGGTTCGTCCGCTGGCCTGTGCGTGGTCGGGTCGGCGCGCGGCGGGGCGTACCTGCATAGGTGAGCCCTCCTCTTGATCGCCCCCCTGGGTTTCGCTTGGTGTGCCTGGGTGGGCGGGCGGTCTCGGCTTTCTGCGCACGGGTGCCGTTCCCCGGGCCGGGGCCGCCTCCTTCATCGTCATGACGTCCTCGTGAGGAGAGGTATGTCCAGTTCCACGGTGTCCAGCGGGCGGCCCGGCTACGGGTCGCGGGTGTTGGCGGCCTTCGACCAGGCGCAGCGTCCGTACGCGGGGGTGGCCGCTCGGGTTGCTGCCCGGTTGGTGGCGCAGGAGGACGCGGCCGGCGCGACCGGGGACCCGAGCAGTGCGGGCCAGGGGGAGGACGAGCTGTGACGGGCGGAGTGCGGGCTCGCCGGGTGCTGCGTGGCTGGCTGCGGGCGGTGCGGCTGCCGGACCGGAGCACGCTGAACTGGGCTCTGCGGCAGTGGGCTTGGGCGTGGGGATTTGTGCCCGGTGCCATGGTGCTGCCCCCGGAGGGCTGGGACGAGCCTCCGCCGGAGTGGTGACTCCTCCTGATCTCCCGTCGGGTCCACCTCTCTCTTGGCGGGTTGGGGGCCCCGGTGTCGCGACGGGCTTCGGTCCGGTCCGGGGCCGCCATCTTCTCGAACCATCAAATGTGATGAGTGAAAGGGAACGATCTTCATGGACAGGTCGAACTACGTCAGTCCGCCGCCGCGTCGGATCGGGGCGCAGGCGGTGCTGCTGCACCCGGAGCGGGATCAGGTGATGGTCCTTCGGATGCGGGATCGGCGGTGCGGTTGGTTGCCGGGTGGGCACTGCGCGCCGAACGAGTCGGCGATGGTGGCGGTGGAGCGGATCGTGCGGTTGCAGCTGGGCGTCGTGGTGCCGTTCGGTGGCGCGGATCTGGCGGTGGTGGACTACTCGCCGGCCAACCCGGAGCCGGAGGCGCGCGAGGGGTACAACTTCGTGTTCGTGCGCCGGTTGGACGTGGAGCAGGCGGGGTTGGCGCGTCCGCAGGAGGCGGCGGGGCCGGATCTGCTGGGCTACGACTGGGTGAGGGTGGCCGAGTTGGAGACCGTGTGCCTGCCGTATCACGTGCGCCGGATCACGAGGGCGGTGGCGGTGGCCGAAGTGGGGCCGACGCTGGGGCGGTTCCTGATGCAGGGCCAGGTGGCGTGATGTCGAGCGGGCCGGGTTTGGGACCGGGGATGGGTCGGCGGGCGGGCGAGGTGGCGGCGGCGTTGATCCACTACGCCCGTCCGGTCTGCGAGTTGGAGCATCGGTGGGTGTTCGTGCACCCGGATGGCTTCGGTGACCTCATGGTGTCCTACGACCCGGAGGCGGAGTTGAGCTGGACGCCGTTGAGTCCGCAGGAGCGGGCTGCCGCGTACGCGGCCCTGTGGGACGAGGAGGGGCAGGACGGGGCGGGCGAGGCGCGGGACGGACTGGAGGGCACCGGGAAGGGCGGGGAGGCGGTCCGGTGACACCAGTGGGCGAGGTGACCGTCCTGGTCTGCCAGAGCGCTTTCGACTGACCCCACACAGGCACCACGAACCAAGCCGCGCCCGTATTGCCTCCCGAGCGGCGGATCGTTCGGGAGGCAACGAGCCTCTTGCCTCCGTGGCTTGGGGGCAGGAGTATGGCCTCGGCCCGCACATGCCAAGTGGCATGTCGGCCCGCTGTACCAGTGGACATCAAGGCTCTTCGTGGTGCTCCCAAGTTGAAGGGGCACTGAGGCGGAGCTTCGTCCAAGGCTCGTGACGTTGCATCAGGCATCGTCGGGGAGAGGGGACTGGACGTGAAGGCAGCTATTAGGAAGGTCGCACGGTGTGCAGCTATTGCTGGCATCCTTGCGACGGCCAGCACGGTGGGTATGTCCGGAATTGCGAACGCGGCATCGGATTCCTACACCGCTGACCATGTCGAATTGATCCTGGACAACAACTCCAGCACGCGGATGGCGGACATCTGCAACTACCAGTCGAGCACGAATGACTTTTATTTCCGTGTGGTTGACAACAAGTGGGGTGCAACCGTACGGCTGTACAACGACTGGACGGGACTGAACTACTACGGTGGGCTGTTGACGCTCGCCGCTGGCACGTGTGATTCGTTCATCATCGACGCTCCGAACGACGCGCTCGTTTCGGAGTTCAGCCCCAACGGCACTACCTGGTATGGGACTAACCCAGTGGGATACAACTAGCCGACAGGGTGCCGAGGGCCTGGCCGCCGTCATGGCGACCGGGCCCTCGGCGTTTGTAATAGTTTCAACAGACTTCGTCGCGGACGGCCGTTCGTGCGGCTTGATGGTTGCACTGTGTGCTGAGAGGACTACAGTGCAAGGCTATGCGCCGGGCGTGCGCCCCCGTGGTGCGGGGGTGGTCCGGGTGCTAACGGACAGGGCTGGGGGCGACGAACTGTGGATGAGCTCGGACGGGACGACGACGAACCGGAGCCGGCGGAGCCGGTGGGCAGTTTCCTGGGCGGGGGGCCGATGCTGCCAGGGGTGGACTACAACAGAGCGTGGCGTGAAGCCCGGGCGGCGGCGGGTGAGTTGAACCGGGTGTTCGCCTGCTTCGGCCTGGGTGGGGTGGTGCGGGCGCAGGCCGGATGGGCGGACGACGGGTCGGGGCTGGTGCACCTGCGTGGCACGGTGGAGGGTGCGCGAACCCTTGCCGCGGTGCTGGATCAGATGGTGTCCCGCGGTGTCGGTCCGGATGATCTTGGCCCGTCGGGGAGGTCTGCCGCTTCCGGGTGATCGTCGTACTGGCCTGGGTGGGTGTTCGAGCTGGGCGGCCCGGCGCGCGGCCGGGACCGGCCGCCAGGCCGCAGCCCGGCCAGCGCGCAAGGGTCGCCGGCGGCGCGAACGCGCCGCCGCCTTGAGTACGTATATGAGGTTTTCCGGAATCACGACGGCACCAGCGGCTCAAGATCGGACGCGGCTCGGGACCATCTTGTCGCCGTACCTGGCCCGGGCCGGTGCCTGGCGCGGAACTCGCCCACGAAGCCGACGCATCAAGACCGCTGACGCGGACCGGGAACGCGCCGCCGTCTTGGGCTTGTGGGCGGCCGAACACTAGCGCCACCTGTGCACCGCTGCGGCGCAGTTGCTGTGGGTCGACGACCTCACGCGCGTCGCGACCTGCCCCACCCCGTGCCTTCCACGCGTTGTCCGGGCGTGACGACAGTGGGCCGGACGGCCCTGTCTTCTCGCCTCCGATTTGCCGCCGGTGCGTGGGCGGCTAAAGCTGATGTCGCCCGACGTCTCACGGCAGCGCTGGCTCCCGTTGGACGGCCCACACCGCAGCCCGGGCGGACGTTGCCTTCTGTAATGATGCCGGGCCCAAATTCGCCCCTGCCTGAGGTGGCCCCTGTCACCCTTGCCCCGATGAATGGAACTTCGACATGTTCGCGATTACACGCCCGGCCCTCGCCGCAGCCCTGGCCTTGATGGCAAGTGCGGGCCCGTCCGTCGCAGCAACGCCCAGCCTCCGTGTCGATCAGGCTGACACGTCGTGCATGGGGGCAACTAACTACAGCTATGGGGGCGACTGGCGGGGCAAAAGCGGGTCCGACAAAATCCTAATCTGGTTGAAGCCGGTGCCGGAAGGGCGCGACGGACACGCGACCATATCCGACTCGGCGGGCAAAGGCGGCCCCGGACGCTTTCTCGTTACCCGGACCGGATTCCTCGTCCTAATGATCGATGGAGACACGTCCAGGCGCCCCCTCTACACTGTCAAATCGGTCACGTGTACCAAGTCCACGGGGTTCGTGCCTGTGGTAGCGGTCAGCTTCACCGTCCTGAGCACAGAAAGCAACATCACGTACACAATGAGCAAGCTCATCCCTCTCCAACTCTGACCCGCCAGGCCAAGTAGCCGGGAATTCTTGGTCATCCACCCTGAATAGTGGCCATCTGAGGTGCTCCCGTGCCGTGGCGCTTATGCGCGCGACGAGCGCCGCCGTTCGGCAGAGGCCGCCATCTGCCGAACGGTGAGCGTTCGGTCAGTGCCGCGCGAGGTAGCCCAGGGCGAGACTGAGCAGAGCCGTACCAGTGCTGACCAGCCATCCCTTGGGAAACCGCTGGATGCTCACATAGAGTCCGCCGCAGCGTAGTTCGAATGCTGGCGGCGGCTCGCTGATGCCCGTGCCCTCGGGCGCATTGGTGGGTCGTACGGCCTTGTGGGTCAAGTTGAGCATGACAAAGAGCCTTCCGGTGAAGGGAAGGCGGGTCACTTAGGCAGCTAGTTCGAGGCGCCCCAGCGCGCTGCGGTTGTGCCCGCCCCGGTGGGTGGTCACGGGGAGGGCGGGGTTCGGACCCCTTGGGGTGATCTGTGGTGATACGTCGATCGGCTCGGGCTGCCACGCCGGGATATCGGCGGTACGCGTTCGGGTCAGCGAGCCAGACAGTAGCCGCAGCAGGGCGCGGACCAGGAACCGCAACAAGCAGATGATCAGCGCTGCGAGCGCGGCCAAGAACTCCCGAGCAGCGGCGCGTCGTTCCAGCCCTGTCTTCGCGTCGCGCAGCTTCGCGGCTACGGTGCTTAGCCGAGCCTTCGCAGAGTCATGCTCATCGATGATTACAAGATCGGAGTAGATGACCTCAAGGCCGGCATGGCTGCAGCGGAGCTGCATCCTCCTGGGCGCCCTGGCGAGGAGGCTTGAGGGGTCGACCCCTGCGTGTCTGGCGAACTCCGCAAGGTACGAAAGAACCCGTGTGGCCTCTTCGGGGCCAAAGATGTGTCCAGCCAACTCGATTTCGAGATGGCGCAGTAGATCGGAGCGCGCGTTGCCGTGAGGCTTCATGCTTGGTGCCTCGTTGTTCATCTTCACCCCCTTGGCTGTGAGCGACTGCGGGAAGTCTAGCCTCGGCGACTACCCCAAGGTGGGCAGAAGCCGGCAGGTTGCGCCGAGAGACCTTCCACGGTCGGCCCCCGTGGTCAGTCAGCCGGTTGGGGGTGGTGGGTGTAGACCATGTGGATTCCGGTGGCGCCGGTGGTGAGGGTTTCCAGCATGAGCCGCTCGCCGCTCTGGCTCTGGGTGAGTCGTTCGGTGATCAGCAGGGGGCTGCCTGCGGGTACGCGTAGCGTGGCGGATTCGTCGGGGTTGGGCATGCGGGCTGTGACGCCGTCGTCCCACATCAACGGGCCGTGTGCTGCAGCGAGTTGGCGGTAGGCCTCGGTGGCGCAGACGTCGGGCTCGGCGGCCAGGCTGGTTGTGGTGATCCGCTCCATGGGCAGCAGCATGCTGTGCCTGGCCAAGTTACCGGTGGGCTGATGGATGATCAGCCGGTCGACCAGGAGCGCGGCTTCGCCCTCGTCGAGTCGCAGGAGGGCGGCCGGGCAGGGTTCCAGGCGCACTGCGTAGGCGGTGGCCTTCTCCTTGGCCTCCCAGCCGCTTGGGCATGTGAACGTGCCATCGCTGGCGAGGTGGACGGTGCGGCTGATGAAAACCGCGTCGACCGTGGCCTGGGGCTCGCGCACGTAGGTGCCGGATCCCTGTCGGACGTCCAATAGTCCTTCGGCGCGCAGGGCGGCGACGGCTTGGCGGACGGTGGCACGTGAGACGCCGTACCGCTCGGTGAGCTCGGGCTCCGTGGGGATCTTGGCTCCCGGCTTCCACTTGCCACGCGCGATGGCCTTGCGCATCTCGGCGGCGACCTGGCCGTGAAGCGGCTGGCGTCCCACTGGCATCTTGTGCCCCTTAGGTCTACGGGGGTTGCTGCGATCAGAAGTTGGTTCGAGGTCGCTCTAAGCCCTGGTCACGGGGCTTCAGCTGAGCTTAAGCCAGCAGTCGTCAGGATGAATGCCCTTGCGCTCGGCGTCAAGCGGGCGCATCATCGGTCTTCCGCCAATTCATCCGGATGACTGATGACTGGCGGATCCATGGTGGCTGCTGGAAGGGGGAGTTGAGATGCGCAATGTCCCGGTGGACATGCGAAAGGTTGGTCTGGTCCTCTGTGTGGCGAAGGAGCCGAAGACCGACCGGGACACGGGAGCACAGCGGGCGAATAGGTCCGGTGAGCCGCTGTGGACGGTGTCCGTGGCGGTGCGGCCGGCGGGGGCTCGGACGTCGATGATCGAGGTGACGATCCCGGGTGCTGAGCCGCAGGTGGAGATTGGTCAGATCCTGGTCTTCACCGGGCTTGAGGCCTCGCTGTGGGAGATCGAGGGTCGGGCGGGGTTGGCGTACCGGGCTGAGTCGGTGGCGGTGGCGCCTGCGGGCGAGACCGAAGCAGCTGGTGGCGCTGCGGCCGAGTCGCGCGGGGCTCGGGGTGGTGCGAAGTGAGCGGCCGGACGTGGCAGGACCTGCGCGAGCGACTACACGACCTGTCCGACCTGGGCGATGAGATGCACGCCGACATGGAGTGGGGTCAGGCCCGGCTGCTGTTCGCGATCACGGCGACGATGGCGGCGGATGCCTGTCAGCTGGCCCGGGATCTTGAGACGGAGCTGCTGAACCTGGCGGCGGAGAACGGTGTTCCGCTGCCGCCGCTGGACCTGGGCGGTGGGAGCTGATGGCCACCGCTGATCAGTGGCGCTCGCTGGTGGGTGAGCGGCGCGCGCCTCGGCGGGGCGTGGTGCGGCCGCCGGCGGTGCCGGGGCTGGCGGCCTGGTCGACGCGGGCGATGGCGACGCTACTGGAGCTGTCGATCGCGGCCAGCATCATGAGCATCTATGAGGTGGCCCTGTACTGGGCCCGGCCGGTCTTCGCGCTGGTCCAGGCGGTGGCGCTGCTGACGGGCTACCAGATGAGCCCGATGTTCAGGTTCTTCTACTGGGCGCTGCCGGTCCTCTTCCTGGTGTGGCAAGCGGCGGAGCGGGGCCGGACCGGGCAGTCGCTGGGTCAGCGGCTGATGCGGATCGTGACGGTGGATGAGGACACCGGGGCGCCGATCGGCCCGGCCCGCTCCGTGATGCGCAGCGTGCTGCACCTGGTCGACATCGCGCCGCTGTTCTTCGGTTTCCTGTGGCCGCTCGCGCACTACCGGAAGCAAACCTTCGCCGATCAGCTGTCCCGCTCGCTGGTGGTGGACGTGTCGGTGATCAACCAGATCGCAATCGCGAAGGAGGGGACGTCGTGACGAACATGCGCGGGATGGACGGCGCACCGGCGGGTGCTCAGCTGCCGGTGGTGGTGTGGGTGGTGTTGGGGGTGCTGGCCTTGTGGCTGGCGGTGGCGATGGCGGGTCCGTGGCTGCGGGTGCGCCGGCCGCACGCGTGGTGGGCGCTGGTCGGGTTCCCGGTGGCGGTGGTCCGGCTGGTGTGGACGTGGCGACGCCTGTCGGATGTGCAGGGCCTGTCGGTGTCCAAGCGGCCCCCGATGGCCTTGGTGGGTCGGGGTGTCGTGGTGCGGGGGCGGGCCTTGCGGATGATCAAGCCCAAGCTGGGCCTGCCGCGCTGGCGGCTCGGTGGGCTTGAGGTCGAGGTGAAGTTGCACCCGGGGCAGACGCCGGACCTGTACGCGGCGGCGGCCGAGTCGATGGCTCACGCGTGGCGCGTGCACTCGGTGCGGGCCCTCTCGCGTGAGCGGGGCCGGGTGGTGTTGGTGGCGCTGGCGTGGGATCCGCTGGCGGTGCCGCTTCGCCCGTACGTGGGTGCGGTGGGTCTGCTGGAAGCCGTGGTGGGGTTCTGGGAGGACGGGACGCCGTGGCGGGTGTCCTTCCGGACGGTGCCGCACTGGCTGATCGTGGGTGCCACCCGCTCGGGCAAGTCGACCTTCATCTCTGCCTTGGTGCGTGCGCTGGCACCACAGCGGGTGGCTCTGGTCGGCCTGGACCTAAAGGGGGGCCTTGAACTAGCCGCGTTCGAGCCTCGGTTCACGGCTCTAGCCACTGACCGAAAGTCAGCGGCGGTGCTGCTGGATCAGCTGCTGGAGGGGTTGACGGGGCGGATGGCGCTGTGCCGGATGGCCGGAGTGCGCAGTGTCTGGGAACTGCCCGACAGCGAACGGCCGGTGCCGATCGTGGTCCTGGTGGACGAGGTCGCCGAGCTGTTCCTGACGGCGAACTCGTCGGAGAAGGCGGAGGTGGCGCAGGTGACGACCGCGCTGCTGCGGGTGGCGCAGTTGGGTGCGGCTCTTGGGGTGCATCTGGTGGTCGCCGGTCAGCGTTTCGGCTCGGATCTGGGGCAGGGTGCGACGGCGCTTCGGGCCCAGTTGGCCGGCCGGGCGTGCTTTCGGGTCTCGGACGCGGGGACGGCGGAGATGGCTCTCGGTGACCTGGACGATGCTGCGGTGGAGTCGGCGATGCGGATCCCGGAGGTCTTCCCCGGGCTGGCGGTCGCCTTCAACGCCCCTGGCAGCAGCGGGAGTTGGATGCGGGCCCGCACCCACCTGGTGACGGTGGATGAGGCGCGGGCGGTGTCGACCGAACACGCGGCGCTGACACCGGAGTTGGAGGCCCTGTACGCGGCTTCGGTGGGAGGGGTGGGCGGCGAATGATCATCGTCCTGCTGCTGTTCCTGGGGTTCTTCGCCCTGGTCATGACCTGGACCGGACAGATCCGGGTGTGGCAGATCCTTCTGATCGGCGCGTGGTTCCTGCTGCTGGCCTCCACCCAGCTGGGCCACGGGCTCTCCGACCTGTTGGGACAGGTGGTCGACGCCATGTTCGGCGGCGTCCAGACCGGCCCCTGATCTTCTTCTAATCGAACTGGAGTGCGAGATGAGTGGTCGACCAACCGCCCCGCCCCGAGTCCTGTCCTTCGTCGTCTCCGGTCGCATCGGGTGCTCGTGCCCGGTGTGGCCGGGGCGGCCCGGTTTTCCTTGGAGTCATCCCCCATGATCGGGATCAATCCGTTCGAAAGTGTTGAGGCTCGGCGGCGCTTCCTTGCACAGGAGGAGCGGCTACGTCAGCTGTCGGTGGTGGATCGGGACCTTGTTCGGCTGGGGCAGATGCCGGACCTGGCGAGGTGGTTGGAGCAGGTTGCCGCGACGGGTGGGTGTGCGCGTCCGGTGTATGTGGCGGGCCGCTCGACGGTGGTCGACGGTGCCACGGGTGAGGTGGTGCGGGAGTACTCGACCGCTGTGGAGCCGGGGGGCCGGCTGGCGCTTCGGTGCCGCAACCGCAGGGCGACGGTGTGTGAGCCGTGCTCGCGGCTGTATCAGGGCGACGCCTGGCAGGTCGTAAAGGCGGGCCTGGTCGGCGGTAAGGGTGTGGCCCCCTCGGTGCGGGAGCATCCGGCGGTCTTCCTGACGCTGACGGCCCCGAGCTTCGGTGAGGTGCACCGGGCGGGCCGGTGCGTGCGAGTCCGCGAAGGATCATGCGAGCACGGGGCGCCGTTGGGCTGCGGCCGGCGTCACCGGGAGGACTCGGGCCTGGTGGGTCAGCCGCTCTGTGCCGGGTGCTACGACTACACGGGTCACGTGCTGTGGCACGCGCACGCCGGACGGCTGTGGTCCCTGTTCGTGGATGCCCTCTACTACCGGCTCGGCGTGGCCGGCGGGTTGGGTAAGTCGGCGGTGCGGCGGGCGCTTCGGGTCTCGGCGGTGAAGGTGGCCGAGTTCCAAAAGCGCGGGGCGGTGCACTTCCACGCGGTCGTGCGCCTCGACGGGCCGCAGGGCCCCGAGGCGGTTGGCCCGGCTGCTGCGGACGGTGGCACGACCGGCCCGGCGTCCTTGGAAAATGAGCCGCCCGAATGGGCGTCCATAGGTGTTCTGCTTGCGGCGGTGCGGTCGGCGGCGGTCGCGGCTCGGGTGCGGGTGGTGTCCTCGGACGCGTACGCGGTGCCGGCCCTGAAGTTCGGGGACCAGGTGGAGGTGCACCCGATCGCCGGTGCCGGTGTGGCGACCGATGAGCGGGTGGCCGCCTACCTGGCGAAGTACACCACCAAGAGCACCGACGGGTCCGGAGCGCTGGATCACCGGATCACGAGCGGGCGTCAGGTGCAGTTCCTGCCGGTATCGGGGCATGTGCGGGCGCTGGTCGGGATGGCATGGCGGCTCGGCGGCCTGGCGGAGCTGGCGCACCTGCGGCTGCGGTTGTGGGCACACGCGCTCGGCTTCCGGGGGCACTGCCTGACCAAGACGAGGGCCTACTCGGTGACGTTCAAGCGGCTGAGGGCGGATCGGGCCGCGTACGGCGGTACCCGGAGGTTGGGCCCGGGTGAGCTGATCATCGGTGAGTGGCGGTTCGTCAGGGCGGGTCACTCGCCGGGTGAGGCTCAGGTGGCAGCGCAGATCGCGTGGGAGGGTCAGCGGGCCCGCGAGCTTGCCCGGGATTACCGAGTCCTTGGGTGGGTGGGTGGGTGGGGCACGGCGGGGACCAGGGCGGGCTGACGACAGGTGGGCACGTACGGATGATCAGGGGGGTGGGCGTCGTGGGGGCTGACGTGGTGGGCTGGGCGATGGTGCATGGTGTACGGGTGCCCGGCGGGGACATGGTCGCGGTGTGGCGACTGCTAACGGTCAGTCAGGAGCGGGCGGGACGGTGGGCCCGTCTACTGGGCGGCTCGGTGGCGCACGACGGTTCTGGTGGCTGGGCCGTCACCACCAGTGCGTCGGCGTTGCGGGTGTGGATCACGTGGGCATCGGGGTCGGCACTGGGCTTTCGGCTGCTGGAGGCTCCCGGAGGTGTAATCGGGCTCGACCTGGCTCCGTGGACAGTGGCAGAGGTCTTCGGCCCGGACGCTGCGGCGAGGTTGGTGGACTGGTCGCTCGGCTGGCTGGGGGCGCGAGTGGTGATCGTCAAGCATCGGGGCGGCGGGTTCGTGCGACACCTGGCCCCCGCGCTGTCCAACCTGAGATCAGTTCAGGCCTGAACGGCAGCAGCCGCACGGACAGTTGCCCGTGCGGCTGCTGGCTGCACGCGGTCACGGCTCGACCGGGAACCATTCCTCGCTGTTGATCCCGGTGATCTCGTAGCGGGATGCCCCCTCGCCCCTGCGCCGGGGGTGCAGAACCACGCGCACGTCGTACTGGTTGAGGATCTCGCGCCGGGCCGCGTGGTCTGCGGCCTGCTCCCACTGCTGGGTGACCGTGATCCCAGTGGGCATCATCCGCATCCCCGGCGCGCGCTCGGGCAGGGCCTGAAGCTCGGTGATCTCCTGGCCGAGGCGGGTGTAACTCGCCTGGTACCACTCGGTGTCGGCCGGCGAGTCGTAGAGTCCGGCCTGTCGGTCGGCGCGCAGACGCGTGCGGTTCTTCCCAAGCTCGGCAATGCGGGCGGCATAGCCGGTACCGGGGTCGTAGACCTTGCGCATGACTTCGGCCTGACCGAATCGACCCAGGAACCATTGTGTGACGGCTTCGTCGAGCACGTTGATGTACATGCCCGGGGCTGGCTTGCAGTGCTGCGAGGTGGCGATCCCGCGCACTCGGGCTGTGCAGCCGTAGGCCATGACCGGCCCCTTGCGGCCCGCGACGTAAAGGCGCATCCCGCACGTTCCGCAGAATGCGATGCCGGACAGCAACCTCGTGCCCTTGGGGGCTCGGCTGGGAACGCGCTTGATGGCGGTCGCCTTGATCAGCGCCTCCCTGGTCGCGTGATCCCACAGGGGGTCTGCGATTCGTACGGGCTGCCCTTCCTGGCCGACTACCGGGGCTCCGTCGTGCATGAGGTAGCCGAGCGCGGCCTCACTGGTCAAGATCAGCTTGACCGTCTTCAGCGTCCACAGGGAGCCCTTCTGCTCACGGCCGTAGAGCTGGGCGCGGCGGTCTCCCGGGCTGGGCACGCCCTCACGGTTGAGTCGGGCGGCTTCGGTGGCGCACGTGATCTTCCCGGTCTCGTCGGCGAGGATGCGTTCGGCCACCGTGCGGATGATCTCCGCACCAACCGGGTCGATCTCCACGTGATCAACCTTTGAGCCGGCGAACAACCGCACGTACATGTAGCCGTAGGAGGGACGCTGCTTGGGCTGTCCCGCTTCACGGGCACGCAGCGTCTCGTCACGATTCCGCTTCTGAATCGCCCTCAGCTCCAACTGTGAGCCCCACGCCTTCAACATCCACTCGTTCTCGTCGTTGACGTTGCTGAAGTCCCACACGCCTTCGTGGTCGGCGGTGACGATCTTCCGGCCCTGCTTGGTCAGCATGTCCTGTGTGTTGAGCACATCCCGCACGTTGCGCCCTGCGCGGTCCACGGACGCTGCGGCAAGCCCGTCATAGGGGCCCATCTTCCCCTGCAACCAGGGGCCAAGCCCCTTGCGGGTCATGGGGTCGGTCGCGCCCGACACCTCCCAGTCGTCGGCCCACGCGATGATGTGCCCGCCCACCCGGCTGACGGCGTCGATGATCTGATTTGCTTGCCGTTCCGGGCTGCTCGTGCTGTCCGTCGAACGGCTCAACCTGCGCGACGCAACGAAGCACATCCCACATCCGTCATACTCGGTTGTGATCACATCAGACATGATGCCCACCTATCTCGCACGACTGTGCGAATTGGGGGACTTCCTGGGTGGCAAGGACCACTTCCCGGCCGACCGGGCCGCCGCCGACCGGGCGGAGCAGGGGTGGCCCACCGTGCGGACCGCAACCCGGGAGAACCGCCGGTTCCTCGGTCGGGCGGTGCGCACGCTGGTCGAGGAGCTGGGGGTGCGTCAGTTCCTGGACGTCGGGACCGGCATCCCGACCGCCGGCAACACCCATGAGGTCGCCCAGTCGGTAGACCCGCAGGCCCGGGTGGTCTACGTGGACAACGACCCGATCGTGCTGGCCCACGCCCGCGCCCTGCTGGTCAGCTCCGCCGAGGGTCGCACCCGCTACATCGACGCGGACCTGCGCGACCCGGACGCCATTCTCGGCGCCCCGGCCCTCGCCGAGGTGTTCGACCTCGGGCAGCCGATCGCGCTGATGCTGGTCGCCATCCTGCACTTCGTCCCGGACTCGGACGATCCGTACGGCATCGTCCGCAAGCTGACCCAGGCGCTGCCCTCCGGCAGCTACCTGGCGATGACCCACCTGACGGGCGATCTGGACCCGGTCGAGACCGGTCGCCTGGTGCAGAGCTACCGCGACTCGGGCGTGCCGCTCACGGCCCGCAGCCGCGCGGAGTTCGCCGAGTTCTTCGAGGGGACGGACCTGGTCCAGCCCGGCATCGAGCTGGTTTCCCGCTGGCGCCCGGAGGGGTCGGCGGGCGAGCTGCCGGACCCGGCGCACGTCTCGGTGTACGGCGCGGTCGGGAGGATCCGCTGAGCGAGGATCCGCTGAACAAAGAGATCCCGGACGAGGAGTTCCAGGGCGGCGTCAACCAGGTCGTGCGCAGGGGCGACGTGGTGCACCGACCGGCCGGCCCGTGGAGCGCCACCGTGCAGCGGCTGCTCGGCCACCTCGCCGAGGCGGGGTTCACCGGCGCACCAGGGCCGCGCGGGCTGACAGGCGATCAGGAGCTGGTCGAGTACCTGCCCGGCGAGGCCGGCACCGACCTGGCCGCACCGTGGCTATACGAGGACGAGGTGCTGGTCGCCGCCGCCCGCCTGCTGCGCGGACTGCACGACGCCGGCGCCTCCTTCGTCCGCAGTGAGCAGGACGTGTGGCTGCTGCCGCCGCGCGAACCCGCCGAGGTGATCTGCCACGGCGACGCGGCCACCTACAACACCGTGTTCCGCGACGGCCTCCCGGTCGCGTTCATCGACTTCGACACGGCCCACCCGGGCCCGCGCCTGTGGGACGCCGCCTACACCGCCTACCGGTTCGTCCCGCTGTACGAGTCCGGGGGAGTACCGGTGGCGCAGGCCCGGCGCCGGCTCGCGCTCTTCGCCGAGGCGTACGGCCTGTCGGAGCAGGAGGCGGCGCGGCTCCCGGAGGCGGTGGCCGAGCGGCTGCACGCCCTGGTCGCCTTCATGCGCGAGCAGGCCGCCGCCGGGCACCCCGCCTTCGCGGCGCACCTGGCGCGCGGGGACGACCGGAAGTACCTGGCGGACGTCCACTGGGTGCTGTCGGAGCTGTCGGAACTGTCGTCGCCCTGACGAGGTGCCGGCCTCAGCCGGGCCTCAGCCGGGCGTCACGGTCACCTGCACGGTGTCCTGCCCGGGGCAGGCGACGAGTTGGAGCACCCGGGCCCCGGGCGGCGACACGACGGTGGCGCCCTGGCTGACGACCCGGTAGCCGTTGGGGTAGGTGCTCGGCGGCAGCTCCACCTCCGTGCGGGCCCCGGCGGCGAACGGTTGGCCGGAGCCGATCCGGCCGGTGCCGTAGCGGAGGGTGAACGTCCCGGTCGTGCCGTCGAAGCCCCACTGCTGCGGGGTGCCCGCGACCGCGCGCGGGTACGGCCGGACGATCGCCGGGTCCATCAGGTTGGGGCCGGTCGGCGGCTCCTGGGGGTGCTTGGGCGTCTGGTCCTGCGGTCGGGACCAGAACATCCAGGAGGCCATGTCGGCGTCGAACCGGTCGGTGAGGGTGGTCAGCTTCGTCGCGTTCGTGGTCGCGCCGAACTCCGTGACCACCCCGGCGACGGAGTCGGCGGTGGCGCGGTCCAGTCCGTTGCTCAGGCAGGTGTCCACCTTGCCGAAGCAGTAGTCGTGGAAGCTCATCCCGGCGTTGGGATCACCGGTCGGGTTCGGCATCCAGTTCGGGATGCCGAAGTCGTTGAGCATGGGCGGCTCGAAGAACAGCAGGTGCGTCGGGTCGACCTGGCGGATGGCCTTCATCGGCTTCCCCTGGAACGGGGCGAGCACGCCGGTCTCGAACTGCTCGCAGCCCTTCGGGAGGCAGCTCGGGTACGCCCAGCCCGGCCACGGCTCGTTGATCAGGTCGTAGCCCAGCACGTACGGCCGGCCCGCGAAGTGCTGCGCGACGTGCTGCCACATGGCCGCGTAGTGCTCCTGCAGCCCGACGCCGTCGGAGGCGGCGTGGTCGTGCCAGAAATTGGTCCAGGTCTGGTTCTGCGCGGGGCTGGTGAAGTAGACCTGCGGAAATCCGGGGTCCGGCTTCAGCGGGAACCCGTCGGTGAACGTCGCCCAGTCGGGGAACGCGTTCCAGCTCGCGCCCACCGACTCGTTGAACGCGTCCTGGTGGGAGTCGACGAGGCTGTAGATGTGGTACTTGGCGAGCAGCCGCTGGGTCTGCGCGATCTGCTCGACGTAGCTGTCGTCGTACACGCCGGGCTGCGGCTCGACCGCGCTCCAGGCGAAGCCGAGCCGCACCGCGTTGAAGCCGTGGTCCGCCAGGTACTGCGCGTCCTGCTCGCCGAAGCCGCCCGCCGCGGGGAAGAACGGCGGGTACTTGTAGACCAGGTTCACGCCGTGCAGCGTGACCACCCGGCCCTGATCGTCGGTCAGCCAGCGGCCCGAGTGGCCGAGTTCGCTCGCTCGCTCCGGTGTGAGCGGTGCGGGCGGTGCTGCTGCGGCCGGTGTGGTCAGTCCCAGCGCCAGTGCGGCTGCTCCGAGACAGCGTGCCGACGATGAAATGATGGTCATCACACAAACCCTTCGCCGACTCGGGCAAGGCGCCGTCGCAGAAAGATCGTTCGCGGAACTCTCGCGGAACTCCTGCGGAAATGTAATCCAGCGTCAGCCTGATCCGGTCGCGACACCCCGCGCGTGGAACCCGAGCCTGACCGGCCGTCAGCCCCGACCTGTCGAGCCACTAGCCAGACTGGGTTCAGTTTTGAACCCGGTACGGCTATCGTGCTCGTATGACAGGTCTTCGGCAGCGCAAGAAGGAACAGACCAGGCAGCGCATCGCCGCCGTGGCGTTGCGGCTGTTCGCCGAGCGCGGGTTCGACGCGGTGACGGTCAACGAGATCGCCGAGGCGGCCGAGGTGGCCAAGGCGACGCTGTTCGCCTACTTCCCGACCAAGGAATCGCTCGTCCTGCACGGTGCGGGCGACGACGACCTGGCCGGGGTCGTGGTCACGGGACAGGCGGCCGGCCAGACGTTCCTGGCGGCCCTGCGCGCGCACTTCCGCGCCTTCGCGGCCGGCCGGCTGTCGGCGGCCGACCTCGACGCGGTGCTCGTCCGGGTGCGGGTGATCCAGGACAGCCCCGCGCTGCGGGACTCCGCGAACGCGCTGCTCTACCAGCAGCGCCAGGCGTTGGCGCAGGTGCTGGCCGACCAGTACGGGCCCACGGCGGCCGCGCTGATGGCGGCCCAGGTCGCGGCGTCGTTGCTCACGCTCCAGGAGGCGTACTTCCAGCGCCTGTCGGGCGGCGCCGGCGCCGAGGAGGCCGGGCAGGAACTGGCCCGGGACGTCGAGCTGGCCTTCGACCTGCTGGAACACGGACTGCTCAAGCATGCGGAGGGGCACTGACGTGCGCGCACGAGGCATCACCTACGACACCGGGACCTTCCCCGGTGACCTGTTCACCCGCAAGGCCTTCGACCCCGAGCAGGTCCGCCGCGAGATGGCGGTGATCGCCGGCGAGCTGCACTGCGACGCCGTGCGCATCTCGGGCCGCGACGCCGAACGGCTCGGCACCGCAGCCCGGTTCGCGGCCGAGGCGGGCCTCGAAGTGTGGTTCTCACCGTTCCCCGTCGACCTCCCGGCGGACGACATCCTGGCGTTCTTCGCCGACTGCGCGAAGCGCGCACAGGCCCTGCACGAGGGCGGCGCGCGGGTGGTGTTCGTCGCGGGCTGCGAACTCAGCGCCTTCGCCCACGGGTTCCTGCCCGGCGACACCCACCGCGACCGCCTCACCGCCATGGCCACCGCAGACCTGAGCTGGTGGACCTCGCTCGGGCCGGTGCCCGACCTCCTCAACGCCTTCCTCGCCCAGGCCGCGACGACCGTGCGCGCCCACTTCGACGGCCGGATCACCTACGCCTCCGGGCCCTGGGAGCCCGTCGACTGGGCGCCGTTCGACTTGGTGGGCATCGACGCCTACCGGTCCGCGCAGAACGCCGACGACTTCCGCACCCAGCTGCGCGAGGCCCGTTCCACCGGCAAGCCGGTCGCCGTCACCGAGTACGGCACGTGCGCCTACCGGGGCGCGGGCGACCTGGGCGGCATGGCCTGGCAGCCGCCGCCGGGAGCAGTCCCGGACGAGCAGGAGCAGGTGCGCTACCTCGAAGAACTGCTCGACGTCTTCGAGGACGAAGGCGTGGACACCGCGCTGTGGTTCTCCTTCGCCAACTACGACAAGCCGCGCGACCGCGACATCGCCTCCTACGGCGTCGTGCGCCTGCTCGACGAGGTGCGGTGGGAGCCGAAGGCGGTCTTCCACGCGATGGGCGCCCGGTACCGACGTCGTCCGGACGGTGGCGGTCCGTCAGTCACCGCGCGGGCAACCACGGGTCGGTGAGCCGCTCGATCCGCAGCACCGTTCCGTCCGCCGTCCCGTCCACCGTCGGCGAGGGTGCGCCGGTGACGAAGTCGACGCCGCGGTCGAGCCAGACGCCGGTCAGCCCGGCCGCGGCGGCCGCGGTGACGTCGCTGCCCAGCATGTCGCCCACGTTCACCGCCCGCGCCGGTTCCGTCCGCATCCACCGGCAGGCGGCCGGGTAGGCGTCGGGCTTGGCCGCGCCGAGCTCGGTCGGCGTCAGGACGGCCTCGAAGTACTCCGGGAGGTCGAAGCGGGCGAGCTTGGCGCGCTGCTGCCCGGGATCGCCGTTGGTGAGGACGGCCAGCCGGGGCGCGCGGGGAAGCCGCTTCAGCGCCTCCAGGCACGGCCGGACATCGGGGTAGCACCGCCAGGCGTCCGCGAACGCGGGGAGGTAGCGCTCGTCGATCCAGGCGTCCAGCACGCCGGAGTCGGCCGGGACCGGCTCGCCGAGCAGCGGCAGGAAGCCGCGCACCCTGCGCCGGTGGTGCTCGGCGAAGTCGCACCGGCCCGCCAGGTACTCCCGCATGTGGCGCGCCTCCAGGCTCCACCACGACTCGGCCAACTCCTCGGGCGGCGCCGTCGCGTTCGGCGCGGCCCGGACGATCCGGTCGATCGCCTCGAAGACCGCGCCGCGGTGATCGACCAGGGTGCCGTCCAGATCGAAGAAGATCACATCCACCATGCGGTGATCATCCCGTGGCGTCGCCCCCGGCACCAGAACCCGCCTGCCGCAGCCACGAGTCGAGGACCGCGTAGTCGCCGTCGGTCAGCCCGACACGCGGGTCGACCCGGTGGAGCAGCGCCCGCCCCCGGTGGTGGGTGGCGACCCAGGCCCGGTCGGCCTCGCTGATCTCGTCGTCGACCCAGGCGAACGGGCGCCCGGCGGCCCGCGCGACGAGTGCGCGGGTCTTCCAGTGCAGTCCGTCGCGTTCGTCCTGGGCTTGGTTGTCATCGGACGGCTCCGGCCAGTCCACCACGGCCAGTTGCGGCAGGCCGATCAGCGGAGCGATGCACTCGTTCGCCTCGGCCATCCACGTGGTGGCCCAGACCAGCTCGCAACGCAGCGCGGCCAGCCGGGCCCCGTGCGCGGGATCGACCCTGGCCAGCAGCGGGTTGGCATCGGCACCGGCCAGTTCGGGAGCCACCGGGTGGGTCGGGTACTGGTCCGGCGGCGCGCCGAACGGGATGAGTGGTCCGTCGACATCGAGGAAGAGCAGCGGGCACTGCGCGGAGCCGGTCACCGCAGCACGATAGCGACGGGCCCGGGCAAGAGCTTCGCGGCCTCGTCCCAGTAGGCGCCGAGGCCCCGGTCGGCCTGGCCCTTCTCGTCGAACGCTACGGTGAGGTGCCACGAGCGGGGCTGCTGCCTGACGGTCCGGCAGCCGGGGGAACCGTCGCCCCGGCCGGCTCCGTCCACCGAGAAGGAACGAGAGATGCGCTACGTCAACCTCAACGCGACGTCAGGCGCGCTGACCGGAATCATCAGCCCGACCGACTACCTGCACCAGCTCCCCTCCTTCGCCGACGCCCTCCCGCCCGGCGCCCGCTCGTTCGCGACCGACAAGGCCCACTACGACTTCTACAGTGGCCGGTGCGTCAAGGACCTGACCCTCGAACTCGTCCAGTTCACCGAGCCGGACGGCGACGGCGACGAGATCGTGGCCCGGTTCCGGCACAACTGCTGGAAGCACGAGGAGGACCTGGTCATCCACTACCTGGGCGTCTCCGCCTTCGACGTGGACACCCCGGCCGGCCCGGACTGGACCCACCTCGACACCGTGATCCTCGACGAACTCCTGCCCCACGCCCACGGCTGCACCCACGAGATCGCCTTCCGCCCGGGCACGCTCACCGTGACCTGCCGCGACCTGACGGCCGTGTGGGTGGAGGCGGACTGCCCGGACAAGGCTGCTCCCGGGCAGAGCTGACGGCCCCGCCCGCGGACCGCTCCCGGGCTGCCGGTCAGGCCAGGCCGCGGAGCTTGTCCGGGTTGACCTGGAAACGCAGGTTCTGGATGCGGCCGTCGGCGATGTCGTAGGTGAGCGCGCCGACCGGGTGGCCGCCCATGGTGAACAGCACGCCCTGCTCGCCGTTGATGGTGGCCGGTTGCCATGCCATGCCCTGAAGTTCGGGCTTGGCGAGGACGCCGAGCATCCAGCGGGCGACGGGGTCGGTGCCGTGCAGGGGGCGGCGGGCCGCGGTGACCTTGCCGCCGCCGTCGGACCAGGCGGTCACGTCCGGGGCGAGCAGTTCCATCATCGAGTTCAGGTCGCCGCCGGTGCAGGCGGCGAGGAACCGGTCGGTGATGTCGCGGCGCTGCACCGGGTCGGCGTCGAAGCGCGGGCGCCGGGCCTGGACGTGCCCGCGGGCGCGGTGCGCGGTCTGACGGACCGTCGTCTCGGTGCGGTCGAGGATCGTGGCGATCTCGGCGTACGAGTACCCGAAGGCCTCGCGCAGGACGAAGACGGCCCGCTCGACGGGGCTGAGGCTCTCCAGCACGACGAGCATCGCGGTGGAGACGGTGTCGGCCAACTCCGCCTCCTCGGCGACGTCGGGGCTGGTGATCAGGGGCTCGGGCAGCCACGGCCCGACGTAGGACTCGCGGGTGGCCCGGGCCGAGGTGAGGCGGTTGAGCGAGAGGTTGGAGACCGTGCGCACCAGGTAGGCGCGGGGGTTGGCCACGCTCTCCCGCTCGGTCTGGGACCACTTGAGCCAGGCGTCCTGCAGGACGTCCTCGGCGTCGGCGACGCTGCCGAGCAGCCGGTAGGCGGTGGCGAACAGGAGCCGGCGGTGCTCGGTGAAGTCGTCCAGGAGCTCGACGGGCGCGGGCGTGTTGATCATGGAGGGTCAGGCTGCCACCTCCTGGCCGGTCGCGGCAAGAGCCTTGAGCCCGTCCACGCTGCTCGGGTGGGTCGGCGCCCAGCCGAGCTCGGCCCTGGCCTTGGCGTTGGCCAGCCGCAGGTGGGTCGACATGATGGTGTGTGCCAGCGGCGCCGGGCGCAGCAGCCACAGCGGGATGGTCATCGGGGCGGGGGCGCCGAAGGCGTCAGCGACCGCGCGCACGTGGGCGCCGAAGCCGAGCGGGGTGTCGTCGGCGATGTTGTACGCCTGGCCGGCCCGGCCGGCCCCGACCGCGGCGGCCACGGCGCGGGCGGCATCGTCCGCGTCCACCCAGGACAGGGCGCGGCCCTGGTCCGCGACGACGGGCAGGGCCCGCTTGCGCAGCATCGGCAGCACCGTGGTCTCGGTGACGCCCGCGCCGTAGAACAGGCCGAAGCGCAGGCTGACCGCCTCCAGGCCGTCGGCGGTGAACGCCAGCTCCTCCTTGGCGCTCATCGCACCGACGTGCCGCTCCAGCCACGGGTTCAGCTGGGCGGGGCCGAAGGCGTCCCGGTCCTCGGTGAGCGGGCGGGTGCCGTGGTCGCCGTAGCCGTACCCGAACATCATCGACTCCACGACGATGCGGCGGGCCCCGGTCTCCCGGGCGGCGGCGATCAGGTTCGCGGTCCCGTCGGTGCGCAGCAGGTTGGTGGCGGCCATGTCCTGGTGACGCATCATCGACTTGCCCTGCAGGGCGGTCGCCGCGTGCACGACCACGTCGAAGCCGAGCCCGTCCACCGCACGCAGCACGGCCTGACGGTCCAGCAGGTCCGCCCGGACGGCGTTGCCCGCCCCGCGGCCGAGCCCGGCGACCTCGTGCCCCTCCGCACGCAGCTCCCGGGTGATCTTCTGACCCAGCAGACCGCTCGCCCCCGCCAGCAGAACCTTCATGACACTCTCGCTTCCCCGTAGTCGTGTTCGGCTCCGTGTTTCGGAGTCGCTCATGGGACAGGCGAGCGGCAGCGAACGTGACAACGGAACGAGTGATCTGGATCACTGTGATCGGTCGAGGCGACGCGAAGGGAGGTTCGCTTCGACGATCTGCTGGTGATCCCGAGCGACTGCTCCATCGACAGGGCGCTCGCGATCGTCACCGTGTCGCTGTGGAGGTTCGAGGGCGCGCCACTGCAGGACGCAGGCTTCACCAGCGACCTGTTTGGTGAGGTCGGCGGGGCGTGGCAGTTCGCGATGGGTCTCCAGGCCGCGACCCCGACATCACCCATTCAAGTTCATTGGCACGACGGAAAACGAGCCGCTGCGGAGTATCGCTATTCGTTCCCCGGCGATTTGCGGAAGGCGGAATTCCTGAGGCGTCGTGAAGTCCGCCGTCGCGGAATTCAGTCGCAGGGCCGTGGGGCCGTCACCCCGCCCGCGGCCTTGCCGCTGCCGCGCTCCTGCCAGGCGCATCGTCAGGAGCCCGACACGAGGCCGCATTTCATCAAGTAAGTCAAGACTTACCTTTCGGGGAACTCCGACCGTATGGTGTGGATCGAATCGAAGGAGCGCTCTTGTCGAAGCTGAATGACCCCGCCGTGCGTCAGGTTGACTCCGAGCGGGATTATGTGTCCTCCTTGTACGAGTTGCTCGCCGAGCGCCTTTCCGAGGCGCGAGTGAATCGGGCGAGTGTGCTGAAGGCCCCGGCGGGAAGTGCCGGTGAGGCGCACGAGAGGGAAATCGCCGTCGAGCGGCTGGCCAGGGAGATCGGGCGGCTGGAGGGGGCCGAGAAGGGGCTGGTCTTCGGGCGGATCGACTGGGCGGACGGCATGGCCCTGCGGATCGGACGGATCGGGCTGCACCGGGAGGAGGACGAGCTGCCGCTGCTGGTGGACTGGCGGGCGAACGCGGCGCGGCCGTTCTACGAGGCGACTCCGGTGCACCCGATGGGTCTGCGGCGGCGCCGGCACCTGGGGCTGGAGGAGCGCACGGTCGTTTCGGTGAGCGACGAGCTGTTGGACGGGACGGCCCCGACCGACGAGGACGTCGTGGGCGACGGCCCGTTGACGGAGGCGCTGTCGGCACGGCGTACGGGCAGGATGCACGCGGCCGTCGCGACGCTGCAGGCGGAGCAGGACGCGGTCGTCCGCTCCGCGCACCGCGGGGTGACGGTGGTTCAGGGCGGGCCCGGCACCGGGAAGACGGTGGTGGCCCTGCACCGGGCGGCGTACGTGCTGTACGCGTTCCCGCGCGCCGCTGAGGAGGGGGTCCTGGTGGTGGGTCCGAACGCCCGGTTCCTCGACTACATCTCCCAGGTCCTGCCCTCGCTCGGCGAGAACGACGTCGTGCTGGCGACCTGCCCGGAACTGGCCGGCGTGTCCACGGACGCGATGGACCCGTTCGACACGGCGCGCCTCAAGGGCGGTTCGGACCTCGCCGACGCGCTGGCCGGTCTGCTGCGCGTCCACCAAGCCCCCGCCGGTGACTTCACCGTGCGGGTCGGCCAGGAACTGGTCCACCTGCCCGGCGAGGAGGTCGCCGCGGCACGCGACGCCGCCGTGGCAGCCGCTCCGGGGCACAACCCCGCGCGCCAGGTGTTCAGGGAGCTCCTGGTCGACGCCGTCACCGATGCGATGCAACGGGACATGGGCGACGTCCTGGAGCAGATCGACGCCGATACCGTCAGGATGACGGGCCTGGACCTCGACCGGTTCACGGGAGCCGCCCACCGCCGTACCGAGGGTGCGGCCGACCCGGGTGCGGTCCACGAGTTGGATCTGGACGCCATCCGGGCCGACCTCCTCGAAGACGCCGGCTTCGACCGGGCGGTCGAGGTGTTGTGGCCGCGGCTGGTGCCCGGTGACCTCGTGACGGCGCTGCTGACGGACGCCGACGCGCTCGCCGAGCACCTGCCCGGCCTGACCGCGCAGGAGCGGGCCCTCCTGCTGCGCGGCCCGGGCGACCCGTGGACCGGTGCCGACGTGCCGTTGCTGGACGAGGCGGCGAGCCTGGTCGACGGGCCTCCCGAGCGGACGTACGGGCACGTCGTCGTCGACGAGGCGCAGGAACTGACGGCCATGCAGTGGCGGATGATCGTCCGCCGCTGCCCGGGACGGGCGATGACGCTGGTGGGCGACTTCGCCCAGGCCGGCCCGGTCGCGACGGCACGCGACTGGAAGGAGGCGCTGAGCCCCCACGTCGGACCCCGGTTCAAACTGCACGAGCTGACCGTCAGTTACCGCACCACGCAGGAGATCCTGGAGAGTGTCCGGGACCTGCTCGCGCGGATCGCCCCGGACCAGCAGCCCACCCGGTCACTGCGCAGCGGTGAGAGCCCGCGCACCCTGAGCACGGCCGCGGACGACTTGGTCGCCGCCGTCCTCCAGGAGCTGCGCGCCCAGACCACCGCGCACCCGGGCGAGTTGCTGGGCGTGGTCTGCGCGGACAGCCGGGTGAGCGAGCTGACGGCCCAGGGCGTCGCCGACCACGCACGCATCGTGCCGGCGTCCGAAGCGCGCGGCCTGGAGTTCGACGGGGTCCTCGTACTGGACCCGGAGGGGATCATTGCAGCCCGCCCCGGTGGGGAGAGGGACTTGTACGTGGCCCTGACCCGGGCCACCAAGCGGCTCTGCACGATCACCGTCCAGCCTGGCATCCCTTCGCCTCAGCCGTCCTGACGGAGCGTCAGGCGCGGCAGCAGTACCGCTCCCGCCGCCGCGCAGGCGAGCGCCGGGAGCAGGAGCGCGACGGCCGTGCCGCCCGTGCTGCCCGCGAAGGCGCCCATCACCGCGACGCCGAGTGTCGCGCCGACCTGGCGGGCGGCGTTCAGCAGGCCGCCCGCCGCGCCGGCCGTGCCGGTGGGGGCCGTGCTCATCACGGCGGTGATCAGCGCGGGCAGGGCGAACGAGACCCCGAAGCCGGCGGCCAGCAGGCCCACGGCCAGCAGCGGATAGGGGGTGCCGACCAGCACGGCCAGGGCGAAGACCAGGCAGCCCAGGGTGAGCAGGGCGAGCCCGGCGAGGGCCGGGCGCCAGGGGCCCACCTTGGCCACCAGACGGCCCGTCAGCAGCGGGTTGAAGCCGGGTGGCAGGGTCATCGGGAGGAAGGCGGCGCCGGCCAGCGCGGGGGACAGGTGCAGGGTGCGCTGCAGCAGCAGCGGCAGCACGAAGAGCACGCCCAGCATGGTGAAGTTGACCGCAGCACCGGCCAGCAGCACCGGCCGCATCCCCGGCGCGCGCAGCACCGGGCCGGCCAACACCGGTGCGGGGCTGCGGCGTTCGCGGGCGGCGAAGAGCAGGGCGACCACGGCCGCGGCGGCGGCCGAGTACCCCGCGTGCGTCCAGTCGCCCGAGCCGAGTGCGATCAGCACGTCGGTCACCAGGGCCAGCACCGCGCAGGCGGCCAGCTGGCCCCACCAGTCGATCCGCCGCCGGCCGGCGGGCACCCGCACCGCCGGACCGGCCACCAGGGCCAGCACCAGCACGGCCAGCGGCACGTTCACCCAGAACACCGAGCGCCAGCCGGCCAGCCCGACCAGCACGCCGCCCACCGCCGGCCCGAACGCCATCGCGCAGCCGCTGACGGCGGCCCAGACCGCGATCGCCCGGGCCCGCTCGGCCGGCACCGGGTAGAGGTGGCTGATCAGCGCCATGCTGGCCGGCACGCAGGCCGCGGCGGCCACCCCGAGCAGCGCGCGCAGCACCACCAGGACGGTCAGGTCCGGGGCCAGCGCGCTGAGCGCCGAGCCGAGGCCGAACAGCGCGACCCCGTAACGGAAGGAGCGGTGCGCGCCGTACCGGTCGGCGACCGCGCCGGCGGAGAGCAGCAGCGCGCCGAAGGCCACGCTGTAGCCGGTGACGGCCCACTGGAGGCCGGCGGTGGAGGCGCCGAGCGAGCGGGCCAGGTCGGGTTCGGCGACGGCGAGCACGGTGGTGTCGAGCAGCACCATGAAGTAGCCGAGCGCGATGCCGATGAGCGCGCGGGTTCGGCCGGCGGGTGGTGGGGGCGCGGGGCGGGCGGTGGCGGGGGAGGGGTCGGGGCGTACGGCGGTGGACATCGGGGCAACTCCTACGGGGAGCGGGATTTCGAGGTTTCGAAGTGACTCCCTCACCTTCGCCGGACCGCCGCCGCGTCTCCACCGCCTGCGCCGGAGGTAGCATTCGGAAAAACCGAACGCTCTGGGGGATGGCCGATGGAACTGCGTCAGCTGCGCACCTTCGAGGCGGTGGTGACCCACCGTACGGTGACCGACGCGGCCGTCGCCCTCGGACTCGCGCCCTCCTCGGTCTCCGAGCAGGTCCGCGCCCTGGAACGCGACCTCGACGTCACGCTCTTCGACCGGGCCCCGCGCGGCATGACCCTCACCCCGGCCGGTCAGCGGCTGCTGCCCTGGGCCCGGCGCCTGCTCGACCAGGCCGAGCAGGCGCGGCGCGAGGTCCGCGAGGCCCACCCCGAACTGCGGCTCGGCGCGCTGGAGACGATCGCCGCCAGCCACGCGCCGGCCATCCTCGCCCGGCTCGCCGAGCGGCGGCCCGAACTGGGCGTCTCACTGCACACCGAGGGCGCCCGCGACGTGCTGCTGGGCGCCGTCGCGGCAGGGGAGTTGGAGGCGGCGATGGTGCTGGACACCGAAGGGCCGCTCGGTGAGCTGGGGTTCGCCCTGCCGCCCGCGCGACTGGAGCACCTGGACCTGGAGGACGTACCGCTCGCACTGGTCGCCGCGCCCGGGCACTCGCTCGCCGCGCTCGACTCCGTGCCGCCCGAACTTCTCCACGGGGAACGGCTCCTGGTGAACACGCCCGCGTGCTCCTTCCACCTGGCCGGACAGCGGCTGCTCGGGGACAGCGTGCGGCGGGTCCGCACCGGCGGGATCGCCGTCACCCGCGCCTGCGCCGCCCAAGGCCTGGGGCTGGCGCTGCTCCCGGAGTTCGCCGTGCGCGACGAGCTGGCCGCCGGAACGCTGGTCCGGTTGCCGCTCGCGGTCGCCGCACCACCGGTACTCCGGCTGCGGCTGGTCTGGCGCCCGGACCGCGAGTCGGTGCCGGGGCTGCGCGACGTGCTGTACGCGGCGGCGGCCTGACGGTACGTCGGGCTGGGTTGGTGGCGGTGCTGCTGGCCGGGATCCTCGCGACCGGTTCGCGCCGTCGCCGGGGCGGGCGCCACCGCTGCGCAGCCGCGCACGTCCCCAGGGCCCTGCGGGCTTGGTCGATAATGGGCGTTGCCGCAGGCCAGCCCGGGTCTGCGGGCACCCGTCGACGAAAGGTAGCGGACGGATGACCCTGGAGGAAGGCCGGCGCGTCCGGTTGGCGCAGGACCTGGTGATCGGCGAGGCGGTCACCGGGGAGCCCGGGGCCGTCGTCGGGCTCCTCGCGCTGGGGGCCGGCATCGAGGGCACCGTCGAGCGGGTGGACGGGGAGCTCCCGGAGAGCCAGGAGGTCCGCGAGTACCGGCGGCTCAAGGCGCTGCACGAGGACTACGGGCACACCATGCCGGCGGCGAGCCGGGAGCGGCTGGAGGCGGAGCTCGCCGAGCTGGAGCCGGAGTGGGCCGCGCACCACGAGCGGGGCGGCCGGGTGACCGTCCGGGTGCGGTGGGACAACGGCTTCGTGCTCGACGCGGCGCACGAGGACGTCCTCACCCCGCTGTAGGACGACGGTCGGGGCTCGGCAGTTCCATGCCTCGTGACGCTCCCTCAACCGCCGCCGTCCGGCCTCGCGCTGTCAGTGCCGGCCCCTACCTTCTTCCACGTAGCCGCCGTTCAGGCGGGGTGCGGCGGGCCCGGGGTGGCCCCGGTCCGCCGGTTCTTCGTGGCGTCGCTGGTTCACCGGATCAGGGCCCTGGCGTGGAGGAGATGGTGTGTTGACGCAGTGGGAGGAGTCGAGCACGGCGCGGGTGTTGCCGCCGGCCCGGCCCCGGAAGCTCGCCAAGGTGCCGTTCGTCGAGTTGGCGGACGGGCGACTGCAGGGCGTCGTGTCGAGCGGCTCGGACGTGGAGCGCGTGTACGTCTCCGCGATCGCCGCCGGCGACTACGCGTTCGCCTGCGGCACCAACAACAACCGTCCGTGCGGCGGCGCCCGCGGCTCGTTCTGCAACCACATCCTCGCCCTGCTGGGCGAGGCGGTGCTGCAGTACGGCGGCGAGCGGGTGGCCCGCTACCTGCGCGTGGACACCGGGGAACAGGAGCCGACTGCCCAGCAGTTGGGCGCCGCGATGCGCGCCGCCCGCCCGCCGGCGGCGGACGGCAAGGCGGTGCGGCCGCAGGTGTTCAGCCGCTTCCTGCGCCACCTGGCCTACCTGGAGCTGGCCCCGAGCAACGCTCCGCTGCCCGAGCTGCACTGGTTCCCGCCGACCCGGGCGGTGGCGTGATGCGCACCGACCTGTTGACCGAGCCGAACGACGGGATGGCGTGATGCGCACCGACCTGCTGACCGAGCCGATCGACGGCGTGGCCGAGGCGCTCGCCGCCGTCACGGCCTTCGACCGGGTGCTGGCCGCCGGACTGGTGCGCCCCGGGCCCGCCCAGGCGGCCGGGCTCGCCGAACTCACCACCGCAGTAGGGGGATCGCCGCTGGCCGAGGCGGTGGCCGCGGCTGCCGAGAAGGCCGCCGCCGGCACCGCGGCGGACGACGAGTTCACCGCGCTGGCCGCCGCCCGCACCGCGCTGCTCGGCGCCGTGCACGACGCGGTGCTGGCCCGGGTGGACGAGGCCACCGGCCGCACCCGCGAGCCCGCGCCGGAGTCGGTGCCCGGCGCGCCGCGCCCGGCCAACCTGCTGAGCGCCGCCCGCTCCTGGCTCTGCGACCTGGCCCGGGCCGGCTGGCAGGGCCTGGACCACGAACTGGTCGCCGGTGCCGGCCCGGTGGTCTCCGCGATGCTGCCCGATCCGGCGCTGCGCCGCCTGGCACTGCTGCTGGACGGCTTCGCCGCCGAGCTGGCCGCCAGCTGCCCCGGCGCCACCCTGGAGCGGATACCGCTGCGCCGCTGGGCCGACCTGTGGTCCAGGGCGCTGCTGCTGACCGTGCCCGGCGCCGACACCGCCGTGCCCACCGGCACCGCGACCGGCCGCCTGCTCCCGCTCGGCGTGGACCTGCACGAGCACGCGACCGCCGCCCAGGCCCAGGTGCACGCCGTCTTCGAGCCGTCCGACGGCTCGGCGCCCCGGCTGGTCCGGGCGAGCGCCGCCGCGCCCAAGCCGGACACCGTGGTCGGCGCGGGCGTCTGGCAGCTGCTCCGCCCCGGCTTCGGGCTGCTCGCCGCCGTCGGCGAGGGGCGGGCGATGGAGCTGACCGGCATGCCGATCACCGCCGAGGGCGACCTGCTCTGGGACGACGCGCTGGCCCGCCCCGGCGAGCCCGCCGACGCCCTCGCCACCGCCCGGGTCGCGCTGGCCGCCGCCACCGCGCCGGCCGTCGCGCCGCTCGACCGCCACCCGGCCCGGATCGCGGTGCCGGTGCTGCTCGCGGACTACGCGGTCAAGGACGGCGAACTCACGACCGCTGGTGGCCAGTTGAGGCTGCTCGCCGACCGACTGCCGACCGCCGGCCCGGTCACGCCCGAGGCGGTGGCCGGCTCCGCCGCCTGCATCGCCCTGCTGCGGTGGGACGCCGAGGAGTTCGGCGTGCAGCCGCTCGCGGTCGAGGCGCTGGTGCGGCGCAAGCCGGTCGCGCTGCACGCGGGCGCCTGGGCGGGCGGCACCACCGACAAGGCGGGCGCCAGGGCGGAGAAGGCGGCCACCGAGGCGGTCGCGGTGCTGCGCGAGCGAGCGGGAAGGCTGCTGCGGAAGTGACCGATTCGACGACCCCGCCGGTGACTTCGCCGACTGCCCCGCCGGTGACTTTGCCCACCGCCTCGCCGGTGACTTCGCCGACGACCCCGCCGGTGGCCGCTCCGACCCCGCAGAGCGCTGAGGAGAGCCGCCGTCAGGTGCTCTACTGGCGCCTGCTCGCCCGCCTCTTCGACCCCGAGGAGCAGCCCGCGCTGGAGACCGCGAGCCTGGCCGTGCTGGAGGACGTCGGCCTGCCGGCCGCGCTCCTCGACCCCGGCGCCTCGGTCGACTCCGTCGTCCAGCGCCACCCGGAACTGGCCGACGAGTTCCAGGATCTGATGGTCCCTCAGCAGGCCGAGGAGTCGCCGGACGACGAGCGGGACCGCGCCGCCGAGGTCCGCCGGGCCGCACTGGTCTCGAAGGTGCTGCTCAACGTCTTCGCCACCGGCAGCGGAGCGGTCAGCGCCGGGCAGCTCTCCCGCTGGCAGTCCGACGCGGGCTGGCTGGAGCGCGCCCTCGGCTGTCGGCCCGGCGAGGTGCGGGCGGGCCGCACACCCGGCTCGCCGCCCAGCGCCGGCACCGGGACGGGCGGGCCGCGCCCCACCCCCGACCTGTCCACCCTGATCCCGCAGATCGGGCCGGACCTGGCCGCCATCGAGGCCGAGCTGGTCAGCCGGATGCGGCTGCGCGAGGTGCTGGCCGACCCCAAGCTGGCCGCCGGACTCACCCCGAGCATGTCGCTGATCGAGCAACTGCTGCGCGACAAGGACAACCTGTCCGGCATCGCGCTGGCCAACGCCAAGGCGCTGATCCGCCGCTTCGTGGACGAGGTCGCCGAGGTGCTGCGCACCCAGGTCGCCAAGGCCACCGCCGGCACGCTGGACCGCTCGGTGCCGCCCAAGCGCGTCTTCCGCAACCTGGACCTCGACCGGACGGTCTGGAAGAACCTCACCAACTGGAGCCCGGAGGAGGAGCGGTTGTACGTCGACCGCCTCTACTACCGGCACACCGCGCGCCGCACCACGCCGGCCCGGCTGATCGTGGTGGTGGACCAGTCCGGCTCGATGGTCGACTCGATGGTCAACTGCACCATCCTGGCCTCGATCTTCGCCGGCCTGCCCAAGGTGGACGTCCACCTGATCGCCTACGACACCCAGGCGATCGACCTCACCCCCTGGGTGCACGACCCGTTCGAGACGCTGCTGCGCACCAACCTGGGCGGCGGCACCGACGGCACGGTGGCGATGGCGCTGGCGGCGCCGAAGGTCGCCGAGCCGCGCAACACCGTGGTGGTCTGGATCTCCGACTTCTACGAGTGGCGCGGCGAGCAGCTCTTCGAGCAGATGGCCGCCGTCCACCGCTCCGGCGCCAAGTTCATCCCCGTCGGCTCGGTGACCAGTTCCGGCCGCGGCGTGGTGAACCCCTGGTTCCGCGAGCGCTTCAAGGACCTCGGCACCCCGGTGATCTCCGGTCACATCCGCAAGCTGGTGCACGAGCTCAAGAACTTCCTGGTCTGACGGTCAGTCAGCCACCGTTCCATCGAATTGATTTGACGACATGAAAGGCACTCCGATGTCCGACTTGCTGCGCGCCCCCGCCGAGATCAAGTATGCCGAGGAGCTGGACTGGCTGGAGTCGGTCGACGACGGCCCCAAGCCGTTCGCCTGGCGGCTCTCGCCGAAGATGGTCCGGCTCTTCATCCTCGGCTCCGAGCGCGCCGACGGCCTGGACCGCCAGATCGCGCAGAAGTGGTTCGGCGACCGCAGCTTCGTCGAGCGGGCGATCGTCACGCTCGCCTCGGACCGCGGCCTGCTGCTGATCGGCGACCCAGGCACCGGCAAGAGCTGGCTGGCCGAGCTGCTCTCCGCCGCGATCTCCCGCAACTCCACCCTGGTGGTGCAGGGCACGGCCGGCACCACCGAGGACCACATCAAGTACTCCTGGAACGTGTCGATGGTGATCGCCAAGGGCCAGTCGCGGGAGTCGATGATCCCCTCGCCGATCATGACCGCGATGGAGGCCGGCGCGATCGGCCGCTTCGAGGAGCTGACCCGCTCCACCAGCGACGTGCAGGACGCGCTGATCTCGATCCTCTCCGAGAAGTACATCTCCGTACCGGAGTTGGACAGCGACGGCGGCGAGAACATCGTCTTCGCCAAGCCCGGCTTCTCCATCATCGCCACCGCGAACAGCCGCGACCGCGGCGTCAACGACCTCTCCTCCGCGCTCAAGCGGCGGTTCAACTTCGTCCGGATCCCGGTGGTGACCAACAAGCGCAGCGAGGCCGAGATCGTCCGGTTCCGCACCGAGGAGCTGCTGCGCCGCCACCAGATCGACCTGGACGTGCCGCCCACCCTGCTCGACGTCCTGCTGCAGAGCTTCGCCGACCTGCGCGCCTCCGCCGCGGCGGCCGGCAGCGAGGACGAGAAGCTGGAGTCGGCGCTCTCCACCGCCGAGCAGATCGGCGTGCTGGAGGACGCCATCCTGCACAGCGAGTTCTTCGGCGAGAAGGCGCTCACCGCGCGCACCCTGGCCTCCTCGCTGGTCGGCTCGCTGGCCCGGCGCGAGCCGGAGGACCTGGCGATCCTCAACAAGTACCTGCACGGCGTGGTCGAGCCGCGCGGCAAGGAGGAGGGCGGCGCCTGGCCGGAGTTCCTGGAGGGCGGTCGGGACGCGATCGCCACCCTGTCCTGAGCAGCCGCAGCCCCGCGCCCGAGGAGGCCCCACCCATGAGCACCGAGCCGACCTTCGACCCGCTGCGCGCCCAACTCCAGGAGGCGGCAGCCGCGTTCGCCGACGGGCCGGACGCCCTGCAGTCCATCCTGCTCGGCCTGGTGGACGACGTGGACCGGGCGGTGCGCGAGCCGTTGGAGATCTTCCCGGTCTGCCACCACTCGCCCGCCTCCGCCGTCGCGATGGCCCGCCGGCTGCGCGAGAAGCAGCCCAAGGTGGTCTACCTGGAGCTCTGCGAGGACCTCGCCCCGCTCCTCACCGAACTGCGCAACTGCCGACTCCCGGTGGCGGTTCAGGCGTTCGCGGGGGAGACCGACGGGTTCCCCGCCGAATGGGCGCCGCTGTCGGTGGTCGCGCCGATCACCGAGGCCTCCGCCGAGTACCAGGCGATCGCCTACGCGTTGGACACCCCGGGCGTCGAACTCGTCCTGGTGGACCGCTCGGCCGACCATGTCTTCCAGTGGGAGCCGCGAACTGACGGCCCGTCACCCCGAGCTGCGGACGGCGAGGAGGAGGCCGCGCTGCACGGTGACGCGGTCGGCGTGGAGATCGGCGACCTGCGCCCGCGCTTCGCCGAGTTGGAGGAACACCTGCTGCGGCACGGCAAGGTGCGGCACTGGTCCGAGTGGTGGCACCAGTACGTCGAACTGCCGCTCGGCGACAGCGACCACGACACCTACCGGCAGGTGATGCTGCTGATCGGCAGCCTGTTCCGCCGACTGGCCCCGGGTGACCCGGGCCGGGTGCGGGTGGACGAGGAGCGCGAGCGGTACATGTGGACCAGGATGCGCGAGCACCTGGCCGCCACCGGCGCCGACCCGGCCGACTGCCTCTACGTCTGCGGCGCCTTCCACGCCGCCAGCCGGGTCGCGGAGTTCGGGGTCGACGGGACGGCGGACTACCGAATCTCCCCGCGCACCGGGACGGCCTGGCAGTACGGCCTGATCCCGTCCAGCCACGCCGCGGTGGAGGCGCAGTTCGGCCTGGCGGCCGGGTCGGTGTCGATCGCGGGCGCCCAGTGGGCGAAGAACCTGAAGCGCACCAGGGTGGAGCCGTACCAGCTGGCCGGGCAGACCGGGGGGAGCGGGAGGAAGGGGGGACGTAAGGCCAAGGCGACCGCCTCCGCGGCGCCGGCCGCGACGGCTCCGGCGGACAAGCTCTCCGGCTTCCTGCAGCGGCCGCCGGCGATCGACCGGCTGGACGAGGCCGAACTGCTCGGCTGGTCGGTCGACATCGTGCGCGCCGCCCGTCGCAACGGCTACCTGGCCTCCACCGCCGACGCGATCGCCGTCTTCGAGACCTCGATCCTGCTCGCCGGGATGCGCGACCGGGCCAAGCCCACCCCGTACGACTTCCAGGACGCGGCCGTCACCTGCATCGAGAAGGACCGCGTGCCGGGGCGGCGGGACGTGCGCCGGCTGGTCGAGACCATGATGGGCGGGGACCGGACCGGGCAGGTCGGCTACGACGCGCTGCCGCCGCTGGCCCGCGACGTGCACGACCGGCTCGCCCCGCTCGGGCTCAAGCTCGACCAGCGCGGCGTCAAACGCGCCCTGCTGGACATCGTCGGCCAACCCGAACTCCAGCGCTGCTCCGACGTGTTGTGGATGCTGCGCCAGCTCCTGCCGGACGGCGCCGCCCGCCCGATCATGGGCGAGCGCACCCTCGGCGAGACCTCCCTGCAGGAGTCCTGGGACCTGGCGATCGGCACCCACCAGCGGGCGCTGATCGAGCTCGGCTACGAGGGCGTCAGCATCGAGCAGGTGATGGAGCAGCGGCTGCGCCGGACGGCGTACGCGCCGCAGGCCACCACCGCCCAGGCGCTGGCCGCGGTCGAGGACGCCCACCGCTTCCTGCGCAGCCGCCGCCTTGCCGAGGAACTGGGCGCGCGCGCCCTGGAGTTGCTCGCCGGCGAGCGCAGCGTGGACGGCGCGCCCGAGGTGCTGCGCCGGGTGCGCCGACTGCTCGCGCACTACCGCACCAGCGAGCCGGTGCTGCCGGCCTGGATCGAGGCCTTCGCCAAGACCGGCTACGCGCACTACTGCACCCTGCTGCCGACCGCCTTCGCCGACGAGGAGGCGACGGTCCGTCAGGTCGGCGCGACCCTGGGCTTCCTCTTCTCGATGGAGAACCTGGCGCTCTCCCTCGGCAGCGACCGCACGCAACTGGAGCTGGCCGTCGCCCAGTCGCACCCGCAGGACCCGGCGAAGACCGCCCTGCACTGGGCGGCCCGGGTGCAGCTCGGCACGATGAGCCGGGCCGAGCTGCGGGAGCGCTGCGACGCGCTGCTGGCCAACCCGCTGGCGCTGCCCGCCTACCCGCGCTACCTCAGCGGTCTGCTGCACGCCCTGGAGCCGGTGCCTGCGCTCACCGACTTCGTGGTGGAGGCGGTCTCCAACGCCTTCGGCCGGCTGCCCGACCCGGTGCTGCTGCCCTGGCTGCCCACCCTGATCAGCACCCTGCGCTCGGGCGGCGCCGAGCTCGCGCCGCTGCTGATCCGCGAGGCAGGCCGGATCTTCCCCGGCCGGCTGCCCGCCCTGGACAGCTGGGTCCCGCCGTGGCAGCAGCAGCCGGTGACTCCGTTCGCCGGCTCGGCCGCCGGGCAGCAGTCGGCCGCCGGTGGCCTGCCCTTGCTGGCGGCCCACCCGGCCACCACCGATGCGTTGGCGGCGCTCCTCGGGTACCAGGGGGAGTGGCGGCAACCGGGCGCCGCGGTGCCGGGTGGGGTGGCGCCGGGCGGAGTGGCGCTGCTGGCGCGGCACCCGGAGACGGCGCGGGCGCTGGCGGGGCTGCTGAGCTGAGGGCGGGGCGGGTGAGCGCGACGAAGGGGTGGCCGGATCGCGGCCACCCCTTCGTCGAAGCGTCAGGCGTTGCAGGTGACCTGCGCGGTGGACTCGTAGAGGCTCAGGTTGATCCGGAAGGCGATCGGAACCCGGGTCAGCTTGCACTGGGCCGCGGTGTAGCCCGCGGCCTCGCCCCGGACGAAGGCGCTGTTGTAGGCGCCGATGTTGGCGACGACGGGGTTGGAGCTGAAGGAGATGCCGGTGAAGACGGCCTGCCCGGTCACGGCGGGCCGCGCGGCGGCAGCCTGGGCGGGGGCGACGGTCTGGGCGCTGGCCGGCAGGGCGCCGACGGTCAGCAGGAGCGCACCGGCGGCAATGGTGGTTCCGAGTACGCGCTTGAGCACGGTCATAGTGAGGCCCTTCTGGGGATGGCAGCTCCTCGTCCCGAGGAGCGTCGACGTCGAGGATCTGTGGAGCCTCGGTGTGAATTGGATTCTGGTCGTGACGGCGACGTGCGGACAAGGGTCGCATTCCGTTTCTGCTCGTTCTTCTCCCTGCTCGTGCGCGGATTGACGCTGCACCAGGTCGGCGGGGTTGGCGAGGTTGGCGGGCCGATTAATGGCTGGCCGTTCATGATCTTGGACTGGAAGAATCGTGTTCGCACGGTCGATGGTCGGCCGAGCTTGGGGCTCACGCCGGGCGCGTGAGCGAGAAACCGGGGGATCGACATCATGAACAGCGCACGAGTGACCAAGGCCGCGCACCGGGACCGCGCCGGACAGCTGCGTTCGACGGCAGCCAAGTTGGGCCTGGTGGCCCTGCTGGCCGCCGCCGCGGGCGCGGTGGCGACGGGCACCGCCTCGGCCCAGTCCATCGCGAACCCGACGCCGTCGGAGTGGAACAACACGGGCGCGGGCGTCTCGCCGTCCGGGTGGAACAACACGGGTGCGGCCGTCGGGCCGGAGGGCTGGAACAGCACCACCTCGGACGTGGCGCCCGCCGAGTGGAGCTCGACCGGTTCCGCAGTCCAGTCGGCCGAGTGGAACGGCACCGGCGGCTGACGCCTGCAACCCCTCGCGGCCCTATGGCCCGTCCTTACGGCTGTTGGAGCCCCTCGCGCAGAGGGGCTCCAACAGCCGTTTCGCATGAGCGGCCCGGGTTCGGTTGGATCGCACCTTTCAACTGCCGTTCCGGGTGCGGCGGAAGCGTTGACTGGCGAACAAACTGCTATGTACCGTTCTTGGCAAGGTCGTTCATATCAGTTCATGCCTTCAAGGCCCGTGCGGCGGGGCTCTGACCAGGGACCGGAGATTCGGGACCAGCCCGCTCGCAGTTCGCATGTGATTCGTCATCAGCGCACGAGTGGAGCCCCCATGGCACCGGCCGAACCATCGCAGCCGCCGTACCGCCTTCCCCGGATCAAGCGCGAGCACCAGGCGATCCACCGGGAGGACGGGACGATCCAGATCGGTGGTGACATCTACGGCATCGCCTCCGCGATCGACGACCCGGACGGCTCGCTCTGGCGGATCGTCCGGCTGATCGACGGCACCCGGTCGGTCCCGCAGCTGCACGCCGAGTCCGGGCAGCCGGGGGAGACCGTGGCGGCGGTGCTCGAAGCGCTCCACGGCGGCGGGTTCCTGGAGGATGCGGCGGCCCAGGACTCCGCGGTGCTCAGCGCGGCGGAGCGGGAGCGGTATTCGCGAAACCAGGCGTTCTACCGCTGGATCGACCTGACACCGCGGTCTTCGGCGTGGACCGTGCAGGAGCGGATCAAGGCCGCGACGGTCGTGGTGGTCGGTCTCGGCGGGGGCGGCTCCAGCGTGGCCCTGGCCCTGGCCGCGTCGGGCGTGGGCAACCTGCATCTGGTCGACCATGACCGAGTTGAACTCTCGAATCTCACGCGGCAGTTCCTCTACGCCGAGGCCGACATCGGGCGCACCAAGGTGGAAGCGGCCATGGCGCGACTGAGGGCGGTCAACTCGACGATCGACATCACCGGCGAGGAGACGAAGATCGAGTCGGTCGCGGACCTGCGGCGGCTCGCGGCCCGCTGCGACGTGCTCGCGCTGTGCGCCGACCGGCCGCAGCGGATCAGGCACTGGGCCGACGCCGCCTGCCGCGAGGCGGGTGTCCCGTGGGTGACGGGCGGGTACGTCGGGCCGGTGACCGTGGCCCAGAGCTTTGGTCGGGGTGACGGCGCCTGCGTCGAGTGCCTCCACCGGCGCAACGGTGAACTGTCGGGCGACGCACCCGCCGTGGTCGCCGGCGAGGGCGAACCGCCGCTGCTCGGGAACGACGAGGTGGCCGCGAGCACCGCGGTGTCGGCCGGGTTGGGAGGCCTGATGGTCGCCCACGCGGTGCTGGCCCACCTCACCGGGGCACCGGACTTCGGCGCCCACGGCTTCCAGTTCGGCATCAATCTCATGGCGCCCGAGCAGCAGCTGTACCTGGCCGGGGAGCGGCACCCTGACTGCCCGCTGTGCGGCGCCCGGGCCTGACGCGGCGGGGAGTTGGCTGGGGGCTGGCCATGGGCCGGCCGTTCGCCGACACGGCGCGGCGCGGTACGGCACGGCGCAGTGCTACGAGCTTCGGACTCGCCGGCGCGACGGCCACCCGGGCCCGCGCACGGTGCGGCAAACCGGAGGGGAGGGAGGTGACAGGCATGGACAAGGCGACCGGCAAGGTGCTCATCCGCAAGCTGGAGCAGGGCGAGACTGCCCAGAAGACCCAGATCAGCTGGCACATCACGTTCTGAGTCCCTTCAGTAGGCGACAGCGGGTGGAGCACTATCGCTGGCGGAGGTTCGGTCGGTGGCTCCTGCTCTGCCCCGTGACGGCACGGCCGGCTATCGGACTGCTCGCCGAGCGATCCGGTAGCTGGTCGCCAGGCTGGTGGCCGGGCTGGTCGGCAGGCTGTCCCCGAACTCCCTCCGCCAGCGGCCTGGGTGGCCGTGCGACGTGCGACGTGCGGCGTGTGGCATCGGCGGCGCCGCGTCAGATGCTCCTCCTCCCGATCAACCGGAACGAGGCCAGCGCCAGCAGCGCGGCGAGCGCGGTGAAGATCGATGTCTCGGTCCATTGGAAGCCCCAGTAGCGGTCGGCGGGCTGCTCGGTGATGTCCACGTGCACGTTGCCCTGGGCCAGGCAGGCGGGCAGGTCAGCCATCGAGCTGTTGTTCATGCAGTTCTGGAACCAGCTGGTGTGGCCCACCTCGTGGCCGTCCGGTCCGAGGATCGCGCTGGTGCTCACCACCCAGGGGCCGCCGGGCACCCGCAGGCCGGCGATGTCGCCGTAGGTGCCGATCATCGACAGGCCACCGATCAGCGGTGCGGTCAGCGGCACCGAGGCGCGCACCGGGGCCTGGTAGTGCGGGCGCAGCACGGTCGGAACCAGCACCTGGAGCACCGCGAAGGCCACCAGGGTGGCCGCCATCGCCGGCACGGTGCGCCGCAGCAGGAGACCGCAGGCAGTCCCGAGGACGAAGGCGAACGCCGCGTAGCCCAGTGGTGCGAGGTTCCGGGAGGCGAACAGCACCGGTTCGAAACGGTCGCTGAGGATCCCGGTGACCGGCCCGGTGGCCCAGCTCAGCAGCAGGCTGTAGGCGCCGGTGACGGCCACCGCCAGGGCACCCGGCACGGCGAGCTTGACGGCCAGCCAGCGCCGCCGGGTGACGCTCTGGTTCCAGACCAGCCGCTGGGTCCCGGCCTCCAGTTCGCGGGGTACCAGCGGTGCGCCCCAGAACACCCCCAACAGGCCCGGCACGAGCAGCAGCAGGTAGCCGAGCAGGTCCACCGCCGTGCCGTAGCGGTTGGCGAGGGCGCCGAGTGGGCCGGCGCAGGAGGCCCGGTCGGCGCAGTGGGCCAAGGTGTCCCGGTAGTCGTCGTGCACCTGGATCCCCAGCCAAGCCAGGTAGCCGGCGACCAGCAGCAGGGCGGCCAGGCCGATCAGTGCCTGTGCGCGGAACTGACGCCACGTCAGCCAGATCATCGGGTGGCCCCCTTCGAGGTAGTGGTCCGGGCCGTGGCCCCGGTGGCGGTGGTGGTGATGGCGGCGGCTGTCGTGGCCCGCCCGTAGGCGGACCCGGCAGCTGTCCCGTCGTCAGACGCGGCTGCTGTGAGGTAGGCGAGCACCACCTCGGGGAGGTCGGCGGCGACCGGCTGCCAGGGCCCATCGACGAGCAGCGAGGGGTCGGCGCGCACGATCGCCTCGTCAGCGTCGGAGTGGATCACCCGGACCCCGTCCGGCAGTTGGGCGAGCGCTGGGACGGGCAGCAGGATCCGGCGGTGACGGGCCAGCAGTTCGGCCGTGTCCCCGGCGAGCTGGACCTGGCCGTCGGCCAGCACCACCAGGTGGTCGCAGACCTGCTCGACATCGGCTAGCGCGTGGGAGGAGAGCAGCGCGGTGGCGCCCAGCTCTTCGACCGACTCCACCAGGTGCTCCAGGAAGGTGGCCCGGGCCACGGGATCGAGCGCGGCAGCCGGCTCGTCCAGGATCAGCAGCTCGGGCCGCTTCCCGGCGGCCAGCGCGAGGGCCAGCTGAGCCCGCTGGCCGCCGGAGAGGCGGCCGGCCCGCTGCCGCGGATCCAGCCCGGCCCGGTCGACCCGCCGGCGGGCCAGGTCGCCGTCCCAGCGCGGGTTGAGCCGCTCGCCCAGGTGCAGGTGCTCGGCGACCGACAACTCCCGGTAGACCGGGGTGTCCTGGGCGACGAACCCGACCCGGGCCAGGTGGGCCGGGTCGGCGGCGGGCACCGCGCCGAGCACCCGGATGGTGCCGGAGGTGGGCCGGGCCAGCCCGCAGGCGAGGTTCAGCAAGGTGGACTTGCCGGCGCCGTTGGGGCCGACCAGTCCGACGATCCGGCCGGGCGGCAGGCTCAGCTCGCAGTCGGCCAGGGCGGTGTGGCGGCCGTACCGGTGGGTCAGCCGGACGGCTTCCAGGACGGGTGGGGTCATGGTGCTTCCTCGGTCGGTTCCTCGTGGTGGGACGGGTGGACGCGGGCTGTGTCAGCGGCGCGGGCGGGCCCGCGCTCTTCCACGGCGCCAGTACCTGACTCCGGCGAAGACCGCGTAGAGCAGGCCCAGCAGGACCAGCACCTGGAAGGTCAGCCAGGCGTAGAGCAGGGGACTGCGGACGGTCTTCTCGGCCAGCTCCCGGGCCAGCGGCAGTTGTTCGGACATGGCTCAAGCCTGCGGCGAGCGGCACGGTCCGGGCATCGGCCGAAAAGCCGGACGAGGCGTCATACTTTCGGCTGGTCCGGGGCGGTCCGGTGGCGCGTAGCGTATGACGCATGATCAGGCAGTATCGAACGGCCGGTATCCGGCCACACGTGGTCAACGGCGTGCTGGGGCTGCTCTTCGCCGCCGCGCTGGCCGCCGCTGCTCTGCTGTACGCGCAGCAGGGCCGGCCGTGGGTGCTGGACGTGGCCGTCGGCGCGGCGGTCTGCGGAGCGGCGCTGCTTCGCGGTCGGCGTCCGGGGCTCGCGGCGGCCGCGGGGCTGGCGCTGGCCGCGGTCGGCGCGCTCGTCGCTGGGCTGGCCGCGTTGCCGGGCGAGCCGGGTGGTGCGGCGGTGCTCGGTCTGCTGGTGCTCGGCGGCTCCGCGGTCCGGCGGCTGCCGCCCGGGCAGGCGGGGTTGGTCGCGGCGGCCGGGCTGGTCATGATGCTGGCGGGCCTGCTGATCGCGGGTCCGATGAGCACGCCCTTCCGGGTCGGCGGTCAGGCCTGGTTGCTCGCGCTCGGTGCGGGGCTCGCCCTGCGGCTGCGCGACCAGTGGCTGCGGGCCGCCACCGAGGCGGTGCGGCGCGAGGAACGGCTGGCGCTCGCCCGGGAGTTGCACGACGTCGTGGCGCATCACATCACCGGCATCCTGGTCCAGGCCCAAGCCACCCGGCTCGTCGGCCGCCGTAAACCCGAGCTGCTCGACGAGAGCCTCGCGGGCATCGAGAAGGCCAGCGGCCAGGCCCTGACGGCGATGCGTCAGGTGGTCGGCCTGCTCCGGGACACCGAAGACGTGGTCAGTACCGCGCCGCCGGCCGCCGGCCCCGAGCAACTCGTCGAGCTGGTCGCCGGCTTCACCGGTCACGGCCACCCCGAGGTCCGCCTCGCCCTCCCGGAGCCGAGCCGCCCCTGGCCGCCCGAGGTCGCGGGCACCGTCTTCCGGGTGGTCCAGGAGTCGCTGACCAACATCGCCCGCCACGCCCCGCACGCCCGCGAGGCCGTGGTCGCGGTGATCGACACCTTCGACGAGGTGAGCGTCACGGTCACCAACGACGCCTCATCCACCCCGTCCCGTCCGCACCCCGGCGGGTTCGGCCTCGTCGGCATGCGGGAACGGGTCGAGGCCCTGGGCGGTACCTTCGCCGCCGGCCCGCAGACCGGCGAGGGCTGGTCGGTCCGGGCCACGATGCCGGTCGCGGCGGAGGAGGTGCGTCGATGACGACGCAGATCCCGCACCTTCCGCAGACGACGCACGATGTACCGACGGCGGCGATCGAGACGGCCTCGGAGCCGATCCGAGTCCTCCTCGCCGATGACCAGGCGATGGTCCGCGGCGGGCTGCGAATGATCCTGGAGTCCCACGACGACATCACCGTGGTCGCCGAGGCGGCTGACGGGACCACCGCGGTCGAGCTCGCCCGGCGCCTGCGACCGGACGTCTGCCTGGTGGACGTCCGGATGCCGGGCATGGACGGGATCGAGGTGACCCGCGCGCTGGCCGGCCCCGGGGTGGCCGATCCGCTGAAGGTGGTCATCGTCACCACCTTCGACCTCGACGAGTACGTGCACGGGGCGCTGCACGCCGGCGCGGTCGGGTTCGTCCTCAAGGACGCCGGGCCCGCGCTGCTCGCCGAGGCGGTGCGGGCAGCCCGAGTGGGTGATGCACTGATCTCCCCCTCGATCACCCTGCGCCTACTGCGCCAGCTCGCTCCGACCCGCCACCGTGCCCCGAGCCCGCCGGTCCAGCCGCTCACCGACCGTGAACTGGAGGTGGTCCGCGCCATCGCCCGTGGCCGCACCAACCAGGAGTTGGCGGCAAGCCTGTTCATCTCGCTCAGCACGGTGAAGAGCCACCTGGCGACCATCCAGGCCAAGCTCCAGGTCCGCAACCGGGTCGAGATCGCCGCCTGGGCCTGGGAGAGCGGGCAGATGGAGCGGCCGTGACCCCATGGCAGCCCCACCTGGGAGCAGGGCTTGGGATCGTGTTTGTTGAGGGTGCCGGGGGCTGACACCGAGGTCCTCGGCGATCGAGGTGATCGATTTCTTGGGCTTGGGGAGCACCTTGCGAGCGGCCCGGATGTTGCCGAGCGAGCTGACGGTGGGTTGGCCGCGGACCCGGCCACGGGCGCACTGCGCCCGGAGATCGGCAACGTACCTGGTGATCAGGTCCGTTGACATGCGGGGATGGTGCTGTCGCCATCGAGGGCCGTGGCCCGTACCGCCGACCGGAGCTGAGGCGCCGGTGGGGCCGATCCATCGAGAGGCTGGTCCGATTCGGTGAAGGCGCGCAGCAGCGGGAGTAGCCAATGCTGTCGCTGGAAGTCGGACACGTCGTGCAGGGCAGCCTCGGAACGGTTGGTTCATTCGGCGTGGTCCTGAACATTTGTCAAGGGTGTTCGTATGCCAGACAACCTCGCAATGGCCGCTTCAGAATTGAGTAACCGAGCAGCGGCTACGCATGCATGCGGGGACTGGAACGCGGCTCAGTCAGGCTTGGCGACCGTCCGTCGCCGCTGCCCGCACCCGTCGCCGATCTCGTGCTCGCCTACCTGGCGGAACAGCCCCGTCTCGCCCGCGCCAGCAGTCGCAGTACGGCCTGGCTCTTCCCCGACTGACAACCTGGACGACCAAATGAACCAGGGCCTCGACGGCGGCACTGTCGGCTGGCCATGTCAGGCTGCGTCCGACAGATCCGCCGAAACACCAGCCGGGGAGGGGCGCGTGGCCGCCGACTTCTATCACGCCGAGAACGAGAACGGCGCACGTGTCGACGACCCGTCTGAAGCCGCCATACGCACGCTACTCAGTGGTCTCGACAACACGGAGAACACGTTCGTCATCTTTCAAGCAGGCGAGGACGAGTCGTCCTGGTACGCCTCGGTCGCCTCGGAGGACGGCGGCGGCTACGAGATCGTCCTGCGTGATCCGTCGTGTCGGGAACACGCCGTGACCACGGAGACCAGCGTAGAGAAGATCGCGCGAGACCTCGTCCTGTGGATCGCCCGACGTGACTTCCGAGGACGGGCAGGGCGCCGTACCGCGCCGCGGCCGGACGTCGCCGGGCTCGCGCACCTCGCCGGCCTGGCCCCGGCGACTGTTGAGCCGCTGCTTCCGTGGGACCTGGCCCAGGACGTCGCCGGAATCCAGCTCCCTGCCGACTACCGAGCCTTCGTCGATCTCTTCGGCCCCGGCGAGCTTCGCGGGGAACTCGGCATCGTGACCCCACGGCCGCTGCCCGGCCAACCCATCGGCGCCGGTGCCCTCTCCCGCAAGGTCAACGAGCTGATCAACGACATCGGGGCCGCGTTCAAGCAGATGCGGGAGGACTTGCCCGACCTGTGCCCGTACCCCGTCTACCCCGAGCCGGGCGGCCTTCTGTACTGGGCGGGCAACTACAACGGGGACTACTGCTTCTGGCTCACCGAAGGGGCCGACCCGGACCGCTGGCCCGTCGTGGTGTGGCTGCGAGGCGAGTTCCCTGACGGCTGGCACCGCTACGACATGGGTATGGCCAGGTTCCTCCTCCTAGCGTTGTCAGGTGAGGACGCGGCCCTGGACGATCTCGGCCTCGCGACCTCGACCGCACCGGTCTGGGTCCCTTCGCACGACGCAGAAACCGTGCAGCAGTAATCCCACCGCGCGGCTCCGACCAGGCTCGCCTGACTACCGAGCGCGACACCCATCAAACCTCGGGGATGAAGGCGCGCCACCTGAATACGCGAGCTCACCACTCGCTGCCCTGGCCTGGCGGCGGGCCCGGAACGAGGCAAGCCGATTCGCGCGCCCACAAGGCACTGCCTCCGGCGCGGCGGGTTGCCGGGGTTGCCTGGAGTAGTGACACTGTGTCACATCCGCCAGTCCTGCCGCCCGCCCCGGATGCGGAGTGCCCGTGACGCCTCACCGACCTCCTGCTGTGGAGGGTCTGCCGACTGACGGCAGACAATTCGTGCAGATGGCGCGGCACCGCACCCTCTATGACACCGCGCTGGTCTTCTACGGGGTGCTGACCGCGCTGGCGCTGACCCCTCCGCTGACGGACTTCGCAAAGCACGTCGCCCGCGCGCCGCAGGGCTGCGGCTTCGTGGACTGGATGCACCGCCTGCTCACGATCACCGTGCTGGTGCAGGCGGCGGTCTGGTTGCACGACCTGGCGGTCTCGATCGAGCGGACCGACACCCGCCAGGATACGGACCTTTACGGGACGGCAGCGCGGACCTATTGGGGCGGCATTCTGATGGTGGTCATCCTGGCGGTCCTCGGTGCGGCCGTGACGCGCGGGACGACTGCCTTCCTCACTGCCTCGCTCGCCTACCTCGGCTGGAGCCTGGTGTTTCCCGCGTTGGCCGCTCGCCGGCGGAGCGAGCCACTGTGGGGCAGCCCGTGGAAGTTGCGGAGCCCTATGCGAGCGCAGCGGGCCGATTGGCGGAGAGGGAAGGAAGTGGAGCTCCGCGAGGACGTGGCCGCAGTGTTCAGCGTCCGGGAGGCCGCGGTGGATCTGGTCATCCTGGGCATCCTGGTGCTCTTGGCCTCGATTGAGCCCGGGCCTTGCTGGCAGTTCGCGTTGGCCCTGATCTGGCTGCTGGTCGTGGTCCTCTCGATCACCTTCCACTACTGCAAAGAGCCCCAGTTCTACGGTGTCTGATCCGGCTTGTCGCGTCCCGGCGAGCGAAATTGACGGAACGTCAAGTCAACAAGCCAGGCCCGGTTCCCCCTCGTACCTCCCGTCACCGCTTGATGTGCACACGGTGATCGAACCGTGCGGCCGGAGCGCCCCGTTACTCCGGTAACCGTCAAGGGAGAGAGACACGATGAACAGCAGAACCACGCCGCGACTCGGGCGATCCCTGGCCGCTGGGCTGCTTGCGGGCGCCACCGTGCTCGCGTTCGCACCGGGGGCCGGAGCCGCCGCACCGTCAGGTCAGGGACCCGCCGGTGCGGGCCGTACCGACAGTGCCGGTCTCCAGCAGGCGCTGGATGCCATCACCAGTCAGGCGGGCGCACTGAGCGCCATCGCCGAGGTGCGCGAGAACGGCAAGGTCACGTGGCGCGGCAGTACCGGTGTGGGGGACCTCGCGACCAAGGCGCCGGCGCCGGTCGACGGGCGGTTCCGGGCCGGCAGCGTGACCAAGACCTTCGTGGCCACCGTGGCCCTCCAGCTCTCCGCGGAGGGCAGGATCGGCCTGGACGACCCGATCGAGCACTACCTGCCCGGGGCCGTCCCGAATGGCGGGGCGATCACCGTGCGCGAGGTGCTGAACCACACGGCCGGCATCTTCGACTACCTGGAGGACCCGCAGTTCGCCGGGGACACCGAGGCCGAGCAGGAGCAGTTCGTCGCCACCGACCGGTGGAAGACCTACACCCCGCAGCAGTTGGTCGCCATCGCCACCAGCCACCCGCCCTACTTCGCGCCGGGACAGGGCTGGCACTACTCCAACACCGACTACCAGCTGATCGCCGAGGTGATCGACAAGGTCACCGGCCACTCCTGGCGCACCGAGGTGCGTGACCGGATCCTGCGCCCGCTCGGCCTGCGCCACACCTCGCTGCCGGGCACCGCGACCACGATCCCCGGCCCGCACGCCCACGCCTACCTGCCGCTGACGGCGGGCCCGGCCGACGTCACCGACCTCAACGCCTCGCAGGCCGGTCCCGCGGGCGAGCTCATCTCCACCACCGACGACCTGGCCAGGTTCAACGCGGCCCTGCTCGGCGGTCGGCTGCTCGCGCCCGCCCAGCTCGCCGAGATGACGACCACGGTCGCCGCCGACGTCGACCCGCCCACCCGGTACGGCCTGGGCCTGATGCGCATCTCGCTGCCGTGCGGCGACTTCTGGGGCCACCCGGGCGGCATCTACAACTACACGACCTACGTCTTCGGTGACCGCAGCGGCACCCGCCAGGTCGCCATTTCGGTCACTCCGTACGATCCGGCCAAGTCCGCCGAGCTCAACCCGACGGTCTTCGGCCTGATGGGTCGCGCCCTGTGCCCCACCGGCGCCGGCTCCTGAGGCCGGTCGGCTGCTGAGACGGCCTGGGGCCGGGGCGCCGCCCGGGGCGGCCCCGGCCCTGAGGCTACGCCCCGCCTCCCGTGCGTTCGCGCTCTCGGAAGGCGGCCTTCTTCGCCTGGTTGCCGCAGGAGGACATGGAGCACCAGCGGCGGCTGCCCGGGCGGGAGTTGTCGAGGAAGAGGCAGGCGCACTCGTCGCCCCGGCATTCGCGCAGGCGGTGCGCCAGGGGGGAGGCTGCCAGTTCCAGGGCGTCCCGGGCGATCAGGGTGAGCGTGGCGGCGACCGGGTCGGCCGCCTGCCAGGAGAGCAGGCCCGCGGCGTCCAGCACCGGCACGGGCGCCGCTCCCTCGGCGGCCGCCAGGTTGACCGCCTCCCGGACGTCGGCCGGACACCCCGTCACCCCCTGCGCCGAGCAGGCGGCGTGCAGCAGCACCGTCACCGCCTCGCGCAGCTCGTGGGCCCGGGCCAGTGTCCGGGGTGAGGGGGGCTCGGTGGTCGGCGTCCGGCACGGTCCCAACTGGTGTACCCAGGCGGCGAGTGCCGCAGGTGTGGGCAGTTCCTCCTCGGCTGCGGGGGTGCCGCGGCGGCGCAGTGTGCGGATGAAGTCGAGCGAGAGCCGCCCCGCGCCCTCGCGGAACACCTGGGTGATGCCGGTCATGCCAGCACCGTACCAAGCACCCGTACCCCGGGAACCGGTTTGACTGGTACCGTCGGGAACCGGTTAAACAGGTTCCGTGAATACGAAGAGCTGAACGCGAGGTCCCGACATGTCGTCAACCCGGCTCCACGCCACGACGCCGGACGCCGACTCAGGTGCTGCCGCCCCCGGCCTGAGCCGTCCACTGATCCTCTTACTCGCCCTCACCTGCGGCGTCGCCGTCTCCACGATCTACTTCCCGCAGGCCGTCAGCCCGCTGATCGCCCACGACCTCGGCCTCACCCCGGGGGCCGCCACCCTGGTTGTCACGGCCGCCCAACTCGGTTACGCGGCCGGCGTCTTCCTCTTCGTGCCGCTCGGTGACCGGCTCCCGCCCCGCCCGCTGATCACCACGCTGCTCGCGATCAGCTGCGTCGGTCTGCTGGCCGCAGGCCTCGCGCCTTCGGTCGCTCCGCTCCTCGCGGCCAGCGCCATGGTCGGCCTGACCACCGTCAGCCCGCAGATCATCATTCCGCTCGCCGCGGGCCGCACCGCCCCCGAGCGGCGCGGCGCCGTCACCGGCACCCTGCTCAGCGGACTGCTCGGCGGCATCCTGCTCGCCCGCACGTTCAGCGGCGTGCTCGGCCAGTGGTTCGGCTGGCGCGCGCCCTACCTGGTCGCCGCCGCCCTGATCGCCGTCCTCGCCGCGGTGCTGTTCCGGGTCCTGCCCGGGGTCACCAGCGCTCCGGCGCTGGTCCCGGCTCCGGCTCCCCGCTACCTCGCGATGCTCGGCCAGAGCGTCCAGTTGCTGCGCGCCGAGCCGCTGCTGCGCCGCTCCTGCCTCTACCAGATCGGCCTGTTCGGCGGGTTCAGCGCCGCCTGGACCAGCCTCGCGCTGCTGGTCACCGGCCCGGTCTACCACCTCGGGCCGTCCGCCGTCGGCGTGCTCGCGCTGGTCGGCGCCGGCAGCATGTTCGCCAGCCCGGTGGTCGGCCGCCTGGCCGACCGGAGCGGCCCGGACCGGGTCAACCGCCTCTGCTCGGTCGGCGCGATCCTTGCGGCCCTCGTGCTCTGCGGCGGCCGATCCGGTGGCGCCTGGGGCCTGATCGCGCTGGGAGCGGGCCTGCTGCTGCTCGACGTCGCGGTGCAGAGCAACCAGGTCGCCAACCAGGCCCGGATCTTCGGCCTGCGTCCGGAGATCCGCAGCCGCCTCAACAGCGCCTACATGACCTGCGCCTTCCTCGGCGGCAGCGCCGGCTCCTGGGTGGGCGCGCGGGCCTCCGGCGCGTTCGGCTGGCTCGGCGTCTGTGCACTGGTCGCCGCGCTCGCCGCCGTGGTGCTGGTCCGTCAGCTGACCACCCGTCCGGTGAGCACCCGTCCGGCGCCGGCGGTGGGGTGACCGGCGGCTGCGGTGGGGGCCGCTCACCGGGACGGCATGCCTCCGTGCGGACTGTTGACCACCAACGGCAGGGATCCTTCGGCGAGGTAGAAGTGCCCGGGGAAGTAGTCGATGTGGAGGTGACCGCCGTTCTCCGCGGCGGCCATGGCCCGCAGGTTGCGCGCGAGCACCGCCCTGCCGGCCGGGTCACCGCTGATCACGAGGACGTGCCGCTCGGAGTCGAGGTGCAGGAGGACTCCGGGGCCGGAGGTGTCCCTGACTTCGACTCCTGCCAGGACGTTGCCGCCCGGCGGCAGCGTGGAGCTGAGCAGCCCGTCGCCGCTGGCCACCGCGCTTGCCAGGCGGCTCAGTTCTTCCGCCGACGCGCTGAGATCCACTTCACCGCAGGTGGGGTCGGAAACGAGTTCCACGGACGTGACTCCTTCGAAGGTGGAGTCCCATGATGCCTGCCAGGATCCTCGGTCACCGACGCTGCCCCCAGGGCGAACGGAGCTGCCGCCAGGACGAACGGAGCTGCCGCCGGACCGTCAGGACCCGCCCGGTCCGGGCCAGTCGCCTTCGAGGATGCTGTACACGTCCGAGTCCCGCCAGCCGTCCCGGGTCAGCAGGGTGTGCCGGTGCCGTCCCTCGTGCGTCATGCCGATTCGCCGCAGCACCCCGGCCGAGGCGTGGTTGCGCGGGTCGCAGGTCGCGTGGATCCGATGGAGCGCCAGTTCCTGGAAGCCGCGGGCGAGCAGTGCCCGGCCGATCGCGGTGCCCAGGCCGTGGCCCCAGAGCCGCGGGTGCAGGATGTAGCTGATCTCGCCCTGGTGGTGGCCGTGACTGCGGACGTGCAGCTCACCCATGCCGACGACCTCGCCCGCCAGGCAGACCGCGTACGGGTACCGGCTGCGCGGCGAGCGCGACCGCGCGTCGACGGCGGCCTGCACGAAGGCGCGGGTCTGCTCGGGGGTGTTCGGTCCCCAGGGTTGGTAGCGGCAGGCCTGCTCCAGGCTCGCCCAGGCGTGCACCGCCGGCCAGTCGTCCAGGGTGATCTCGCGCAGCCGCAATGGAGGAAGCGTCACCCTGACAGGGTGTCAGGTCGACGGCCGGCCTGACATCCTCTCCATGTCGGGCCGGCGCAGCTGGGCCAGTGCGGGGCCGGTCAGCTCCCGCAGGACGTGGCCGTCGGTGACCGTGGCACAGCCGCTGAGCTCGGCCAGCAGCACCACGCCGCCCGGGGCGGTCCCGGTGAAACCGAGGAGCGCCGAGGATCCGTCATCGGCGGGGCAGTTCACGGTTCCGGTGAGCGGGAGGGGAAGGGCGTCGAGCTGCTGGGCGAGGGTCCGGATCGCGGCCGCGTCCCGTACGACGGTTGCGGTCGGCGGGGAGGCCGTCGCCCCCGCCGGGGCGTTGATGCCGGGGTAGCGGCAGATCACCAACTCCCCGGACAGGCCCGGCGGAACCAGCGGCGCCTTCCCGGGGTGCGGACTGCCGATCGAGGCCGGCGCCGGTTCCGGGCACCGGCCGGCCAGCAGCGCGTTCAGCACGGGCGGCGCCGAAGCAGGCGAGGGGGAGGGGGACGGGGACGCCGTCGAACCGGAGCCGCCGCACGAGGACAGCGCCGCGACCAGGAGGACGACGGGTAGCACGCGGTGTCCGTTGCGCATCTGCTCTCCTGAGTCGGCGAAGCGGGGCGGGGAACTGACAGGGCGTCGAACGGTCCTGTCATACCGCCATCTCGTCGGCACCACCAGCGCGCCGCCCCCGCGGGTGACCCGCAGCCCCTTCCCGGCGCCCCGCCGGGCGCGTTCACCGCATCCCGGCCCGCCCGGCGGCATGCTGGCGGGTATGACGCCGACACCGACGCCACCCGGACCCGGCCCCGGCCCCGGCCCCGGCCCCAGACCTGGACCCGGACCCGGACCCGAAACCGGCCCCGGACCGGGACCCGAGCTCGACGCCGCCCGAGACGCTGCCCGGGACCCCGCCCGGGACGCCGACCGCGACCCCGGCGGCGAGCTGCGCCGGACCGTGGCCGGGCTGCGGCGGGCCAACCGGGAGTACCGGCGGGAGGAGGCGGCGCCGAGCGGGGTCACCCTCCCCACCCCGGACGTGCGGCTCACGGGGCCCGAGGGCGAGCCGGACCTGGGGGAGCTGCTCGGGGCGCTGCCGCTGCCGGCCGCGCTCGCCGACCCGCTGGTCGGGCCGGACGGGACGGTGCGGGACTTCGTCGCGGTGGCGGTCAACCCGGCGGGGCTGCGCTACCTGCACCAGCGCTCGGCCCTGCGGCGCGACCGCACGCCGGGGCGCCGGCTGCCGGCCGGCGACGTCTTCCCGGGCCTGGTCACCGCCGAGCTGCTGACCGACCTCACCCGGGTGCTGCGCACCGGTGAGCCGACTCCGGGGATCGAGGTGCGCTGGCAGGTGCGGCGGGCCGGCGGGCGGGTGGAGCGGCACACCGACCTGCTCACGGTGCACCGGCTGGGCAGCCGACTGCTGATGGTCTGGGGCACCAGCGACCTGGCCCGGATGGCACGCGCGGCCCAGCGGATCGCCCGGGTCGGCTGGGGCGAGTGGAGCCTGCTCGACGGGGTGACGCAGAGCTCCGGCGGGCTGCGGGACCTGCTCGGCCTGGCGGCGGGCGATCCGTCACCGACCGCCGCGGACCTGCTCGACCGGGTGCTGCCGGTGCATCAGCCGAGGCTCTTCGACGCCCTGCGCCTGCTGCTGGAGACCCGTGACCCGGTGGACGTGGAGTTGCTGCTCCGGGTGCACCGGGGTGTGCACCGGATCCGGCTGGTCGCCGAGGCGGTGGGCGAGGACCAGGGGCCGGTCCGGGGGGTGCGCGGGGTGCTGCAGAACATCACCGAGCTGTCGGAGAGCCGGCGCCGGGTCCGCCATCAGCAGGAGGAGATCGAGCGCCAGTCCCGGCGCGCCGATGCCGAGGAGGCGGTGGTGCGGCGGTTGCAGGACGCGCTGCAACCCCGGATCTCCGCCCGGATGGACGAGGCGGGGCTGCGCACGGCGGTGGCGTACCGGCCGACCGAGGGGCTGGTGGGCGGGGACTGGTACAAGGTGCGGGCGCTGCCGGGCGGCCCGGCGTTGATCGCGGTCGGGGACGCCCGCGGGCACGGGCTGGACGCGGTCGCGCTGATGTCCACGCTGCGGCACGCGCTGGCCGGCATCGCGTACACGGGTGCCTCGGTGGAGGAGATGACGGGCTGGCTCAACGAGATCGCCTGCGACGACGGGCCGGAGTCGACGGCCACCGCCGTGATCGCCCGCTACTTCCCGCCCAGTCGGCTGCTCCGCTGGGTCTGTGCGGGCCACCTGCCGCCGGTGCTGCTCGGCGACGGGCCGCCGCGGCTGCTCGCCCCGGCGATCGGCCTGCCGCTCGGCGTGCTGCCGGGCACCGGTTACGAGGCGGTGGAGACGGTGCTCCAGCCGGGGCAGACGGTGCTGCTCTACACCGACGGGCTGGTCGAGCGACGCGACCGGGACATCGACGACCGGCTGGCCACGCTGCTCGCCGTGCTGGGCGAGCATCCGCCGGGGCTCCCACCGCAGTCGCTGGTGGACCAGGTGGTGGACGCGATGTCGGGGCCGTTCTCCGAGGACGACGCCACCCTGCTGGCGCTGCGGCTGGCCGGGTGAGCGGCGGTGCGCCCAAGCGGGGCGCGCCGAAGCGCGGGTCGCCGTCGCCGGTCGCGACGGCGGCGGTGACCCGCGCGTCCGGGGTGCCTGTCGTCCACTTGAAGCGCCGCGCGCCGAAGCGCCTTCCCCCGAGCACCAACTGACTGGTCGTCAGCTCAGTCGGGAGTCGGGCGGGCGGTCAACGGCACGGGGATGGCCCAGCAGCGCAGGAGCTGGGGGCGGTGGGGGCGTGCGGGCGTGGCCGGGCGCATGGGCCCGGCTCTGTCGAGCATGGGTGGTCCTCCGCGGTCGTGGGGGGCGGGGGCGGTGCGACGGCTCGGAGTCCGGTGGGGGTGAACGCCGAGCCGCATGGGGAGTGACCCAAGACTGGACCGCGCCGCACGGTCACGTCAAGGACCGGCCGATCGTCGACAGCGTCAGTCAAGTACCGTACTGTTCGCTGATGATGACGATCCGTCAGCCGGAAGCCTGCACCGACATCGGGTGGTGGAACACGTTCAGCGGGTCCCAGGCCGCCTTGATCCGCTGCAGGCGCGGGTAGTTGCCCTTGTAGTAGAGCGTGGGCCACCCCACGCCCGAGGTGTTCCAGGCGGGGTCGGCGAGGTCCACGTCCACGTAGTTGATGTACGAGCCGTCGCTCACCGCGCCCGGCACCGGCACGCCCCCGGTCCGGCCGTACACGTCGCGGTAACAGCCGCGCACCCAGGCCAGGTTGGCGGCGTCCTCGGACTCGTCGGCCCAGATCGAGTGGAAGACCGCCTTCATCACCGAGTCCCGCTGGGCCACCGCGGTCGCCGCGGGCGCCACGGTGTTCACCTGGCCGCCGTAGCCGACCAGCAGCATGCCGCAGGCGGCGTTGCCGTTCTCGCCGGTCATCCATCGGTGGATGGTGGTGAGTTGGTCATCGGGGTAGCCCTGGCGCAGGTAACCGGCCTTCTCCTTGTAGCGGCGGGTCAGCAGGTTGCCCGGAGTCCCGATGCCCGGCCAGGTCGCGGGGTACATCCAGGGCATGGTGACGGTGCCGACGGCGGGTGAGGTGCCCGAGCCGGCCGTCACGGCGTCCACCAGATCCTGCATCAGGCTTGCCACGCCCGGGAGTTCGGCGTCGGCCTGGACCGTCATGGTGAAGCTGCCCGCCGTTCGGTGGGCCGGGGTGAAGACGGCGTAGAGGCCGGTCCCGGGCGCGCCGGGCGCGCTGTTGCGCTCGTGCCAGCGGCCGAAGTTGCGCAGCAGCGTGGTGAAGGCGCCCTCGGTCATGCTGCTGTCCCAGGCCCACGTGGCCTCGCCGGCCAGCATGTGCGCGGGCGCGGGCGGCAGCAGACCGGCCGGGTCGTCGCCAGTGGCGTCCGGCGAGCGCAGCCAGTAGCCGGTCACCACACCGAAGTTGCCGCCACCGCCGCCGGTGTGCGCCCACCACAGGTCGCGGTTCGGGTCGTCCGGCTCGCGGGTGGCCGTCACGGCGCGCACTGCACCGTGGCGGTCGACCACCACCACCACCTCGACGGCGTACAGGTGGTCCACCACCGACCCGTAACGCCGCGAGAGCGGTCCGTAGCCGCCGCCGCACAGGTGGCCGCCGGCGCCCACCTCCGAGCAGCCGCCGGCCGGGATGGTCACGCCCCAGTCGGTGTAGAGCCGCCGGTAGACCTGGCCCAGGGTGGCGCCCGGGCGGACCAGGAAGGCCCGCTTCGCCGGGTCGTACTCGACGGCGTTCATCGGCGAGAGGTCGAGCAGCACCCGCACCGCCGGGTCGGCCCAGAAGCCCTCGAAGCAGTGCCCGCCGCTGCGCACCGAGACCTGCCGGCGGCAGCGCACCGCGTCGGCCACCGCCGCGACCACCTGCGCGGTGTCGGCGGCCACCCGGATCTCGTCCGGACTGCCGACGAAGCGGAAGTTGTTGCCGCGCAACAGGCTGTCGTACCGCCGGTCGCCCGGCCGGACCAGCACGGCGGGGGCGGCGGGCGAGTGGTCGTCCTCGGCGGCGGCCGGGACGGCGGTGCCGGCCGCGAGACCCGCGGCCAGCGCACCGGTGGAGGCGAGCAGGGCGCGGCGGTTCAGACCGTGGCGAGACGTCATGCCGCCAGCATGCCGGATCGGGCGGCGCCGGATCGGCAGGACATGACGCATCGTCACCCGCGATCAGCCGGATACGATCAACTGGATTTCCGAGACGAGATGGCGGTGGACGATGGCCGAGGAGCAGGGCTACCTGCTGGACAACCGGCGGCGCGAGGCGGGGGAGCGGTTCGCCGCAATGGCGGAGCTGTTCGACCCCTGGACGCTGCAGCACCTGGACCGGATCGGGGTCGCCGAGGGCTGGCAGTGCTGGGAGGTGGGCGCGGGCGCACCGGGCGTGCCGCGCGCGCTGGCCGAGCGGGTCGGCCCGGGCGGGCGGGTGCTCGCCACCGACCTGGACACCAGCTGGCTGACCGAACTGCCCGGCAACGTCGAGGTGGCCCGGCACGACGTGGTCGCCGACCCGCTCCCCGAGGGGCGGTTCGACCTGGTGCACGCCCGGCTGCTGCTGGTCCACCTGCCGGACCGGCAGGCCGTGCTGGAGCGGCTCGTCGAGGCGGTGCGCCCGGGCGGCTGGCTGGTGATCGAGGACGCCGACCCGCAGTTGCAGCCGCTCGCCTGCCCCGACGAGCACGGGCCCGACCAGGTGCTGGCCAACCGGATCCGGCGGGCCTTCCGCGCCCTGCTGGCCGAGCGCGGCGCCGACCTGTCCTTCGGGCGCACGCTGCCCCGACTGCTCCGCACGGCGGGTCTGACGCAGGTGGCCGCCGAGGGCTACTTCCCGCTCACCTCGCCCGCCTGCCGCACCCTGGAGGCGGCGACGGTGCGCCACCTGCGCGCCGAGCTGCTCGCCGCCGGGGTGACCGAGGCCGAGTTCGACACCCACCTGGCGAACCTGGCGGGCGGCGAACTGGACGTCACCACTGCTCAGTTGATCACCTGCTGGGGCCAGAAGGCCTGAACCGACAGCGAGCCGGCACACGTCCGGCACCGGGGTCCGCCCACACCCCCGTCGCGGGCGGAACCCGGTGCCAGGCCGCGCGGCGCGGTCAGCCCAGGGTGTCGCAGAGGTTCTCCACCTGGTGCTGGGCCAGCACCTGGACCTGCTTGTCGGCGTGCACCAGCAGCACCACGCCGCCGCTGAACAGGTAGTCGCCAGCCGCGTGGTACGGGTTGCCGGGGCGGATCCGGGCGGACATGTGCGAGCTCTTCGGGAGCACCCACAGCGTGCCGCCGTCCGGCAGCAGGTACTGGGTGCCCCGCCCGCTCTGGTCGCGGTCCACGTGGGCACCGGTGTCCACGTTCGTGTAACGCAGGATCAGCGGGCCGCGCCAGAGCACCTTCTCCGGCGAGCCGTCGGGGTACCGGCTGACGGTCTTGGTCTCCTCCTGGTCGACCAGCGAGGCGATGTGCAGGTGGAACGGGCAGACCGTGCCGGCCGGATCGTCGGTGTCCTGACCGTGGTACGAATGCCAGCCGCCATCGCCACTGCCACCGCTGCCATTGCCACCGCCGCCAGCAGCGCCGGCGGCCTGCGCGGCCGGGGCGAGCAGCAGCAGCGCGGCCGTCGCCGCCAGTGCCGCACCGAGGGCGGTCCGCCGGGGATAACTCGGGATGCGCAAGGAAGCCTCCTGGAACTGGGGTGAGTCGGAACCGGTCGGCCGCACCGGCGACCCACTGCCGCCGCGGCCCCGCACTGGGTATCGTCGGACCACCGGCGGCCCCGGGGCGAGCCTTTCGGCCGGGGCCGAAAAGCTCAGGGCCGAGAAACCCGGGCGCACGCGGAGGGGGCACAGCGGGGTGCTGCGGATCCACTTCACCGCCGAGGACCTGCTCGACATCCGGTTCGCCGACGGCCCGGCGCCGCTGGTCGAGCTCGAACTGGCCGTCGCGATGCTGCAACGGCACGACGCCCAAAGGGCGTTCACCCGCCACCGGCGGTCGCGCGCTGCCTCGGCCGCCACCGCGCGCTCGCTGGCACCGCTGACCCAGCTGGTCCCGCCGACCGGCACCGGCCCGTTCTTCCTCGACCCGCTCAGCAGCGACCTGGAGGACGGCCTGGAGCTGGTGCGCTCCGCCGGCAACGGATTCGTGCGCAGCGAGCTCGACCGGATCTGCCGCAACGGACTGCCCGTCACCCCGCTGATGCGCTCGCTGGCGGGCGAGGACCGACAGGCCTGGCACCACCTGGAGTTCAGCATGCGGACCGCGCACGCGGCGCTGGTCGAGTCCGACTGGACGCAGCTGTGCTCCGGCTTCGCGGCCGACCTCGCCTGGCGCGGCCACGTGCAGCGCGAACACGGGCTGCGCGGCATGCTCGCCGGTCTCTACCCGGGCAGCCGGTGGGACGGCAGCACCCTGGAGATCGCTGTCGACCGGCAGTTGGAGGTCCGGCTGGAGGGTGGCGGGGTCCTCCTGCTGCCGTCCGCGCAGTGGTCCGGGGAGCCGCTGTGCGGCCCGCTGCCCGACGGCTCGCTGCTGCTGCTCTACCCGGCCCTCACCCCGCTGGCCTGCCTCGCCGAGGACGCGCCGGCGCCGGGGGCGGACCCGGACGAGCCGCTGGCGGCCCTGCTCGGCCGGACCCGGTCGGCCGTCCTGCGGTTGGCCCTGATCGAGCCGACCACCGGCCAACTCGCCCAGCAGCTCGGCATCTCGGCGGCCACCGCCTCCGAACACGCCCGCGCCCTGCGCCGGGCCGGCCTGCTGGCCACCGTGCGCACCGGTCGGTCGGTCCGGCACAGCTGCACCCAGCTCGGCCACCGGCTGCTCACCGCGAGCCGTCCGCTGACCGCTGTCCCTGCCGTCCGCTGACTGCCGTCCCTGCCGTCCCCGCCGTCCGCTGACCGCCGTCCCTGCCGTCCGCGCTGCGCCCGCCGGCCGGCCGCTGACCGTCCTGCGTCGAGCCGTGCGCGGACAGCCGTCCCCGCCCGCCACCGACTCCGCTACAGTGAGCCCGTGACCATGCTGGTGAGCCGTAGACACGTGGACCACGGCCGCGCCACCACCATGGCCTGTCGCCGCGTCAGCTGACGCGCGCCCACACCGTCCCTCGCCGGACGCTCCCGCACCGGACACCGTCCCGTCCCTGAGCGGAGCCACGCCCTCCGGCAGCCCCGGGCCGCGCCACGCCCTCGCCGGACCGAGGCGGTCCCGCCGATCCGTGCCCGCGTGCACCCCGCCGCCCGCACCCTTGGCCGCCCCCGGCCGGCGCACACCCTCCCGTATCCCAGACCCGGAACAGGACCCACGATGCGCCTGCGCACCCTGCCCGCCCTCGCCGCCCTGACCGCGGCCGCCACCCTGTGCGGCACTGCCGCACCGGCCCAGGCCGCCACCGGCTTCGGCCCGCTACCGCCGCAGAACCCGGCCACCGCGCCCAACGGCACCGCCACCATGCACGGCGACAGCGCCTCCAGCGACACCACCCCCTACCCGGGCCCTGGCCGGGGCCCGGTCGCCTGGACCCGGACCGCGCTCGCCTCCGCCTGCCCGACGGTCGTCATCGGGTCCGACGCCAGGCCGATCGCCCTCTGCACCACGATCTTCGGCCGGACCCCGACCGTGCACCTGCTCGACCCGGGCACCGGTGCCGACCTCGCCTCGCTCGCCCTGCCCAAGGGCAGCCTGTTCGGCGGGGTCTACGCCTACCTGGACAGCGCGAACGCGCTGGTCGTGGTGGACGGCAACGACAACCTGCTGCGGATCGGCCACCACCAGTCGGCCGACGGCAGCTGGTCCCTGACGGTCGATCAGTCCACCCCGCTGGCCGGCGCGGTGCCGGCGGGCGACTCCATCGTCGGCCTCAGCCCCGGGTGGGACGGGCGGGTCTGGTTCGCCACCGCCGGCGGGGTGATCGGCACCGTGGACACCGGTACCGGGACGGTGCGCACGATCAGCACCGGCGAGGGCATCGGCAACAGCATCTCCACCGTCCCCGGCCACACCGCGGTCGCCACCGACCACGCCCTCTACCTGCTCTCCGAAGGCCCGGACGGCGGCCCGGTGGTCGACTGGCGGGCGCCGTACGACCGCGGCCCCGGCCGCAAGCCCGGTCAGCTCAGCTGGGGCACCGGCGCCACCCCGAGCTTCTTCGGCCCGGGCGACGGCACCGAGTACGTCACCATCACCGACAACGCGGCCCCGCACGAGAACCTGCTGGTCTACCGGGTGGCGTCCGGCCCCGCTCCGGTCTGCAGCACCCCGGTGCTGACGGCCTACCAGGAGAGCGGCACCGAGGACGCGGTGATCGCGACCGGCAGCAGCGTCTTCGTCACCAACACCTACGGCTACCCGTACCCGGCGCTCCCGGCCGGTGCGCCGGCCAGCACGCCCGCCTCGGCCGGCTTCGACGGCGGCCTGACCCGGGTCGACCTGGACGCCGACGGCACGACCTGCCACACCGTCTGGAACAGCACCGTCAAGTCGGCCGCGCTGCCCCGGCTCTCGCTCGCCGACGGCCTGATCTACACGGTCGCCGTCAGCGGTCCGACCGGTCTGGTCGGCAGCGACACCTTCGCCGCGTACTCCTACGCGGCGCTCGACCCGGCCACCGGCCGGCAGGTCGCGAGCACGCCGATCGGGCTCGGCCTGCTCTACAACCCGCTCCAGATGACCGGCACCACCGCCCCCGACGGCACCCTCTACCAAGGCACCGAGACCGGGGTGCTGCGGATCACCCGGCGTTAGCCTCCGCCAGTGTCGTGGCCCGGCGCACCCGCCGGGCCACCTCGGGGGCGTCCTCGCGGGAGAGCACGATCCGGTCGAAGCCGCCGCCGTCGGTCTCGATCACCACGGCGGGGCCGCGCCGGTAGACGGCGGCGAAGTCCTTGATCCCCACGCCCCGCCGGGTGCAGAGCGAGATCACCCCGGGCAGGCCGGTTCCGGGCGCCCGCATCCCGCGCAGCTCGGACCAGGGCTGCTCGCTGACCCGGACCTCGGTGACGGTCGCCAACGGGATCCGCAGGTCGCCGTGGAGCGAACCCAGCTTCTCCAACGGGCTGAGCCGGACCACCAGGTAGGAGCCGTCGACGTCAACTGTTGCCATGCGGCTCAGTATCCGCCCGGCCCGGGGGCTTCGGAAGCGCACGCCCCGTCAAGGACTCGGCAAGATCAACGGCTGGACAAGGCCACGGAGCGGGCAAAGCGGGCCAGTGCCGCGAAGTCCTGCTCGCGCAGCCCGAGCCGCGGATCGATGCGGTGCAGCAGGGCCGGCGCGCCGTGGTGCTCGGCCACGAAGGCCTCGTCGAGTTCGCCCAACTCGTCGTCCACCCAGGCGAACGGGCGCCCGGCGGCGTGCCCGATCAGGGGCTCGGTCTTCCAGTGCACGCCGTCCGCACGCTTCTTGTGGAGCACCGCGGCGAAGTCCACGAACGGCAGCTCGGGCAGCCCCACCACCGGCGCTATCCACTGGTTCGCCGAGGCCATCCAGGCGGTGCCCCAGCACAGTTCGTAGTCGAGCGCCAGCAGCGCGGGCCCGTGCCGCGGGTTGAGCCGGATCCGGAAGGGTTTCGGCTCGTGGTCCACCCGCACCGAGGTGTACCCGCGCGGCCGCCGGAGCAGCCGCGCCGCGAACGGGTTCAACGGCCCGTCAACATCCAGGTACAGCAGTGGTTTCACCATGACGCCCCCCGGTCGTCGCCCCGTCGCGCGGACAGTATCGCCCGTGCGGCGGGGTCGGAAACCCGGGGCGGTCGACGGGCGGCCCGCTACGGCATCAGCCAGGGGTCGTGGGGGAGCGGGCGGCCGGTCTCCAGGTAGGTCTTCAGGTTGGAGAGCACCGCCGCCCAGCCCTTGGCGGCCGCCGCAAGCTCGGCCGCGTCGGCCAGCTTCTCGTGGGTCACGGTGAGCCGGACCAGCTCATGGTAGGGCTCCAGGTCGAAGGTGACGACGGAGGCGGCCGGGTCGGCCGGGTCCTGGTCGGGGCGGGCCCAGGTGCTCACCAGCCGGCGCGGCGGGCGGGCCTCCAGCACGGTGCCGATCACGTCCGCGACGCCGCTGCCGTCGGTGCGCTGGTGCTCCCAGCGCGAACCGGGCTGCCAGTCGGAGACGTTGCGGTGGCCCCAGTAGCGTCCGGTCGCCTCCGCGTCGGTGAGTGCCCGCCAGACCTGCTCGGGGCCGGCGCCGAGGTAGAGGGTGTAGCTGAAGGTGTGCGTCTCGGCCATGCCGCCGATTCTGCCGCCGGGGTCGGTGGGTTCCCGGCAGGCGCACCGGGGAGCGCGAACCCTTGCTTGACCGGGCGGCGGCGGTGGCGGATTCTTGCGCCGTGGATGACATCGATCTTCAGATCTTGCGCGAGTTGCAGGACGACGGCCGGCTCAGCAACCAGGAACTCGCCGACCGGGTGGGGCTGACCGCCTCGCCCTGCATGCGCCGGGTGCGGCAGCTGGAGCGCGACGGCGTGATCAAGGGCTACCGCGCGGTGGTCGATCCGGAGGCGGTCGGGCGGGGGTTCGAGGTGCTGGTCTCGGTGGAGGTGCGCCGGGAGCGGGCGGCGGTGGAGGCCTTCGAGGCGGCACTCGCCGACATCCCCGACGTGATCGAGGCCTACCGGCTGTTCGGCAGCCCGGGCTGCCTGCTGCGGATCGCGGTGGCCGACCTGCAGGCCTACGAGCGGCTCTGGATCGAGCGGCTGACGGCGCTGGCGGGCGTCACCGAGGTCAACTCGCAGATCATCATGAAGCGGATCAAGGAGCCCCGGGGCGTGCCGGTGGAGCGCCCGAAGGGCCGCCGCTGACGCACCGTCGGCCACCGTGCCCGGCCCCTGCGCCGAGCGGGTGAAGCGGGCGACGCACAGGTGCGCGAACCCGGGGGCCGGGTACCCGTGGTGCCATTCTGTGGCGGTGCCCGCCGGGCGGACCGCCCGGCGCCGAGTGATGGTGGAGGCCGAGTGATCAGGCGGACGACCAGCGGACGACGGGGCAGCGATCGGGGCGGCAGACGCTGGGGGACGGCCTGCGCGGTGGCACTGTTACTGCCCTTGGCAATGGGACAGTCCGCCCGGGCCGACCCCGACGACGACCCCCAGCCCCCGCCCCCGCCGCCGACCAGCGCCGAGGTCCTGGCCCGCACCGACGGCGTGGCCGCCCTGCTGGTCCGGCTCCAGGACCTGCGCCACCAGGAGGAGCAGGCCGAGCAGCAGTCCACCGCGCGGGACGCCGAACTCGCGGCCCGGCAGGGCGAACTGGACCGGGCGAACGGCCGGGTGGCGGCCGAACAGCAACAGGTGGACGCCAGCGAGGCGGAGGCCGCCCAACTGGCCGGCGACGAGTACCGCGGCGGCGGCCTCTCCGGGATCGCCCGGTTCCTGCTCTCCTTCGCCCCCACCGGGCTCCTCACCGAGGCCGGCGACCTGCAGGAACGTTCCCGTTCCGAGGCCGACGTGGTGCACGACGTGCGCGACCGCCGGGCCGCCCTGGCCGCCCTGCGCGACACCGCCCGACAAGCCCGCAGCGGCGCCGAACTGGCCGCCGGCCAGGCCCGCGCCGCACGCACCGACGCCGAGCGGCAGGCAGCGGACGTGCAGGCCCGGCTGACCACCCTGGACCCCGCGCAGCGGGCCCAACTCGACGACCGCGAGGCCGCCCTGGCCGACCAGGCGCAGCGCCAGCTGCTCGCCTCCGGCGTGCTCGGCACCGGCGGCGGGCCGGCCACCCCGGCCGCCGCCACCGCGGTGACCTACGCGATGGCGCAGATCGGCAAGCCCTACCTGTGGGGCGGCACCGGTCCGGACTCCTACGACTGCTCGGGCCTGACCTCCAAGGCCTGGGAGGCGGCGGGCGTGCCGATCCCGCGCACCAGCCAGGACCAGTGGGCCGTGCTGCCCCGGGTCCCGCTGGACGCGCTGCGCCCGGGCGACCTGGTCATCTACTTCCCCGACGCCACCCACGTCGGCATGTACCTGGGCGGCGGGCTGATGGTCAACGCCCCGCACACCGGAGCCGTGGTCAAGGTCGCCCCGCTGGCCGCGATGCCGGTGCTCGGCGCCGTCCGCCCGGCGCCCTGAACGCCTGCCGCCCTGAACGCCTGCCGCCCCGCAACACCCGCCGCCCCCGAACGCCCGAAGACCCCGCCCTTCGCACTGGTGGGGAGGCGGAGGACGGGGCCGTACTCAGTGCCTCCGGACCAGGGGTCGTCGCCCGGCGGCAGTGTGATGGGGCGTCAGGAAGCGCTTCAGAACTGGGTGCTGACCGTCACGCCGGTGAAGTCGGTGGCGGCATACAGGCTGATGTAGCGGTAGCCGGCCGTCGGGTTGGTGACGGTGATCGACTGGCTGGTGCCCGGGCTGGTCGAGGAGGCCGTGAAGGTCTTCGGCGAGGCCCAGGTCTTGTCGTCGTAGTACAGGAACGCGCTGCCGGTGCCGCCGGAGGTGCTGACCTTCAGGGTGCTGGTGCCGGCGGGCAGGTAGACGTACAGGTAGTCGATGTTGCCGGCGGTGGCGGACTGGTTCGGGCGGGCGCAGTTCTGCCCGAGCGCGTCGGTGCGCGGGTCGGTGCAGGTCGGCAGCGTGGTGCCGGCGCCGGTGGTGACGGTGACCGAGGTCGGGGTGCTGTCGCTCTTGCCGTTGGCGTCGGTCACGGTCTCCGCGACGGTGTAGGTGCCGGCGGCGGCGTAGGTGTGGCTCGGGTTCCGCTCGTCGGAGGAGGTGCCGTCGCCGAAGGTCCAGTGCCACTTGGTGATCGGCGAGGTGGAGTCGTGCAGCACCGAGGTGTCGGTCAGGCTGACGGTCGCGCCGTTCACGGTGCTGGTGAAGAGCGCGGTCGGGCCGTCCGCGTAGCAGGCGCCGGCGGCGCAGGCGTTGAGCCAGGCGTCGAAGTCGGCGTCGTAGGCGGTGCCGATCGAGTTGTAGACGGCGTAGCCGCCGGTGTAGTCACCGGTGCGGAAGTGGCCCAGCATGCTCTGGATCACGTCCGGGTGCTTCTCGAACATGTACCGCACCGCCAGGTAGCCCCAGGGGTAGGTCCGGATCGAGTCCGAGTTGTCGTAGGTGTTCTGGAAGATGGTGCTGAGCTTGTAGGTGTGCTTGGCCGCCTCGCCCATCGCCTGGGTGTCGGTCAGGCCGCGGTAGGTGTAGGACTCGTACTCGGCGACGCCCTCGATCCACCAGATGTCCGGCACCGAGATCTCGGTGCCGAAGTTGCCCTTCATGTCGTAGATGCCGTCGAGGTAGTGGGTGTACTCGTGGTTGAGGTTCCACACGTTCGCCGGGAAGCTGTCGTTCCACGACTTCTGGTACATCACCGACACGGGCTGGTTGGTCGGGTCGGTCGGGTCCATCACGGTCTCGCCACCGTTGTTGGTGTCGTTGCCGAAGATCGCCCAGGAGTAGTTCTGGTAGTCGGTGGCGTTGGAGAAGACCGCCAGCGTGATGGTCTTGCCGTACGGGTTGACCGGGCCGTTGTCCTTGACCAGGTTGTGGAAGAAGGTGTCCTCGCCGCGCAGGCTGGTGCAGACCGCCTGCAGGTCGGCCGCCGAGAGCGACTCGCCCTCCAGGGTGCGGTTGTCGCAGACCAGTTGGTGCGGCAGCACGGCGGTGGTCAGCTTGGCGGGCAGGTCGCAGGTGCCGTAGTAGCCGCACTGCGCGTTGTCGTAGTTGTCGGCGTTCCAGGCCAGGTGCACGTAGAGCGGCCCGGTCGGCCCGGTGACGGTGACGGCGTCCAGGGCGGCCTTCAACTGCGGCTTGACCAGCGCCTCGACGGCCGGACCGTCGCCGGCCATCCGGGCCAGCGCGTTCCCGGCGTCCAGCTCCAGGCCGGAGTTGGCGGTGCCGAGCAGGTCCCGGTGCCCGAGCACGAAGGCGGCCAGGTTCTTGATCAGCTGCGGGTGGGCGGCGATCGCGCTGGTGAAGGCGGTGTTGGCGTTGCCGAGCCAGAGCGGGGCGGACAGCACCGCGTCGACCGCGGCCACCATCTTCGGCGAGGCGTTCCACGAGGCGTTGTAGCCGGTCAGCACCCGGTTGTAGACGTCCAGGTAACGGGCTTGCAGGTTGGCGCTGTTGGTCAGGACCAGCACGTCGGAGAGCACCGCGCCGTTGGCGTCGGTGACGTCCGTCCAGTGCTTGGAGCCGAAGAACGCGTCCAGCCCGCCCTGCACGGCCGCGGTCAGCGCCGCGTCGTAACCGCCCACCGTGGCGGCGTTGGCGGACTGCACCTGGTAGCCGGCCTGAAGGAAGACCGCCAACTGCCAGATGTTCGAGGAGTTCGTGCCGTCGTAGTGGTGGGCCTGCTGGGCGAAGGCCTTGGCGACGGTCAGCATCTGGGATTCCTTGAAGATGCTGCTCGCGTCGCTGCCGGTGACGTTGACCAGGCCGCCCACGCAGTCGGTGGTCGAGCCCTGGATGAAGGAGACCAGGTCGCTGCCGCTGCGGCTGCCGAAGTCGGCGGGCGTGCAGCTCTGGGCGGTGGCGGTCCTGGTGTTGGCCGAGGCGGCGGGCTTGCCGGTCGGACGCTGCGTCAGGCGCTGCGCGGTGCCGACCGGTTGGGTCATCTGGGCCCGGGTCAGCTCGGCGGCCGACAGCGGGGCGGCGGCGGTGCCGGGCTGCTCGGCGCCCGGGACGACCGGCGACTGCGGCACGACGGGGGAGGAGGCGGCCGCCGGCTTGTCGCCGGTGGCGGACTGGGCCGCGGCGAACGCGGGGGCCGGCAGCAGGGTGGCCGCGGTGGCGCACCCGGCGACGAGGCCGGCCATCAGGGTGGGAACGGGTATACGCAGGCGCACTGCTGGTCCTTCTCCTGTGGGGGGAGCTCACTGAGCATCAGGCGAGGCTGGGGGGATTTGACGTGAATCCTGTCATCGACTGACAGTCAGAACAATGTCACAGGTCATATGACATAGATGAGAGCCGCCATAACACCGTGCGATGGCGGGGTCGTGGTCGACCGACGGCGTCACGGGCGGGCGGCCCGGTAGGTCCGGGATGCCCAGGTCTGGAAGTGCGCGGACTCGGCGATCAGGTCCCGGTAGGCGGCGGTGGCGGCGCCGAACAGCGTCTCCACCACGTCCCCGCTGACCGCCGCCGGGCGCCAGACGAGCAGGTACCGGGTCCAGACCGGGCTGCCCATCAGCGGTTTGATCACCACCTCGGTGAGTGGTCGGCTGGTGGCCTGGACCGGCGAGATGCCGAGCCCGGCCGCGATCATCTCCTGCAGCTCCAGCCGGCCGCCGAGGAACTCGTGCACGGTCACGGGCGAGAACCCCGCTGCCGCGCAGGCGCCGTAGAAGACGCCGGGCCAGCCCGCCCCGTCGTCCGGCGTCAGGAACCAGGCCTCGCCCGCCAGGTCGGCCAGCGCCACCTCGGTGCGGTGCCGCAGCCGGTGCCCGGCCGGCAGGGTGACGAAGGACGGCTCGGTGACGATGCCGCGGTGCGCGAGCGCCGCCGAGTGCTGCAACTCCTGGCCCGGGTAGTCCACCGCGAGCGCGGCGTCGATCTCGCCGCCCTCCAGCAACTCGACGATCTCCGAGGAGCGGTAGACCGTGCTCACGGTGAACTGGAGATCCGGTTGCTGGTGCCTGGCCCGGGTCAGCAGGCCCGGCAGGATCGGTGAGTTGGTCGCGGCCAGCCGCAGCTCCCGGTGGCCCTGGGCCTCCTCGGCGGTCCGGCGCCCGAGCACGTCGGCCCGGGCCAGCACGTCCCGGGCGGCGGCCAGCACCTCGACGCCGTAGCAGGTCGGTGCCACGCCCGAGGCGGTCCGTTCGAACAGTGGTGCTCCCAGGTGGTGCTCGATCCGTCGCAGTTGGGTACTGGTGGCCGGTTGCGAAGCGCCGAGGATCGCGGCGGCCCGGCCGACGCTCCCGGTGTCGGCGATCGTGCAGAGCACCCTCAGGTGCCGAAGCTCCAATTCCATGGGCCCCTCCCTTGCACGGCGGCCCGCCCGGGCCCACCCGTCCGGTGGCGCCGGGCGGGCCGCCGCTTGTGCAATAGCACACGTAACATGTCAGATTCTGCTGCTCACCTTCGCTCCGCGTACATGCGCCGTCAAGTCCCGTCCGGCCCGTGGTGCCACCTCGGAACCGGGGTCCACCGGACCGCCGTGGACCGCGCACGGCGGCTTCACGGCTGACCAGCCGTCAGTCCGGCGGCGCCCAGGCCCATGCGTCGACGGTGCCACGCGCGCGGGCCGGGCACCAGGGCGCGGCCGCCGGGTCGTGACCGGCGGGAGAAGCCGCCGGGGTCGGGGTCGGCTCAGAGCCGCCAGTGCGCGACGGTCGCGTCGTCGTGCTTCTTGAACCGGGGCCAGCGGCGGCCCAGCGGGTCGAGCTCCTCGGCGCTGCGGACCTTGCGGATCAGCGCCTCCGGGCCGTGCCGGTCGAGCAGGCCCACCGCGCCGGGCCAGTCGGTGAGCCCGGTTGGGGGCACCTCCCGGCCGAAGGCTGGGGGCGCGTCTACGTAGTCGGCCACGCCGTCGCTGGCGAGCGAGACCGAGCGCAGGCCGGCCAGCGGGACGGTGCCGCTGACGGCCTGTTCGGCGCAGCGCGGGTCGGCCCCGGCCACCCAGTAGCCGCCGGGCGTGTTGCGGTGGGGGAGCTCCTCGGCGATGTAGGCGCGCCGGGCGGCGGTGTGGCCGGCGGTGCCGACGGCGTGCCGGGCCATCCGCTGCCACAGCTCCCGCAGGGCCGGGATCCGCTGCACCCGGCGGTCGCTGACGGTCCGGCAGTCCGCCGGGCCGGCCAGCACGATGGTGGAGTCGTGCAGCGCCAGGTACTCCAGGTGCTCGGCCCGCCGGCGGACCACCGCGACGGTCGAGGAGGGCGTGCCGGGGTGGAGCAGGTCGCAGCTGGTCCGGTGCAGGCCCGCGACCTCGGTGATCGCCTCGGCCAGCACGGTGGCGATCGGGTCCGGCCTGGTGAGCAGCGCGGCGCTCAGCCGGCTGCCCAGCTGCCGGACGTACCAGCGCACCCCGTGCAGGCAGCCGCCGCCGTCCTCGCTCGGGCCGCCGGCCCCGTCGAGCAGGACGACGAGGTCGGGAGCGGTGATCACCAGGTCCTGGTTCGGGGTGCCCGCGCGGCCGGGACTGGTGGCGGAGCTCAGGCCCATCGGTGCTTCTCCGGCTGAAGTGGGGGGAATCGACGGGTCAGTTATAACGGAGTCGAACAAAATTACACAAGACTCAACGCCAACGCCCAAAAACAGAGCCCGGGAGGTGCATCGCACCTCCCGGGCTTCCCTGCTGACCCGCAGTCAGCTCACTCGGCGGCGGTCCGGCCGCCCTTCGACCCGCTCTTCGACCGCCGCAGCACGGCCACCGCGCCCACCGCGCCGACCCCCAGTGCGGCCAGGACGACCGTGCCGGCGTCGGAGGTCCGGCCGAGCGCCAGGATCAACAGGTCCAGCGTCGCGAACGGCAACCCCGCGAGCGCGGCCGCGGCCGGGCCGAGCCATCCGCGCCGCAGCGCGAGCGGGGCGACCAGCAGCAGCGCCAGGGCACAGGCGGCGCACGCCTGCAGCAGCGTCATCGCGCTCGGGAGGGCGGGCCACGACTTCAAGATCCGGTTGCCCCATATCGCGCCGGAGAGAACCGGCCCGCCGGTCGCCATGCCGAGCGCGAAGACCCCGCCCATCAGCCAGGCCCGGACGCCGCCGCCCCGCAGTGGCGGACCGAGCAGGTCCCGGGGCGCGACGAGGACCAGCGTCCCCCAGAACATCTGCGGGCTCATCACCAGCAGGATCGCGACCAGGCCGCGCAGCACGGTGAACGTGGTCGAGTGACTGCGCGACAGCTCCGTCGTGAGGTCGCCGGCGATCATCAGCGCCGTCGCCAGCGGTGCCAGTACCCGGGCGGCCGACCAGCGGCCGCACAGCGCCGCGACCAGCGCGGCCACGAAGAGCGGCGGTGACGACCGGCCGAGCGTCTGGATCACCTGGCTGATCCGATCCACGAACGGGTCGGCGGGCGGCAGCAGCATCCGCCAGCTCGGCGGATAGCCGTGCAGCAGCGGCCAGAGCAGCGACTCGGCCAGCGCGAAGAGCGCGAACCCGCCGAGCGCCCCGACCGCGAACGGCGCGGCCAGCGCCGCGAGTTTGGCCGGCCGCCCGGCCGAACCGAGTCCGGTGCGGGCCCGCAGCCCGTGCCCGGCCAGGTCGAACAGCTCCCGCGCGACCGCCCAGCGCCCCGCCCCCGCCGTGGTGTCGGCGAAGACGGCGGCCATCTCCTCGCCCCACTCGCGCCGGTGCCGCGCCGGGTGCAGGCGCAGTGCCAGCCGCAGTCCGCGTTCCCCCCGCATCAGTGCGCCCCTCCCAATCGCGGGCGGGGCGCGGTGTGCCCCGCCGTCAGCCGGCGCTTCGCCTCGACGGCCACGGCCTGCAGCCGCTCCGCCTCGGCGGCCAGTACCTCGCGCCCCGGATCGGTGAGCGCGTAGGTGCGACGGGCCCGGCCGTCCACCACCTCCTCGCTCGCCACCCGGATCAGGCCCTGTCCGAGCAGCCGTTCCAGGGCGCCGTAGAGCGTTCCGGTGCGCAGCCGCACCCTCCCGTCGGAGATCGCGGCCACCTCCTGGATCAGTGCGTAGCCGTGCCTCGGGGCATCGGCCAGTGCGGTGAGCAGGAGCAGCGTCGGCTCCTGCAACGAACGTTCGACCATGACGCCTACATATATCGTCAACCGGCATATGTCGTCCAGTGGCATTGACGCGCCGTTGACGCGCGACGGGCGCGGTGCGGGAGCGGTGCGGGCGTGGTGCGGGCGCGGTGCGGGTCTCCCGCAGGTGCGGCACCCGTGCGGCGCCTGCCCGGCCCTGCCTGACAGGTGGTCAGCAGCCAGGCGCGCCCCCGGCGCACTCCGATGCGCCCTGTGCTCCGATGGTTCGTCTGCCGATGATCCCGACGAGTACTCCGTCCCAGGAAGGCCTGCCCCTTGAGCGACGAGATCGCCTACGCCCGGATCCATCCCGCGATCGGCATCGCCCGGGTCGGGAACAGCACCCGGCCGGACGGCTGGTTCTACGGCCCCGAAGTGCCCGAGCCGCCCGCCGAGGCCCCCGGCTTCTACAAGGACGAGCAGGGCGCGGTGAAGCGCCAGGCGGCCCGGTTCCGGATCTACGGCTACGACGCCGACGGCCGCGCCGTCCGCGAGCTGACGCCCGGCGACCCGGACACCGCGATCGAGTGGCAGGTGCACCTGGCCAACACCAAGGCGGCCTGGTACGAGTTCCGACTGCCCAATGACATCCCGGACATGAAGGACGTCCAGGTCCCGCAGCGCAACGCCAAGATCACCGACCGCGCCAGTCTGATCATCGACCCGGGGCCCAAGAGCATCAACGCCACCGACCGCACCCCGGTCGAGTTCACCGGCGGCAGCTTCCTCGGCACCCCCGTCCCGCTCGGCGCGATGCACACCGACCAGGACGGCCACCTGGTGGTGCTCGGCGGCGCCGGCACCTCCCGCAACCCGCACGGCGACAACCTGGTCTCCTTCGGCAACAACGACGGCTGGTGCGACGACACCGCCGACGGCCCGGTCACCGCCACCGTCTCGATCGGCAGCCGGCGGCTGACCGTGGAACCCGCCTGGGTGGTGGTCGCCCCGCCCAACTACGCGCCCGACGTCAAGACCATCCGCACCCTGCACGACGAACTGGTCGACGTCTTCGTCCAGGCCGGCACCCTGCAAGCACCCAAGCGGGTCTCCTTCGCCCGCGACGTCGAACCGATCCTGCGCCGGTTCTGCGAACTCCAGTGGGTCAACAAGGGCTTCGCGACCGCCTTCGGCTTCGGCGGCCCGCAGCACTTCCTCGACCCCGCCGCGCTGGCCCGGCTCGGCAGCACCGCCGACCGTGACCGGGAACTGCGCCGCCAGGTCTACACCTCGCTGCGCGACCACGCGCGCGACGGCCTCTCCCCGGTGCCCTGGCCCTGGTTCTACGGCGACGGCATGTCCAGCCGGCCCAGCTCCCCGCTGCAGTACCTGGCCCTCTCGCCGACCCAGGACGGCCTGCTGCTCGCCTGGATGAACGGCGACTTCGACCCCGACGGGGACGCCGCGGGCACCCCGCTGCGGCTGGCCGACGCACCGGTCGCCGACCAGCCGGACCTGCTCGACCGGGCGGCCCTCGACTTCTGCCTGGCCGACGCCTTCCACCCCGGCTGCGAGGTCACCTGGCCGGTCCGGCACACCAGCATGTACCGCTCGCCGCTGCGGCTGAAGCACCGGGCCGACGGCACGCCCGGGCGCGAGTACGGACCCACCCTCGGCCAGGCCCAGGTGCTCGCCGCCGACGGCCCGCTGCAGGAACAGGGGCCGGGCGACCTGACCCGCTGGATGGCCGTGCCCTGGCAGACCGACACCGTCAGCTGCCGCTCCGGCTACGAGTCGGCCGCCGGCCTCGGCCCGCGCTACGACCCCTACCTGCCCACCTTCTGGCCGGCCCGGGTGCCCAACCACGTGCTGACCGAGCGCGACTACCGGACCGTCAACAAGGAGACCGGCCGGCCCACCGAGGACGAGCGGGCGGACGCCTTCGCCAACCGCGCCTCCTGGCTGCGCGGCCTGCACGGCTCGCCCACCGACCAGCTCGCCCAAGGCGTGGCCGAGTGGTACAAGTTCGGCATCGTCGAGGTCCGGCCCTACACCGTGGGCGACGGGCGCTACCCCGACCGGCTGCAGGTCGAGTCCGTCCCCGGCTTCCCGCTGGAGGGCGTCCCGGACAGCGCCAACCTCGTCGCCATCCACGTGGACGCCGCCACGGCGGCCCAGGACTCCGCGGTGGCGGCCGCCGCCGGGGACGTCCTCGCGCTCACTGGCCTGGCACCCCACGAAGTCACCGTCGGGTACTTCGACAAGCTCGACCCGCTCGGCCTGGAACGGTGAGCGGCACCGCGACCGCCGGCACCGCCCGCCCCGCCGCCCCGTCGGCCGCCCGCTACGACGTGGTCGTCGCGGGCGGCGGCCCGGCCGGCTCGGCCGCCGCGCTCGCGCTGGCCGCCCGGGGGCGCACGGTGCTGCTGGTGCACGGGACGGTCGGGCCGGCCCAGGTCGGCGAGGCACTGCCCGCGGCGGCCCGGGTGCTGCTCGGCGACCTGGGCGTGGCCGACACCGTGCCCGGTGACTCGCACCTGCCCGCGCTCGCCAACCGCTCGGTCTGGGGCTCGCCGCTGGTGCACTCGGTGGACAGCATCCTCGACCCGCACGGGGCCGGGTGGCACCTGGACCGGGCGCTCTTCGACCGGCAGCTGCGCGAGGCGGTGGTCCGCCGGGGCGGGGAGGTGGTGACGGGCACCGTGCGGGAGGCCCGGCGGCTCGGCTGCTGGGAGCTGACGGTCGGTCAGGGCGACCTGCGGTCGGTACGGGTGAACTGCCGCTGGCTGGTGGACGCCACCGGCCGCCGGGCCGGGCTCGCCACCCGCTACGGTGCGCGGCGCCGGGTGCACGACCGGCTGGTCGCCCTGCACCTGGAGGTCGAGGCGCCCGAACCGGACGGCGACGGCGGCACGCTGGTCGAGGCCGCGCCCGACGGCTGGTGGTACAGCGCGCTGCTGCCGGGCCGGCGCCTGCTGCTCGCCTTCTTCACCGACGCGGACCTGCCCGCCGCCCGCACCACCGGCTTCCACCAGCAGCTCGCCGCCACCGGCCCCACGCTCGCCCGGCTGGCCGGGCACCGGCCCCCGGCCGAGGCCGCGCCCACCCGTGCCCCCGCGCACGGCGCGCGGCTGGACCCGGTGCACGGCGACGGCTGGATCGCCGCCGGCGACGCGGCCCTCGCCTTCGACCCGCTCTCCTCCCAGGGCATCCTGACCGCCCTGCACACGGGGCAGGCGGCCGGCCTCGCGGTGCACGAGCACCTGGGCGGCGACGCCGAGGCGCTGCGGCGCTACGCCACCGCGCTGGGCGCCGCGAGCACCGCCCACCAGCGCAACCGGGCCACCTACTACGGCCTCGAACAGCGCTGGCCGGACCACCTGTTCTGGGCCCGCCGGCACGGGCTGCACGCCCGGCCGGCCGACCTGCTGGCGGCGCGCGGGTAGGCCGGCGGGCAGCCGGCCGACACGGGCGGCTCGGCGGCCGGCCCGGCGGGGCGGCCCCTCCCCGCGAGGTGAGGGGCCGTCAGGCGGTCGGCTGCGCCGAGCGGGTGAACCTGCGGGCCGGGGCCGCCCACCGGTTCGCGCGGGCGGGCCGAGCTGGGGTATCTCTGGGCCCGGCTCGCCGCCACCCCCGAACCGCCCGTACCTCCCGTACCGCCTGAACCGCCAGTGGAAGGCCCGCAGTTGCCCCGCTCCCGTCCGCTCCGCCGGCTCCGTCGCCGGGTGCTGCTCCCCGCCGCCGCCGCGCTCGCGCTCACCGTGGCGCTCGCCGCGCCCGGCCGGGCGGCCACCCGCCTGCCCGGCCTGAGCACCTTCCCCACCGCGCTGCTCGCCTCCGCGCTCGACCCGGACGCGCCGCCGCCGGGGGCCGACGACTGGGGCTGCCGGCCCAGCCCCGCGCACCCCCGCCCGGTGGTGCTGGTCCACGGCACCTTCGAGAACGCCTTCGACAACTGGAACGCGCTCTCCCCGGAGCTGGCCGAGGCCGGGTACTGCGTCTTCGCCATCGACTACGGCGAGCAGACCCCGCACGCGCTGCTCAAGGGCGAGGCCGACATCGCCGACTCGGCGCGGCAGCTGGCCGTCTTCGTCGACCGGGTCCGGCGGACCACCGGCGCCGCGCAGGTGGACCTGGTGGGCCATTCACAGGGCGGCGGGGTGTTGCCCCGGCAGTACCTGAAGTTCGACGATGGCGCGGCGTCAGGCGATCAGGCCGAAAACAAGGTTCACAGCCTGATCGGCATCAACCCGAGCAATCACGGGACCGCGCTGGCCGGGCTGTTCACACTGGCCCGCGAGGTCGGCCTCGGCGTCGTCACCGACCAGGTGCTCGGCCCCGCCGGCGAGCAGCAGGCGATCGGCTCGGCGCTCAACACCCGCCTCGACCGGGGCGGTGACACCGTGCCAGGTGTTCAGTACACGGTGATCGCCAGCCGGGCCGACGAGGTGATCCTCCCGTACACCCAGAGCTTCCTGACCGCCGGCCCGGGCGCCACCGTGCGCAACCTGACCCTCCAGGACCTCTGCCCGACCGACCTCTCCGACCACCTCGGCTCGCCCTACGACCCGCTGGTGGCCCACCTGGTGCTGAACGCCCTCGACCCGGCGCACGCCACCCCGCCACCCTGCCTCCCGGCCCTGCCGGTGCTCGGCTGAGCCGGGGCGGGCGGGACGGGACACAGGGCGGGACGCCGGTCGGCTCATGGGGCGGCCCCGGCTCAGCCCTTCGTCAGCCCTTGATCAGGGCCAGGATCCGGGTGACCAGCTCCACCACCGGGGTGCCCACCGACCCCGCCGTGGCCGCGATCGCGCTGAGCGTCGCGAGCGCGCCGCGCCGTTCCCGGCCCGGCGCGCTGCCGGACTCCGCGGTCGCCAGCGAGTCGTCGAGCACCTGGTGCGCCCCGGCCGGCACGGCGGCCCGCAACTCCCCGACCAGCGCGCGCAGCTGGCCGAGCTCGGCCGCCAGGTCGGACGCGCCGGACCCGCGCTTGTCGATCCCGGTGTTGCCGCTGCCGCCGTGCATGTGGACGACGTCGCCGTAGTAGTTGTGGTTCTGTCCCTGGCCCTGACCGCTCATGACTTGATCCCCACGTTGCTCGCGCCCCCGTACATGTTGACGGTGTCGCCGAAGTAGTAGTGCTCGGGCTTGAAGCTGAGGCTCTGCACCATCAGGTGCAGCTCGGCCTCCGGATTCTCGATCGCGTGCGCGATGGCGCCGCCGATCCGGCGCAGCTCCTCCGGGTCCGGGGTGGTGATCAGCGCGGACGAGGAGGAGCAGGTCTCCACCGCCAACACGTAGTGGGTCGGCGCCGCGAGCACCGCGAGCAGCGCGATCGCGTACCCGACCAGGGTCAGCAGGCCGACCACCCAGGTGAGGCCCACCCAGGGATCGGTGGTCTGGCTGCCGTCGCCGTTGGTCGCCTGGAGCTTCTCCAACTGGAGCAGGAGCACCATCGCGACCACGGTGGCGCCGGCCCGCTTGAGGAACCTGAGGAACGCCTCCCAGCGGCGCGGCCGCAGCACGAAGGTGAACACCCGGGCGATGTTGTGCAGCGGGTAGGCGGCGCTGGCGATGAAGAGCAGGCGCTTGCTGATGGTCAGTGCGACGGCATTGGTTGGTGCGGCAGGTGCGCCGGGTGCGGCAGGCGCGGTCGTCCAGGGAGCCGGGCCGTCCCGGCCGGCATCGTGCATGCTGTCCCCCAGTGATCAGCCATGTGCGACAACAGAACTGACTGTCAATCAGGTCGCGTACGCTAGCGCACCCGGTGTGGCGGTGGGAATCCTTTCAACGGACGCCCAACGGACGCCCAACGGACGCCCGGGGGAGGGCCGGTCAGCCCGGCAGCCCGCGCAGCCAGGCCCGGACCGCGCGCGGCGAGGTCAGCCGCACCACGGTCAGCTGGGGGTTGGCCGCGATCCGGCGCAGGGTGCGCTCGCGGTGCGTGGCGTGCCGCGCCCAGGCCCAGCGGATCGGGTGCTCCGGGTCCAGCCAGTCCCGGAACCCCTCCCGGTTGCCGTTCCACAGCTCGCGCCGGGTCAGCGCCCGGTGCAGCGAGCGCCGCACCACGCGCTGCATGACGGTGCGCCGGGGCAGGTCCAGCCAGACGTAGGTGTCCGCCCGGGCGATCAGCACCTGCTCCAGCAGGCCGGTGTACTGGTCCTCCGTCACCCACCGCCCGGTGGCCGCGAAGGCGGACACCTCGGCCCGGAACTCGGGCCGGGGCGTCCAGTTCGGGCCGTGGTGCAGCGCGTCCAGCTCGTACCTGGGCAGGTCGAGCCGGGCCGCCAGCCGGGTGGCCAGCGTGGTCTTGCCGGCCCCGGAGACGCCGGTCACCAGGACCCGTTCCATCAGGCCTCGACAGTGCTCTCGGTAGCGCTCTCGACAGCGGCTTCGGCGCTGCCCTGGACAGCGCCCTCGACGAGGGAGATGTTGAAGCTGCCGTGGCCGATCTTGCCGTAGAGCAGCAGCCACAGGTTCAGGTACGTCTCGGTGCCGCGCGCGGTGGCCAGGCCGCCGAGGTCGGTGATCTGCTCGTCGGTCCAGCCGAAGGAGCGCAGCAGCTCGACCGCCTGCGCCTTGGCCCCCGCGTCGTCGGCGCTGACGAAGATGGCGTGCCGGCCCGGCACCTCCTGCGGACTGACCATCACCTTGATGTTGACGGTGTTGAGGGTCTTCACGAACCGCGCGCCGGGGAAGGCGGCCTGCAGGTGCTCCACCAGGCTGCCCTCGTCGGGGACGACGACCTTCGGCGGGAAGCCGGCCGAGAAGTCCAGCCAGTTGGACACGTCGATGACGGTCTTCCCGTCCAGGTTCTGCGCGCCGGCCGCGGTCAGGGCCGCCAGCGCGTGCTCCCCGGCGGTCGCGTTCAGCACCAGCTCGGCCCCGGCCGCCGCCGTCGCGAAGGTGCCGTGGGCCCCGCCGTTGGCGGCCGCCCACTCGGCCGCCTGCGCGTTGTCGGCGGTCCGCGAGCCGATCGTGACCTGGTGGCCCAGGCCCGCCAGCCGGGTGGCGAGGGTCCGGCCGACCTCGCCCGTGCCCAGTACGGCGATCTTCATCTTCTGCCTCTGTTCCGTGCTGCGGTGATCGATTGCCGCACAGATCATGGCGCGGAACGCGGACCGCCGCCCAGGTTTTTCGCCGACGGCGGACCGGCGGCACCGCAGCTCACGCCGACGGTCCGTCAGCAGTCCGGCTCGGAGCGGTCGGCCCGCTGCGAGGAGCGGTGCGACCAGGCCACCGCCGCGCTGCCGGTGACCAGCAGGGCGAGTGCGATGAGCGCCAGCGAGGCGACCGAGGCGCCGCTGTCCGGCAGCACGAGCTGGGCGGCCAGGCTCCGCGCCGTCCGGCCGAGCGGTCCGGTCAGGCCGACCGCCAGCCCGAGGGCCGCGGCCGCGCTCAGGATGCGGGCCGTGTGAGTACGAAGCCGTACCGGGCCGCGCGCCCGTCTCATCAAGCCGTTCGTCATGCCGTCACTATGGGCAGTCGATCGGCCCGGTCACCGCAATGGACGGCCACCGGGCCGCGCGGATCCCCCGGATGACGGATCGTCAGGAGCCGACGGGCCGTCGGCCGATCAGCCCCTCGGTGGTGAGCCCGTAGAAGGCCGGCAGCAGCAGGAAGACCACCGCGGCGATCACCGGCTGCACCGCCCACCCCACCAGCCCGGCCGCCAGGTAGCCGACCACGCCGGCCGCCGAGCGCACCATCCCGTGCCGGGGGAAGGACGGTTCCATCGACGCGACGTGCAGGGCCGGCGTGCGCTCCAGGTGGCGGAAGAGGAGGTACCAGCTGAGGCACATCGCCGCCGCCACGCACGCGTACAGCAGCACGGCGGTGCGGGCGTCGGAGTCGGAGAGCGAGTGCTGGAAGGCGGTGGAGACCACGGCCGTCGGGAAGGGCAGTGCGGCCGTGGTGAAGAGCAGGGACAGGTTGGCGGCGTGCAGCCCGGCGTCGGTGGAGCGCAGCCGGGTGAAGGCCTGGTGGTGGTTGAGCCAGATCACGCCGATGTAGGCGAAGGACGTGAGGTAGCCGACGTAGGCCGGCCACTGCTCCAGCAGCGCGTGGCCGAGCCCGCCCGGCGGGTGCGCGGGCGGGTGCAGGTCCAGCACCAGGATGGTGATCGCGATGGCGAAGACGCCGTCGCTGAACGCCTCCACCCGGCCGGTGTCGGCACGGCGGAACCGGGATGGCTGACTGGACATCAGACCGTCCGTTCATCGGGCCGGGCGCCCCCGCGGCGAGCGGGGGCGCCCGGGCGGCGGGCTCACTGCACGACGGCGGCGGCCGTCATCTCCCACTGCAGCAGCTCCGCGCCCTCCGGCCCGCCGGTGACGCGCTGCCCTTCGGCGCCGTTGATCCGGACGGCATCGCCGGTGCCGAGCGCGCCGGCGCCCTCCAGCTCCACGCCGCCGCGGGCGACGAACAGGTGGACGAACGGCGCGGTGGCCAGCTCCAGCGTCTCGCCCGCCCGGATCCGGGTGACGTGCAGTGCGGCGTGCTTCTGCCGGATGCCGATGGCCCGGTTGCCCGCGTGCTTGGCCATGCCGGAGGCCAGCGTCGTCCAACCGCCCCGGTCCAGCTCGCCGTTGATGTCGAGCTGCTCGTAGCCGGGCTGGATGCCGGCCGCGTCCGGAATGGTCCACATCTGCAGGAAGTGCACCGGGTCGCGGTGCTCCGGGGAGCCGTCGATGGTCCAGGAGTCGTTCTTCTCGCTGTGCAGGATGCCGCTGCCCGCGCTCATCCGCTGGGCCAGGCCCGGGTAGATGATCCCGTTGTGGCCCTCGGAGTCCTGGTGCACCAGGGCGCCGTCCAGCACCCAGGTGATGATCTCCATGTCGCGGTGCGGGTGGGTGTCGAAGCCGGTGCCGGGGGCGACGACGTCGTCGTTGGAGACCAGCAGCAGGCCGAAGTGCGTGTTGGCGGAGTCCCAGTGCCGCGAGAAGGAGAACGAGTGGTGCGAGTCCAGCCACTGGTTGCGGGTGTGGAAGCGATCCTCGGCGCGGCGGACGTCCAGTACGGAAGCCATCTCTGCGGTCCTCCTCAGGCGGTCGGTATTGTTGACAGTTCAACAATACCGTCCGTGGGGTATTCCCGGTGGTCACATCTCCAGGAGGTGCCAGGTGCGTCGGTCCTGGAACTGCAGCCAGGCCCGGTTGCCGCGGCAGACCGTGCGGCGCACCGCCGTGGTGGGCCGGGTGCCGTCCGGGAGGAGGAGCGGCGCCGTGGCCACGGGTTCGAGGAGGCCCTGCCGGCTCTCCGCGAGCGTGACGGTGTAGTGGCCGGGGACCCCTCGGGGCCGGGTGTCGGCCGCGAGGAAGGCGGCGCCGCCCTCGTCCACCAGGACGCCCGAGGCGAAGCGGACCGGTGAGCGCCGGCTCCAACGGACGCCGACGGCATCGATCTCCACCAGCGGGAACCCGGTGTAGGGGTAGGCCCAGGCCAGGTCCGCGCCGACGTTGAGGGCGTAGCAGTCGACCCAGCTGCCGGGGCCCACCGGGTCGGAGGTCGCGTACCAGGCGGGCTCGCCGGCGCCGGTCCAGCGGATGAGCCCGGGCAGCGGCATGGTCATCCGCGGGACGGGACCGGTGGCTGTGGCACCGGCCCGTCGCTGGCTGACGGGCGGCCGAGCGCAGATGACGGCCTCGTCCCCGTAGCCGATCCAGATGGTGCCGTTCAGGTCGGTGAGCAGGTGCTGGATGTCGTCGCCCGCGTGGAAGGTCCGCAGCACCGCGCCGTCGTCGCCCACGACGAGTGCGTTGTGGGGGATCTCCCGCTCAAGGTCCTCGAAGGTGGCGGCAGGCGGCCCGGAGGGCAGGCGGCAGCGGGCGGAGGCCAGCACGAAGCCGCCGTCCAGCGAGTCGATCCTGGGGAAGTGCAGGTCGAGGCCGGGCAGCTCCACCTCGTGCACCTCGGTGCCGTCCGCGACCACGACGAGCGCGTCGTAGCGCGGTCGTTGCTCCGGCGGCACGCGGCGGGTGCAGGCGGCCTCCGGCGGGGCGAGCAGGGTGACGGCACGTCCGAGCGCGTCGACGGTGGCTGCCGCGACCTCCCACCCGCCGTAGCGGTCGGGCAGTCGGGCGTACGGCTGGAGGCGAGGGGGAGTCGCGGTCACGGGTGTGCCTCCGGGGAGTCGGCCGCCAGGGCGCGCCGGATCAGGGCGTCCGCGCCGCCGCCGCGCGCGCACGGGCCGGTCAACAGCTGGTGGGCAGGTCGCCCTTTCGCGTGGTCATGACGCGGATGCTGCCCGCAGCGGTGGAACCGTGCAACCGAATTCCCCGGTTGCGGAGCCGGGCGCGAGCCCGGGGGCCGACGCCTCCTCAGGTCCGGGTCGCCACCGCGAAGATCCGGCGGAACGGGAAGACCGTCCCGTACGGCGCGGCCGGGTAGGCCTCGCGCAGCAGCGCCGCGTACTCGGCGGTGAACGCCTCCCGGTCGGCCGGGGTGGGCAGGCGGGTGAGGGCGGGGCGCAGGGCGGTGCCCTTGGTCCAGGCGAGCACCGGGTCGGGGCCGGTGAGCAGCATGCTGTAGGTGGTCTCCCAGACGTCGACGGTGCAGCCGGTGGCGGCCAGTGCGGCCAGGTACTCCTCCGGGCGGTGGACGTCGGCGGTGCGGGCCAGGTCGCCGAGCGCGTCCCGCCAGCGCGGGCTGCGGCAGAGCTCGGCGAGCAGGGTGTGGCTGGGTGCCTCGAAGTTGCCGGGCACCTGGAAGGCGAGCGTGCCGCCGGGGCGCAGTGCGGCGATCCAGCGCGGCAGCAGGTCGAGGTGGCCGGGCAGCCACTGGAGCAGGGCGTTGGCGGCGATCAGGTCGGGGCGGGCCGGCGCCGGGTCGTGCTCGCGCAGGTCGGCGAGCAGGTAGTCGGCGCTCGGCTCGCCCTCGGTGCGGGCGGTGTCGAGCATCTCGGGGGAGGAGTCGATGCCGGTGATCCGGGCCCCGGGCCAGCGCTCGCGCAGCACGGCGGTGGAGTTGCCCGGCCCGCACCCCAGGTCGAGGATCCGGGCCGGGCTGCCGGCGGGGTGGGGCTGCGGCTCGGGTACCCGGGCGAGCAGCTCGCGCAGCGGGCGGGTGCGCTGGTCGGCGAAGCGCAGGTACTGCTGGGGGTCCCAGGAGGGGGTGGTGGGCACGGGCACGGCACGGCCTCCAGATATCTTGACGTCAAGAGACTTCGGTCGGGTCCAGCATGCCATCAGATCTCTTGATGTCAAGATAGTTCGGCGAGGGGGCGGGTCTGCGCCAGCGTCGGGTAGTCGGTGTACCCCTCCGCACCACCCGAGTACATCTGGTGCCCGCGCGGCTCGTTCAGCGGCGCGCCGGTGCGCAGCCGCTCCACCAGGTCCGGGTTGGCCAGGAAGCCCCGGCCGAAGGAGATCAGCTCGGCCCCCGCCGCCAGCAGCCGCTCCGCCGCCGCCCGGCCGCCGTCCGCCGGCAGTGGCGCGCCCCAGCCGAGGTCCGGATTGGCGATCAGGGTGCCCGGCCAGTCCGCCCGCAGCTGCCGGAAGACCGGCGAGTCCGGGTCGGCGAAGACCACGTGCAGGTAGGCCGGGCCCTCCTCGGCCAGCGCGGGCACCAGGGCGCGGTAGAGCTCGGCCGTGTCGCCCTCGTCGATCCCGTTGCCGGAGAAGCCGGGCGACACCCGCACCCCCACCCGCTGCGGACCGACGGCCGCCACCACCGCGCGCACCACCTCCCGCACGAAGCGGATCCGGTTGGCCACCGGGCCGCCGTACCCGTCGGTGCGCCGGTTGCTGCTCGGCGCCAGGAACTGGTGCAGCAGGTAGCCGTTGGCCGCGTGCACCTCCACCCCGGCGAACCCGGCCGCCACCGCGTCGCGGGCGGCCCGCGCGAAGTCCGCCACCGTGGCGTCGATCTGATCGACAGTCAGCTCCAGTGGCACCACGGCCGGCCGGTGCCCCGAGGCGGTGTGCACGGTGTCCGGCAGCGCGACCGGCGAGGGCGCCACCGGGAGCAGCCCGCTGTTCTCCGGGTGGCCGATCCGGCCGCCGTGCTGCAACTGCAGGAACATCCGCCCACCCGCCTGCCGCACCGCCTCGGTGACGGTGCGCCAGCCGGCCAGGTGCTCCGGGCGGTGGATGCCGGGGATGTGGGCGTAGGTCTGGCCGACCGGGTTCGGCGTGGCGGCCTCGGCGACGATCAGGCCGGCCGAGGCGCGCTGCGCGTAGTAGGCCGCCATCAGCGGGGTCGGGGTGCCGTCGGCGGCTGCCCGGGTGCGGGACATCGGAGCCATCACCAGACGGTTCGGCAGCCGCAGGCCGCCCAGGTCGGCGGGCTGGAACAGGGCGCTGGAAGGAGAGTTCGTGGTCATGCGAAGACCGTAGAAGCTACCATCACTGTCAGGTTCAAGAGGCTTCAAGAGGCTTCGAGCGGGAGTTCCAGGGACGGGGGAGCGGAATGCGGATCGGTGAACTCGGGCGGCGCACCGGCGTCAGCGAGCGCTCGCTGCGCTACTACGAGCAGCAGGGGCTGCTCTTCGCGGACCGCACGCTGGGCGGCCACCGGGACTACCCGGAGGGCGCGGTGGACCGGGTCGTGCTGATCCAGGAGCTCTTCGCGGCCGGCCTGCACAGCAAGCGGATCGCCGAACTGCTGCCCTGCATGCGCGACTCCGACGGTGGCCCGAACGAGCGCACCACCCCGCGTCTGGTCGAGAGCCTGGAGAGCGAACGCTCCCGGCTGGACGCGCAGATCGCCGACCTGCTGCGCTCCCGCGAGGTGCTCGACGAGGTGATCGTCACCGCCTCCGGCGCGCCCCGGCTGACCGCCGTCGACGGCGAGGCGGCCTCGACGGGCTGAGCGCCCGTCAGGTGATGACGCTGCGTCAGGGGGCCCGGAAGAACCGCGGGAAGGACGGCGCGAGCCACGGCCGGCGGCCCCAGGCCAAGGTCCGCCCGCGCAGCATCGCCTGAGCCGGCGTCATCCGGCCCAGCGCGAGCAGCAGGAACGCCACCGGCTCGCAGTGGATCCCGCAGTCCGGGCGCGGCAGCGGCCGCTCGCTCACCCGGGCCACCCCGTCCGCCAGCGTCACCCCGAAGCGCGGCCCGCCGCCGCGCAGCACGATGGTGAACCGCGCCCGCAGCCCGGCCGTGGTGCGCGGATCCACCACTCGGGGGATCGCCGTGAGCAGGAACGGCACCGACAGCTCGACCCGCTCCCGGTCCACCATGTGCGGCCGGCGCAGTGCCCGGGCCAGGTCGTAGCCGTGGCCCAGCTGGTGCACCAGCAGGTAGGAGCCGAAGGTGCCCAGGTCCATCGGGCCCATCGGCGTGGTCACCGGCTCGGCCGCGTCGCGCCCGGCCACCGCCGCCGCGAACGCCGCCGCCTGCTCCTCGATCACCTCCGCCAGCACCGCCGGGTCGCGCTCCGGGTAGGCCAGCAGCGACTCCTCGTTGGCCGCCGCCAGCCCGCCCGGGGTGCCGTCCCCGTACGGGCGGTCCGCGCCCGCCGCGATCTGCGCCATCAGCCGGTTGGCCATCGCCAGGTGGGCCGCCGCCTCGCCCACTGACCACCGTGCTCCCGGGATCCGCGCCCGCGGGTCGGCGCCCTCGCGCAGCAGCCGGCCGATCGCTTCGGCGGTGGCGGTGTTCGCGGCGAGCAGGCGCTCGGGCACCCGGTCGGGCACCCGCTCGGGGGTCTGTGCTGTGGTCATGGAGTGGAGGGTGCGGCATCCGGGGCGGCCCTGTCCAGGGTGCGGACGGCCCGAAATCCGGGTGACGCACCGTCAGCCGGTCGGTACGTTTCGTCGCAGGTGGTGCGGGTGCAAACGGGAGGAGACCGGCGTGGCAGGCGGGAATCAGGGCGACTGGGTGGCCGCGGCGGCGGACCGGGTGATCGCCGAGGCCGAACGCCGCGGCACCGGGGGCACGTTGGTCTGCGCCTCCGGGATCAGCCCGTCGGGGCCGGTCCACCTGGGCAACCTGCGCGAGATCATGGTGCCGCACTTCGTCGCCGACGAGCTGCGCCGGCGCGGGTTGGACTGCCGCCACATCCTCAGCTGGGACGACTACGACCGGCTGCGCAAGGTGCCGGCCGGCCTGCGGCTGCCCGACTCCTTCGCCGAGCAGCTCGGCCGGCCGCTCTCCGCCGTGCCCGACCCGTGCGGCGAACACGCCAGCTGGGCCGAGCACTTCAAGGCCCCGCTGCGCGCCGCGTTGGCCGAGCTGGGTGTCGAGCTCACCGAGATCAGCCAGACCGAGCAGTACACCTCGGGCGCCTACCGGACGCAGATCACGCACGCGATGCGCGAGCGCGCCCGGATCGACGCCGTGCTCGGGCGGCACCGCACCGCCGCGCCGTCCGGCGAGCCGACCAGTGCCTACTACCCGTACAAGCCGTACTGCGCGGCCTGCGGGCGGGACACCACCACCGTCGAGTCCTTCGACCCGGTGAGCACCGACACCGCCTACCGCTGCGCCTGCGGGCACCGCGACGTGATCCGGCTGGCCGAGGCGGACGGCGGCAAGCTGGTCTGGAAGGTGGACTGGCCGATGCGCTGGGCCCACGAGGGGGTGGCCTTCGAGACCGGCGGGGTGGACCACTCCTCGCCCGGCTCCTCCTTCACGGTCGGCTCGCAGCTGGTCCGCGAGGTGTTCGGCGGGCACCCGCCGGTCTACCTGGGCTTCAGCTTCGTCGGCAGCAGCGGGACGGCCAAGCTGTCGAGCTCGGCGGGCGGCGCGCCGACCCCGGGGGAGGCGCTGCGGATCCTGGAGGCCCCGCTGCTGCGCTGGATCTACGGGCGGCGCCAGCCCCGGCAGGCGATCACCGTCGCCTTCGACCAGGAGGTGCTGCGGCTCTACGACGAGTGGGACGCGCTCGGCCGCAAGGTGGCCGCCGGCACCGCCGAGCCCGCCGAGGCGGCCGCCCGCGAGCGCGCGGTCGGCACCGCCGCCGGGCCGCTGCCGGCCACCGAGCGCCCGCTGCCGTTCCGGCTGCTCGCCTCGGTCGCCGACCTGACCGGCGGCGATCCGGCGCAGACCCTGCGGATCCTGCGCGAGGTGGGCGCGGACCGGCCGCTGGACTCGCTCGACCAGGCCCGCCCGCGCCTGGACCGCGCCCGCGCCTGGGTGGACGGCCACCTGCCGGCCGCCGAGCGCACCCGGGTGCGCACCGAGCCGGACCGGGAGCGGCTGGCCGCGCTGACCCCGGGGCAGGGCGCGGCGCTCGACCTGCTGCTCGACGGGCTGGCCGGGCACTGGTCCCTGGACGGCCTGACCGCGCTGCTCTACGGCATCCCCAAGCGCCTGGCCGGCCTGGAGCCGGACGCCCCCGCCACCCCGGAGCTGAAGCGGGCGCAGCGCGAACTGTTCGTCCTGCTGTACGAGTTGCTGGTGGGCCGGGCCACCGGTCCGCGGCTGCCCACGCTGCTGCTGGTGCTGGGCCAGGAGCGGATCAAGGAGCTCATTACCCGTCAGTAAAATGGTACCTTCGCGCCCATGACGACTCTTGAGGATGACAAGACCGCGATAGACCAGCTGGTCGCCGAGTTCTTCGGTGCCTTCGACAACCGGGCCGGCGGTCCGGCCGACGTCGGGCGGCTGCGCCGACTGATGCTCCCGGGCGGGGTGATCGTCGCCACCGGCGAGAAGTACTCCGCCTTCACCGTCGAGGAGTTCGTCGGGCCGCGCGAGCTGCTGCTCTCCGACGGCCGGCTGGTCGGCTTCGCCGAGTGGGAGACCTCGGAGCAGACCGAGCTGATGGGCGACGTCGCCTGCCGGTTCGGCACCTACCGCAAGTCCGGCACGCTGAACGGCGAGCCCTACGAGGGCGGCGGCCACAAGACCTTCCAGCTCGTCCGCACCCCGGACGGCTGGCGGATCGCCGCCTTCTCCTGGTACGACCACGACTGATCGGGGGCTGGGGTCCGCCGGCCGGGTCCCGGGTGCGGCCGGGTGCCGGGCGGGGGCTGACGGGTGGTCAGCTGCGCCCGGCCGCAACCATTGACCACGCGGGCAGTGGACTATACCTTCCCTCTCATTGGTCCACACCAATGCCGGCTCCAGTACCGTCCCCAGCACCTCCCCCACCGCCGCTGCCGTGCGCGGCGCCCGCCGAGGAGACCCCCATGCCCGCCAACCGCCCCGCCGCCCTGCGCAGAGCCGCCACCGTCGCGGCCGCGGCCGCCTGCGCCGTCGCCCTGCTGGGCACCGCCCCGGCCAGCGCCGCCCCCGACCACCAGGGCGGCGGCCAGAAGGAGCTGACCGGCTACTTCACCCAGTGGGGCATCTACTCCGGCTTCATGGAGAAGAACCTGATCACCACCGGGGAGATCAGCCACCTGACCGAGCTGGACTACGGCTTCAGCGACATCTCCGCGGCCGGCCTGTGCAGCAGCGGCGACAGCTGGGCCGACTACCAGCGGCCGTTCTCCGCCACCGAGTCGGTCAACGGCCAGGCCGACCAGGCCGGGCAGGCGCTGCTCGGCAACTTCAACCAGCTGCGCGAGCTGAAGGCGAAGTACCCGAAGCTGAAGATCGTGATGTCGATCGGCGGCTGGTCCTGGTCCGGCCAGTTCTCCCAGCTCGCCTCGACCGCGCAGGGCCGGCAGAACTTCGTCGCCTCCTGCGTGGACCAGTACCTCAAGGGCAACCTGCCGGGCCTGCCGGCGGGCGCCGCCGCGGGCATCTTCGACGGCTTCGCGGTCGACTGGGAGTACCCGGGCGAGCCCGGCAACGGCAACCCCAACGGCCCGCAGGACACCCCCGACTACACCGCCCTGATGCAGGAGTTCCGCGGCCAGCTGGACCAGGCCGGCGCCGCCACCGGCACCCACTACCTGCTGACCGCCAACACCTCCGCCAACCCGGCCTTCGCCGCCAAGCTGGAACTGGCCAAGGTGGCCAAGGTGGTGGACTGGTTCAACGTCATGACCTTCGACTACCACGGCAGCTGGGAGCCGGCCGGGCCCACCGACTTCTCCTCGGCGCTGTTCCAGGACCCGCGCGACCTCAACCCGGCCGCCAACCGCTACACCGTCGACCAGGCGGTGAAGTACTACGAGCAGAACGGCGTGAAGCCCCGTCAGATCGGCCTGGCCATCCCGTACTACGCCCACGAGTGGACCGGCGTGGCCCCGGGCCCGAACGGCGACGGCCTCTTCCAGACCGCCACCGCGGGCGTGCCCGGCACCCCGAACTACAACCAGGTGGTCACCGCCCCCGGCAAGACCTACTGGGACCCGCTGGCCGCCGAGCCCTACAAGTACGACCCGGCCACCGGCACCTTCTCCAGCTACGACGACCCGGCCTCGGTCTGGATCAAGGGCCAGTACATCCGGGCCAAGGGCCTGCGCGGCACCTTCGTCTGGTCGATGGACGGCGACACCAGCGACGGCAGCCTGACCGCCGCCCTCGGCGAGAGCCTCAACGGGCACTGACTCGGCTGGAGCGGGCCCGGGCGATCCGACCGGGCCCGCTCGACCGCGTCAGTCCGCGGCCGCCAACTGGTCGGTGAGCGCGGTGGACGGCTGCGGGATCTCGCCGAAGTCCTCGTCCACGGCGACCACCGTGAGCCGGTTGAGCGCCGCCTCGGCGGCCAGCGGCAGCCGGGCGCCCAGGCCCTCGTGGCAGCGGGCCAGGATCTCGTGCCGCACCTCGTCCGGCAGCAGCGGCGCGGTCGGCCCCGGGCGCACCGGCCGGCGCCGCGGCGCTCCGGCCAGCGCCTCGGACTGGGAGCGCCAGTAGGCCGCGTCGCGCGGCTCGCCGAGCCGCAGGTGGTGCAGGTGCAGCAGGTACGCGGCCGTGGGGCTGCCCGAGCCGGCCGCGAACTGCCACCAGAACTGCGCGGCCTCGCCGCGGTCGGTGAGCGCCAGCAGGCAGGCGAAGACCAGTGCGCCCTCCGGGTGGATCCGGTCCTCGTCGGCCAGCAGCCGCAGCGAGCGCCCGGCCTCGGGGGAGTTGAGCACCAGCGCGATCGCCAGGTCGAGCTCGTGCGCGGCCTGCTCGTGCTCGGACGGGAACGGCGAGGGCGCGGCGGTCACCCGGGCGGCGGCCGGCGCCGGGGCGGCGTGCGGCGTGCAGTGGTAGACCCGCACCTGTTGTTCCGGCACCCGCGGCGGGCGCTCCTCGGCCCCTCCGGGGGGCGGCGGCGGTCCGAAGTCCAGCCAGGAGAGCAGCCGGTGGTCGGGGTTCAACGGTCCTCCCGTTCGGCCAGGTCCGGCCGGCCGATCGCCCGGGCCAGCCGGCGGCGGGCGTGCCGCCGGTTGGAGCGCAGGGTGGCCGCCGGCGTGCCGAGGAAGCCGGCCGCCTCCTCGTCGCTCAGGTCCAGGCAGTAGCTGAGCACCATGATGTCGCGCTGACGCTCCGGCAGGTCGAGGATCGCCGTCAACAGGCCGATCTGCTCGGGCAGGTTCTCCAGGCTGAGCCGGGCCTGCCGGCAGAAGTGCCCGATCACCGCGTCCATCGCGGCGGTCTGCAGCGCGGCCGGCTGGCTCTGCGCGGCCAGCCAGGCGGCGATGTGCTCCTTCAACAGGCGCCAGGCGTAGGCGGCCGGTATCTCCTGGCGCAGCGCCAGCGGCCAGTTGGCCCGCAGGTGCTCCTTCATCCGCTGGACCAGCTCGGCGGCGGTGCCGTGCTCGGCGCCGACCTGGGTGCGGGCGAAGCCGGTCCACGCGCGCTCGTGGGTGCGGCAGAACGCCTCGAAGGTCAGCTGCAGGCGGGCTCCGTCCGGGGCGAAGCCGCTGTTGTCGTTCATGGTCTGCCTCTCGATGCGCGGCCGTGTGCGGGCCGGCGCGTCCCGGTCGTTCGTCATGTGCTGCTTCCCGTCCTCCCCGTGTCGGCAACTCCCGGTCGTCGAGCGCGGTTCGGCCCCGGGTGGCCCGTGTGACACATGCAAGCGCATGAGCGGGCCCGCCGTGCAACGCGGAGATGAAAAGCTGACTGACCGTCAAAGTATGACTACTGTGGCAGCTGATTGACAGACACAGGAGTGGGGGATTCCCGATGGGCGGGACCGAGGAACCGGGGTCGGTCGACCTCCAGTTGCACCGGGCGCACTCGGCCCGGATGTACGACTACTACCTGGGCGGCACCACCAACTTCGCGGCCGACCGGGAGGCGGCCGGGCAGGCGATGGCGGTCTTCCCGTGGGCGCGCACCGGGGCCCGGGAGAACCGCGCCTTCATGCACCGCTCCACCGAGGCGCTGGCCGCGCTCGGCCTCGACCAGTTCCTCGACATCGGCACCGGCATCCCCACCAGCCCCAACCTGCACGAGGTGGCCCAGCGGGCCGATCCCCGGGCCCGGGTGGTCTACACCGACAACGACCCGATCGTGCTGGCGCACGCGCAGGCGCTGCTGCGCTCCACCGACGCGGGTCGGACGGCCTACCTCCAGGCGGACGTGGCCGACCCGGAGCGGATCCTGGCCTCCCGGGAGGTGCGCGAGACGCTGGACCTGGGCCGCCCGGTGGCGCTGAGCCTGAACGCCCTGCTGCACTTCGTGGCCGACGACGCGGCCGCGCTGGCCGTGGTCGAGCACTTCAAGCGGGCGCTGCCGTCGGGGAGCACGCTGGCGATCAGCCACGGCACCCCCGAGTTCGCCCCGGCCGAGACCGAGCGGGTGACCCAGGTCTACGCGGCCGCCGGCACCAGTGTGCGGATGCGCGACAAGGCCGGGATAGCCAGGTTCTTCGACGGCTGGGAGCTGCTGGAGCCGGGTCTGGTGCCGACCCAGCGGTGGCGTCCGGCGGACGGGAAGGTCGAGGCCGAGGACGCCGAGGTGTCCGCCTACGCGGCGGTCGCCCGCAAGCCCTGACCCGCCCGCAGGCCGGGGGAGCCGGGGACCGAGACGAGGGTGGAGTGCGTGGACATGGGGGGCTTCCTTCCGCCTGCGTGCTTGGCGCGGATCGTCACGGAACGTTCCGTCACGTGAGGCGAACCTACGATCCCCGTTGACATCCCGTCAAGACGGAACGTTCCGTCACGTCTGCGATAGGCTGCTTCGCATGCCCGCGCAACCCAACCCCGAGCGCCGGAACGAGCGCTCCAGACGTGCGATCCTCGACGCGCTCTACGACCTCGCGGTCGAGAAGGGGTACGCCAAGGTCACCATCGAGGCCGTCGCCACCCGGGCCGGCGTCGGCAAGCCGACCATCTACCGGTGGTGGGCCTCCAAGGGCGCCGTGGCGCTGGAGGTGATCAACGACCGGATCGGCACGGCCATCGACTTCCCCAACACCGGGGACATCGTCGCCGACCTGACCAGCCAGATCACCGCCGTCACCGGCATCATGACCGGCGACCTCGGCCGGCTGTACCGCGGCGTGATCGGGGAGTGCCAGACCGACCCGAAGCTGGCCCAGGAGCTGCGCGCCACCGTGCTGGAGCCGCGGATCCGGTTCTGCACGGCCCGGCTGGACGCCGCCGTCGCCGACGGGCAGCTGCGCACCGACCTGCCGACCCGCACCATGGTCGACGTGATCTACGCGCCGGTCTACTACCGCTGGCTGCTCAGCGCCGGGGACGCCGAGGTCCGCGGCTGCCCGGCGCTGGTGCCCGAGATCATCGCGGGCCTGCTGCCGCGCTGACCCGCCCCGCCTCGGGCGTTCCGGTGCTCCGACGCTCCGTCAGTCCGCCAGCCCCAGCGGGTCCGCCGCCCGCTCCAGCAGCTCCGGGCCGTCCGAGCGGACGCTGTTCACGGTCGTCGGCACCGCCCGCACGGACAGCGCCGCCTCGACCGGCGAGTGCATCAGGTGGTGCAGCTCGGCCTGGTCGCCGAGCGCCGGGTCCAGCCAGGCCGACAGGTCGTCCGGGGCGATGGTCAGCGGCATCCGGTCGTGCACCCGGCCGGCCGCGTCGGTGGCGTCGGTGGTGATGATGGTCGCCGTGGCCAGCCAGCCCGCGGGGTCGTCCTCGGGCAGCGAGCGGTCACGCCAGAACTCGTACAGCCCGGCGAAGAGCATCACCGACCCGGTGCTCAGGAAGTACGGCTGCTTGTACGCCTTGCGCCCGGGCGCCGCCGGCACCGGCCGCCACTCGTAGTACCCGTCGGCCGGGATGACGCAGCGCCGGGCCGCGAACGCCTTGCGGAAGGCCGGTTTCTGGTGCACCGTCTCCGAGCGGGCGTTGATCATCCGCGCGCCGCCGGACGGGTCCTTCGACCAGGACGGCACCAGCCCCCAGCGCAGCGGCCGCAGCCGGCGCACCAGCTCCCCGGTCTCCCGGTCCACCCGCTCCAGCACCGCCGGCACCGGGTCGGTGGGCGCCACGTTCCAGCTCGGCGCCAGCGCCTCGGCCGGGTCCCAGCGCAGCTCGCCCAGCAGTTCGACCAGGTCCACCGGAGTCGTGGTGGAGACGAAACGACCGCACATGAGCACTACTCTGTCACGTTGCATGCCTCTGGACCCGAAGGGGAGTCACCCGTGCCCACGCCGCCCACCGCCGACTTCGCCGCCGGCCTCACCGTCGGCTTCACCACCGAGGAGTACGCCGCCCGGATCGCCCGGGCCGCCGAGTCGGCCCGCGCCGCCGGGCTGGCCGGACTGGTCGTCACCCCCGGCCCCGACCTGGTCCACCTGACCGGCTACCAGCCCACCGCGATCACCGAGCGGCTCACCGCGCTGCTGATCACCCCCGGCGCCGAGCCGCTGCTGGTGGTGCCCAAGCTGGAGCGCCCGGACGCCGAGCGGTCCGCCGGGGCCGGCGCGCTGCGGCTGGCCGACTGGACCGACGGCCAGGACCCCTACCGGCTGACCGCCGACCACCTCGACCCGGTCGGCCGCTACGGGATCTCCGACTCGGCCTGGGCGATGCACCTGCTCGCGCTCCAGCAGGCGCTGCCCGCCAGCCGCTACCGCTCGCTGACCGAGGCGCTGCCGATGCTGCGCGCGGTCAAGGACGCCGCCGAGCTGGCCCGGCTGGCCGCCGCCGGAGCCGCGGCCGACGCGGCCTACGGCGGCATCCTCCAGGTCCGCTTCGCCGGCCGCACCGAGCGCGAGGTGGCCGCCGACCTGGCCGCGCTGCTGCTGGAACACGGCCACAGCCAGGTGGACTTCACCGTCGTCGGCTCCGGCCCGAACGGCGCCAACCCGCACCACGAGGCCGGCGACCGCCGGATCGAGCCCGGCGACACGGTGGTGCTCGACTTCGGCGGCCTGAAGCACGGCTACGGCTCCGACACCACCCGCACCGTGTTCGTCGGTGCGGAGGGCGCCGAGCCGTCCGCCGAGCTGCGCGAGGTGCACGAGACCGTCCGGCGGGCCCAGCAGGCCGCCTTCGAGGCGGTCCGCCCCGGCCTCTCCTGCCAGGACATCGACCGGGTGGCCCGCCAGGTGATCACCGAGGCCGGGTACGGCGAGTACTTCATCCACCGCACCGGCCACGGCATCGGCGTCACCACCCACGAGCCGCCGTACCTGGTGGAGGGCGAGGAGCTGGAACTGGTCCCCGGGATGTGCTTCTCGATCGAGCCCGGGATCTACCTGCCCGGCCGGTTCGGGGTGCGGATCGAGGACATCGTCACCGTCACCGAGGACGGCGGCCGACGGTTCAACACCACCTCGCGTGAACTGGGCATCGTCTCCTGACCGCTGCCGCGACACGCGGCGGACCCGGCGCGGACCACCCGTTCGAGGGACACCGGTGCCGAACCGCCGCGCCGGTCCGTGGCCGTCACGAGCATGTCGGCCATGGTGAACTTCGCTGACAACGCACCTGGTTACCTGACCATCAGGGTCACCGCGCCGGACGGCCCGGTGGCGGAGCTCGCGGACGTGGAGGCCTGGCAGGCCCGGAAGGGCTATCCGGCACTCAGTTCGGCGGGCGGCCCGGTGTTCGGCGTCGCCCGGGAGCGCGAGCAGGGCGGCTGGGAGCTGCACGGCTACCTGGAACCGATGCCGCAGAGCGCCCGCGACGACCTGGGCTCGATTGCCCGGGGCAAGGCGGGCGAGGCGGAGCAGGCGGGGGACACCGAGGCCGCCGCGCGCTACCGGGCGGTGGTGGACCGGCTGGACTGGGAGAAGGTCGACGAGGTCGAACTCGACGGCCGCTACCGGGTGGTGCGGGTCGAACGGTTCGCCCGCACCGGCCCCGACGGACCGGAGCCGCCGCGCTCCACCGACCCCGCCGACCCCCGCGAGCGCGACCTGCCGGCCGCGCCGGACCCGCTGGACGGCTTCGTGATCGACCCCACCACCCCCTCCGGGATGTCCGAGGGCATCCTGCGCAGCGACCTGATGCGGCTGCTGCCGGGCCGGGTGCGGTTCTCCGACGCGATCCACCAGGACGCCCTGGCCGCCCGCGAGACCCACCCGGGCGTGGTGCTGCTGCCGCCCGGGTTCACCGTCGCCGAGCGGGAGGACGGGCGCTGGACGCCGACCGGCTACCCCGACGGGCCCACCCCGTTCCGGGCCCGCGACACCCTCTCGCTCCACCTGCGGGTCGGGGAGCCGGTGCACCGCGGGCTCGACGCCGCGCGGCGCGCCGACTACGCCGCCGCGGCGGACCGGTTGGAGGAGGGCAAGCACGACGAGATCACCGTCGAGGGCCGGCTGCTGCGGATCATCCGGGTGGAGCGGGTGGTGCGGATCGGGCCGGACGGCCCCGAGGGCCCGCGCCCCTCGGACCCGGATCCGGAGGACCCGGTGAAGTTGCAGGACCAGAAGCTGCGCGCCCAGGGCGTGAACCTGGACGACGAGGACGACGAGACCTGGGAACTCGACGATCAGACCAAGGAGTTCCAGCGGCTGTTCGATGCCGAACTGGTGCGGCGGGGGATCGAGCCGCCGGGGGCGCCCGAGCGACGGGACTGAAAAGGTGTCAGAGACCGCCGCGCGAGAGGCTCAGTCGGACTCGGCCCGCTGACGCTCCGCCGCCCGGTGGATCGCGTCCTGGCAGCGGCCCAGCAGCGCGCGCAGCTGGGCCCGCTCGGCCTCGGACAGCTCGTCCGCCATCTCCCGCTCGATCGCGCCGGCCCGCTCGTCGGCCAGCGCCAGGGCGCTGCGGCCCTGCTCGGTCAGCCGGGTCTCCAGCACGTTGCCGTGCCAGCGGTGCGGCGCCCGCTCCACCAGGCCGCGCTCGGTCAGGGTGCGCAGCAGCACGGCCATCGCCTGCGGGGTGACCTGGCAGGCCCGGGCCAGCGCGGCACCGCTGATCCCGGAGTTCGCGTCGATCGCGTGCAGCGCCGCGTACTGCGGCACGGTCAGTCCGGCCGGCTCGACGGCAGCCCGCTTGGCGGTCATCAACTCCACCTGGGTGCGGTGGATGTCGACTCCGAGGCGTTCGCTGACCGGCATTCCCATGGGGGCGATCCTACAAGGCGGAATGCCGCCATCGAAGGATTGACGGGGATCAAGCATTTGATGATGATCGACTGCGTTGATCCGCTGACCGGTCGCACCTGGAGGACTGTCGATGCCCGCCGCCCTCGATCGCCCGCACGCCCGCCTCGCCTACCAGGAGGACGGCACCGGCCCGCTGGTGGTCTACGCCCACGGCGCGCTCTCCAGCCGCGACCACGACCGGCGGCTCGGCTTCGACTGGTCCCCGATCACCGCCGCCGGCCACCGCCTGGCCCGCTACGACGCCCGGGGCCACGGCCGCTCCACCGGCCGCCCCGTCGAGGCGGACTACGCCTACCCGGCCCTCGGCGCGGACTACCTGGCGCTCTGCGAACACCTGGCCCCCGGCGAGCGGATCGACGCCGTCGGCAGCTCGATGGGCGCCGCCACCGTGCTGTACGCGGCGCTGGCCGAACCCGAGCGCTTCGACCGGCTGGTGCTCGCCATGCCCGGCGTCGCCTGGCAGGCCCGGGAGGCCCGCCGGGCCGGCCTGCTCGGCGCCGCCGACCTGGTCGAGCAGCAGGGCGGCGCCGCCTTCCTCGCCGCCGCCCGCCGCCAGGGCCCGCCCCCGGTGCTGGCCGGGATGCCCGACTTCCCACCGGAGTTCGACGTCGCCGAGGAACTCCTTCCCACCCTCCTGCGCGCCGTCGCCGCGAACGACCTGCCCGCCCCACAGGCCCTGCGCACCCTGCCCCACCCGGGCCTGGTGCTCTGCTGGGACACCGACCCGACCCACCCGGAGGAAACCGCCCGCCAACTCGCCGACCTGCTCCCCGGAGCCGAGCTGCACGTCTCGCGCACCCTCGCCGACATCCACACCTGGGGCCGCCGCGCCGCGGAGTTCCTGGCCCGCTGAACGGGGCTGACTGACCGTCAACTTCGCTGGGCCGTTTGATCGCGAACGGGTGATGTTGTCCCCCGTTCGTGATCTTTCGGCGCCTCGGAAATGATCTATCGCGGATACTTCGTTGGCGTATCGCCCATTTCCGCGCTGGATCTGATGTGCCGTCAGCCAGCCTTCCGAGGAGCGAAGATGACCGTGTTCCGGGCCGTTGCCGCCGCCACCTCCACCGCCCTGCTGAGTGCGCTGGTGGTGACCATGCCGGCCGCCGCACCCGCCTCCGCCGCCGGGTTCGTGGTGAGCGAGTCGCAGTTCAACCAGATGTTCCCGTCCCGCAACTCGTTCTACACCTACCAGGGCCTGCTGAACGCGCTCTCCGCCTACCCGGCCTTCGCCGCGACCGGGGATGACGCCACCCGCAAGCGCGAGGCGGCCGCCTTCCTGGCGAACGTCAGCCACGAGACCGGCGGGCTGCGCTACGTGGTCGAGCAGAACAAGGCCAACTACTCGCACTACTGCGACGCTTCGCAGCCCTACGGCTGCCCGGCCGGGCAGTCCGCCTACTACGGGCGCGGCCCGCTGCAGCTCAGCTGGAACTTCAACTACAAGGCCGCCGGCGACGCGCTGGGCATCGACCTGCTGCACGACCCCTACAAGGTGGAGAAGGACCCGGCGGTCTCCTGGAAGACCGGCCTCTGGTTCTGGGACACCCAGAACGGCGCCGGCACCGCGACCCCGCACAACTCGATCGTCAACGGCCGCGGCTTCGGCGAGACCATCCGCAGCATCAACGGCGACCTGGAGTGCAACGGCAAGAACCCGGACGAGCGCAACGACCGGATCAACCTGTTCAAGCAGTTCGTCGGCATCCTCGGCACCAACGTGGGCGGCGGCAACATCTCCTGCTGACGCCCCGCCGGTGACGCGCTCCCGGACCGGGGCGCGCCACCGGAGCGGCCGTGTCCGTGTCGGCCGTGCGCTCAGCGGTCCTGCCCGATGGGTCGGACCATCACGCTGGTGACGTCCACCCCGGCCGGCTGGGTCAGCGCCCAGACGATCGAGGCGGCGATCTGGTCGTCCGTCAGCATCGGGGCGTCCGGCCGGGCCGAGCCGCCCGGCTGGTTCCAGAAGCCGGTCTCCACCCGGCCCGGGGCGACCAGCGTGACGCCGACCCCGGAACCGGTGACCAGCAGCCGGGTGTTCTCGGCCAGGCCGGTGACCGCCCACTTGGTGGCGCCGTAGAAGTTGCCGGGGATGTTGATGTGTCCGGCGACGCTGCCGACCAGCACGATCCGGCCCCGCGACTCCTTGAGCGCCGGCAGCGCCGCGTTGATCAGCAGGGCCGGGCCGAGCACGTTGGTCAGCACCATGGCGCGCCAGTGCTCCGGGTCGCCGTCGGCCAGCGTGCCGGCCGTGCCGAAGCCCGCGTTCGCCACCGCGTTGTCCAGCCGGCCGAACCGCTCGACGGTGGCGGTGACGGCGGCCTGCACGTCAGCCGGGTCGCTCGCGTCGCCGGTGAGGGTGAGCAGCGCCTCGGGCCGGCCGAGCTCCTCGGCGAACCGCTGCAGCCGCTCCTCGCCGCGTGCGGTGACCGTGACCCGGTGGCCGAGCTTCAGCAACTGGCGGGCGGCGGCCGCGCCGATGCCGCTGCTGCCGCCGGTGATCAGGGTGACCGGGGAATCCGTCATCGTCAGCTCCTGTAAGTGCTCAGGTATGTGCTCGGGCGACTGCCCGTGGGTGGACGCGCTGGTGACAGGGCGTCAGGTTCGTTCGTAGTTGATCACTTGGAGCGCACTCGAAGTCAAGCGCGGCGGTTCGTCCCGGAGCAGCGCGAAGCGCCGACCCCCTTCGTGGGGGTCGGCGCCTCGGGTATCAGCACTGCGGCCGGCGGCCGTGGTTGGCTCCGCGCTTGGCGCGTGCCTTCTTCTTCCGGCGTCGCTTGGACGACATCGCCGCTCTCCTCTCACTCGGACCCACTCCCTTCACGCTCGCATGCCCGGCGACGGGCGGCGACCCGGGCGCGTCCGCGCGGGCCCCGGGTGGTCCTGGGGCGCGCCCGCCGGTGGGTGCGGCGGGCTGACCGGGCGTCAGCGCGCCGCGGGGGCCAGCAGGCCGGTGAGGGTGAGGTCGAGCAGCCGGTCGAGGTCGGCGCTCGGACCGGCCTGTTCGCAGACCCAGGCCACCCCGCTGACCAGCTGGAGCAGCTCGGCCGCGGTGGCGTCGGCCCGGGCCACGCCGCCGCGCCGGGCGTGGTCGAGCAGCAGCTCGGTGGCGTCGGCCATCACCTGGCAGGAGGGGTGGAGCGCGGAGTCCTGGTCGTGCATCGAGGGCACCAGGGCGGCGACCAGGCCGCGGTAGACGCTCATGTGGTCGACCAGCGAGTGCATGAACGTGCGCAGGGCGGCGGCGAGTTCGGGGGAGGCGGCGAGCTCCTCGGCCTCGTCCAGCACCGCGGCGTACCACTCGCGCACCACCGCGTCGAGCAGCGCCTCGCGGGTCGGGAAGTGCCGGTAGAGGGTGGCCACGCCGACCCCGGCGCGCCGGGCGACGTCGTCGAGCAGGACGTCGGCGCCGTGCTCGGTGAAGGAGTCGCGGGCCTGGGCGAGGATCCGCTCGCGGTTGCGCCGGGCGTCGGCGCGCATCGGGCGCCCGGTGGCGCTGGTCGGGGTGGTCTGAGCAGCCGGTCGAGCAGCCATCGTCACGTCCCTGGTTGCAAAACGGAGAACTTCTTCGTATGTTATCGCGGCATAACCAGAGAACCTCTCCGGTTAGCTTGAAGCTCGGCCCACGCTCCTGACCACACCACTCCTGACCAGGGAGAAGACGTGTCCGACAGCACTCTCGCGCCCGACGGCGCCCACCCGGCAACCACCGCCACCGGGACCGCCACGACCACCGGTGCCGCCAGCACCACCGGCACCGTTTCCGCGCCCGGATCGCCCGCCCGCACCGGCCTCGCCCTGACCGTGATCCTCACCTGCCAGCTGATGGTCGTCCTCGACTCCGCCGTGGTCACCATCGCCCTGCCCGACGTGCAGAAGGCGCTGTCCTTCTCGGCCACCGGCCTGTCCTGGGTGCAGAACGCCTACATGCTCGCCTTCGGCGGACTGCTGCTGCTCGGCGGCCGGCTCGGCGACGTGCTCGGACGCCGCCGGATCTTCGGCTACGGCGTCGCGCTCTTCACCCTCGCCTCGCTGGTCGGCGGCCTGGCCGACGGCTCCGGCCTGCTGCTTGCCGCCCGCGCCGTGCAGGGCCTGGCGGCCGCGGTCGCCGCACCCAGCACCCTCGCGCTGATCATCACCACCTACACCGACGACGCCAAGCGGGCCCGGGCGATCGCCCTCTACTCCACCGTCACCGGCGCGGGCGCCGCGATCGGCATGATCCTCGGCGGGGTGCTCACCTCCGGGCTCTCCTGGCGGTGGGACTTCTTCGTCAACGTGCCGTTCGGGCTCGCCGTGGTGGTCCTCGCCCCGCGCGTGATCAAGGAGCCCGCCCGGGTCCGCACCCCGCTGGACGTGCCCGGCGCGCTCACCGTGACCGCCGGCGCGGTCGCGCTGGTCTACGCCTTCATCCGGGCCGCCTCCCACGGCTGGAGCGACGGCACCACCGTCGGCCTGCTGGTCGCCGCCGTGCTGCTGCTCGGCGCGTTCGTCGCCGTCGAGGCCCGCACGGCGCACCCGCTGGTCCCGCTGCGGCTGCTCGCCGACCGCACCCGCGGCGGCAGCTACCTGGCGCTGCTGCTGGTCGCCGCCGCCATGTTCGGCATGTTCTACTTCGTCACCCAGTACCTGCAGACCGCCCTCGGCTACAGCGCGCTGCGCACCGGCTTCGCCTTCCTGCCGTTCGCCGTCGCGATGTTCGCCGGGGCCACCGCCGTGCCGCGGATCATGGCGCGGCTGGGGGCGACCGGCGTGCTGGTGGCCGGCTCGCTGCTGGTCGGCGGCGGGCTGCTCTGGCTCACCCCGATCGGGCTGCACACCGGCTACCTGTCCGGAGTGTTCGGGCCGATGGTGGTCTTCGGGGTCGGCGGCGGCTTCGTCTTCGTGCCGTTGAGCATGGGCATCCTGGGCGGGGTGCCGCCGGAGTACGCCGGGGCCGCCTCCGGGCTGCTCCAGGCGATGCAGCAGATCGGCGGCGCGGTCGGCACGGCGGTGCTGGTCACCTGCTACAGCGGCGCCGTCCGGCACCCGGGCGGCCGGCCCGCGGCCGATCCGGTGACCGAGGCGCACCGGGCGCTCACCCACGGGGTCGGTGTCGCGATGGCCGTCGCCGCGCTCTTCGTCCTGGTCGCGCTCGTCCTGATCGCCGCGCTGATCCGGCTGCCGCGCGCCGGGGCTGGGGCCGGGGCCGGGGGCTGACCTGACGGCGTCTGAAGTGTGAAGTGTTGAGCCCTGGTTCAGCTCCCGCCCCGCCGCAGGATGCCTGCCGGACACCCGGCCGTGGAGAGCATCGTGGATGGCGAAGATGCGTGTCCGCGCCAGGTGCTGGGGGACGGCGCTGGGGGCGGTTCTGTTGGTCGCGGCATGCGGCTCGGTCGGCGGCTCGGTCGGTGGCCCGGCGCCGGCCGCCGCGCGGTCGGCGACACCCGGGGCGGGCGTGAGCGCGCCGCCGGCCGTCCCGGCGGACGACACCGGTTGTGACCCGACCCGGAGCGTGCCGCCGAGCGCGACCGCCACCGGCCCGGAGGTGGACCGGATCCTGAAACAGGGCTACCTCACCGTGGGGGTGGACCAGAACGCCTACCACTGGGGCGCGCGGGATCCGATCACCGGCCAACTGGAGGGCTTCGACATCGACTTGGTGCACGCGATCGCCAACGCCCTGGTCGGCGACCACCCGGGCAACGTGCACTACGTCAGCACGCCCGCCGCAGACCGGATCCCCGCCCTCCAGCAGCGCCGGGTGGACCTGGTGGTCCGGGCGATGGCGATCACCTGCCAGCGCAGGACCCAAGTGGGCATGTCCACCGTCTACTTCCAGACCGGCCACCAGGCCGTGGTGGGCGCTGGCTCGCCCGCGAAGACGCTGGACCAGGCGCTGCGCGGCAAGCGGGTGTGCATCACCTCCGGTTCCAACGAGCAGGACGAGATCGCCCAGGACTCGCACGGCGCGGCCGCCGTGGTGTTCGCGGTGAGCGAGGTGGACTGCCTGGTCCAGCTGCAACTGGGCAAGGTGGACGCGGTGTTCACCGACGCCGCCTACGGGTCGTCACTGGTGGCCCAGGACGCCACGGTGCGCCTGGTGGACCACCCCTACGGCACCAAGTACTTCGGCGTCGCGACCAACCTCGGCGACACCGACCTGCTGGCCCGGGTGAACCAGGTGCTGGAGGACTACCGCAAGGGCCCCTGGCAGGCGAGTTACGCGCACTGGCTGGCCCCCTACCTCGGCCCGTCCGCCGGCCCGCCGGCCGCCGCCTACCTGCCACACTAGGGGGCGTCGTAGGCTCGGACGTCGACGGAGGGAGGGGCCCGTGGAGCGTCTGCGCACGCAGGTGGCCGTGATCGGCGCCGGCCCGGCGGGGCTGGTGCTGGCGAACGTGCTGCGGCAGGCCGGGATCGACTGCCTGGTGCTGGAGCGGCACAGCCGGGAGTACGTCCAGGCGCGGGCCCGGGCCGGGCTGATCGAGCCCGGGACGGTGGAGTTCCTGGCCCGGCACGGGTTGGCCGGGCAGTTGGTGGCCGAGGGCGCCGAGCACGGCGCCTGCGAGTTCCGCCACCGCGGCGAGCGGTTCTCGGTGCCCTACGGCGAGTTGTCCGGCGGGCGGGTGCACCACGTGTACCCGCAGCAGTTCCTGGTGCGGGACTTGATCGACGCCTACCTCGACGCGGGCGGCACGCTGCTCTTCGAGCAGGGGGCCGAGGCACTCACCGGACTGGACGGCGACCGCGCGCTGGTGCGGGCGGCGGACGTCGAGATCGAGTGCGAGTTCGTCGCCGGGGCCGACGGGTTCCACGGGATCAGCCGCGCGGCCGTGCCCGAGCGGCTGCGCCAAGGACACGGCCAGCACGAGTTCGGCCAGCACGAATATGGCAAGCAGCACGAGTTCGGCTGGCTCGCCGTGCTCGCCGAGACCCCGCCGGCCACGCGCGAGATCGTCTACGCGCTGCACGAGGACGGGTTCGCGGGCCACATGCTGCGCACGCCCTCGGTCTCGCGCTTCTACCTCCAGTGCCCGCTGGGCGACGATCCGGCGAACTGGCCCGACGAGCGGATCTGGTCGGCGCTGCACCGGCGGCTCGCCATGACCGGCGACGAGTTGAAGCCCGGCCCGATCACCGAGAAGGCCGTGCTGGACATGCGCAGCCACGTCACCGAGCCGATGCGGCACGGGCGGCTCTTCCTGCTCGGCGACGCGGCGCACATCATCTCCCCGGCGGGCGGCAAGGGCATGAACCTCGCCATCGCCGACGCCGCCGAGCTCGCCCGCCGCCTGCTCGCCCACTACGCGGGCCGGGAGGGCGAGTTGGCGGGCTACTCGGCGGCGCGGCTGCCGCGGATCTGGCAGGCCCAGGAGTTCTCGCACTGGCTGCTGCACCTGCTGCACAGCCCCGATCCCGACGGGCCGGACGCGCCGTTCCTGCACCGGTTGCAGCTCTCCCGGCTCGCCCAACTCCGCGACTCACCAGCCCACTCGACGGCGTTCGCGGTGAACTACGTGGGTGCACCCATCGACTGACGGAGCGCTGCGAGGCTCAGCACTTGCCGGGGCCGACCCCGTCGATCCGCCCGCCGAAGTCGCCCAGGTACTGGGAGCGCCAGTCGCCCGAGAACACGTCGCGCTTCTCGACCGGCTGCCAGTTGATGAAGCAGGCACGGGTGTTGGCGACGAAGGAGCCGACGTGGTCGTGCAGGTTCGGCGGCATGTCGCGGTAGCCGCTGTTGGAGGTCCACTCCCAGGTCGCGCCGTGGAAGCCGTCCTCGCTCCAGAAGCAGATCGAACCGCCGTTGCAGGGCGGCGGGTTGTCGGCCCGGGCGCTCTGGGCGCCGACGACCGGGAGCAGCAGTGCGGCGACGGACAGGGCGGTGGCCAGGGGCCAGGAACGGAGTGCCATGACGGGGCTCCAAGGATCGGTGAACCGGGGGTCGCCCCCATCGTGGTCCGCGAGCCGGTGCCGCCTGGCGCAGGCGGTGACGGAGTGTCACTCGAACGTGGGAAATAGTCGTTCGAATATGGTTGACGGTGCGTCGGTATGCTCCGGGCATGAACGAACCTGACACCCACCTCGCCTACTGGGACGGCATCGGCGCGACCAAGACCTTCACCCACCCGCTCGCGCCCGACTGGCTGGCGGAGCTGGACCGGGGCGCCCGGGTGCTCGACTACGGTTGCGGCTACGGTCGGTTGATGGGCGAGCTGGGCTCGCTCGGCTTCACCGACGTGTCCGGGGCGGACCTGTCGCCCGCGCTGGTCGAGCGGGGGCGGGGCCTGCTGCCGGGCCTGCGGTTCGACGTGCTGGAAGCGCCCCCGCGCCTGGCCCGGCCGGACGCCGGCCTGGACCTGGTGCTGCTGTTCGCCGTGCTGACCTGCGTGCCGGACGCCGGCGACCAGCGCGCGATGATCGCCGAACTGCACCGGGTGCTGGCGCCGGGCGGCCTGCTCTACGTCAGCGACGTGCTGCTCCAGCAGGACGCGCGCAACCGCACCCGCTACGCCGCGCACGCCGAGCGCTCCGGCGCCCCGTACGGGGTATTCGCCACCGGCGACGGCGCGCTGGTGCGCCACCACGAGATCGGTCACCTGCGTGAGCTGCTCGGGGAGTTCGAGCTGGTCCGGGAGCGCCGGCTGGACGTCGCGACGATGAACGGCAACACGGTGGAGGCGGTGCAACTGCTGCTGTGCAAGGGGGACTGAGGCGGGCTCAGGTCCCGGGCTCCGTGTCCGTGTCCGTTGCCGTGTCCGTCGCCGTCGCGATGCCGAGCAGCCGCAGCACCTGGCGGGTGGCGGCGTCCGGCTGCTCCGGGCGGTGGACGGCGGCGACCGTGGTCTCCAGGTGGGGTGAGTCCCCGTCCAGCGGGCGGCAGCTGACGCCGGGCAGGCCCAGCGAGCGCACTTGCTCGGGCGCGACAGCGACGCAGAGACCGGCGCCGACGTAACTGAGCAGGCCCGGCAGGTCGTCGGCGTGGCCCAGCGCCTGCGGGGTGTAGCCGGCTTCGGCGCAGGCGAGGGCGACCTGCCGGGCGAGGCCGGGCAGGGCGCCCGGCCGGGGCAGCGCGAACGGCTCGCCGGCGAGGTCGTGCAGGGCGAGCGAGCTCCGGCCGGCCAGCGGGTGCCGGTCGGGCAGCACGGCGACCAGCCGCTCGACACCGACCTGTTGCACCGTCAGTCGGTCGGTGTCGGCCACCGGGAGGCGGACCAGGGCGAGGTCGAGGGCGCCGGTGCGCAGCAGGTCCAGCAACTCCGTTGACGGGCGCTGGCTCAACTGGAGCCGCAGGTCCGGGAGTTCGGCGTGGGCGAGGCGGAGCAGCCGCGGCACCAGCCGGTAGCCGAGGCTGCCGACGAAGCCGAGCCGCAGCTCGCCCTGCTCGCCGGCCGCGATCCGCCGGGCCCGGTCGACGGCGGCCTGCTGGGCGTCGAGCAGCCGACGGGCGTCCTCGGCGAAGGCGCGCCCGGCCGGGGTCGGCCGGGCGCCGTGCGGGCCCCGGTCGAAGAGGCTGACCCGCAGCCCGCGCTCCAGGCGCTGGATCGCCTGGCTCAGCGGCGGCTGGCTCATGCCGAGCCGCTCGGCGGCGCGGCCGAAGTGCTGCTCCTCGGCCAGCACGACGACCTGCTGGAGCAGGCGCTGGGTCAGTTCCATGGCAGTTCCCTCCGGTTCCTGGAGTACGGCATGCGGCGCGGCATATGGCAGAGCATATGGGACGGGCGGGGAAGATGTATTGGACGCTATGGAGCACCCGGCGGTTGACTGAATGTCACCGGACCGGTGGATGAGCCCGGTTCCCGACGCAGATCGGAGACGTGCCATGGCGACTGCGCCACAGGGCAGCACACCCCAGGTTGGCCCGCTCGACGGCGTCCGCGTGGTCGAACTCGCCAGCGTGATCATGGCGCCCTACGCCACGCAGCTGCTCGGCGACCTCGGCGCCGACGTGATCAAGGTAGAGCCGCCCACGGGCGATCTGACCCGCCACCTCCCGCCCACCCGCAGCCCGGGTATGGGCGCCGCCGCGCTCAACCTCAACCGCAACAAGCGCAGCGTGGTGATCGACCTCAAGGCGCCGGGCGGCCGGGACGCGCTGCTGGCGCTGCTGGCGACCGCCGACGTGTTCGTCACCAACGTCCGCCCGCAGGCGCTGGACCGCCTCGGGCTCGGCTACCCGCAGGTGGCGGCCGGTCACCCGGGGCTGGTCTACCTGAACGCCCAGGGCTACCGCAGCGACTCGGAGTTGGGCGGGCGACCCGCCTACGACGACATCGTGCAGGCCGCCTCCGGCCTGGTCTGGCTGAACGAACAGGTCAGCGGCGTACCGTACTTCGTGCCCACGGTGCTCGCGGACAAGATCTGCGGACTGGTCATCGTGCAGTCCGTGCTCGCCGCGCTGCACCACCGCGACCGCACTGGCCAGGGCCAGCACGTCGAGGTGCCGATGGCCGACACCATGCTCGCCTTCAACCTGGTGGAGCACCTGGCCGCCGCCACCCTGGAGCCGCAGGGCCCGTTCGGCTACTCGCGGGCGCTCAGCTCGCAGCGCCGGGCCGCCCGGACGGCCGACGGCTGGATGTGCATCCTGCCCTACAGCGACCGCAACTGGCAGGACTTCTTCGCCCACGTCGGCCGCCCCGACCTCGCCGCCGACCCGCGCTTCGCGAGCCTCGCCGAGCGGGCCCGCAACGCCGACGAACTGTACGCGCTGATGGACGGGTTCGCGGCCCGGCACAGCAACGCCGAGTGGCAGGAGTACTGCGACTCGGTGAGCATCCCGGCCGCGCCCGTGCTCAGCCTGGACCAGGCCGCGAGCAGCGACTACGCGATCGAGGGCGGCCTGGTACAGGCGGCGGAGCACCCGACCGAGGGCGCCTACCAACTGATCGGCCAGCCCGTCCGGTTCCACGCCACCCCCGCCGGCCTGCACCGGCACTGCCCCCGGCTCGGCGAGCACACCGACGAGGTCTTCGCCGAGCTCGGCCAACGCCCCTGACGCGGCACTAGCTGTCATTTCCGACTGGAGCACACGATGAGCGAACAGGAACCACTGCGCGTCGAGCGCCGACCGAACGGCGTGGCGCTGCTGACCTTCGACCACCCCGAGAAGCGCAACCCGATGAGCGCCCGGCTGACCGGGAGTTGGCGCCGAGCCGTCCGGGAGCTGGGTGACGACCCCGACCTGCGGGCCGTTGTGGTCACCGGCACCGGGCCCGCGTTCTGCTCGGGGGCCGACCTCGGCGAGCTCGCCGACCGGCACGGGCAGGGCCTGGCCGACACCCGGGAGCAACTCGCCGCGTTCTACCGGAGCTGGCTGACCGTCCGCGACCTGCCCGTGCCCACCATCGCCGCCGTCAACGGGCACGCGGTGGGCGCCGGACTGGCGCTCGCGCTGGCCTGCGACCTGCGCTACGCGGCCGAGGAGGCGCGACTCGGCGCACCCTTCGTGCGGCTAGGACTGCACCCCGGGATGGCCACCACCACGCTGCTCGCCGACGCGGTCGGCCCGGCCCGGGCACGCGAACTGCTGCTGACTGGGCGATTGATGACGGGCCGTCAGGCAGCGGCGATCGGGCTGGTGCACCGGGCCGTCCCCGCCGAGCAGGTGCTGGCGGTCGCCCTCGAAACGGCCGAGGAGATCGCCGCCGCCGCACCGCTGGCCGTGCGGTTGACCAAGAGCGGACTGGCCCACGGGCACCTCGGCGTCGAACAGGCGCTGGCCTGGGAGGCGCTGGCCCAGCCGGTGACCGTCACCACCGAGGACTTCCGCGAGGGAGTCCAGGCCCAGCGCGAGCGCCGCCGGCCGCGGTTCACCGGCAACTGACCGGAGGGAGAGGGCGAATGTTGGACAGTGAAGCAGTAGGACTTCCGGCCGAGACTCGGGAATTGCGGCGGGAGGTGCGGGAGTTCCTGGCCGCGGAGCGGGCCGCGGGCACCGTGCTGGGCCGGCCCGACTCGTGGCTGACCGGGTGGGACCCGGAGTTCAGCCGCCGGCTCGCCGCGCGGGGCTGGGTCGGCATGGCGCTGCCCCGCGAGTACGGCGGGCACGGCCGGGGCAACCTCGAACGGTACGTCGTCATCGAGGAGTTGCTGGCTGCAGGCGCCCCCGTCTCGGCGCACTGGGTGGCCGACCGGCAGGCCGGGCCGTCCATCCTGCGGCACGGGACGGACGCGCAGCGGCGGCGCTACCTGCCCGCCATCGCGGCCGGCGAGTGCTTCTTCTCGATCGGCATGAGCGAGCGCGAAGCCGGCTCGGACCTGGCCGCCGTCCGGACCAGGGCCGAACGCACCGACAGCGGCTGGCGGTTGAACGGCACCAAGATGTGGACGGGCGGCGCCCACGTCAACCACTACGCCATCGTGCTCGCCCGGACCGCCGAGAGTACGGACCGGCACGCCGGGCTGAGCCAGTTCGTCGTGGACCTGCGGGCTCCGGGCGTGCGGGTCGAGCCGATCCGGCTGCTGAGCGGCGAACACACCTTCAACTACCTGCACTTGGCGGGCGTCGAGCTCGCCGAGGACGCGCTGCTCGGGCGTCCCGGGGACGGCTGGCGGCAGGTGACCGGCGAACTGGCACTGGAACGCAGCGGCCCGGAGCGGTTCCTCTCCACCCTGCCGCTGCTGACCGCGCTGGTCGCCGAACTGCGCCGGGGTGCCTGCGGCTCCGAGCAGCACGCTCGGGTCGGGCGGCTCACCGCCCGGCTCGCCGCGATCCGGCAGCTCTCGCTGGGCGTCGCGGCCGCCCTGGAGGCCGGCCGGGCGGCGGACGTGCAGGCAGCCCTGGTGAAGGACCTCGGCACCCGCTTCGAGGGCGAACTCGTCAACGAGGCACGGGAGATCCTCCCAGTGCCGGCCCGCTCCGACGCGACCCGGGGCAGCTACCCGGAGCTCCTCGCCACCGCCGTCCTGCACTCGCCCGGCTACACCTTGCGCGGCGGCACCAACGAGATCCTGCGCGGCATCATCACCCGAGGCCTGGAGGCGGCCCGATGAGCATCGAGAACGAACTGGCCGTAGCGCGGGAGGCCGGGTACCACGGCACCGCCGGCCCGGTGGCGGAGGCCGCCCTGGTCGCGGGCCCGCTGGTGGAACGGGCCGGGCTCGCGCTGCCCGCCGGCGTGGTCACCTTCGCCGCCGGCCCGCTGGAGGCCCGCTTCGCCCGGCCCGACGCACAGCACCGGGTCGGCCCGGTCGGCGCGCGCGGACTCGACGACGCCCTGCGGGTGAGCGGAACCCTGCACCGGGTGCCCTGGGCGCGCGGGGCAGACGCGGTGGTCGTGCTCACCGACGGCCCGTGGGGCGGGCCCGCGCTGCTGGTGCTGACCGCCGGCGAGTACCGGCTGCTGCCCGGCGGCAACCTGGCGGGCGAGCCCCGCGACGAGCTGGTGCTGCTCGACGCGGCCGTCCCGGCCGAACGGGTCCGCCGGGTGCCGGCCGAGCTGGCCCGGGAGGCGCACTGGCGGTCCGGCCTGGCGCGCGCCGCGCTGATCGCCGGAGCGGCCCGCCGGTGCGTCGAGCTGACGGTGACTCACACCGCCTCGCGGGTGCAGTTCGGCCGCCCGCTGGACCGCTTCCAGGCGGTCAAGCAGGAGCAGGCGCGGCTGGTCGAGGAGACGGCCCTGGTCACGGCGGCCGTCGACGCCGTCGGCCGGGCGGGCGCGGAGGAGATCGAGACCGCCGCCTGGATCGCCGCCGCACAGGCCGCCGCCTCGGTGGCCGAGATCGCCCGGATCGCCCACCAACTGCACGGCGCGATCGGGTTCACCGGACTGAGCCCGCTGCACGAGGCCACCACGCGGATGTGGTCCTGGCGCGACGAGGACGGCGGCGAGCGGGCCTGGCAGCGCCTGCTCGGGCGGCGGGTGGTGGAGCGGGACGGGCTCTGGGAGACGGTGACGGGCGGTCAGCACACCGGACGGGACCTGGGCCGGGGATGCTTGGAGGCATGCGTGCCGCCCGCCTGATCCGCATGGCCCTGCTGGTCCAGTCGACCCCCGGGGTGACCGCCGCCGCCCTGGCCCGGGAGCTGGAGGTCTCCGAGCGCACGGTGATCCGCGACGTCCAGGCGCTCCAGGAGGCGGGCGTGCCGGTCCGTTCGGAGCGCGGCCGCAGCGGCGGCTACCACCTGGCGCCCGGGTACCGGACCCGGCTCACCACGCTGCACCCCACCGAGGCGGAGACGCTCTACCTGTCCGGACTGCCCGGCGCGCTGCGCGACCTCGGGCTCTCCGACGCGGCGGGCACCGCCCGGCTGAAGCTCTCCGCCACCCTGCTGCCCTCGTTGCGCGCGGCCGCCGAGTCCTCGGTGCGCCGGTTCCACCTGGACGCGCCCGCCTGGTTCCGCGAGCCGTCCACCCCCGAGCTGCTGCCGGAGCTGGCCCGCGCCGTCTGGGCAGACCGGACCGTCGAGCTCGGCTACGCGCGGCCCGGCCGGGACGGCGCGCCGCCCCGCGAGGTGACCCGGGTGCTGGAGCCGTACGGCCTCGTCCTCAAGGCGGGGGAGTGGTACCTGGTGGCCCGGATCCCCGGCGGCGGCCCCTGGCGCACCTACCGGGTGGACCGGGTCACCGCGCTCGGCGCGACCGGCGAGCCCTTCGACCGCGACCCGGACTTCGAGCTGGCCGACCACTGGCAGGCGCACGCCGCCGGCTTCGCCCGGGCGCTGCTGCGCACCACCGTCACGGTGCGCCTGACGGAGCGTGGGATGCGGTTGCTGCCCGGCCTGGTGGACCCGGCCGGCGTGACGGAGCCGCCGGCCGGCGCGGGAGAGCCGGACGCACGGGGGTGGTGGACGGTGGAGGTGGCGGTGGAGTCGGAGGAGATCGCCTTCGCCCAGTTGACCGGGCTCGGCGCCGACGTGGAGGTGCTCGCCCCGCCCGGCCTGCGGGCCCGCTTCCGCGAGCACGCGCAGGCCCTCGCCGCCCTGTACCGGGTGGGCGGGCAGGCTCAGCGGTAGTCGTCCACCGTCACGGCCCTGCCCGCCGCCTTGGCCTCGAAGTAGGCCCAGACGTCCGGCCGGCTGCCGTCCACGTCACGCACGCCGTAGACCTCGGCGAGCTCCGCGCTGGAGGTGGACTTCCCGTTCCAGCGCGCCGCCCGGTCCGGGTCGGCGGCCAGCGCCGCGACCCCGCGGCCCAGGTAGTACGGCGACTCGGCGATCCCGAAGTCCGCGTCCTGGGCGACGGCGTCGCGCCAGTTCGCCTCGGCCACGCCGAAGTGCGCGAGCATCTGCTCCGAGCGCAGGAACCCCGGGCTGACGGCCACCGCCGTGCCCCCGTACTCGGCCAGCTCCTCGCCGAGCCCGAAGGCGATCCGGATCGGGGCGGTCTTGGCGAGGTCGTAGTAGAGGTTCTCCCGGTAGCGCCGGTTGTAGGCGGCCGTGCCGTCGGTCACCTCCACGTGCAGCGGCGCCTGCGAGCGGATCAGCAGGGGGAGGGCGAGCGCGGCGGTGATCACGTGCGAGCGCACGCCGAGCTCCAGGATCCGCAGTCCGTCGGCGAGCGGCGTCTCCCAGCTCTTCTTGCCGAAGACCGAGCCGGTCATCAGGTGCTCGCCGCCCCACAGGTCGTTGACCAGGACGTCGAGCCGCCCCTGCTCGCGGTCGATCCGCTCGACCAGCGCGCGCACCTGCTCCTCGGCCAGGTGGTCGGTGGGCACCGCGATGCCGGAGCCGGCGCCGGTCGCGGTCACCAGCTCCGCCGTCTGCTCGATGGTCTCGGTGCTGCGGCCGACCTCGCTGGTCCGGGTGCGGGTGGTGCGGCCGGTCACGTAGACGGTGGCGCCGGCCCGGCCGAGCTCGACGGCGAGGGCGCGCCCTGCGCCCCGGGTGGCGCCGGCGACCAGGGCGATCCGGCCGGTCAGGGGGGTGTTGGTGGTGTGCTCCATGACTCCACGGTGCACGCCAAAGGTGACAGTTCACGTCACCTTTTCCCAGGGCTCGCCGTCAGCTGCGCCACCAGGGTGCGCGGATCACGTCGTCCGGGTCGGCGGCGCAGTTGTCCGCGCTCACCACCTCGTGCGCCGGGACGTCCCAGCCGACCACCCCCGGCGCCGAGCGGTCCAGCTCCACCAGCCGGGCGCGCTGCGGCCCGGCGCCGGTGTTGACGTCGCAGCGCAGCACGCTGGTCCAGGACCGCCCGTCCAGCGCGGCGGTGACCGCCAGCACCGGCAGCACCACCAGGCCGAGGACCAGCGCGGCCACCCGGACCACCTCGGTGACGCGGTGCCAGGGGTTGACGGGCCGTCGGCCGGTGCGGTGGCCGGTCTCGGCGGAGCGGGCGCCGGTGCGGTACTCGGCGATCACCCCGAGGCGCATCGCGTAGCCGAGCAACCCGGCCGCCACACCCCACCAGACCCCGTTGAACGCGCCGACCACCACCCCGAGCGCCACCGGCAGGATCGCCGCCCGGGCCGCCGTCTCCGCCAGCGCGCGCCCCTGGTGGCGGGCCGCCGAGCCGTGCGCGGCCCGGTACGCGTACCCGAAGTGGCAGGTCACGGCGGCGAGCACGGCGGCCAGCACCGGCTCGGCGAAGAACATGCCGATCACCACGTCCACCCAGTTGGCCGGCCCCATGGCGAGCAGCGCGTCCCGGGCCGCGTCCCCGCCGCCGAGTGTCCAGGCCAGCTTGAGCACCGGGATGGTGAACACCACCGCGGGCGTGACCAGGTGCAGGGCGCTCGGCTGGGCGGTCGAGGAGGCGCGCATGCGCTCACGCTACGGGCTGAGACAGCGTCAGCCCGCGGTCGCCACGGTCTCGGTGGCCTCGTAGACCATGCTCCGGGTGGTGGCGTACTTGCGCAGCTCCGCCGCGTCCTCGGCGGCGGCCAGGCCCTCCGGGGAGTCGAACGCCGTGCGCAGGTCGTCCATGCTGTCCCAGGTCAGCTCGCCGATCAGGTAGTACGGCCGGTTGTCGCGCAGCGGCACCGCGTTGCGGCCGACGGTGTAGCTGCGCAGGCCCGGGAGGCGGTGGGCGAGCGGGAGGTGGACGTCGTTGTAGTGGCGGTCGAAGGCCTCCGGGTCGCTCGGGGCCTCGTAGACGACGATGAGTCGGGCGGTCATGATCTGCTCCTGCGGTCGTTTCCTGGTGAGCCCCTTCCGGTGCTCACCAGTACGTACCGGCCGGGGTGCCCGGACTCATCGCTCGTCGTCGAGATTCCCCGGCAAGTCGAAAGCCGCGAGGCCGCTCGGGTCGGTGAAGGCGACGATCCTGCTGATCCGTCCGTCCGTCGTCACGCTGAGCACGGTCATGCTGTGCAGCCGGGGCACGCCGCCGGCCGGGTCGCCGGGCACGTAGGCGGCGAGGGCCGGCTGGCCGTTCGCCACCACCGCGCGCAGCACCCAGCCCGCACCGCGCCGCCGGAAGACGTCCGCCATGAACTGCGCGTAGTGCGCCGTGCCCCGCAGCCAGAGCGCGACCGGCGGCATCTCCATCACCACGTCCTCGGCGAGCAGCCGGACCAGCGCGGGCACGTCGGCCGCCTCGAACGCCCGCACGTACCGCTCGACCACCGCCCGCACCTCGGGATCGCCCGGCTCGCGCACCTCCCCCTCGTCCGCCGCGGACACGGCCGTGCGGGCCCGCTGCAACGCACTGTTCACCGCCGCCACGGTGGTGTCGAGCTGCTCGGCCACCTCGGCGGCCGAGAACGCCAACACCTCGCGCAACACCAACACAGCCCGCTGCCGCGCGGGCAGCAACTGCACCGCCGCCACCCACGCCAGCCGCAGGTCCGCCCGCGCCTCCCCACCGGGGAACGGCTCCAGCCACGGCACCTCGGGAGCGGGCACCAACGGCACCCCGGGATCCTCACCCACCGCCACCAGCCCCGAGGGCAGCGCCCGCCGCTGCCGCCCGTCGAGCGCCGTCAGGCACACATTGGTGGCGATCCGGTACAACCAGGTGCGGACGGAGGCACGCCCCGGGTCGTACTTCTCGCGCGCCTTCCAGGCCCGGAGCAGCGTCTCCTGCACCAGGTCCTCGGCGTCGTGGTACGAGCCGAGCATGCGGTAGCAGTAGGCGGTGAGTTCGGAGCGGTAGGGCTCGAAGTCCATGAGGTCATGATGCGGGCAGCCGGTGACAGGTGGTCAGCTGACGGCACCGCAATTGTGCAATGTCGTACTGGCCCCGGTGGCGGTCACCAGGCGACGCCACCGGGGCCGGAACTCAGGTGACGCGATCCGGCTCGGTGGGGGCGCACTTGGCCCAGACGCGCTTCCCGATGCCCTCGCGCGCACTGACGCCCCACTCCTTCGTCAGCGTCTGGACCAGCGAGAGCCCACGGCCCGCCTCGTGATCGGCGCCGGCCTGACGGGGGATCGGGTGGACGTTGCTGGCGTCGTCGACGGCGAGGTGCAGGAGGCCCTCGGCCAGCCGCCAGCTGACCCGGATCCGCTGTCCCCGTCTGGTTCCGTGCTGGATCGCGTTGGCCACCAACTCACTGACGACCAGGCGCCCGTCGTCCAGGTAGCGCTCCCCGCCGTCGACCTGCGCGAGGAACTCACTGACCAGGCGTCGGGCCTGGCCGGCGGCTCGCTCGGATCGGGGGAACCACTGGTGTCCGCCAGTGGGTTCCTTGCTTTCTTGATCAACCAATTCAGACACGGCGCAGCTCCTCTGGCGCATCGCGTGAAACGAGTTGAAAGCCGCAGGAGGGCGCGGCCAGCCCGGAGCAGCCATTCGGTGACCATGGCGTCACTGACGGTGACTGCATGCCTAGGATGCACCTGACCAGGCGTCAGATGCAAGGGCCGTATTTGCAATGATTGCGTTTGCCATCGCGGCTTGCTCTTCGGTTCGTTGCTGATCAGAATCGCGGGTGACAGCTATGCAGACGAAAGGGTCGGGGAGCATGCCGGGTCAGCGACCGCCGACGGTCCGCCTTCGCCGCCTGGCGGCCGAACTGCGACGGCTTCGCGCCGATGCCGACCTGACCAGGGAGGACGTCACCCGGGAGACGGGGATCAATCCGGCGACGCTGTACCGGATCGAGACCGCTCGCGGGAAGCCGCAGCAGCGAACGTTGATGGCATTGCTCAAGCTGTACGAGGTTTCGCAGTCGCAGCTCGCGGAGCTCGTTGCCCTGTCCCAAGGGGCGGATGCTCAGGGTTGGCTACGGCCCTACCACAGTGAACTCCCGGAGGAGTACACGGCGTACATCAGCTTCGAGGCCGAGGCTCGAAGCGTGCGAAACTACGAATCGCTGTTCATCCCAGGGTTGTTGCAGACGGAGGACTACGCTCGCGCGGTGATCCGCAGTGGGCTGCCGATGGCAGACAGCCGAGTGGTCGAGCAACGAGTTCAGGCTCGCTTGGAGCGGCAGGCTGCTCTTACCGGCGAGCGCCCGTTGCACCTCTGGGCGATCACGGACGAGGCTGCGATCCGGCGAATCGTCGGTGGGCCGGAGGTGATGAGCGCTCAGCTTCGTTACCTGGTCTCGGCGGGAGAGGCGCCCAACGTCACGATACAAGTGATCCCCTTTGCAGCTGGGGCTCATGCGGGGATGCCGGGCTCCTTCGTCCTGATGAGCTTTCCGGACAGCGAGGACCCGGAGATCATCTACATCGACAGCATGGCGGGGGACCTTTTCCTGGAGGCGGAGGTCGACGTGCGCCGGTACGAGTTGCTCTTCGACAACCTGCGCGCAGTTGCCCTGGGGCCGGACGATTCGACGAACCTGATCAAGAAGGTTGCAGAAGAGCTGCAAGCTGGAGAGGAGGTGACAGAGTGAACAGCAATGAACCCTCCGCGCTGAACTGGCGGACGAGTTCCTACAGCAGCGCCAACGGTCAGTGCATCGAGGTTGCGACGGCTGCGGGTGCGGTGGCGACCCGGGATTCGAAGGATCCCGATGGGCCTGCCCTGACGTTCCCGGCAGTTGAGTGGCTGGGCTTCATCGAGAACGTCAAGGCGCGTAGTTTCCCGCGCACCTGACGACCGAACCCACGCGACGGCCCCGATCTGACGGCAGGTCGGGGCCTCGTCGTACATGGCCCCCGTGTGGGCGCAGCTGCGAAGGCTCCCCGATCGTTCTGGCCGCCGTGAGAATGTCAGGGCCTGCGCTCGACCCGCACTCACGAACCCTCCGGAGCTGCCCCAGTGACGAGCAACACCGCACAGCAGGACGCCGCGGTCGCCGACAGGTCGATTCTCGCGAACAGCGCCTATGCCGACGGGCGCCACCTGACTGCCCGACAGTCCATCTACCAGTGGCAGCAGCCGCAGTACGACCTGCCCGGGATCGTCCTCGGCGAGCTGGCAGGCACGAGCGGGATCGTCCTCGACGTCGGCTGCGGCAACGGCAAGTTCGTCAGCCGTCTGCACAAGGACCGGCCGGATCTTCGGGTCGTCGGAATGGACATCTCGGCGGGAATCCTCGCCGGCGTCGAGAAGCCGGTTCTGGTGGCGGACGCCCAGGCCCTGCCGTTCGCCGACGACAGTGCTGACGCGGTTCTGGCCCTTCACATGCTGTACCACGTGGGGAACATCGAAGCCACGATCAAGGAGCTGGCGCGGGTTCTCCAGGATGGCGGCGTGCTCATCGCCTCGACGAACAGTGACCACGACAAACGGGAACTCGACCAGCTCTGGGCCAGAGCTGCGGGCGATGTTCTCGGCATCCCGGAGGGGCCCGCGCGAGTCTCGCTCAGTTCGCGCTTCTCGTTGGAGAAGGCGGCGAGCTGTCTCGGTGTGGTGTTCACGGACGTTCAGGTCCGAGAGCTGCCTGGCGTAATCGAGGTGACGGACCCCGCACCGATCGTCGCTCACCTGGCCTCTTACGAGGCGTGGGCCGAGCAGTGCGGTGTCCCCTTCCGTGAGACCGTCAACAGAGCGGCTGAGATCGCCGCTGCCACCATCGAATCCCGAGGCTCTTTCAAGATCACATGCCTCGGCGGGATTCTGTCCTGCCGCCCGTAGAAACCCTGAGTACCGGTCAGCGCGGTCGGCGGGCTTCCCAAGCCGGCCGCTGGAGCTGGGCGTTGTGCACGATGAAGTCGGCGTGGTCGGTCGGGTGGGCCGTGGCGGAGTAGAGCTGTTGGGCGGGGATGTAGCGGTCGCGCCAGGACCGTTCGATGTCGGTGGCCGGCGTTGTGCCTCGGGTCCGGGCTCGGGCTACCGTCTGCTCGAAGGGGACGGAGACGAAGATGCGCAGGTCCCAGCGGTCGAGGAGTTCCGGGCGCAGGAGGAAGACGCCGTCGAAGAGCAGGACGGCGTCTTCGGCGGCGGCCGTGGGCGGCGGCGACAGGGGGGTGTCGGTGGCGCTGTCGTAGACCGTGTGTTGGATCCTTCGGTGTCCGCCCGGGCCCAGTGGGTCGAGCAGGACCCGGCACAGGGCGGCGCGGTCGTGGGCGTCGAAGTAGCAGCTTTCGGCCGAGTACCGGCCGCGGCGGTAGCGCTGTGCGCGGGGGAAGAGGAAGTCGTCGATGGTCGCGCGGATGACGGTGCGGCCCTGCCCGCGCAGGGCGAGGGCGAGTTCGTCGGCCAGCGTGGTCTTGCCGGCGGCGGGCGGGCCGTCGATGGCGACCCGCAGCGGGTGCGCGGTCGTGGTGGAGCCGATCGCCTCGGTCAGCCGGGTGATGAGCTCGTCGCGGGTTCCTTGATCCATTGCTGCCTCCCTCGTTGCGTCTACGCCTAGACTCTGCTGATGATCGAGATCCTCGACAACCTGGACCTGCTCTCCCGGCCACACCTCGACCTCACGACCGTCGCGATGAACGGCATTGCCGTGGGGGCACCGGCCACCAGTGTTCCGCGCGGGAGCATCGTCGAGGCCAAGTCCTCCATCGTGACCCGGTACCGCGGCGGGACCAACATCGACAGTGAGTACTACGCTGCCGACGGACGGCGGCTGACCCTCGATGAGGTCGTCGACCATGCTGCCCTGTCAGATGGATTCCTGTACTGCACCGACAAGCTCACCTACAAGGTTCAGGGTGGGACGGTCGTCGGCTTCGCCGTCTACGGTCCGCACCTGTCCCACTTCGCGCACCTGGCCTCCTACCAGGAGTTCCTGACCGCGTTCGGCACCCCCGACCGAGTGCACGAGAACGAGGCGTACGGCGATCTCATGGCGTACGACGCCTACTACTGGGGCGCCAAGAAGCACGTGAAGTGGGACGCCTGGGACAACCGGGTGAGCCTGATCAACTTCGGAGGTTTCGAGGGAAACTCGGGCCCGTGACCGGTGCCCCGGCGGCGCCTGCGGCACGGTCGAGCTCGGGGCCCGGAAACGGTGTCCGCTTGCGCTCCGACAGCAGCCGGCGGAAGAACCCGTCCAGCACGACGGCGGCCGGGGCGTGCCGGTCGATGATCGCCGCGATCTCCGGCGGAACGCTGTCGGGCCTGCGGCCGGCGATCCACTCCTGAAGGAACACGTCCTTCTCCCGGTCGCCCCGCACGCGGTCGACGAGGTGGTGGCGGATCAGATGGTTCGTGGTGTAGTGGCGGTCGTACACCAGATGGTCCGTCAGGAACCGCTGCTCGGCCGTCGAGAGCTCGAAACCCGAGCTCAAGGCCAGCCCGAAGTCCGCGAAGTAGATCAGCCGGCCGTCGGTCAGGACGTTGCGGAAGTGGGCGTCGAAGTGCACCAGCCCGCGAGAGCTCATGAACGCCGCTCCCTGCGCCAGGGACTCCTCCACCCACGCGTAGGGGGATTCGGTGCCGGTCGGCGCGGCCTGCTGCGGAAGCTCGTGCAGCCAGGCGGCGAGGGTCTGCGGCACGTGTTCGAGGAAGAGCACCAGGCTGTGGGAGGACCGGCCGATGGCCTCCAGCCGCTCGCGTACGGCGTGCGAGCCCTCCCAGTGGGCGACCGCTCCGTCGATGCCGCCGAACTCGTCCACGAAGCCCTCGGGAGGGGAGTCGGGCAGCACGCGCCAGTCGTACATCAGTGGGAAGCCCTCGTACTCCCTCCCCAACACCCAGTTGGTGGTCATGGTGTGCACGGCCAGCTCCCGCCAGGCGCCGAACCCGGCCGAGCCCGCGCCGTACTGGTAGAACGTCGGCAGCCGGAAGAGGTTCGCCGTGGACCGGACGTTCGCGGGCCGGGCCTCGACGTCCGTCAACGGCACCCGCTTGACGAAGACCCGTGTCCCGTCGACCTCCAACTCCGCTGACCTGCCGCCGATCCCGGATCCGACCGGCTGGGCGGATGCCACGAGCTCGCCGAGTCGTCGGTCACTCAGCAGGGACAGGCGGGTGGCGGCGGTCCGGTAGGCAGCCAGCCGCGCGGCGTGCTGAGAGTCGGAGTGACGCATCGACAGCTCCTCGGTGCCCCGGAGCCAGGGCGTCGGCGATCACTCAAACGTAGTCGACGCCCACCGCCACGTCGAAGCTGAGGGCGAAGGCGAAGTCGTGGCAGTGGTCGGCGAGGGCGTCCTCCTGATGGCGAGTCAGGCGTTCGGCGGGGCCACCGGAGCTACCAGGGCGAGCAGCGCCTGGGCGGTCAGTCCGACGGAGGCGGCCAGCGCCTGGCAGGAGAGCTCGAAGCCGGGAATCGCGAACGGCTCCTTCTTCTGCGCCCAGAGGCCCTGCACGGCGATCCAGGCCGCGTCCCGGGCGGCCTCCATGCTGAAGCTCGCGAGCAGGTGCTTGAGCGCCTCGGCGTCGGTGGTGGCGAGCTTGAGCAGCTCGGGCTCGAAGGCGGCCCGCACCTCGGCCTCCACCTGGGAGAGCAGCTGGTTCACCTTCTGGTAATCCGCGTGCACCGGCGGGGTGTTGGGCTTGGTGTGCCGCTCCTCGCAGGCGAGGATCACGGCGAGGGCCAGGTCGTGGCCGATGTGGGCGGTCATCCCGGCGAAGGCGAACTGGATGGGCCAGATCGCCGCGCCCCGGCGGCGGGCGTCGATCAGCGGCTGCCAGGCGGGGTTCACCGGCCGTCCCGCCTTGGCCGCGTCGACGTTGCGGAAGAACAGGTCCGCGAAGATCACGTCCATCCGCTCGATGAACGCGGTGTCCTGGAAGAACCCGTCGATGAGCTTGGAGCCCACCAGTTCGGTGACTCTCAGGTACATCCGGTTGAACGCGGCGACGCCGTCCCGGGCATCCAGCTCCGCGTCCAGCTGCTTCATCCGCTGGATCACACCGTCGATGCTGTCGGGAAGTTGGGAGAGCGGAGCGGGGGCCGGCTCGGTACCCATGGGGATCCTCCTGAAGGGAGAGGGCTGCGCACGGCTGTCACCGTGTGTCACTGACGGTACAGCGCCGATCGCCATAGGGCGTGGACGAACCATTTGCGGCGCGCCGCCCGCCCACTCGCTCGTCGTACCCACACCGCAGCCTGCGCGATGCCGAAAACGGATGGCCGGCAGCCTCCCGCCCGGTCATCCTGACCCCATAGGAGACAGAGCCAACGTCCTCGTGGTCCGCGAGAGCGGCGCGCACGAGCTGTACCGGACCGGCTGGGCGGTCGGCATCGACCTCGACCTGTTGGGCGGGCCGGCGGCGGTTCTCGCGATGCTTCCCGGGCACCGGCAGGACGGCTGGTGGTTGGACGACGTCATGGCCCAGGCCGGGGTGCTGGTCGACCTCGGGCGGAAGGTGCTGCTGTTCTTCGCCTGGGAGGGGCCGAGCGCTGAACTCCGCAGCCGTGCGGTCATGTTCGAGCTGGTCCGGGCGGCGTGGCCGGGCTGGGAGGTGCGCTGGCTGTACGACGGTGCGGCCGAACTGCGCGCGTACGTCGGGCTCGATCCGGAGTACGTCCGGTGCTGCGACTCGGAGCTCTCCCTCGCCCCGTTCCTCGCGCCCGGAGACGAGGACCTGGACCGGCCCGCCCCGCTCGGTCTGGTGGTCACGGTCGGCGGCGGTCGCTGCCACGTCGCCTCCAACTGCTTCGATCACCCGGCCCGCGAGGGGGAGTCCTTGCTCGACCGCCTGGCGCAGGCACCCGAGCACGGAGTCTGCCGCTTGCACGTCAACTCCGGTATCCACCTTGACCCGGAGCGCCGACGCCTGGGCTGGTGGACCCTCTACTCCTCCCCGGAGGCCTACCGGGTACCGGAGTTGTGGCCGGGGTGGACGGTGGAGTTCTGGCAGGACGAGTGGTCACGCCATGTCGGGTCCTGCAACCGGTTCTCCCCGGCACCGTTCGACGCCGAGGCGGACGTCAGAGCGGCGGTGCTCGCCGAGGCCGACGAGCGCCGGACCGAGTGGGCCCGGTATCACCCCGGGGTCTACCTCGGTTAGCTTGTTCTCTATCCACTGGGCTCGCACTGGAGCGGTCTTCGTTGCGTGATGTGCCACCAGCGTCAGCTGATTTCGCTTAACTTGTCTGATTTAAAAGCAGGTTGCTCCGACCCCGGGAACTCCGCTACCCGAATCCGGTGGCACGGCCAAGCGGCCGGTGACTACGGTGTCGGTATGACCAGCCAGAGCGAGCACCGAGCTCGGCCCGATCTCGCCGCCACGCTCACCGGGCAGACCGTCGCCTGTGCCCCGGCGCGGGAGGCCCTCCTGGCCGGCGGCAAGCTGCGGTTCTCTGGCCGGGTCACGCCCGACTGGATGGTGCGCGGCATCGCCGCCACCCGGCTGGGCTTGGCACGCAAGGTCGGCCTGGTCACCCTCGGCCTCGACGAGTCGGTCGAGATCCTCTCCCGGCACCGCGACGTATCGTTCCTTACCGGCTCCCTCGACGCGCCGGACCGGTCCTGGTTCTTCACCCTCTACTTCGACGCCACCGGCACCGAACTGCTGGCCTGCAGCGCCGTCAAGAATCAGCCCCCGACCCGGAAGCCCACCCCGCGGCCGAGCGCGTAGCTGCCGCTGCTCCTTCCTGCATGTTGTCAGTGCAGACATCGCACGGTGTTAGCGCGTCAAGCTGAGGGGGCCAGTCCGCTGTTGACGATGCGGGCCCAGAGGGTGTGGTGCCACTCATTGGCATCCGGAGCTGGCTCGGTGGTCAGGACTGGATTCGGGCCGGTCTCGATGAGGTGCAGCAAGGTCCAGGCGACGCCGTAACAGTCGTCCGGGCCGAAGCAGGCGACCAGTGCTCGGGCTTCTTCGCCAGTGACGGGCTTGGCGATGGCTTCGAGCTGCTCGACTCGCCGGTCGATCTCCTCGCCCTCGGCGTCCCAGTCGGGGAGTGGCCCGTCGGCCACGAACGCCTGCACTTCTGGTCTCATCCGCGAATGATCAGTCGCTGGCGCTGCCTGATGCATGGTGCTCTGGCGGGTCGCGTGGCGGGTGGGTTGCCAGGTGAGGTCGAGTGCGTCGTTGACTGCGGCGGTGCCGGGTTCCCGGGAGCCACCGCGGGCTGCGTGGCCTAGTAGCGCGGGCGTGCCAGCCTTCAGGGCTTGGGCGATGTCCTTGAGCATCGAGGTGACCGAGGCCCACTGGGGGACGTCCAGGTTCCAGGTCTCGTGGTCCCAGAGAAGTACGGCGCCGTGGCTGTCACCGGGGCGCATATCGACGATCAGTCCGTCGCCGCCGGGGCTCAGCGCGATCGGCATGAACTCCCGCTGGTAGCGGCTCTCGGGATGGCCGTTCTCGTCGAATGAGTCGCCTTCCTGCTCTGCGACCAGGAGCCAGATCTCGTGGGTCTCCAGGGCCTCGTCCAGCGAGACCGGGGCGAACGCGTCCGGAATCCAGTAGCTCGCGGTGACGTCGGGGAGCAGCCACCAGGCCCGCAGGTCGGCGGGCAGGGGCAGGCCGAGGTCTGCCTCGAACGCGTCCAGGCGGGCAGCATCCGGCGCTGGCCTCGCCGGGCCGCGCCGCGTGTGAGCGGCGAGCCAGGTGCCGACGCGGCTCCAGGAGGTCAGGACGTCGTTATCAGCCGTTGTCATGGCGGGCAGTCTGCCTCTCCACCAGCGGCTCGCCGCCCTTGTCGATTCCCAGCCGGGACGAATCCCAGCCGGGACGAACGCTTCACGCACCCTCAGAAGCAGGTACTGAGATCCCCACCAGCTTGCGGAGGAAGCGGTCGACCTGGTCCTCCAGCGGGGGCCAGTCCTGATCGGGTTCGTTGACGCGCATCGAGACCGCGCCGTGCACGGCGGCGCGCAGGTCGAGGGCGACGGTGGCGGCGTCGTTGGCCGGGGCGAGGCCGGCGTCCATGCAGCGTTGGACGGCGGCCGTCGTCGCGCGGCCGAGCTCCTCCTTGAACCCCATGTCCGCGCGCTGGTTGAGGGTGCTCTCGTGCAGGACCTTGTAGAGCCCGGGGTGTTGGTGTGCCCAGGTGCCCAATACCAGGGTGCGGGCGCGGAGTTGGGCGACCGGGTGGTCCTCGGTGAGTTCCGCCTGCCGCACGGCCAGCACCAGGTCCTGGTGGCAGCGCTCCAGTGCGGCCAGGACGAGGGCATCGCGGTCGGGGAAGTGCAGGTAGACCGAGGTCGCGGCGACGTTGATCTCGCGGGCGACGGCGCGCAGGGAGAGCGCCTGGTCGTCGCCGAGTTCGTCGAGCATGCGCAGCGTGGCGGTGACGACCTCCTCCCGGAGACGTTCGCCCTGGCCCCGGGGGTTGCGCCCGCGCGGCCGTCCTTGAGTCGGTGACTTGGCTTCCACGATGGTCGATTGTATCTGCACATCCGTTGCCCTACAGTCGTAGCGCTACAGCTGTTCAGTCATGAGGGGGAGTCATGTCCACTGTGTCCACCGGTTCCACTGCGTCCGATGCACGACTCGAAGCGAACAAGCGGACCGTCCTGGCCTTCTACCAGGCCGCGATCAACGAGAAGGACCACCACGCGGCCGCGAAGCTGCTCGGCGACACCTACATCCAGCACAACCCCCGGATCGCCGACGGGCTGGAGGGTTTCCGGGAGTTCGTCGAGACCCTCAGGGTGGACTTCCCCGACCTCCGCTGCGAGGTGCGGCGGATCTTCGCCGAGGGCGACCACGTCATCGCCCACGTCCACGGGGTCCGGGTGCCCGGCGGCCCCGTGACGGCGATCGTCGACATCTTCCGACTGGAGGGCGGGCGGATCGCCGAGCACTGGGACGTCATGCAGCAGGTCCCCGACGAGGCGCGCAACCGGAACGGCATGTTCTGACGGGAGGCGGCGTGGGGGTGGTGCCGACCGCGTCCGGTCGTTCGGCGTCGGCGTGACGCTGGGTCAGCTCGGTTGCGGCGAAATCCCGTTGCCCGGCTCTGCCGTGCGGTTCGACACTGACGGCATGCTCGGATTCGTCAGGACCGACAACGACGCCCTCGTCTCCTGCTTGGGCGACCCGCACCGCACCGTGGCGGCCTACCGGGAGCTGCTGCGGCGCAAGGAGGACGCGCTCGGCGCCATCCGCGCCGGCCTGTCCCACGAGAGCGCGGCCGTCCGCGAGGGCTGCTGCCGCCTCCTGGACCACCTGGTCGACACCGATTCCATGGGCCTGCTCATCGCCATGGCCGACGACCTCGACGCCCGGGTCAGGATCGCCGCGTTCCACGCCCTGGCCTGCGACCGGTGCAAGGGCGACACCTGCGCACCGGGCGCGGACCAGGTGCTCGAACCCGCACTGCGGCACCTGGCCGCCGACCCCGATGCGGGTGTCCGGGCCAGGGCCGCCGAGCTCGTCGGCAAGTTCGCCCACACCGACGCCCGGGCCGTCGCCGCCCTGCAGGCGTGCTGCGCGCAGGACCCGAGCCCGGCCGTCCGGAAGAAGGCGGGGTGGTACGCCCCAGGGGGAAGCATCTACGAGCGGACCGCCCACGCGTAGGGAGTACCAGGAGCCCGGCCGCGTAGGCTCGCGCGCATGGCTGATCAAGGTGTGAGGACGCGTCACCTGGTGCTGCACGACTACGGCATGGGCGGGCTGTGGTGGTGGGTGTGGGCCGGGTCGGCGGAGGAGATCGTCCGGGACTGCGCGGAGGTCGAGGTGATCGCCGACCCGGAGCGGCTGGCCTGGGCGGAGCGGTCGGGGCTGAAGGAGGTGCGGCTCGACGGGCCCGAGCTGGCCAGTTTCTGCGCGAAGCGGGACGCCCAGCGCGGCCGGCCCGGGTTCGGCGCGCTGGTGGGGCGGGAGCTGGTGCACCTGCGCTGGCCGGCGGACGAGGACGGGGACGTGTACCTAGCGGAGCTCGGACCGGACGGTCGGCGCACCCGGCAGGTGGTGATCGGCGTGGACGGTGACGTGGTGCGCAGCACGCCGGAGGACTGGCTGTTCAACCCGCCGTACGACCTGTACGACCCCGAGCACGCCGAGGCCGAGACGGACCGCGCGGACTTCGAGCGCGAATGGGCCCGGGCGCGGCGAGAAGCCTGACGGACGGCGACCAATCCGCGCGCGTGGCGGCGCCGAACTCCTCCCGGGAACTGTGATGCTCGTGCACGCCGGGACGCCCCGCCCGGCCCGATCGGAGGATGCGATGGCTGCCGTGCGACTGCGGAGGGCGGGCCGGTGAACACCGTCGTCCACCTGTCCGGGCCCGGGCGGCGCGGCCCCGACCTCAAGGAGCTGCTCGCCAAGGCGGCCCGCGGTGACCAGGACGCGTTCTCCCGGCTGTACGACGCGGTGGCCGGCCCGGTGCTCGGGCTGGTGCGGCGGGTGCTGCGCGACCCGGCGCAGTCCGAGGAGGTGACGCAGGAGGTGATGTTCGAGGTGTGGCGCACCGCCGCCCGCTACCAGCCGGACCGGGGCGAGGTGCTGCCGTGGGTGCTGACCATGGCGCACCGGCGGGCCGTGGACCGGGTGCGCGCGGCCCAGGCGGCCGCCGACCGGGACCACCGGGAGGCCGCCCGCTCGCACACCCCCGCCTTCGACGAGGTCGCCGAGCAGGTCGAGAACCGGCTCGAACGCGAGCAGGTCCGGCGCTGCCTCAAGGCGCTGACGGAGCTTCAGCGCGAGTCGGTCACCCTCGCCTACTACCGGGGGTACAGCTACCCCGAGGTCGCCGACCTGCTCGGCACCCCGCTCGGCACCATCAAGACCCGGATGCGGGACGGGCTGATCCGCCTGCGCGACTGCCTGGGGGTTGGATCGTGAACGCCGCACCCGATCTGCACACGCTCACCGGCGCCTACGCCGCGCACGCGCTGCCCGAAGCCGAGCAGCTCGCCTTCGAACGCCACCTCGCCCAGTGCCCCGCCTGCGCGCAGGAGGTCGCCGAGTTCCGGGCGACGCTGGCCCGGCTGGGGACGGCCGAGTCGGTGCTGCCGTCGCCCGAGCTCAAGCAGCGGGTGCTGGCGGGCCTCGGCGAGATCCGCCAGCTGCCGCCCGCCGCCGGGCCCACCACGCCGGCGGGCCGCTGGTCCCGCCTGCGCCGCCGCTGGCCGAACCTGGCGCTGGCGGCCTGCCTCGCCCTCGCGGCCGGGTCGGGCGCGCTCGCCGTCGAGCAGCACGACCAGGCCCAGCAGGCCCGCGCCGAGGCCACCCGGCTGCACGACCAGCAGGCCGCCATCGGCGCGCTGCTCACCGCCCCGGACGCCCGCACCGCGACGGCGGCGGCGCCGGCGAGCGGTGGCGCGGGGACGGTGGTCTGGTCGCAGGGCCGGGGCCAGGCCGCCTTCCTCGCGACCGGCATGCCGTCCCCGCCCCAGGGGCACACCTACGAGCTCTGGTTCAACGACGCCGGCACGATGCGCCCGGCCGGCCTGCTGCCGGGCGGCACTGGGCAGTTGCTGCTCACCGGCGCGATCGACGGCGCGGTCGGCGTCGGTGTGACGGTCGAGCCGTCCGGCGGCTCCGCGCACCCGACCGGGCAGCCGGTGATGCTGCTGGCGTTCAGCTGAAATGAGGCAGCTGAAATGAGGCGGCGTCAGCTCCGTTCGTGGGCGTAGCCTCTGCTGGGCGGCCGCCGCCGCCCAGCCGCCGCACCACGGAGATCGCATGCACTTTCGCCCGACCGCCGCAGTCGACCGCGACCGCGACCTCGACCTCGTCCTGGATTGGCACGTCGCCGAGCCCGTCGGCTGGATCACGGCCGACCGCCACCGTGCGGAGTCCGCCGCCCGCCGGCTGCGGCCCGAGTGGACGTGGCTCGCCGAGCAGGACGGCCGGGTGCTGGGCCGCGCGCTGTGGTGGGGCAGGTCCGACAGTGACCGGCCGATCGTGCTGGACTGCCTGTCCGTGCACCCCTCCGTCGCCGACCCGGCCGCGCTGGCCGCCGAACTGCTGGCCGCCGCCCACCGGACGTTCGCCGCGCAGGGGCTCGCCACCGCGCCGGAGTACAACATCATGCTGCCCCACGAGGACCCGCTCGACGAGGCTGCCCGGGCCGCCGCCGTCGCCTGGCGGGTGGACGCCGCCGCTCGGGTCGGCCTGACGCGGCGGATCGACCGGCTGCGCTTCGAGTGGACGCCCGAGGCCGGCGCCCCCGACCCGTCCGACCGGCTGGTCTTCACCGCCGAGCCGGACGACGAGGCGTTCGTCGACGTCTTCCGTCAGGTGGCTCGCGGCAGCCTGGACCAGGAGACGATCGCCAACCTCGCCTCGCTGGGCGAGGACGCCACCGCCCGCGACGACCTGGCGTTCTACCTCGCCTGCCCGGGCGAGCGCGACTGGTGGCGGATCGCCCGCACCCCGGACGGCCGACTCGCCGGCTTCGCCATCCCCTCCCGCACGCCCACCGGCCCCAACGTCGGCTACCTCGGCGTCGTCCCGGAGCTGCGCGGCCGCCGGTACATCGACGACATCCTCGCCGAGATCACCCGCTCCCACATCGAGCGGGGAGCAACCCGGATCACGGCTACCACGGACACCGCCAACGCCCCCATGGCCGCCGCCTTCCACCGCGCCGGCTACCGGGTCAGCGAGACCCGGGTGATCCTGGCGGCGCCGGCGGCCTGAGGTTCGTCCGGCATTCGGGCACCGGGCCCGGCCACCGTCGCCCCGCGGCCGCGCGGAGCGATGGTGGCCGGGTGTCTCGGGTGGGTTCAGCAGGCGATCGCGTACTGGACTGGGGTCCAGTTCACCGTCTCGTAGTCGGGGGCCTGGGAGCTGAAGAGGAAGAGGCCGCTGCTTTCGAAGAAGTACGCCACCGCGTGCCCGGTCTGGTTGTTGTTCAGCGGACCGTTGCCGATCAGATTGGGCAGCGTGTAGGTGTGGTTGCACTGGCTGTAGGCGAAGCTGTTGCCGTTCGCGCCCTGACCGCAGACGTAGCCGAGCGCGCAGCTCAGGTCGGGGTGCACGCCGGCGGAGTGGACCTGGCTCGGAGACAGCACGGTGTGGTTCCGCAGGTCCCTGTCCAGGATCGCCTTCGCCTGCTGCAGGGTCAGTGCGGTGTGCGCCGGGGTGGCGGGTGCGGCCGAGGCGGTGCCGGTGATGCCGACTACGGAGGCGGCGCTGAGCGCCAGGGTGGCAGCCAGCAGGGCGGCGGGCTTGCGAAGTGCCATTTGGGAGCTCCCCCTTGCGGTGGTCGATCGGCCGGTCAGCCGACCGGGCCGGTCCGATCCGGCCCGGTCCTCATCCTGGCCGTCGGCCCGCGAGCCTCGCGACGACTTTCAGCGCTGCCCGAAACTCCGGGGCCAGTGCGATGTCGGTAAGCCGCAGTCCACTTGGGCAGGCGGTGTGCGGCCGAACCCATCAGGACCGGGCGAGCGAAGCGGGCTGACGTCCCGTCAGCAGCGCGGCGCCGAGCGGGGTGAGGCTGTGCAGCACCTGGTTCCCGAGGCGCTGGCTGTGGACCAGGTGCGCGGCGGTCAGCACGTGCACGTGCTGGCTGGCCGAGGCGGGGGAGACCCGCAGCCGACGTGCGAGTTCGCCGGTGGTGGCTGCCTCACGCAGCGCCGCGAGGGTGCGCGCGCGGGTCCGGCCCAGCAGGGCGGGCAGCGCCTGCGGATCCGCCTGTTGGGCGCTTGTCCGGGTGTCGCGGTCCACCGGGTAGGCGAGTACTGGCTGCAGCCCCGGATCGGCCAGGGCGATCGGGGTGCGCCAGCAGAAGTACGACGGGACGAGCCGCAGTCCGCGCCCGGCGAGCCACAGGTCGCGGTCGACCGGGTAGTCCATGCACAACACCGGTGGTTCCCAGCGGAACGCCGGGCCGAGCGAGGCGAGCAGCCCGGGCACCCCGCCGTCGCGCAGGGCGCGGGCCCGGCGCGCACGGTCCACCTCGACCAGGACCTCGGCCCGGGACCACTCCGGGGCGATCACTGCCTGATGCACTGCGCGCAGCGCGCCCGTCAACTCGGCCATGCTCTCCCGGTCCCCGTCGGCCAGACTCCGCAGCCAGGACCGCGCCGAGCGGCGCACCGCCGGACCGGCGGCCAGCCGTCCGAGCTCCCCGCGCAGCCGCTCGGACGGTGTGCCACGGATCGCGTCCAGGCCGGCCGCCAGGCCGTCGAGGGCCTCCGGCGGGGTGAGGAAGTCCGGGTAGTACCCGCTGTTGGGCACCACCGTGCGCAACAGCCGGACCTCGCGGCCCAGGTGACGTTCCTCGACTGCAGTGTTCGCCTGCCGCCGCCAGGTCCGGAACGCAGCGGCGCCGCGCGGTCCCGCGGTCAACTGCTGGAGCCCCAGGGTGGTTTCCCAGAGCGGATCCTGACCCGCCGCCACCTGCACGCGCCCCAGGTCCGCAGCTGTGAAGTGAATGCGCAACACGATTCCGGCCCCCCGGCAGATCGCGAGTTGTCCCTCAACGCCAGGATGCCATGCGCGGCCGGGGCCGGGCGGGCGTTGCCGGTCATGCTCACGGCCAGGCTCGGGGGACTGGCTGTCGGTGACCACCGGGCGGCACCACTCGCGAGGCTGCTGGCCGACCAGCTGTAGTGCCACGCTGAGCACAACCGACTGACGGAGGGTCACGTGCTGGATCACCTCATCACTCACGACGACGACCTGCGGATGGTCCCCACCGACCGGAGCGGGCTGACCGCCGCGATCGGCCGACTCCACAAGGAACTGAGGGCCTTGCCGGAGGGCGCCGACCCCGCTCGTACCCGGGTCCTGGCCAGATGGATCGGCATCGGCCAGATGTGCTTGGGGCACTACGAGGAGGCCCGCGTGTTTCTCCGGAAGTCGCTCGACCTCGCCGCATCGATCGGAAACACCCGAGCCGTTGTCGCCACCGGACTCAACCTCGGCGACGCGCACCGCTACGCCGGTGACGTGCACAGCGCGGACGCGCTCTACCGCAGTGCCCTCGACACCGCGCGAAGCCAGCAGCCGGAACTCGTCGATTTCGCGCTCCAGCACACCGGCAAGCACCTGATGGAGCGCGGAGACCTCGCGGGGGCCCGGATCCACCTGCGAGAGGCGCTGCGGTTGCGGATCGCGAAGGGGGACACCGAGCTGGTCGAGTCGACGCGGGCGGCACTCGCCCGGGTCGAGCTGCTGATCGGCCGGGCCGATGAGGTGGTGGCAGATGGCGCGGTGCCGAGGAGGGAGTAGCGGTAGTGACGAGCTCCCCAGCTGTCAGCGGGCAGTCCCGTAGCGGTTGTGCTCGGAACCTCCGGGCAGGTGTTCCTGACGTGGATTCAGGGACAGTGTCAGTCCACCGCCCCTGCCCACTCCCGCAGGCGCGTGAAGTCGTCGGCCGTCAGCCCGGTCTTCGGGTCGACGTGGTGCAGGAGCGCCGGGCCCGCGTGGTGGGCGCGGACCCAGGTGTGGTCGGCGGGCGTGATCTGGTCGTCGACCCAGCGAAGGGGCGGCCCTGTGCCCAGGCGACGATCGCCGGGGTTTTCCAGAACACGCCGTCCGCTGGCTCGGGGCGGGGGACGGGCCAGGTGATGAACGGGAGGGTGGGCAGGCCCAGGAGTGGGGCGAGGAAGGTGTTGGCCTCTTCCTCCCAGGTGGTCGCCCACACCAGGTCGAACGGGAGTGCGGTGAGGGCTGGGCCGTGGGTCGGGTTGAGCCAGACGCGCAGGGGCTTCGCCGAGCGGTCGAGCAGGCCCCACTCGTGCAGGCGGCGGCGTTCGGCGGCCTGCCAGCGTGGCGTCATCAGGCGGTGGGTGCGGTAGCCCTCGGGTCGCCTGTGCGGCTTCGCCGCATAGGGGTTCAGCGGTCCGTCCACGTCCAGCAACAGCATCGGCCGCATCGGCCCACCCCCCCCGGAAGATCGTCTCCGCAGGGTACCGGTCGGCCGGCGGAACAGGGAGGGCTGGAGGTGCACGAGGCACTGGTTGCTGACGTCGGCGCGTCAGGGTGAACTGTCCGATTCCAACTCTCTTGTGGATGTGTTGTCTTCCCGGTTGTCGGCCGAGTGCGGGGATCAGGTCGCCTTCGACGTAGTCGCGGGAGTGGGCGTAGGTGTTGTGGCATGCGAATCGGCCGCCACCGGGCCCAGCTCTCGTTCGCCGATCCGGGACAGCAGGACGTCGTTGGGTGCTCCGATGATGGGCAGCGCCAGGGCGTCGCGGTAGTGGCGTCCCAGGGCGTGGTCGGCGGCGGCGTACCCGGCGCCGCCGCACAGCGTGGCAGCCTCCCGCACCACGTCCTGGAGGGTTGCGGTGCAGAACACCTTGGCCACCGCGGAGGTCATCGGCGGGTTCGGCGCCTCGGGCGGTGTCCCGTCCGCGGGCGGCCGCGGATCGAGCAGGGCGTGCCAGACCGTCCGCATCACCGCGACCTTGGCCGCCAGCTCGCCCATCCGCAGGCGGATGGCGCCCTGGACGTCGGCCGACCGGTGGGCCAGGCCGTCGCGCACGAAGCGCACCGCGTGTTCGAGAACGGCGTCGGCCGAGCCCACGGCCCGGGCCGTGTAGCTGGTCACGTCGTTGGCCAGCAGGGATTGGGTCAGGTCGTGGTCCCAGCCGCCGAGCACGTCGTCCTCGGGGTCGAACTCGTAGTCGGCGAAGGCGATTTCGGCGAGCGAGACACCGAGCAGGCCGGGCCTGGGCAGCTCCGGTCCGATTGTCACCCCGGGGCGGCCGGGGTCCACGAGGACGCCCACGGCGGCGTTGCCGCTACGGGCGATCACCAGCACCCGGTCGGCGTTGCGCGCATTGGTCACCCAGCTCTTGCGTCCGTCGAGCACGGCGACCCGGCCACGCCGGATGGCGCGGGTGCGCAGCTGGGCCGGGTGGGCGATGCCCTGTTCGTGGTAGGCGCGGGCGAAGACGCTCTCGCCGCGGGCCATCGCGCCGAGCCACCGCTCGCGCTGCTGCGGGGTGCCGTGCTCCGACACCTGCCGGCACAGCTTGAGGTGGGTGCTGACAAGACCGGCCAACGGCTGCCAGCCGCGGCCCAGTTCGTATCCGATGAGGGCGATGTCGCGCCGGCTCCAGTCACCGCCGCCGTGCTGCGTCGGCACGGCCGCCCCGAAGGCACCCAACTGGGCCAGTCGCCGCACCAGGGGCAGGGGGTAGCGGTCCTCCGGGTGGGCGGCCAGGTAGGGGCCGATCTCCTGCCGGGCGAACTGCGCGATCCGGTCCAGGCCCGTGTCGTCCATGCGTCGCGTGCTCACTTCCAGTCCGAGGCCGCCCGGATACCGATCCGAATTCCGCCCCCATGGTGAAGGCGGAACCGGCCCACGAGGTGCCCGCCGGGCCAGCAGTCACTCGTGCAGGTGAGTTTCGGCTGTCGGACGCCGAGGCGAGGCGGGACAACCGGTTATATGGACTGCGGCTATATGGACTGCGGCGATCCAGGTGCGAACCGGGAAGGTCGGCGGCACACCTCGCAGCTACTTCACCGCCGCCCGTCAGCGGTCACGGGGAGGGGAGCCGGTCATGGAGATCTATACACAGGACGACGTCGTGCGGCGGTACGCGGCGCACCTGTCGGCCGACCCCGAGCTGATCCGCCGGGCGAGCCTCCAAGAGAGCGGGCGCGTCGTCCAACTGCCGCCCCAAGAAGGCGTTTTCGCCGACGTGCTGGACCTGTCGACGGGCAACACCACCGGCACCTTCAAGTCCTGGCTGGCCTGCCTGGCCGTCTCCCGCTTCCTGCGGCAGGAGCGGCCGCTCGTCCTCGCCCAGAGTTCGGGGAACACCGCCAACGCCCTCGCCGCCTATGCCGACCATGTCGGCCTACGTGCGGTGATCCTCCACCCGCAGGCCTCCCGCCGCCGCATCGTGCCCCGGCTCGCCGAGTCCGACGCCGTGCGGTTCGTCGAGGTCGACGCACCAGAGCACCGGATCAAGGCCGTCCTGGCGGCCTGCGCCGAGACCCTGGGGATCCCGGTGGCCCCATCCCCGGCCGACCAGGACGAAGCGAACAGGCTGCGCGCCCACTTCCTGCGCGACGCCGGACGCGAGCTGGGCCGGCGGTGGGACTGGCACATCCAGGCCCTGTCCAGCGGGTACGGGCCGCTCGGGTACTACGCAGGACTGCGCGAGCTCCAGCGCACGCAGCCCGTCCACGTGCCCCGCTTCCTCGGCGTCCAGCAGGAGGCGGTCACCCCGTTCGTCCGGGCCCTCGGCGGGCAGCCGAACGGGACCGGCGAGGTCCCGATGCTCGAACCCACTCTGTTCCGGCAGACCCTCACCGAGGACCTCGTGCGGCGCATGCGGGATCTGTGCGCGTACAGCCGCGGCACTGTCCGTGCCCTCACCAACAGCCGCTACCTCCGGTGGGAGCCGCGTGCCGTCGCCCTGCTCCGGGAGGCCGGCGTCACCGTCGCCCTCGACCCCGACGGCACACCCCGCGAGCGCGCCGGCCTCTACGCGCTGGTCGGCACGCTCGACGCCATCGAACAGGGCCTGATCCGCCCCGGTGAACGCGCCCTGATCGTCTACACCGGGGGCGCCGCTCCCGTCCCCGCCGGCACCTACCGGCCCCACTGGCACGCCCACCAGGACGCGGCCTGCGACGTCGTCGCCCGCGCGGTCGCCACGCTCCGCCCCTGACTGCCCCAGCAGAGGTGACCGTGCTTCCTCGCTTCGGTTCGTCACCGCCTTCACTTTCGGGGACTGCCCAGTTGGACACAGGGAGTGTGACCCGACCATGACTTCCGAGCCCTCCGGACGCACCATCGGCTGGTCGCCAACTTCTCCGCCGTGGCGCGGTGGTTGGAGCTCGACGGCTTCGACTTCGAATGCGAGGAAGGGACGTGCGCGGATCCGATCGGCCCGGGCGGTGGCCCCTGGAGGCCGGACCGGGTGGGCGTGGCCGTCAGACCGGGAGATCAGCTGTAGGCGATCCGCTCGACCTCGGCCAGCTGGGCGGCGCCGATCCGGCCCGCCGTCAGGGCGAGCAGCCAGGGCAGCAGTTCGGGCGTGGCGGGCAGTTCGCTGTAGAAGCCGAGGTGCAGGTCGGCGAGTCCGCCCTGGTGGAGCCAGACGTCGAGGGCGTCGCCCAGGTGCTGGTCCGCGGCATCGGTGCGGGTGGCGGACCAGGTGGCCAGCCAGGGGGTGAGGGCGCCGGTGCTGACGGCGACCGTCTCCAGCACGTCCGTGACGTGGGCCTGCCCGGGGTGGTGGTGCAGGGTGGCCAGCCACCAGGCGTGCCAGACGGTCTCCAGCGCCTCCCGCTCCCGCTGCGGCCACTCCTGCCAGCCGGCGGCGCGCAGGCGGGAGCCGATCAGGCCGTGGTCGACGTGGAGCGTGTCGGTGACCAGGGCGCGGACGATCCGGGGGGTGAACCGGCGGTAGGTGGTGGGGAAGTCGTCCCAGTGGTCGATCGACTCGGCCGCGACGGTGGGGATGAGCTCCTCCGGCACCAGGCGCGCGGGGCCGGCCAGTACTTCGAGGTCGTCGACGCCGTAGCAGTGGGTGCAGCCGCCCACGCGGGCGACCCGCTGCTCGGTGACGGGGGCGAAGGCGGCGTCCAGTGCGGCGAGGGCGTCCTGGAGGTGCTGGTGGTGGTCGGTCGTGGGCACCTGCTGGACGCTATCAAGCCGCGTCACCCGCACCGTCGGCCAGGGCGCGCGTGGCGATGTTGCGGGCCATACCGCCGAAGACGACCGCGTGGAACGGGGCGACCGCCCACCAGTAGGCGTGGCCGGCCAGGCCGTGCGGGTGGAACAGGGCGCGCTGGCGGTAGCGGGAGCCGCCCGCGCCGTCGGGGTCGACGCAGAGCTCCAGCCAGGCGGGGCCGGGCAGCCGCATCTCGGCGCGCAGCCGCAGCAGGCGCGGGCGTTCGATCGCCTCCACCCGCCAGAAGTCCAGCGAGTCGCCGACCCGCAGCCGGGCCGGGTCGCGCCGGCCCCGGCGCAGGCCGACACCGCCGACCAGCCGGTCCAGCCAGCCGCGCAGCGCCCAGGCGAGCGGGAAGGAGTACCAGCCGTTCTCGCCGCCGATGCCCTCCACCACCCGCCAGAGCGCCTCCGGGGGCGCGGCCACCCGCAGATCCCGGACGTCCTGGTAGAGGCTGCCGCCGGCCCAGCCCGGGTCGGTGGGCAGCGGGTCGCTGGGGGCGCCGGGCAGGCTGGCGGAGGACCAGCGGGTGGTGACCTGCGCGTCCTTGATCCGCCGCAGGGCGAGCCGGACGGCCCGGTCGAACCCGATCAGCCCCTCGGGCGGGTCGGGCACGTAGCGGGCGATGTCGTGCTCGGCGCAGACCACCTCGTGGCGCAGCGACTCGACCAGCGGCCGGGCGATCGCGTTCGGCACGGGGGTGACCAGGCCGACCCAGTGGCTGGACAGGCCGGGGGTGAGCACCGGCACCGGGACGATCCGGCGCCGCGGCAGCTCGGCCAGTTCGGCGTAACGGAGCATCATCTGACGGTACGTCAGCACGTCCGGGCCGCCCAGGTCGAAGGTGCGGTTCACCTCGGGCGGCAGGCCGGCCGCGGCGGTGAGGTAGCGCAGCACGTCGCGCACGGCGATCGGCTGGATCCTGGTGCCGACCCAGCTCGGCGTCACCATCACCGGCAGCCGCTCGGTCAGGTAGCGCAGCATCTCGAAGGAGGCCGAGCCGGAGCCGAGGATGACGGCCGCGCGCAGTTCGGCCGTCGGCACCGCGCTCTCCCGCAGGATCCGGCCCACCTCGGCACGCGAGCGCAGGTGCGGGGAGAGCCCGGTCGCCGGGACGTCCGGGGGCACCAGGCCGCCGAGGTAGACGATCCGGCGCACCCCGGCCGCCTCGGCCGCCGCGGCGAACGCCCGGGCGGCCGCGCGGTCGGTGGCCTCGAAGTCCGGGCCGGTGGTCAGCGAGTGCACCAGGTAGTAGGCGACGTCCACGCCCTCGAAGGCGGGCGGCAGGGTGGCGGGCTTGGTGACGTCGCCGGTGGCGACCTCGACCCGGGCGCGCCACGGGTGGTCGCGCAGCCGTTCGGGGTCGCGGACCAGGCAGCGCACGCGGTGCCCGGCGGCGAGCAGTTCGGGCACCAGGCGGCCGCCGAGGTAGCCGGTGGCGCCGGTGACCAGGCAGGTCGGGCGGGGGGTGGACGGTTCGCTCATCGAGGCCTCCACGGCAGGTGGGGGATGGACGGTTCGCTCATCGAGGCCTCCATGGCAGGCGGGGATTGGACGGTTCGCTCATCGAGGCCTCCAGGTCAGCCGCGTGCGGGCCGGACGGCTCGATGATCTCCCGCGCACCCGCCCGCACCAGTGGTTCGGCGCGGGCCCGTGTCGCGGTTCGGTGCGAACACGGACTCCGGGCCGACCAATCCGCTCGCCGCCCGGCCCCGAATCCCGGGTGGCAGCAGCGCGGCACCCGACCGAGCAGACAGGGAACCCCATGACCATCCCCGGAACCGTCGACACCGCACCCGCCCATCGTGGTCGGGCCGGGCGGGTGGCGGTGGTCGGCGCGGGGGTCGCGGGGCTGACGGCGGCCTGGACCTTGCGCCGGGCCGGCGCCGATGTGGTGCTCTTCGAAGCCGAGGGCAGGCTCGGCGGTCACGCCCACACCCAGCCCACCGCCGGGCGGGACGGCCGGCTGCTGCCCCTGGACACCGGGTTCCTGGTGCACAACGAGCGGACCTACCCGCAGCTGGTGCGGCTGTTCCGGGAACTCGGCGTGCCGACCCGGGCGAGCGAGATGAGCATGTCGGTGCGGTGCGACGGCTGCGGCCTGCAGTACGCCGGCGCCAAAGGGCCCGCCGGGCTGCTCGCCCAGGGCGCGGCGCTGCGCAACGGGCGCTACCTGCGGCTGCTGGCCGAGGTGCCGCGCTTCCACCGCCGGGCCCGCGCCCTGCTGGCCGACCCGGCGGCGGGCGACCCCTCGCTGCGCCGCTTCCTCGCCGACGGCGGCTTCTCCCGGTACTTCGTCGGCCACTTCATGACTCCGGTGGTCTCCGCCGTCTGGTCCTGCGCGCCCGACCTGGCCGGCGACTACCCGGCCCGCTACCTGTTCGCCTTCCTGCGCAACCACGGCATGCTGGGCGTCACCGGCTCGCCGGCCTGGCGCACGGTGGTCGGCGGCTCCCGGGTGTACGTCGAGCGGATCGCGGCCGCGCTGCCCGACGTCCGCGTCGGCGCGCCGGTGCGGGCCGTGCGCCGCCACCCCGACGGCGTGGCGATCACCACCGCGGACGGGGCCCGGGCCGAGGCCGACGCCGTGGTCATCGCCACCCACGCGGACCAGGCGCTGCGGCTGCTGGCCGACCCGACCCCGGCCGAGCGCGCGGTGCTCGGCGCGTTCGACTACTCCCGCAACCCGACCGTGCTGCACCGGGACGCCTCCGAGCTGCCCACCGCGCCGCGCGCCCGGGCCTGCTGGAACTACCGGATGACGGACTGTCAGGAGCGGGCCGACCGGGTGCGGGTCAGCTACCACCTCAACCGGCTGCTCGGCCTGGACTGCGACGAGGAGTACCTGGTCACCCTCAACGAGGACCGGCAGGACCCCGTCCCCGAGGAACTCGTGGTCTCGCGCACCGTCTACGAACACCCGGTGTACACCGCCCGCTCGGTCGCCGCCCAGCGCCGGCTGCCCGAGCTGACCGGCGGGCGGACCGCTTACGCCGGCGCCTACCACGGGTGGGGCTTCCACGAGGACGGCTGCCGCTCGGGGTTGGCGGCCGCGCGGGCGCTGCTGCCGGTGGGTGCGCCGTGAACGCGCTGAGCACTCCGCTGCCCGGCCGCTGGGGCGCCGCGCTCTACGAGAGCCGGATCAGCCACCTGCGCACCGCGCCCGTGCGGCACGCCGTCCGCCAGCGCGGCTACCTGTGGCTGGTCGACCTCGACCGGATGCCCGAACTCCCGGCCCCGCTGCGGCCGTTGGCCCGCTTCCCGGCAGGCGCCGCGCTGCGGGCCGACCTCGACGCGTTCCTCGCCGCCCAGGGTCTAGAGCCGCCCGGCGGGCGGGTCCTGATGCTCTGTCAGGCCCGCTCACTCGGCCACGTCTTCAACCCGCTCACCGTCTACTGGTGCCACGACCGGGCCGGCCGACCGGTCTGCACCGTCGCCGAGGTGCACAACACCTACGGGCAGCGCCACCGCTACCTGCTGCGCACCGACGCGCGCGGACGGGCCGAGACGGCCAAGGAGTTCTACGTCTCGCCGTTCTTCCCGGTGGCCGGCCGCTACCGGATGTCGCTGCCGGAACCCGGCCCGCGGCTGCGGCTCGCCGTCAGCCTGGAGCTCGACGGCGCCCGGCCGTTCACCGCCACCGTGCACGGCAGCCGCCGCCCCGCCGGCCCGGCCGCGCTGCTCGGCGCGGTGCTGCGGCACCCGCTCGCCACCTTCGCCGTCAGCGCCGGCATCCGCTACCACGGCGTCCGGCTGTGGCTGCGCGGACTGCCGGTCCACCCGCGACCCCAGCACGCGCCCCAGGAGGAGGCACCCCGACCGTGAACCCTTCCGCACCGCCCGCCCGCATCGGCACCGTCCAGGGCATCGACCCGACCCGGTGGCCCGACGTCGCCCGGGTGCCCAACGTCCCCGCCAGGGCGGCCGTCGCCGAACGGCTGCTGCGGTACGTCGCCCGCCACCGGGGCCTGCGGATCGAACTGCCCGGCGGCCGGGCCCTGGTGCCGGGCCCGGCCGGCGCACCCGTGCTGCGGCTGCGCCGACCCCGGGACTTCCTGCACCGGATCGGCGCCTTCGGACTCATCGGCTTCGGCGAGTCCTACCAGGCCGGCGACTGGGACACCCCCGACCCGGTCGGCCTGCTGACCGCGCTGGCCGCCGACCCCGACAAGCTGGTCCCGGTCGGCGCCCGCTGGCTGCGCCGCCTGCACGACCGCCACCGGCCCGCCGCCGAACTCGGCACCGTGGCCAACGCCCCCGGCAACGTGCAGCGCCACTACGACCTGTCCAACGACCTGTTCGCGCTCTTCCTCGACCCGACCCTGAGCTACTCCTCCGCCGTCTTCCGCACCGGCCCGGGCGGCCGCCCGGTGGCCGACTGGGCCGCGCTGCCCGCCGCCCAGCACCGCAAGATCGACCAACTGCTCGACCTGGCCCGGGTCGGCGTCGGCTCTCAGGTGCTGGAGATCGGCACCGGCTGGGGCGAGTTGGCGATCCGCGCCGCCGCCCGGGGTGCCCGGGTGGTCAGCCTCACCCTCTCCGAGGAGCAACTCGCCCTCGCCCGGCGGCGGATCGCCGAGGCCGGCCTGGCCCACCGGGCCGAGGTGCGGCTGTGCGACTACCGGGCCGCCGAGGGACGCTACGACGCCGTGGTCAGCGTCGAGATGATCGAGGCCGTCGGCCGCGCGTTCTGGCCCACCTACTTCCGCTGCCTGGAACGCGTGCTCGCGCCCGGCGGCCGGATCGCGCTGCAGGCCATCACCATGCCGCACGCGCGGATGCTCGCCACCGCGGAGAAGTACACCTGGATCATCAAGTACGTCTTCCCGGGCGGCCTGATCCCCTCGATCCGGGCGATCGACGAGGGCGCCGCCGGCGCCGGCCTGCGGATGGCCATGTACCAGGGCTACGGCGCGCACTACGCCGAGACGCTCCGGCTGTGGCGCGAACGCTTCCTCGAACGGCAGGCGGAGATCGACGAGTTGGGCTTCGACCAGGTGTTCCGCCGGATGTGGGAGCTCTACCTGGCCTACTCCGAGGCCGGGTTCCGCACCGGCTACCTGGACGTCAAGCAACTCCTGCTGACCCGAGCCGGGGTGACCCCGTGAGCGCCGCCGCCGAGCTGTTGCGGGCACCCCTGACCGGCCTGCTCGGCAGCCCGCTGCCAGTCCGGGTGCGCTGCTGGGACGGCTCCGCGCTCGGCCCCGAGGACGCCCCGACCGTCGTGCTGCGCCACCGCCGGGCACTGCGCCGGCTGCTCTGGCAGCCGGGCGAACTCGGCCTCGCCGACGCCTACATCACCGGGGAGCTCGACGTCGAGGGCGAACTGCGGAGCGGACTGAGGGCGGTGCGGCGGGCCCTGGAGCAGCGCGCGCCGCAGCGGCCCGCCCCGCGCGACTGGCCCCGGCTGCTCGCCCGCGCCGCCAGGCTGGGAGCGCTCGGCCCCCGACCGGCACCGCCCGCCGGCCGGGCCGCCGTGCACGGCGCCCCGCACACCCGGGCCCGGGACCGGGCGGTGATCAGCCACCACTACGACCTCTCCAACGAGTTCTACGCCCTGCTGCTCGGCCCCGAGATGGCCTACTCCTGCGGCTACTGGACCGGGGAGGGCGAGGATCTGGCCGAGGCGCAGCGGGCCAAGGCCGACCTGGTCTGCCGCAAGCTCGGCCTGCGCCCCGGCACGCGGCTGCTGGACCTCGGCTGCGGCTGGGGCGGGCTCGCCCGGCACGCGGCGCTGCGGTACGGGGCGCGGGTGACGGCGGTGACCCTGTCGGAACGTCAGCACGCCTACGCCACCCGGCTGATGGCGGACGCCGGGGTCGCGGACCGGGTGGAGGTGCTGCGCCGCGACTACCGCGAGCTGCACGGGGGAGCGGACGGCGGCTACGACGCGATCAGCTGCATCGAGATGGGCGAACACGTCGGGGCCGAGCAGTACCCGGCCTTCGCCACCCGGCTGTTCGAGCTGCTGCGCCCCGGCGGGCGGCTGCTGGTCCAGCAGATGTCCAGGGCGGCCGGCACCCGGCCGGGCGGCGGCGCGTTCATCGAGACCTACATCGCCCCCGACATGCACATGCGGCCGGTCGGCGAGACCGTCGCCCTGCTGGAGCGCGCCGGCCTGGAGGTCCGCGCGGTCGAGGCGATGCGCGAGCACTACGCCCGCACCATCGACGCCTGGCACGCCACCCTGGAGAGCCGCCGGACCGAGTTCGAGGTGCTGGTCGGGGCGGCGACCGTGCGGCTGTGGCGGCTGTACACGGTCGGCAGCTCGCTGGCCTTCGCCGAGGGCAGGATGGGCGTCGACCAGATCCTGGCGGTGCGGAACGGGACGGTCCGGAACGGGACGGACCGGGAGGGGGATGCGCGGTGAACGGCGCGGCCTTCGGGGTCAACCTGCTGGCCGCCGCCGCGGCCGCGCTGCTGGTCCTGCTCGCCGCCTTCGCGGTCGGCGTGCGCACCGGGCGGCACCGGGTGGTCGACGTCGCGTGGGGCGCCGCCTTCGCCGCCGTCGCGCTGACCGGCTACGGGCTCTCCGCGTCCGGCGGCTACGGCGACGCCACCCGCCGGCTGCTGGTGACCGTGCTGGTGGTCGCCTGGGGCCTGCGGCTCGCGGTGCACATCGGGCGCCGCTCGCGCGGCGCCCCCGAGGACCCGCGGTACGCCCGGATGCTCGCCCGCGCACCGGCCGGCCCGGCCCGCACCCGGTACGCGCTGCGCAAGGTGTACCTGCTCCAGGCGGTGCTGGTCTGGTTCGTCTCGCTGCCGGTGCAGGCCGCCGCCTACCTGACCGCCTCGCCCGGCCCGCTGCTGGGGGTGGGCGTGGCCCTGTGGTGCCTCGGGCTCTTCTTCGAGGCGGTCGGGGACCGGCAGCTGGCCCGCTTCAAGGCCGACCCGGCCAACCGGGGCGCGATCATGGACCGCGGCCTGTGGAGCTGGACCAGGCACCCCAACTACTTCGGCGACGCCTGCGTCTGGTGGGGCCTCTTCCTGCTCGGCGCCGACTCGCCGCTGGGTTGGGCGTTCCTGCCCGCCCCGCTGCTGATGACCTGGCTGCTCGCCTTCGGCAGCGGCCGCCCCCTACTGGAGCGCCGAATGGCCGCCACCCGCCCCGACTGGGCCGCCTACGCCGCCCGCACCAGCTCCTTCCTGCCCCGCCCGCCGCGCCGGGGGTGAGGGGGTGTCAGTGGGGGGACTTGCACCATTCGCCAACATGGAGTGGGCATCTGCGGTGCTGGAACTTGATTGATAAGTCTGCGCAGGATCGTTCAGGGACAGGTTGGCGCCGGGCAGGAAAAGATGTCGAGAGCACCGGTCGGAGTTCACCTATCTGAGTGAGCATCGGATCTGTGGCTGCCCGCGAATCCGTGGCTGTCGGCAGACGTGGCTCCTCTGCGTTTGCCCTGCCGGGTCAGCGAGCGGTGCCTACGCGGCGGCTTGCGGGCCTGGAGCCCGAGCTCGGCCATGATCTCGGCGACCGTGTTCACCGAGACTTTCCAGCCCTCGGCCCACAGGTCGAACGTGATCCTCGGCGAGCCGTAGGTGTCGCCCGACCGGCAGAAGAAGTGCGTGATCCTCTCCTCCAGTCGCGCGCGCCTGACTTCGCGATCCGTGGGCTCGGCGGGTCTGCGGCGCCACTTGTAGTACCACGCCTCGGACACGCCGAGTGCACGGCAGGAGGCGGTGTGTGGGACGCCGTGCTCGGCCCTCTGGTCGCTGATCGCGCCGACGAGTGCCGCCGGGTCCGCCACAGCCACTTCACCCACAGGACCATGCAGCGTTTGAGGGCATCACGATCCATCTCCAACTCTCGCACGTGCTTGGCCTGTTCGGCGTCCTGCCGCCGCAGCCGGGCCAGTTCCTCGCGCTCGGACCCGCCCAGCGTGCCGTCGCCGCCGGCCTTCCGCGCTCGCGAGACCCAGGTGGCCAGGGTGGTCTCGTTGATCCCGAGCTCCCGTGCGATGTTCCTTTCCGGGCATGCATGCCGCCTCCCGCCGCCCCTGGGTGTGGGGGCGGGAGGCGGGGTCTGCAGCGGGTTCTACTGGTCGCAGTTGTGCGGCAGCTCCGCCGAGCGGGAGCAGGGGTCGACGGCGCCGCCGCCGCCGGCCCCGTAGATGTCGGGGAACCAGGTCTGCGAGCTCGTGTTGTTGCTGCCCCACAGCTGCGGGCGCACCCCGAGGTCGAACTTGCCGCCGGGGACGTCCAGCACCTGGCCGGACGGGTAGTTGCGGATGCGGGTCCACCGCGGGCCGACGAATGCCCCGCCCGTGGGCTCATCCGGCATGTCCCAGTGCTGGGCGTCGGAGTTGTTGCAGGTCCACAACTGCAGCTGGGTGCCGCTGGCGGTGTTGTCCGACGGGATGTCCAGGCACAGGCCGGATCCGGTGTTCACCAGGCTGGTGTCGTTGCGCAGGGTGCCGTCGAACGTCATCTTCCACTGCTGCGCGGCGCTGCCGTTGCAGGCCGACAGCTGGACGACTGTTCCGGGGGTGGTGCCGCCGTTCTGAGCGTCCAGGCAGAAGTTGTGGATGCTGATCGCGTTGGGGCCCGGCTTGGGCAGCGGCGTCGGGGTCCAGGTGCCGCCCCCGCCGCCGGTGCCGCCCCCGCCGCCGGTGCCGCCCCCGCCGCCGGTGCCGACCGCGTCGGCCCACAGGTCCGGTCCGGTGATGGTCTGCGGATAACTGCCCGGCCAGTTGACCACCAGGTCGGTGCGGTAGTCGTGGCCCTGGGTCGGGCCGTGCAGCTGCTCGCCGTCGTAGTGCGCCTCGCCGGTCGCGCAGGTGTACCAGTGATCCCAGCGGTAGCTGGTGGTGACGTCCCACAGGACGACGTCAACGGTGCAGCCGCCGGTGGCGAAGTTGGTGTAGGCGTCAGAGTAGACGCCGTCCGGCCTCTCGCTGATGCAGGCCTGGCTCCACTGGCCGGCGCAGCCGCCGCCGGTGGAGGCCTGGGCGGTGCCGGTGGCCAGGGCCGACACGCCCGCGGTCAGCAAGGTGGCGGCCGTCAGCGCGCCGAGCCTGCCCTTGATCCTGGTCTTGCTCTTGGTCTTCAATACTTGTTCCTCTGCCGAAGGTTCGTTGCCCGTCCTGCACGGGGATCTTGGAGGGCCGGGATCAACAGCTGATCGACATCTGACGGACGGGGCGCCTCGCCACCCGTGGTCCACCCCGGCCACCCGGTGATCAGGCCGACCGTCGAGATCGTCGCGGAGTTGGGTGGTGGTGACGGCGGCCAGGTCGGCGCCGGGCTCCAGCCGCACCGCGTCCAGGATCGCCGTCCACGACGTCCGCCCGGCCTCCAGCGCGACGACGAACGAGTACGGCCAGCCGGGGATCGTCTGGTGTTTGGCGTCGCCGCGGCCGTAGGTATGGCAGAAGGAGCGGTCCGGGCGGGTCCCGGCGTCCGGCCGCAGCCGCGGCGGGACGTCCACCGCGAGCACCAGGCGGCCGTCCGCGGCCCGCGGCAGGCCGGCCAGCTCGGTCCGCAGCCGGTCGACCGGGGCTGGGAGTCCGTCTGAGGACGCACCCATGTGACTGGGCGGGTTATCTGGCACCGGGCTGGGTGCGCCGCCTGGGGGCCACCTCAGACCATGCGCTTGTTCTCCTGGACGACCCGCCGCGTCAGGCTCTTCTCGACGAACGGCAGCAGAGGGACCAGGAGGAGCGTGGCGCCGATGTGGACCATGACGTCGATCAGCACCCCCGACCACTCCCACGCATCCTCGAAAGCGGCCGCGATAAACAGGAGTGACAGGCCTCTGGAGGACTACCGCAGCATCCTCGGGGAGACGGGGCTCGCGCGGGTGCGGGAACTCGCGCAGGAGGAGTGGCGGCGGCTGTGCACCAGCCTGAGGCCGGGCGGCAGTAGGTCACGGGCTCCGGACCGCGACCGCGACCACACCCTCGATCGTGAAGAGCCTTCAAGTCGACGCCGCGGTCGGCGATCGCGCGGCCGCGGCCGAGGCTGAGGCTGAGGGCCAGGTCGAGCTCGCCGTCTGAGACCGGGGCCTCGCCCGCTACCGCGAAGCCGTCACCACCGCAGAGCCCGGAGCCGCCGTCCCCATCACCCGCTGGATCGGCCCTCGGCCTGCGCTGCCGCTACGACCACGCGCAACGCAGAATGCAGTTGTGTCCGAGGGGTGTGGTGCACTCCAGCGGTACGGGAAGAGGAGAGGACGAACGTGGGCATACTGTGCGACTACTTCCGGGCGCCGGACGCGGAGGCAGTGCGGCGGGTACTGGAGCTGACGGAGGGTTCCTCCCCGGTCATCGGCGAGGACGCGGCGTTCGACGGGATCGACGCGAAGGGGATCGAGCCGAGCGTCGTCCTCGGGCAGCTGATCGCCGCGATCGAGCAGGCGCCGTTCGATCCGGCTCGGCAGGACACGGCCGTGTGGCCGCTCGGCCCCGAGCCCGGTCCGGGCATGATCCCGGATGACGACGATCCGTGGAGCACCGGACCCTGGGTGTTCGAGCTCGACCCGAGGACGTGCGCGGCCCTGGCGGGGGTCGCGGACACCGACGCCCTCGCGATCGCCACCCGCTGGGCCCGGGCCGAGGAACTGCACCCGGCCCGCCCCGAGACGCTCCGCGAGGTCCTCGACGAGCTGTCAGCCCTGGCCCGCCGCGCACGCGAGGCCGACGAGCGGGTCTACTGCTGGATCTGCCTCTGAGTGCGCGGTAGGTCGCGCTCGTGACGCAGTACCGTGGGCCGGTGGATGAGATGCCAGCTCCGACGGCGGGTATGACGGTCAGCGTTCGGATGCGCCAGGACGTGGTGATCGTCGATCCGGAGCGTTTCGTCGCCTCGGCCCGCGCGGCGTACCGCGAAGCCTCCCCTGACATCACCGAGGAGAGGGCGGCCGAGGACATCCGCGATGTCTACGACGCCGTGTGGGCTCTGCTGGACCGCTTCGGTCGACTTGCCGCCGACGCACCGGCGTCCGCCGGACTCTCCGGCCAACGGATCCTGGACCGCCCGGACGGTCTCTCACCTGCGGGCGAGTGCAGGCACATCGTGCTGAACGATCCGCAGCCGCTCCAGGACTACGGCTGCTTCATGCCGGAGGAGTACGACCCGTTCGCCATCCCGCCAGGGGTGTGATGCCGTCCACCGCGGCGCACCGCTGTGAAAGAGGGTCAGGTCAGACGAGTGCAAGGATGGCGCAGATCACTCCGTAGACCCCCATGGCCATGCCGAAGCCGCCCAGGAACTTCGGGAAGACCCGTTCGAAGGTGGGGTAGGGGCGGGACGGCGGGGGGAGCGTGATGATGCCCTGGAAGGTGAACAGGCCGGCGATGAAGAACGCGACGCTCATCACTATGCCCGTCAGTTGGTTGAAGGTGTGCGACATCGATCCTCCGGGGGGTGGGTGGTGGCGCACAGCGTACAGCTGCGGCCGGCCGTGGATCGGGGCAGGTGTGCAGGTCAGGTGGGGTGCGGGGGGCGGTGTGGGTGGCCGGTCGGGCGGACACGGCCGGTCGGCCGAGCTGACGGGCCGTCAGCCGGGTTCGAGGCGCTGCGCGTCCCGCTGAGCTAAAGCAACCCCTAACGCCCCCTGGAGTCACACTGGAGTCCCCCTGTAGAACCCCCGAATTACTCGGGAATGGCAAAGCTCACACCGCTGGGACCTGCTGCGATCCCGACGGCGGGCGCTAACCTCCGATCATGACGGTCCCGCCCGAGAGGCTTCCCCTGGCCGCCGAATTCCCGGCGGCAGGCCGCGAGCAGTGGCAAACCCTGGTCGAAGGCGTCCTGCGCAAGTCAGGCGCCACCTTCGCCGACGGCGCATCCGCCGAGGATGCGCTCGCCACGGAGGTGGGGGACGGGCTGCGCGTCCGTCCCCTCTACACCGCCGAGGACACGGCGGTGGAGCCCGGCTATCCGGGCTTCGCGCCGTACACCCGCGGCGGTCGCGCCGAGGGCGCCGCGCCGGGCGGGTGGGACGTGCGGCAACTGCACGGCCACCCGGACCCGCGCCGGGCGAACGAGGCGGTGCTCGCCGACCTGGAGAACGGGGTGTCCTCGGTCTGGCTGACCGTCGGCGCGGCCGGTCTGCCGGTCGCCGAGCTGCCGGCCGTGCTGGACGGGGTCTACCTCGACCTGGCGCCCGTGGTGCTGGACGCCGGGCCGGAGTTCGGGGCGGCTGCCGAGCAGCTGTTCAAGGTGTACGCCGACCGCGAGGTGCCCGCCGCGGCCGCTCAGGGCAACCTGGGCGCCGACCCGTTGGGCCTGTTCGCCCGCACCGGCGAGGAGGCCGGCACCGACCGGCAGCTGGCCGAGGCGGCCGCGCTCGCCGCCCGCTGCGCGGGCGAGTTCCCGGATGTGCGCGCCCTCACGGTGGACGCGCTCGCCTACCACGACGCGGGTGCCTCCGCCGCCGAGGAGCTCGGCTGCGCGCTCGCCACCGGCGTCGCCTACCTGCGCGCGCTCACCGAGGCGGGGCTGAGCGTCGACGCGGCCGTCGGCCAGCTCGACTTCCGCTACGCGGCGACCGCCGACCAGTTCCTCACCATCGCCAAGTTCCGTGCCGCGCGCCGCCTCTGGTCCCGCGTCACCGAGGTGAGCGGCGCCGCTGCCGCCCCGCAGCGCCAACACGCCGTCACCTCCACCGTGATGATGACCGAGCGCGACCCGTGGGTGAACATGCTCCGCACCACGGTGGCCGCGCTGGCCGCCGGGGTCGGCGGCGCCGACGCCGTCACGGTGTTGCCGTTCGACGCCGCGCTCGGCCTGCCCGACGCGTTCTCCCGCCGGATCGCTCGCAACACCCAGGCGGTCCTGCTGGAGGAGTCCAACCTGGCCCGGGTGATCGACCCGGCCGGCGGCTCCTGGTACGTCGAGCAGCTCACCGAGGAGCTGGCCCGGGCCGCCTGGGCCTGGTTCCAGGAGATCGAGCGGGCCGGCGGTCAGCGCCAGGCCCTCGCCGCCGGCCTGGTCGGCGAGCGGATCGCCGCCACCTGGGCGAAGCGCTCCACCGCGCTGGCCCGCCGGCGCGAGCCGATCACCGGCGTCAGCGAGTTCCCGAACCTGGCCGAGCAGCCGGTGGTCCGCGAGGCCGCGCCCGCGCCGCTCGGCGGCGGCCTGCCCCGGGTGCGCCGGGCGGAGGCCTTCGAGGCGCTGCGCAGCCGCTCCGACGCGGTGCTGGCCGGGACCGGTGCCCGCCCCAGGCTCTTCCTGGCCTCGATCGGCCCGGCGGCCGTGCACAGCGGCCGCTCCGCCTTCGCGGCCAACCTGTTCCAGGCCGGCGGCATCGAGACGGTGCCCGCCGCCGTGACCGAACCGCAGGCGCTGGCCGCCGAGTTCGCCGCGAGCGGGGCCGCCGTGGCGTGCATCTGCTCCAGCGACCAGCTGTACGCCGAGCACGCCGAGGCGCTCGCCACTGCGCTCAAGGGCGCCGGCGCCCGCCTGGTCCTGCTGGCCGGCAAGCCCGGCGAGCAGCGCGAGGCCTACCAGCGGGCCGGGGTGGACGAGTTCGTCCACCTGGGCAGCGACGCGGTCGCCGTCCTCGGCACCGTGTTCGACCGGATTGTTGACCAGGACGGAGCGGCGCGATGATCCCCGACTTCACGCAGATCGACCTCGACGCCGCGGACGCGGGCAGCGGGACGGACGCCGCGCAGTGGCGGGCCGCCTTCGAGCAGGCCACCGGCAAGCCGCTCGACGAGCAGCTCTGGGACACCCCCGAGGGCATCGGCGTCAAGCCGCTCTACACCGCGGCCGACCTGGCCGACGTGGACTTCCTGGGCACCTACCCGGGCATCGCGCCCTACCTGCGCGGCCCGTACCCGACGATGTACGTCAACCAGCCCTGGACGGTCCGTCAGTACGCCGGCTTCTCCACCGCCGAGGAGTCCAACGCCTTCTACCGGCGCAACCTGGCGGCGGGTCAGAAGGGCCTGTCGGTCGCCTTCGACCTGCCGACCCACCGCGGCTACGACAGCGACCACCCCCGGGTGACCGGCGACGTCGGCATGGCGGGCGTGGCGATCGACTCGATCTACGACATGCGCCAGCTCTTCGACGGCATCCCGCTGGACAAGATGTCGGTGTCGATGACCATGAACGGCGCGGTGCTGCCGGTCCTGGCGCTCTACATCGTGGCGGCCGAGGAGCAGGGGGTGCCGGCCGAGAAGCTCGCGGGGACCATCCAGAACGACATCCTCAAGGAGTTCATGGTCCGCAACACCTACATCTACCCGCCGCAGCCCTCGATGCGGATCATCTCCGACATCTTCGCGTACACCTCGCAGAAGATGCCGCGCTACAACTCGATCTCCATCTCCGGCTACCACATCCAGGAGGCCGGGGCCACGGCCGACCTGGAGCTGGCCTACACGCTGGCCGACGGCGTCGAGTACCTGCGGGCCGGCATCGCCGCCGGGATGGACGTGGACGCCTTCGCGCCCCGGCTGTCGTTCTTCTGGGCGATCGGCATGAACTTCTTCATGGAGGTCGCCAAGCTGCGCGCGGCCCGGCTGCTCTGGGCCAAGCTGGTCGGGCAGTTCGACCCGAAGAACCCCAAGTCGCTCTCGCTGCGCACCCATTCGCAGACCTCCGGCTGGTCGCTGACCGCCCAGGACGTGTTCAACAACGTCACCCGGACCTGCGTGGAGGCGATGGCCGCGACCCAGGGCCACACCCAGTCGCTGCACACCAACGCGCTGGACGAGGCGCTCGCGCTGCCGACCGACTTCTCCGCCCGGATCGCCCGCAACACCCAGCTGCTGCTCCAGCAGGAGTCCGGCACCACCCGGGTGATCGACCCCTGGGGCGGCAGCGCCTACGTGGAGAAGCTCACCCACGACCTGGCCGAGCGCGCCTGGCAGCACATCCAGGAGGTCGAGGCGGCCGGCGGCATGGCCAAGGCGATCGACGCCGGCATCCCCAAGCTGCGGGTCGAGGAGGCCGCCGCCCGCACCCAGGCCCGGATCGACTCCGGCCGCCAGCCGGTGATCGGCGTCAACAAGTACCAGGTCGCCAGCGACGAGCAGATCGACGTGCTCAAGGTCGACAACTCGGCCGTGCGCACCCAGCAGATCGAGAAGCTGCGCCGGCTGCGCGCCGAGCGCGACGAGGCCGCCTGCCAGGCGGCGCTGGCCGCGCTGACCGCCTCCGCCGAGCGCGGCCCGGTCAACGGCGGCGGCCTGGAGGGCAACCTGCTGGCGCTCGCGGTCGACGCGGCCCGCGCCAAGGCCACCGTCGGCGAGATCTCGGACGCCCTGGAGAAGGTGTACGGGCGCCACTCCGGCCAGATCCGTACCATCACCGGTGTGTACCGAGAAGAAGCCGGAGCCTCCACCGCCGTGCAGCAGACCCGCGACCTGGTCGAGGCGTTCGAGGAGGCGGAGGGCCGCCGCCCGCGCATCCTGGTCGCCAAGATGGGCCAGGACGGCCACGACCGCGGCCAGAAGGTGATCGCCTCGGCCTTCGCCGACCTGGGCTTCACGGTCGACGTCGGCCCGCTCTTCCAGACCCCGGCCGAGGTGGCCCGCCAGGCGGTGGAGGCCGACGTGCACATCGTCGGCGTCTCCTCGCTGGCCGCCGGGCACCTCACCCTGGTGCCCGCGCTGAAGGCCGAACTGGCCGCCGCCGGGCGCGACGACATCACCATCGTGGTCGGCGGCGTGATCCCGCCGCAGGACTTCGACGCCCTGTACGAGGCCGGCGCCGCCGCCGTCTTCCCGCCGGGCACGGTGATCCCCGAGGCGGCCCAGGACCTGCTCCGGTCGCTGGCCGCCGAGCTGGGCCACGAGCTCTGATCCGCCGATGGCCCGGGTGATCGATCTGGACCAGTACGTGCGGGGTGTCCTGGAGGGCTCGCGCGCGTTCATCGCGCGGGCCATCACGCTGGTGGAGTCCAGCCGGCCCGACCACCGCGAGCTCGCCCAGCGGCTGCTGATGGAGCTGCTGCCGCACGCGGGCAACGCGGTGCGGGTCGGCATCACCGGCGTGCCCGGGGTCGGCAAGTCCACCTTCATCGAGGGCCTGGGCACCATGCTGACCGGGCAGGGCCACCGGGTCGCGGTGCTCGCCGTCGACCCGACCTCCAGCCGGACCGGCGGCTCCATCCTGGGCGACAAGACCCGGATGGAGAAGCTGGCCGTCGACCCGAACGCCTTCGTCCGCCCCTCGCCGACCTCGGGCACCCTGGGCGGGGTCGCCCGGGCCACCCGGGAGAGCATGGTGGTCATGGAGGCCGCCGGCTACGACGTGGTGCTGGTGGAGACGGTCGGCGTGGGGCAGTCGGAGACCACCGTGGCGGGCATGGTGGACACCTTCCTGCTGCTCACCCTGGCCCGCACCGGCGACCAGCTCCAGGGCATCAAGAAGGGCGTGCTGGAGCTGGCCGACCTGGTCGCCGTCAACAAGGCGGACGGCCCGCACGAGCTGGACGCGCGCGCCGCGGCCCGCGAACTCGCCGGTGCGCTGCGGCTGTTGCGCAACCCGGAGGCTGCCTGGAACGCGCCGGTGCTGACCTGCAGCGGCCGCGAGGGCACGGACCTGGAGACCGTCTGGGACCGGGTGCGACAGCACCGGAAGATCCTGGACGCCACCGGCCAGCTGGCGGCCAGGCGCCGCGAGCAGCAGGTGGAGTGGACCTGGGCGATGGTGCACGACCAGCTGCTCGCCCAGCTGCACGCCCACCCGACGGTCCGTCAGCTCGTGCCCGGCCTCGAACGGGAGGTCCGGGACGGCGAGTTGACGGCCACCCTGGCGGCGGAGCGGATCCTGTCCGCCTTCCGCGCGCCCGACCAGGCACCCTGACGATCGGTCAGGTACCGCTGGAGCGGACCCCCGCCAGCACGCAGTCGCCGCAGAGTGCCCCGGCGCCGTCGGGGGCGGCGCGGTAGATCAGGCAGCAGCTGCGGCGGCGGAAGCCCCGGGCGGTGAGCGCGCCGGTGCCGCGCAGCGGCGTCCGGTCCAGCAGCAGTGCGGTGAACTGCCGCGCCCGGGGTGCCAGGTGCGGCGCCGACCAGGCGATCGCGGCCGCCGCGCCGTGCACCGCGGAGGCCACGTTGCCCCAGCGGACCCGGGCCGAGAGCGAGTGGGCGCCGGCCAGCTCGACCAGTTCGCGCACCGCGCCGTCGCGCAGTTCGGCGGCCACCCGGTCGGCCAGCTCCGCCGGGCCGCCGACCGGCTCGGGCGCGCGGCCGGGCAGCGAGAGCGGCACGATCCCGCCCGGCTGCTCCGGCTGCCAGTGCAGGTCGCGCAGCCCGTACGGCAGCACGGCGCCGCCCAGCACGGCGAGCCCGAAGGCGGGGGAGAGCAGCCGGGCGGTCAGCCCGAGCTGGGTGACGGAGGCGGCCACCCGGGGCTCGACCGCCTCGACCGGGCGGCCGTTGACCCGCGCCAGGTGCTCCCGGGTCGCGGCCACCCGGGCCGCCAGCACGCCGGGGTCGTCGAGCAGTTGGCCCATCGGGTACCACGGCGCGGCGGGCGGCCCGTCCCCGTGCGTCTCGCAGGCGAAGAACGGGCCGAGCGCGGCCACCTGGGCGAGGGTCGCTACCACCGGTGGGGCCTCCAGACGTCGTCGCGTTCCCAGGCCGACCCTAGGGGGCGGTGCGTGAGCGGTCAAAGCGCTTGGCGGGACCGGAGCCGGAGACCGGCACCCGGCGACCGGGTGCAGGTCAGCGGTCTGGAGAATGTCCGCATGACCACACGCGCCTACCCGCCGCCCGGGCTGCCCGACTGGGGCCGCTGCGGGGTGATGGGCATCCTCAACGTCACGCCCGACTCGTTCTCCGACGGCGGGCACTGGCTCGACGCCGGACTGGCCGTCGAGCGCGGCCTGGCCCTGGTGGCGGAGGGCGCCGACCTGGTCGACGTGGGCGGCGAGTCCACCCGCCCCGGCGCCCGCCGGGTGCCGGAGGCCGAGGAGCTCGACCGGGTGATCCCGGTGATCCGCGAACTCGCCCGCCAGGGCGTGCTGGTGAGCGTGGACACGATGCGCGCGAGCGTCGCCGAGGCGGCCGTGCAGGCCGGCGCCCGGATCGTCAACGACGTCAGCGGCGGCCAGGCCGACCCCGCGATGGCCAAGGCGGTGGCCCGCACCGGCGTGCCGTTCGTGGTGATGCACTGGCGGGGCCAGTCCACCGAGATGGACCGGCTCACCGAGTACGGCGACGGCGACCTGGTGGCCGAGGTGCTCGGCGAGGTGGAGCGGCAGCTGGACGCGGCGGTCGCGGCCGGCGTCGACCCGGCGCAGATCATCGTCGACCCCGGGCTCGGCTTCGCCAAGACCAGGGAGCACGACTGGGCGCTGCTCGCCGAGTTGGACGCCTGGTCGGTGCTCGGCCGCCCGCTGCTGGTCGGCCCGTCCCGCAAGCGCTTCCTGGGCGAGCTGCTCGCCGACCCGGCCACCGGCGAGCCCCGTCCGGCCCGCGCGCGCGACGACGCCACGGCGGCGAGCGCCGTGCTGGCCGCCGCCCAGGGCGCGTGGGCCGTGCGGGTGCACGAGGTGCGGGCCAGCGCGGACGCCGTCCGGGTGGAGGCCGAGCTGCGCGCCCGGCGGCTGGCCGCCGGGCAGTTGCGTTCGGGGCGGTCGGGGGAGCGCGGGTGAGGCCGGTGCTGGCGCGCGGGGCCCGCCAGGAGGACGGGGCCTGCCGGCACCTGCTGCTCTGGCGGGCCGGGCCGGGCTGGCGGATGGTCAGCAGCGCCGTGCTCGGCGGCGGCCTCGGCGAGCGCGGCTGGGTGCTGAACGCCCAGGTGCGGCCCGGCTACGCCCGGATGGACCCGGAGCGCCACCTCGCCGAGCTGGCCGCCGCGCACGGGCTGACCGGGCCGGGCGTCGGGCTGATGACGGCGGCTCAGGTCGACGACTGCACCTGGGCTGACGACCAGGGCGTGACCGCCGCGGTGACCACCGGCATCGGCGCGCCGACCTGGGCGGCGGACCCGGCGGCCGTCGCGGCGCCCCAGTACGTGCCCGGCACCATCAACATCCTCGCCGTGGTCCCCGCGCCGGTCGCCGACGCCGGGCTGGTCAACCTGCTCGCCACGGCCACCGAGGCGAAGGTCCAGGCCCTGCTGGACGCGGGCTTCGACTGCTCGGGCACCCCGTCCGACGCGGTCTGCGTGGCCGTCCGCACTCCGCACCCGGGCGAGCCGGCCGACGAGTTCGGCGGCCCGCGCTCGCGCTGGGGCGCCCGGCTGGCCCGCGCCGTGCACGCCGCGGTGCTGGCCGGCGCGCTGCGGGACGCGGAGCGCCGGGCCGGCGGCCCGACCCCCGACCACCCGGCGGCCGTGCCGGGCTGCCGCCGGGCCGACCTGCTGGCCGGCAGTTGAACTCGCCGGGGATACTGGCCCGATGGGATTCCTCCTCTTCCTGACGCTGCCGGGCCTGGTGCTGCTGCTCACCGCGCTCGCCCTGGTCGACCAGGTGCTGCTGCGGGCCGGCCGGGCCGGCCTGCTGCCCTGGCGGACCGGCGCGCGGCAGGGGCAGATCTCCGCGACCGGCTTCGAGCAGCTGCACGCCACCTTCGCGGCCGGCAAGCAGCACGAGCTCAAGGAGCGCCAGTCGGCGCTGCTGCTGCGCGACGAGGACGAGGCCGGCGCCCCGCCGAACCGCACCGGCGTGGACCTGGCGCGCGGTTCGGCGGTGATCCGGCTGCCGAAGGCGTCCTGAGCACGGCTCAGGTGCGGTTCGCCGGCCGTCCGCCTCAGCGGGCGTACTTCGCGACGGCCGCCGGCGTCACCGGGGTGAAGAAGTTGACCAGGTTCCCGTCCGGGTCGCGCAGCAGCAGGGAGCGGTTGCCCCAGGGCATCGTGGTCGGCCCGGCGACGAACTCGTCGACCACGTCGGCCAGGTCCCGGGCCAGCTGGTCCACGTCGGCGACCAGGAACTCGGTGATCACGCTGTGGTTCTCCGCCGGCCGGGCGGAGCCGGGGGCGAACAGCGGGACGGTGCGGGTGCCGGCGATGGCGAGGGTCGCGCCGGGGACGCGCAGTTCGGCGAAGTCCTCGGTGGCCCACACCGCCGGCACACCGGTGGCGCGCTCGTAGAACGCGACGAGGCGGGCGACGTCGGCGGTGATGACGCGGATGGAGACGAAGTCCACGGGGAGCTCCTTCGGGAGTGACGGAATCGGTCGCTCCGCACGCTAGGCGGGATACCGGACAGGATCGGCCCGGTATTCACCGTCTAGGCTCTGGGGCATGGCTCGACCCACCGGCCGCGTGCTGACCCTGCTCGAACTGCTGCAGTCCGGCGGCACCCGGACGGTGGCCGAACTCGCCGACCGCCTCGGCGTCGACGAGCGCACCGTGCGGCGCTACGTGGCGCAGCTGGTCGAGCTCGACCTGCCCGTGGAGTCGGTGCGCGGCCGCTACGGCGGCTACCGGCTGGCCCCCGGCTACCGCCTGCCCCCGCTGATGCTCACCGACGACGAGGCGCTGGCCGTGCTGCTCGGCCTGGTCGCCGGGCGCCGGACCGGGCTGACGGCAGCCGCGCGCACCGCCGCCGAGACCGCCTCGGCCAAGGTCCGCCGGGTGCTGCCCGCGCACCTGGTGCACCGGCTCGACGGCCTGCTGGAGTCGGTCGCCTTCACCGACCGGCCCGGCGAGCCCGCGCCGCCGGACACCGGCGTGCTGCTCACCCTGGCCGACGCGGTGCGCCACGGCCGGCCGGTCCGGCTGCACTACACCGACCGGGACGGCCGGCCCAGCGAACGCACCCTGCACCCGCACGGCCTGGTCGCCCACGCCGACCGCTGGTACGTCACGGGCGCCGACCCCGCCGCCGGCCAGGACCGCACCTTCCGCCTCGACCGGATCGCCGACGCCCGTACCCTGCCCGGCTCCTTCGACCCGCCGCCCGCCGCCGACCCGGCCCGGCGGCTGCTGGCGGGCTTCGCCACCGCCGGCTACCGGCACGAGGTGGTGCTGCGGATCCACGCGACGGTCGAGCAGGTCCGCGCCCGGCTGCCCGAGGCCGTCGCCGTGCTGGCGCCGCAGGAGCGGGCGGAGCCGGCGGCGGAGCGCTGGCGGCGGGTCGAGCTGCGGGTGGAGCGGCTCGACTGGCTGCCGCCGCTGCTCGCCGCCCTCGACCGGCCCTTCGCCGTCGAACGCCCGGACGAGCTGCGCGAGCTGGTGGCCGCACTCGCCGACCGGCTGGCCGGTTGGGCCCGCGCCACACCGCCGTGAGACGCTGCCCGGCGAACCAGGTCCGCGCGGCGCGCCACCAACGGCACGCCGGCGCGGCAGATCAGGGACAGGGAAGGGCACCGCTGTGAGCACCGTGGACCACCACGCCGCCGTCGCCGCCGAGACGGCGCGGTTCGTCGAGACCGTCAAGGGGGCCGACCTGGCCACCCCCGTGCCGACCTGCCCGGACTGGGCGCTGAGCGACCTGATCCGGCACGCCGGCTCCGTGCAGCGCTGGTTCTCGGTGCTGCTGCGCCAGCGGCTCCAGGAGCGGCCGACCAGCCGGGACGTCGAGCTGAAGCTGCCCGCCGACCCGCAGGGCCTGCCCGACTGGCTGACCGACAGCGCTGCCGAGGCCGCCGCCGCCTTCGGCAGCATCGAGCCCGACGCGCCGATGTGGGCCTGGGGCGCGGACCAGCACGCCCGGTTCTGGGCCCGCCGGATGCTCTTCGAGACCCTGGTCCACCGCGCGGACGCCGAACTCGCCCTCTGCATCAGCCCGGTGATCGACCGTCAGCTCGCGGCGGACGGCGTGGACGAGTTCCTGGTGAACCTCCCGTTCGCCGTCTTCTTCGCCCCCGGCACCGCCGAACTGCGGGCCGACGACCGGGTCATCCGGTTCAGCTGCACCGACGGGGACGGCGACTGGGCCGTCCGGCTGCGCCCCGACGGGTTCGGCCTGGAGCCGGCGGCCACCGCCCCCGACGCCGCCCCGGCCGACGCCACCGTCCAGGCCCCGGCGGCCGACCTGCTGCTGCTCCTCTACGGGCGCCTGGACCGGACCGCCGCCACCGTGCGGACCTCGGGCGACCAGGGCCTGCTCGACCTCTGGTTCGCGCACTCGGCGTTCTGACCGGCGCGGCTGCCCCGACGCTCGGCCCCGGCGTCCGCCTCAGTCCAGTGCCCGGCCGTGCCGGAACCGGGCGGTGAGCTCGTCCGGGGCGAGGATCGGCGCCGGGTAGTCGGGCGCCAGCAGCCAGGGCCGGTGCACGGCCGGCCCCGGCAGGTGCGCGAGCTCCGGCACCCAGCGCCGCACATAGGCGCCGTCCGGGTCGTAACGGTCGGCCTGGCGCAGCGGGTTGAGGATCCGGTTGGGGCGGGTGTCGGTGCCGGTGCCCGCCACCCACTGCCAGTTGAGCTGGTTGTTCGCCAGGTCGCCGTCGACCAGCAGGGACAGGAAGTGGGCGGCGCCGATCCGCCAGTCCAGGTACAGCGACTTGGCGAGGAAACCGGCCGTCACCAGCCGGGCGCGGTTGTGCATCCAGCCCTCGTGGGCGAGTTGGCGCATGCCGGCGTCGACGATCGGGTACCCGGTGCGGCCCTGCCGCCACGCCTCGGCCTCGGCCTCGTCCTGGTGCCAGCGGTCCTCCCGGGCCCGGTAGTCGTGGCGCGCGGCGTCGGGGCGGGCGGCCAGCACCTGGTGGTGGAAGTCGCGCCAGGCGAGCTGGCGGACGAAGGCCTGCGCGCCCGCGCCCTCGCGCTGCCGGGCGCGGGTGGCGAGTTCGGTGGGGGAGAGGCAGCCGAAGTGCAGGTAGGGGGAGAACCGGGAGGTCGCGTCGGCGGCCAGGTCGTCGTGCACCTCCTCGTACGGGTCGACGCTCCAGCGGCGCCAGCGGGCCCGCGCCGCCGTCTCGCCACCGGGCGGCAGCGCCGGCGAGAGCGGGCCGCCGACCACCAGGTTCTCGCTGCCGACGCCGGCCGGGGTGCGCAGCGTGCGCGGCGGGCCCAGCACAGTGCGCCAGGGCGCCTGCTGCCAGGCCCGGTGGTAGGGGGTGAAGACGGCGTAGTGGTTGCGGCCGGCCGGGGTGACCCGCCCCGGCGGGACCACCGTCAGCGAGGCGTCGTGCACCAGGAGCCGGTCGCCGAAGCGCTCGCGCAGCCGGGCCTCGCGCCGGTGGGCGAAGGCGCTCACCCCGGCGGCCAGGTGCACCGCGCCGGCGCCGGTCTCGGCCGCCACCCGGGCCACCACCTCGGCCGTCGCACCGTGGCGCACGATCAGGCGGGAGCCGGTGCGGCGCAGCGAGGAGTCCAGGTCGGCGAGGCAGTCGGCCAGGAACGCCATTCTGTTGGGCGCGGCGAAGCCGGCGGCTTCGATGCCGGGGTCGAGCACGAACAGCGGTACGACCTGGTCGGCGGTGGTGGCGGCGGCGTGCAGGACCGGGTTGTCGTGCAGGCGCAGGTCCTGGGTGAACAGGGCGATCGAGGTGGTCACGGGCGGGGCCTCGCGGGTGTGCTGGTCGGGATGGTCGGGATGGTTGGGTCGGGATGGTCGGGTCGGGATGGTCGGGTCGGGCGGTCGGGGTGTTCGGAGCGGGGTGGCCGTGCGGATTGCGCCAGGGCGGAGTGACGGTCCGTCAGTCGCTGACGGCCCGTTCGATCAGGTCGAGCGCGCTCGTCAGGCTGCGCGGCCCGGCGGTGCCCGGCGGGCGGGTGGACCGGTCCCACCCGGGCCCGCCGGCCACCACCAGGGCGCCGCCCCGCGAGCCGCGCGGGCCCCAGACGGTGTGGGCCACCTGCCGCAGCACGCCCGGGTCCGCGGTCCGCGGGAGCTGCGACCAGAGCATCACGGCGCTGGGGCCGACCCGGTGCACGGCGTCCAGCAGCGCCCGGGGCGGGACGGCCGCGCCCAGCATCCGGAACGGCAGTCCCCGGTCGGTCAGGCCCGCCGCCATGGCCTCCAGGGCCAGGGCGTGCTGCTCGTCGGGCATCGCGGCGAGCAGCACCGGCGGCATCGGGCGCACCGCCACGGGTCGCACCGCCGCCGCGCGCAGCACGGTCGACACGTGCCAGGAGAGCAGGTGCTCCACCTCGACGAACCGCTCGCCCGAGGAGGACCACTTGCGTCCGGTGGCGCGCAGCGCGGGCACCATCACCTCCGTCCAGGCGTCGACGACCCCGAGCCCGTCGACGGTCTCCCGCAGGATCCGGCCCACCTGCGGTCCGTCCAGCCGCACGGCGGCCCGGGCCAGGCCCCGGCACTCGGGGCGGACGGTGCCCACGGGCAGCACGCCGCTGCCGCCCGGGCCGCGCGGGGCGGGGGGTGCGGCCGCCGTGGGCTCCCTGACTGCCTGGGCGGTTTGCTCCGGTAGGACGCTCCGGGCGTGCCGCTGCTCGGCGAGCACGGCGCGGGCGGCCTCGGCCGGCGGCACCCCACGGGCCGTCAGCCGGCACATCGCCTCCAGCAGCGCGATGTCCTCGGGCCGCCAGCGGCGGTGGTGGCCGGGCTGACGCTCCGACGGGCCGATGCCGTAACGGCGCTCCCAGGAACGGACGGTGGTCGCCGACACCCCCAGGTGACGGGCCACCGCCCCCGTCGGCATGCCGGGCTCGCTCGGACCCTCCGGCGCGTCGGTCCCCTCCGGCGGTCCCTGGGCGGGGCCGGTGAGCTGCCGCGCCGTGGTGCGGACGGTGGCGGCCATGGTCCATACCTCCTGATCGGCCGGGCCCGCGCGGGCCCGGCGCTGTCATGATCCTCGTTCCCGCGCCGCCGCGCGGGTCACCACTCCTCGAACGCGTCCCGGAGTCGCCGCAGCCCCTCCCGCATCCGGGTCTTGACCGTGCCCAGCGGGATGCCGAGCAGCCGGGCGATCTCGCTCTGCGAGTACCCGCCGTAGTACGCCAGCACCAGGGACTCGCGCTGGGCACCGGTCAGCCGGGCGAGCGCGGTCCGCACGCCCTGCCGGTCGAGCAGCGACTCGGCCGGCGAGCTGACCGAGTCGCGCGCCGCCCCGTCCCGCAGGGCGACCCGCGCCTCCCGCTCGACGGCCGCCCGCACCGACCTGACCCGGTCCACCGCCCGGTGGTGGGCGATGGTGAGGGCCCAGGTCATCACGGTGCCCCGCTCGGGCCGGTAGGCCGCGGCCGTGCGCCACACCTCCAGCAGCACCTCCTGCGCCACCTCCTCGGCGTGCGCCGGGCTGCGCAGGGTGCGCAGCGCCGCCCCGTAGACCGGGCGGGCCAGCGCGTCGTACAGCAGCTCGAAGGCGGCGCGGTCGCCCAGGACCACCGATCTGACCAGGGGCCCGAGTTCGTCCGCCGTCGCCGGGGCCGACCCGGCGCGGGAGCGTCCGGTGGGCCGTGGGTAGGTCGCTGGTGCGGTACGCGCAGTCACACCGTCAAGGTGCAGCGCTTGCGCACCGCCTTCCCACTCGCACCACTTGTGCAGCGATTGGCCGGACGGGTGGCGGGCAGGTGGCGGGCGGCCGGTCAGGGCACCGCAGCGCCCGACTCGTCCACCGAACTGAGCGGCGCCGCCAGCGACTCCAGGCTCCGCCGCTCCGCCCGCACCCCGATCGCCGCCTCCACCAGCCCCGCCAGCGTCATCAGCGCCGCGCCGATGCAGAACGCCAGCGTGGTGTCCGGGACCCGGCCGCTGCTCACCAGCCCATTGAACAGCAGCGGCCCGGTGATCCCGCCGATCGCCGTGCCCACCGCGTAGAAGAAGGCGATGCACAGCGCCCTGGTCTCCAGCGGGAAGATCTCACTCACCGTCAGGTAGGCCGCGCTCGCCCCGGCCGAGGCCAGGAAGAGCACCGCCGTCCAACACGCCGTCATGGTGACGGCCGACAGCTCCCCGCGCTGGAACAGCCAGGCGGTGCCGAAGAGCAGCACCCCGGAGCCGATGTACGTGCTGCTGATCATCACCTTGCGGCCGACCGAGTCGAACAGGTGCCCCAGCAGCACCGGGCCGAGGAAGTTGCCGACCGCGATCACCGCGAAGTAGTAGCCGGTGTCCCCGTTCGGCACGGCGAAGAACGTGGTCAGGATCACCGCGAAGCCGAAGGTCACCGAGTTGTAGAGGAACGCCTGCCCGATGAACAGCGCCAGGCCCAGCACGGTGCGGCGCGGGTAGCGCGTGACCACGGTGCGCGCCACCGCCGCGAACCCGAGCGCGCCGCGCGGACGGATGCTGATCGTGCCGTGCGCCTCGGGCAGCGGCTCGCCGGTCTGCTCCGCGACCGTCCGCTCCGCCTCGGCCACCACCCGCTCCGCCTCGCCCGTCCGCCCGTGCAGGGCCAGCCAGCGCGGGCTCTCCGGCACGTGCCGGCGCACCAGCAGGATCACCAGCCCCAGCACCACACCGATCCCGAACGCCAGCCGCCAGCCCAGGTCCTCCGCGAAGAAGGCGGTGTTCAGCAGCGCGATCGAGGCGAACGCGCCGACCGCCGCGCCGACCCAGAAGCTGCCGTTGACCACCAGGTCGATCCGCCCCCGGATCCGCGCCGGGATCAGCTCGTCGATCGCCGAGTTGATCGCCGCGTACTCCCCGCCGATGCCGAAACCGGTGAAGAACCGGCAGAGGAAGAAGAACCACGCCGTCCAGGAGAACGCGGTCACCGCCGTGGCCGCCAAGTAGACGGCCAAGGTCACCATGAACAGCTTCTTGCGGCCCAGCCGGTCGGTCAGCCACCCGAAGAACAGCGCCCCCACACACGCGCCGGCCACGTAGACCGCCGCCGCCACCGTGGTGACCTGCTCGGTGCTGATCGCGATCCCGCTGCCCTGCTGCGCCATCCGCCCGGCCACATTGCCGACGATGGTCACCTCCAGGCCGTCCAGGATCCAGACGGTGCCCAGCCCGACCAGGATCCGCCAGTGCCACCGCGACCACGGCAACCGGTCCAGCCGGGCGGGGATGTCGGTGCGGATGATGTCCTGCGTACTCGTTGCGCTCTGTTGCTGACTCACCGTCACATCGTGCCCGAAGAATGCTGAGACATGCGCGGACCAGGCCGGATTTGTGGCGTCGCGCCCGCGTTCGCACTCGCGGAGGATCCGCTGATCACAGCGGTTCGGAAGCGTGCTCATCGAGGTTCGGCACGGGACCGGTCTCGAACGAGCCGTCACCCGTCGCGGAGGAACTCCGCGAGTGCGCCCACGTCCTGGAAGTCGCGGGCCTGGTCCGGCGTGAGGGGTTCGGGCTGGGGGTTCGGGTTGATCGCCATGAACCTCGTCCGGGTGGCCCGGGCCGCGGCCAGATCGGCGGGCGCGTCTCCGAAGAAGACCCGGGCGGCCGTTGGATGACGCCGCGCCACGTCGAGCAGTGCCTGCTCCTTGGACCAGGGGTGGCCGTAGAAGTCGGTGAAGGCGGCGTCGAGGCCGTGGCGGGTCAGGTTGTCGACGATCTCCGCGCGCGGAGCGCTGCTGGCCACGAAACGAACCGCCGGCACCGCCTTCAGGAACCCGGCCACACCGGGCAGCGGCTGGCACGAGGGCAGGCGGTCGGCCAGCAGGTCCGCGTACCGCCCGGCAACAGCCGCCAGTTCGCCCTCCGGGGCGCCGAGCATCGCCAGGACGTGCCGGAACTTGGCGTCCCGGGGGACGCCGCGATGGGCCGCGTTGTACTCGTGGACCGCTGCCAGCGACCGGTGGTTCCCGGCGCACAGCGGTGCGAACGCGTCTCGGAACGCCGCCAGTTTGACGGTTTCGGTGTCGAGCAGCGTGCCGTCCATGTCGAAGATCAGCACCAACTGGCGGCCATCGGCCGCAGCACTGGACATCATGTGTTCATCCCCCCAACTGAGGGACGATCATCCCAGGTAGGGGTAGCGGCCGCTGAGGTAGTCGCCGATCTGCTGGCGCATGCTCGGGTGGATGTCGTACGCGGCCAGGTCAGCCGGCAGCACCCAGCGGACGTCGTCGGCCTCGTCGTTGACGGTGGGTGTGCCGCCGAGGGGGCGGCCGAGGTAGACGGCCTCGAACTGTTGGCGGGCTTCGCCGTTGCTGCTGTAGACGACGATGTGGGCCGGGTTGGAGTAGACCCCGAGGAAGCCGGTGATCTCCGCCTTGATGCCGGTCTCCTCGGCGCACTCGCGCACCGCGCAGTCGGCGGCGGACTCGCCGATGTCCTGCTTGCCGCCGGGCAGCGCCCACTGGCCGGTGTCCCGTCGGCGTTGCAGCAGGATCGCGCCGTCCTGGTCCTGGACGAGCAGGTTGCTCGCCGGGACCAGGGAGTTGGCCGCCGGTGCGGCCGGATCGCCGTAGTACTCGGTTCTGCCGCCCATGGGAGCGGGCCTCCTGGGGATGGTCGGTGCCCGGCCGGGCGGGCGCCCGGACCGGGGTGGAGCGCGAAGGATGAAAACGGTGGTCAACGGTGTTCGCGTCGGTGAGGTAGTAACGATCGAAAGGGTATGAGATGACCACCACGCGCAAGGCCGTCCTCGCCGGCGGATGCTTCTGGGGCATGGAGGATCTGTTCCGGCGCCAGGACGGCGTCCTGGACACCCGGGTGGGGTACACCGGCGGCAGCGTGCCCAACGCCACCTACCGCAACCACGCGGGCCACGCGGAGGCGTTGGAGGTCAGCTACGACCCGGAGCGGATCAGCTACCGCACGCTGCTGGAGTTCTTCTTCCAGATCCACGACCCGAGCACCCGCGACCGTCAGGGCAACGACATCGGCAGCAGCTACCGCTCGGCGATCTTCTACACCGATGAGGAGCAGCGCCGGGTCGCCGTGGACACCATCGCCGACGTGGACGCGAGCGGGCTGTGGCCCGGCAAGGCGGTCACCGAGGTCGAGCCGCTCGGCGACTTCTGGGAGGCCGAGCCGGAGCACCAGGACTACCTCCAGCGCTACCCCGACGGGTACACCTGCCACTTCCCGCGCCCGAACTGGAAGCTGCCGGCCCGCGAGTCGGCCTGAGCCGCGCCCGCCGGGTGATCGGGGGTAGGTGGCCGGTCACCCGCCGCCGTTGCGCTGCGCCCGGGCCATCGCCCGGGCCGTCCCGGCCAGCTCTTCCGCCTGCGCCGCCGAGAGCCGCCGGGCTGCCCAGAGCAGCCCGGCGGCGTACTCGGCGGCCGGGTACGGCGGCTCGGGCTCCGCGGTGAGTTCGACGCCCGTCAGGGCGGCGAGCTCGCGGGCGTCGAACCCGAGCACGGCGGCGAAGTCGGTGATCCGACGGGGCGTCAGCTCCTCGGTTCCGCGGCCGATGACCCCGTAGGTCGCCGCCGACAGGTAGGTCGGCGTGGTGAAGGCCAGGACCTTCGCCATCCCCGTCAGGTGCAGGTTGCGGTACCGCAGCATCCGGATGACCGCGCCGCCGGGGCCGCCCGAGACCGGCGCGAGCGGTCCGAGCTCGAACTCGGCGGGCCGCCGCTGCTGCGGCACCGCCCGGACGAGGCCGAGCAGTTCGAGCCGCTGCGCCTCGGGGCACCGCACGGCGTCGACCACCAGGTGCTCCACGGAGCGCCGCGCCCCGGGGTCGAGCGGTGCCAGGTCTTGCGGGGCCGCCACGCCCGCGAGCGCGAACAGGTCGACGGCGTGCAGCCCCAGCGCTCCCGCCAGTGCCCGCAGCGCCGCATCGCCCGGCTCCGCCCCGTCCAGCACCGCCCGCAGCTGGCCCGCGCCCAGCCCGGCCCGCTCGGCCAACTGCGGGACGGCGAGCCCCCGGTGCTCCAAGAACCGGGCCAACCCCGCCCCGAACCTGAGTACGTCCGCCATTCCCGCCCCCTGCGCTCCGTCGCCGTCTGGGCTCCCACGATCGCAGGTTCGGGCCGGTCCGGCGGTCAGTCGGCGGACTTGACGGTCTTCATGGTCAGGTGCGACTCGACCCGCAGGATGCCGGGCAGCCCGGTGAGCCGGTTGGTGAGGAAGGCGCTGTAGGCAGCGTGGTCGGCGACGACGACGCGCAGGAAGTAGTCGGGGCGGCCGAACATCCGGCGCAGTTCGATCACCTCCTCGTAGGAGGTGAGGGTCTCCTCCAGGGTCTCGATGGTCTTGAGGTCGTTGGCGGAGACCTCGATGTCGACCATCACCTCCAGGCCGTGGCCGAGCGCCTCGGGGTTGATGACGGCGCGGTAGCCGCTGATCACCCCGGTGTCCTCCAGGCGCTTGAGCCGGCGCAGGCACGGGGGCGGCGTGAGGCCGACCCGCTTGGCGAGTTCGACGTTGGTCAGCCGGCCGTCCTGGCGCAGGTGGAACAAAATGTCGCGGTCGATCGCATCGAGGCTCACTTCATTGCTCACAGCCCCATCGTACGGGAATCTTCGGCAACCATATGAGGCGGACAATTGTCTAAAGTTGCGACATGCCCGCCGTTTCGGTCGCCCTGAGCGACACCCTTCCTGCTGCCCCGAACCCCTCGGTCCGGCCGCCGTCCCAGGCCCTGCCGGCCCTGAAGGACTCGGCCTCCGTGGGCTTGGGCCTGGTGCCGCTCGGCCTGGCCCTCGGCGTGCTGATCACCCACGCCGGACTGCCGTGGTGGAGCGCGAGCCTGTCCACGGCGGTGGTCTACGCCGGCTCGTTCGAGTTCCTGCTGGTCGGCCTGCTGCTCGCGGCCGCACCGCTGGCCACCGTCGCGCTGACCGCGTTCCTGGTCAACCTGCGGCACGTCTTCTACGCGCTCTCCTTCCCGCTGGAGCGGGTCCGCGGGCGGCTCGGCAAGGCGTACAGCACCTTCGCGCTGAACGACGAGTCGTACGCCCTGGCGACGGGTGCCCGGGCCCGGGACTGGCCGGGCGAGCGGCTGCTCTGGCTGCAGGTGTTCATGCAGGTGTACTGGGTCGGCGGGGCCACGGCCGGCGCGCTGCTCGGCGCGGTGGTGCCGGACAGCGTCACCGGGCTGGGCTTCGCGCTCACCGCCCTGTTCACCGTGCTGGCGCTGGACGCCGTGCGGGAGCGCCGGGGCGACCTGCCGACCCCGCTGATCGCGCTGCTCTGCGCGCTGACGGCCCGGCTGGTCTGCCCCGGGGAGCTGCTGCCCGTCGCGTTCGGCCTGTTCGCGGCCGCCCTGATGATCCGTTACCTCACCACCGACCGGAGGGCGCACCGCGATGCCTGACACCCGCTACCTGATCCTGGCCGTCGCCGTCTCGGCCGCCGTCACCTGGGCGCTGCGCGCCCTGCCGTTCACCGTCCTGGCACCGCTGCGGGCCAGCCCGGTGGTCCGGTACCTGGGGGCCCGGATGCCGGCCGGGGTGATGGTGATCCTGTGCGTCTACTGCCTGCGCGACCTCTCGCTCGCCGACCACCGGGCGGTGGCCCCGCTGGCGGCGCTGGCCGTCACCGTCGGCCTCCACCTGTGGCGCCGCAACGCACTGCTGAGCATCCTGGGCGGCACGGCGGCCAGCGTGCTGCTGGCGAGCACGGTCTTCCCGGGCTGACCCAGCTGACCGGGCCGGGCCGACCAAGGGCCCCTTGTCCGATCCTCACCCGAGGCTGGAGCATGATGGGGGCATGAGCGTAGTCAAGATCAAAGACTGTGTCACGCGACTCACATAGACGCCACGTCTAGCCGTACGATCACGGCACATGACGTCAGCTCCGGACCTGCGACCCACTGCATCGCTCATCTCCGAACCTCGCGGCCAGGCAGTCAAGTCCGGCCGGCGCCTGATGCTGGCCTGCGCGCTCGCGTGGGCTGCATACGTGGCCTACTTGATCTGGAGCGCCGCTTCCGCCAGTTGCGACCAGGACCCCGAGAACCGCGCCTGCGGGATGGTTCTGAGCTTGGTCCTCATAGCTGCTTTGCCCGCTGCAGCCTGCGCTCTGCTGTGGCTCGTGTCGGCCCTGATGCTCCGGGCCGGCGCCCGGTCGGCTCATGCGGTCGCCGTCGCGGGGTCCCTGCTCACGTTGGTGCCGTCGGGGTTGCTGGCGCTCATGATCTTCCTGTTCTCCGATTCCGTCCTGCTCCCGATGAGCGAGATCGCAGTCATCCAGGGACTCGGTCTGGCTGGAACCTGTGTCGTTCTCAGAGGTGCATTCCGACGGAGCGCGTGAGGTGCGGCAGGATGGGGGCATGTCTGTTGTGAAGATCAACGTACTCACGGTCCCCGCCGAGCAGCGGGAGACCCTGGAGAAGCGGTTCGCCGCCCGCGCGCACGCGGTGGAGAACTCCGACGGCTTCGAGTGGTTCGAGCTGCTCCGTCCCGTCGAGGGCACGGACACCTACCTGGTGTACACCCGCTGGCGCGACGAGGCGTCGTTCCAGGCGTGGCTGGAGGGCCCGATGAAGGCGGCCCACCAGGGCGGCGGCCAGGGTGGCGAGCAGCCCAAGCCCGCCGCCTCCGGCTCGACGCTCTGGTCCTTCGAGGTGATCCAGCAGGCCGGCGCCAAGGACGCCTGAGCCTGTGTGAACCGTTCGGCCTGACCGGGACCGGCGTGTGACCGCCCGTCCCGGTCAGGCGCCCGCCCCGGCCAGGCCCAGCCACTGGGCCAGCGCCGCGAGTTCGGCGTCGACGGCGGCCCGCAGCGCCGAGCCGAAGGGCTCGTCCTCGTGCACGGCGTGCACCCGCAGCAGCCCCGCGCGGTGGTCCGCGGTGGCGTCGACCTTGCCGACCAGGCGGTCGGCGTGCAGCACGGGCAGCGCGAAGTAGCCCCAGCGGCGGTTCGCCCGGGGGACGTACATCTCCAGCTTGTACTCGAACTCGAACAGCTCGGCCATCCGCTTGCGGTCATGGATCAGCCGGTCGAAGGGGGAGAGCAGCGCGGTCCGTCCGGCGAACGGGCGCTCAGCCAGCTGGTCCAGCTGCTCCGGGTCGGCCCGCCAGACGCCCCGGGTGCCCGCGACCCGGACCGGTCGGCCGGCCTCGCCGACGGCGGGGCCGCGGGCGATGCCGAGCGAGCGCAACGTCCGCTCCTGGCGCAGGCGGTGGGCCTCGGCCGCGTCCCGCTGATGGGCCGTCAGCTCGGCCGGGCTCGCCGGGCGGACCGGGACGGCCGGGTACACCCGCTCCGCCAGGTCCCAGCGCCGCTGCTTCCCGACGCGCCCGGAGACGGCTATCTCGCCGCGGGCGGCGAGGAATTCGAGCAGCTGGGTGACGTTGCGGTTGTTCGTCCAGCCGGTGGACGGCCAGGGGACGGCGCTGCGGTCCTCGATCTCGCGCGAGGGCAGCGGGCCGCGCTCGCGCAGCAGGTCTAGCACGTAGCGGCGGAAGCCGTCGTTGGCGTGCAGCCACTCGGCGTACTTGCCGCGCCGGTCGGCGCCGGGCGCGGCCCAGGCGGCCATCTCCGGCAGGAGGAGCGGGAGATCGGCCATCGGGCGCACCATCGCCCGGTACTCGAACAGCGTGCGGTCCCGCTCCAGTGCTTGCGGCAGCTGCTCGGTCCGGTAGGCGGCTCCGAGCCGGCTCCACGCGACGAGGTCGGCGTTGGGGGCGACGGCGGCGGTGGGGTCGAGCTGCAGCAGCGTCAACTGTCGGACCACGGGGAGCAGTTCGTCGGCCGGCTGGTCGGCGTCCAGCAACTGGGCGCGGACGGCCAGGCGGCGGGCCGTGGTCCGGTCGATCTCGGGGGTGCTCATCGGGCGACCCTAGCTAGGGCCACCGACACCGCCCCTGACACCGGGGCGCCACGGGTGCATGCAGATATGCATCTCCATCCCGCTCGACTGAAGACGAACACTTGTTACACACGGATACCGGAATTAACGCTTCCATAAAATTCCCACCAGCCCGTTCGTGAATTTTCCACCGCCTCCGGGCCGCCCGGTGCGAGTATGCCGACCGTACGTTCGGGTATCCGGTGACCTGAGAAATTTCGGCAAATCCGATGCTCAGACAGTGTGACCGGTCACCCCGCTATCGGCCCCCGCGCTTTGCGGGTGATCTTGATCGTTCTTCGGGTGTCCGTCGGCCCGTCTCGGCATCCGAGATCGCCCCCGGTAGGACTTGCCCCCGGTAGCTGACGTATCGTTATGTTGATCCCGCATAGCAGAGTTGGTCCGCGAGCCACCTGAGGGGGAAGTGGCGTGAACACGAACGGCTCCGCTGCGAGTCTCGGCACGAGTGCCGATGACCGGATCCAGAACGAGCGGGCGACCATCGACGCCCTTGACGACCAGATCATCGAAAGCATCAAGCGCAGAGCACTGATTTCCCGGAAGATCCAGCAGGTGCGCGCGGAAGAGGGCGGGCCGCGGCTCGTCCTTTCACGGGAAATGTCCGTCCTGGAGCATTACCGCACCGGGCTCGGACCGGTCGGCACCGATGTTGCGGCGCGGATCCTGGACCTGTGCCGCGGCGCCCTGCACGCGGCCTTCGAGGTGCCCGCACAGCCGGCGCCCGCGGCCGAGGGCGAACGGCGCGGGACGTGACCGTGCCCAGCGTCGCCGCCCGTGCCCGCACCGAGCAGGGGCCGGGGGCGCCGGAGCTGCGCGGTGCGGGGCTCCGGCTCGGCGACATCTCCTTCCTCAACTGCGTCCCGTTCCGCTGGGGGCTCGCCGCCGGCGGCGCCGCCGCGCGGTTCAGCACGCTGTCGGCGCCGCCGGAGCGGCTCGCCGAGGAGCTCCTCGCGGGCCGACTGGACGTCAGTCCGGTCAGCCTCGCCCGGTACCTGCGGCACACCGACGAGCTGGAGCTGCTGCCCGGTGTGGCGATCGGCAGTGACGGCCCCGTGCACTCCTGCCACGTGGTCTCGCACGGTCCGGTCGAGCTGCTCGACGGGCGCGTCGTGGCCCTGTCCGAGACCAGCCGGACCACGACGCTGCTGGCCAGGATGCTGCTGGAGGACGCGGTGGGCGTGCGGCCGGTCTACCGCGCCGAGCGCCAGGACGTGGACGCCATGCTCCGCACGGCGGACGCGGCGGTGGTGATAGGCGACGACGCGCTGCGGCTGCACGCCGAGGCCCGGCCCGGGCTCACCATCACCGACGCCGGCGCCCTGTGGCGCGACTGGACCGGCCTGCCCATGGTGTTCGCGGTCTGGGCGGTGCGCCGCGACTACGCGCAGGCGCACCCCGACCGGGTGCGCGAGCTGGGCGAGGCGCTGACGGACGCGGTCGGCCTGGCCCGCGCGCACCCGGCCGAGGTCGCGGCCGCCGCGGCCCGCGAGTCGGCCCAGGGCCCCGGGCCGGCCGTCGAGGAGCGGGTGCTGCGGGACTACTACCGGGTCCTCGACTACTCGCTGGGCGACCGGCAACTGACGGCGGTTCGGGAGTTCGCGCGCCGCGCCGCGGCCCGCGGCGAACTGTGAGTGACGATCCACGGAGGGTGAGATGATCCGCCACATCGTGCTGTTCAAGTTCAAGGACGGAATCTCCTGGGAGGACCCGCGGGCCCAGGAGGCGGAACGCATCGCGGTCAAGGTGGGCGGCGAGGTTCCGGAACTCCGCGAATGGCGGGTCGGCCGCAACATATCCACCCGCCCGGTGGCCTACGACTTCGCCGCGGTCGGCCTGATGGACGACGAGGACGCGTTGGAGCGCTATCTCGTCGACGAGTTCCACCAGAAAGCCATCCGGCTCTGGCGGGAGATCAGTGATTGGGTCATCGCCGACGTCGTGGAGTGAATCGGGGAAACCCTGGGGGAATCCGGGTGGACCCGCGGGGGAATTCGGCTTCCGGCGCCGACCCGAAATGCCGGACTGCTGATCCGAAATATCGGACAGTGATTCAGGAACAAGGAAAAGAAACAAGTGAGCCAGAACTACGACAAGTGCGCCATCGTCATCGACCGCGACCTCGCCACCGGCCTGGCGATGAATACCGTCGCGGCCCTCTCCCTCTCCGTCGGGCGGTTCGTCGACGGCATCATCGGGGACGAGGTCAAGGACGGTGACGGCCGTTCCCACACGGGAATCACGGCCATTCCGCTGCCCATCCTCAAGGGCACCGCGGAGGACCTCAGGGACCTGGTGCTGCGGGCCGCCGCACTGCCCGAGGTCTTCGTCGTGGACTTCACGGCGGTGGCCCAGTCCTCGCGGACCTACGACGAGTACACCCAGCGCACCGCCGAGCTGCCCACGGAGGAGCTCCCGTACATCGGGGTGGCCGTCTGCGGGACGAAGGCCGCCGTCAACAAGCTCACCGGGAGCCTGCCGCTCTACCGCTGACCCGGTCGCCGCAGGCGACCCACGCACCGACACGAGGGATCATGTTCACAGTCTTCAACGAGGAACTCGACCGGACCGCCCGGCAGATACGCGACCGGCACCGCTCCTACGCGGCGGGCGAGTGGAGCGAGGCCGATCTGGCGGCCCATCAGCTGACCGAACTGCGGGCCACGATCTCCTACGTGCGCGAGCACTCCAAGTTCTACGCCCGGCACCTCGCCTCGGTGGACCCGGCGGCGATCGAGTCGCTGGCCCCCGAGGCGCTCGCCGCGATCCCGTTCACCACCAAGGACGACCTGCGGCGCGAGTTCGAGGACGTGCTGTCGCTCCCGCTGTCCAAGGCCTGGATCTTCTACGAGACCACGGGCACCACCGGCCGCAGCACGCCCTGCCCGCGCGACAACACCGACTCGCTGCACAACAACACCGCGCTGACGGTCTACTACGACACCGTCCTGCGGCAGTACGGCGACGAGCAGGTGATCGGCGTCTCCGGCCCGACCGAGCTGCACGCGTTCGGCGACACCTTCGGCGAGGTCTGCCGCAACCTGGGCCACGCGGTGGCCAAGATGTGGCCGCACTCGCCGATGGTCGGCTACGAGCGGGCGCTGGAGACCCTGCGGGTGCTGCCGGCCACCGGCCTGTTCAGCACCCCGGGGATGGCCCTGTCGCTGGCCAAGAAGGCGTACGCCGCGGGCCTCGACCCGCGCCGCGACTTCCGCATCGACGTGCTGATGTGCACCGGCGAACTCGCCTCGCCCAGCCTGCTGGAGAACATCGGCGAGGTCTGGGGGGCCCGGGCCTACAACGCGCTCTACGCCTCCCAGGAAGCCTCCGTGATGGGGGCGGCCGGCGCCGACGGCGGCCTGTACACGGCGCCGCTGCTCAACCTGTACGAGGTGATCGACCCCGACACCGGGCTGGCGGTCGAGCCCGGCCCGGACGGCGTGCGCACCGGCGAGCTGGTCATCACCGCCCTCTACCGGGGCAGCAAGCCCCTGGTCCGCTACCGCACCGGCGACATGGTCCGGCTCAGCCCGGCCGGCGCCGACCGCACCCTGCCCGCGCCGCTGCTGGAGGTGCTCGGCCGGACCCGCGACGTGCTGGTGATCGGCGGCCGCCGGATCAGCGGCTACGACCTGGAGGAGCTGCTGCTCGCCCAGCCGCGCGGCTACCTCGACTACCAGGTGGTGATCGACGCCGTGGACGGGCAGGACGAACTGACGCTCCATCTGGAACTCCCGCCGACCGCCGAGGACGCGCGGATCGACGAGCAGGCGATCGCCGCCGCGGTGCGCGAGCGGCTGGACGTGCCGCTGCGGGTCCAGTACGGCCCGATCGGCGGTGTCACCACCACCGGCGCGATGGTCAGCTGGAAGGCGGCCCGGGTGGAGGACCGGCGCCAGTCGGCCCCCGACGCCGAGCGCGCCGCCGCGCTCGCCGTGGCCGGCGGGAGGGCCCAGTGACCAGCGCCGCACCGGCCCCCGCCGCGACTCCTGGGACGACCCCCTCGGCAACCCCCGCCATCGCCGCGATCGCTTACCACGACGGCGAGTTCGTGCCGCTGGAGCGGGCCCAGGTGCCGGTCACCACGCAGGCGCTGCAGTACGGCACCGGCGTCTTCGAGGGCATCCGCGCCTACGCCCAGCACGACGGCGGGCTGGCCGTCTTCCGCGGCCACGACCACTACCTGCGGCTGCTGCGCAGCGCCCGGACGCTGCGCATCGAGGTCGGGCACGACGCCGCGCAGCTGACCGGGCTGACGGCCGAACTGCTGCGCCGCACCGGCTCCACCGGGGACGTGTACATCCGGCCGCTGGCGTACAAGCGGGCGCTGCTGCCCGGCACGCCGCCCGGGGTGCAGCTGCAGGGCGTCTCGGACGCGCTGTCGATCAACGCCTTCCGGATGGGCTCCTACACCGACCGCGGCGGCATCAGCTGCGCGATCAGCTCCTGGCGCCGGCCGCAGTCCGACACCCTGCCGGTCCGGGCGAAGGTGACCGGCGGCTACGTCAACAACGCGCTGGCCGTGGACGAGGCGCGGGCCGGCGGCCACCAGGACGCGATCCTGCTGAACAGCCGCGGCCAGGTCGCCGAGGCCAGCACCTCCAATGTCTTCGCCGTCATCGGCGGACGGCTCGTCACACCGCCGGTCACGGCGGACCTGCTGGAGGGGATCACCAGGGACACCGTGATCACCCTGGCCGCCGACCTGCTGGACACCCGCACCGACCAGCGCGACCTCGGCCGCGAGGACCTGCTCCAGGCCGACGAGGTCTTCCTCACCGGGACCGGCAGCGAGATCGTCCCGGTGATCGGGATCGCCGGCCGGACCATCGGGAGCGGCAGCCCCGGACCGCTGACCACCGCCTTGATGACCGCCTACCACGACGTGGTGCGCGGTCGGCACTCGCGCTACCACCACTGGCTCCAGGCCGTCGGCTCCGCCGAAGCCTGATCACCACAGTCGCAGGGGGACCGCATGATTCAGGAACCGGGCTGGATAGACACCGCACTCTCCGACGGACCGGCGGTCGACCGGATCGGCACGCTCGGACCGGCCGGCACCAGCAGCGAGCAGGCGGCGCTGTACCTGTGGGCCGACCGGGGCCCCGCCGGGCCGCCCACCATCCACCTCTACAACACCTACGAGACGGCCGGCCAGGCGCTGCGCGAACGGACCGTCAGCCACGTCGTCATCGCCAACGCCTACGCGGGCATCCACAGCTTCTACATGGACCCCAGCCTGCGGTTCGTCGGCGCCTTCCTGTTCGACACCCCGCACTACGGCATCGCGGCCTCCCCGGGGCACCGGATCCCGCGCCGGGCCCGGATCGCCACCCACCCGGCGCCCGTCGCGCTGGTCGACGAACTGCTGCCCGCCGACTACTCGGTGGCCGAGATCCTCTACGCCACCTCCACCAGCGCCGCCGCCGACCAGGCGCGCCGCGGCGAGACCGACCTGGCGCTCACCACCCAGCCGGCGGCCAAGGCGCACGCCCTGGAGTTCATCTCCCGCACCCGGCCGATCCGCATGCTCTGGTCGGTCTTCGCCCTGGCCGACACGTCGGCCTGACAGAGACAGGGACCAGCCCGCGATGCTCCTGATCGACCGCGCGACCGTGCGCGAGGTCTACCCGATGGAACTGGCCGTGCGCACCATGGCCGAGGCGATGCGCCGGTACAGCGGCGGCCAGGCCGAGCTGCCGCTGCGCACCATCCTGCGGCCGGCGCAGGACACCGGCCTGCTCGGCACCATGCCGGGCTTCGTCGGCGGCGAGGACCTGGGCGGGTACGGGCTGAAGGCGATGGTCCTCAAGCCCGAGAACCCCGCCCGGGGACTGGACCTGCACATCGGCGTGGTGCTGGTCTTCGACCCGGAGACCGGCGCCCCGCTCGCCCTGATGGACGCCGGCGCCGTCACCGCGATCCGCACCGCCGCGGTCTCGGCCGCCGCCACCGAGGCGCTGGCCCGCCCGGACGCCGGGGACCTGGCGGTGCTCGGCTCGGGCGTCCAGGCGCGCAGCCACCTGGAGGCCATGCACACCGTCAGGACCCTGCGCAGGGTGCGGGTGTGGAGCCGCACGAGGGCGAACGCCGAGGCCTACCGGGAGTGGGCGCGGGCCGAGCTCGGCATCGGGGTCGAGGTGGTGGACACCCCGGCCCTGGCCCTGGCCGGCGCCGACCTGGTGTGCACCACGACGGCCTCCCGGGAGCCGCTGGTGCGGGCCGAGGACCTCGCACCCGGGGTGCACCTCAACGCCGTCGGCGCCTCCTTCATCGACCACCGCGAGCTCAGCGCCGAGGCGGTGGCGAAGGCCGCCTGGTTCGTGGACAGCCGGGAGTCGGCCGCCGCCGAGTCGGGCGACCTGCGGGCCCCGCTCGCGCAGGGCCTGATCGGCCCGGACCACGTGCTGGCGGAGCTCGGCGAGGTGCTGCTCGGCAAGCACCCGGGCCGGCCGGACCGGGAGGCGGTCACCGTCTTCAAGTCGCTCGGCCTGGGCGTGCAGGACATCATGTCGGGCTTCGCCATCGCCCGGGCGGCGAAGGAGCGGGGGCTCGGCCGCAGCTTCGAGCTCGACTGACGGACCCGGCAGACCAAGCCGGACCGGGCAGGACCGGGCAGGACCCAGACCACGACAGGAGATCGCACCCGTGACCGCTGCGGCCCCCGCGCCCCGCGCCGCGCTCGACGACATACCCGCCTACGTCCCCAAGCCGCCCCAGCCGCCGGCGGTGGGCGAGTTCCACCGGCTGTTCCTCAACGAGAACCCCTACCCGCCGCTGCCCTCGGCCCTGTCGGCGATCGCCGAGGCCGCCGCGCAGACCAACCGCTACCCGGGGATCCTCCCGGACCGGCTGGTCGACGCGCTCGCCCGCCGCCTGGACGTGCCGCTCGACCACGTCGTCACCGGCCCCGGCTCGGTGGGCATCTACCAGCAGATCGGCCAGGCGATGCTCTCGCCGGGGGACGAGGTGGTCTACGCCTGGCCGTCGTTCGAGGCGTTCCCGATCGTGGTGAAGATGGCCGGCGCCGTCCCGGTCGAGGTCCCGCTGCGCGGGGAGGCCCACGACCTGGACGCGATGGCCGCGGCCATCACGCCCCGCACCACGGCGGTGCTGGTGTGCGAGCCCAACAACCCCACCGGCACCGCCGTCGGGGCCGCCGCGCTCAAGCGCTTCCTGGACCGGGTGCCCGAGCGGGTGCTCGTCGTGCTGGACGAGGCCTACGTCGAGTTCCACCGGACCCCGGGCGCCCCGGACGGCGTCGACCTGTACCGCGACCGGCCCAACGTGATGGTGCTGCGCACCTTCTCCAAGGCCTACGGGCTGGCCGGGCTGCGGGTCGGCTACGGCGTCGCCCACCCCCGGGTCGCGCAGGCGCTGCGCAAGTGCGCCGTGCCGTGCGGGGTCGGCCGGGTCGCGGAGGAGGCGGCGCTGGCCGCGCTGCTCGCCGAGGACGAGCTGTTCGAACGGGTGGACCGGATCACCGCCGAGCGCGAGCGGCTGGCCACGGCGCTGCGCGCCCAGGGCTGGCCCGTGCCGGCGAGCGCGACGAACTTCCTCTGGCTGCCGCTCGGGGCGCGCTCCAGCGCGGTCGCCGCCGGACTGGAGCAGCGCGGCCTGCTGGTCCGCGACTTCCCCGGCGCCGGCCTGCGGATCACCGTCGGCACCCCCGACTCCAACGACCTGCTGGTCGGCGTGCTGGAGGGGCTCACAGCGGTTCGATGACGGTGTTCCTGAGGTGCCGGTAGACCACCGAGGTGCGCACGTCGGCCAGTTCCTGACGCTCGGTCAGCTTGTCCAGCACGACGGCGTGCAGGTGGTCCATGTCGCGCACCGCGACGTGCAGCAGGAAGTCGTCGGTGCCGGTCAGCGCGAAGACCGAGAGCACCTCCGGCATCGCCAGCACGAAGCGCTGGAACCGCTCGATCACCGCACGCGTCGGCGGCCGCACCCGCACCGCGATCATCGCCTGGAGCCCGCGCCCCAGGGAGGGGAGGTCCACCTCCGCGTGGAACCCGAGCAGCACACCGCGCTCGCGCAGCGAGCGCACCCGCTCCAGGCAGGTGGACGGGGCGATCCCCAACTCCTGCGCCAGGTCCCGGTTGCTGCGCCGACCATCGCGCTGGAGAAGCCGCACCAGCGTCGAATCAAGTTCGTCCATGCCCGCCAAACCCCTCGACCAGCCGAATTATGTTCGGAGCCTACCGGTTCGGGGCGGAACTACTGCTAACGTCGCGTCAGAAACGGCGTGCAAAATTCGCCGTCCCGTCAGGTCGGCCGAACGGTGCTGCAGGCGGAGGAAACCCCCGGAGGAGGCCCCAGGTGACGGACGAGCGCAGGACCAAGGCCTGGGCGGTCTGCTCGGTGGTGGCGGCCGCGCTGTTCTGGAGCAGCTCGTACGCCGTCACCAAGCGGGTGCTGACCGACGTCGGGCCGCTGACCATCGGCGCCATCCGCTTCACCCTCGCCGCCGTGCTGCTCGGCGTCATGGTGCGGCTGCGCCGCGGCCGCGCGGCCCGGCCCGACGCCCGCCAGCGGCGGCTGATCTACCTGAGCGGACTGCTCGGCATCACCGTCTACTTCGTGCTGGAGAACATCGGCGTCAAGCTGTCCACCGCCTCGGACGCCTCGCTCATCGTGGCCACCTACCCGCTGATGACGATGCTCGTCGAATGGGTCTCGCTGCGGGTGCGGATGCCCCTGCTGCGGGTGACCGGCGTGCTGCTCGCCACCGTGGGGGCGGCGCTGGTGGTGCGCAACGGCGCCCAGGTCGGCAGCAGTCAGCGCTGGATCGGCGACGTGCTGCTGCTGCTCGGCGGCCTGGTGTGGGCCGGGTACAACGCGCTCGGCAAGAAGGCGGGCAGCGGGCAGGACGCCGTGACCCTGACCTACTACCAGACCCTGGCGGGCGCGGCCGGCTTCCTGCTCGCCTCGCTGCTGGAGGCGCCGAACTGGCACGCGCCGGACACCGTCAGCTCGCTGCTGCTCGCCTACCTGGCCGTCGCCTGCTCGGTCGGCGGCTTCCTCTTCTACAACTACGGCCTGCGCCGGATGACTTCGAGCGTCGCGGTGAACATCCTCAATCTGGTCCCGGTGTTCGGCGTGCTGGGCGCGGTGGTGATCGACGGCGAGACGGTGCGCCTGCCCCAGGTGATCGGCGGGGTGGTGATCATCGCCGGCGTCGCGCTCGGCCTGGTCGAGCGGGGGACGGGCGCGCCCGCGCCGGTCGAGCCGGCCCGGGTCGACGAGCACGTCTGACGCCCGGCGGGGTCCGCGCCCGGCCGTCGAAGGTGGTGGCGCGGCGCCGGGGCGGTCGCTATGCTCCGTCGTGATGACTACTCGATCTCTTCTCGGATTGGGGGCTTCGATCGCTGCGCAAGGTGAGTGCTGATGGCACCTCACAGCGCGATCGGGGACACCACCCATCTGCTTCGCTGGCGGCGCGTGCGCGAGTTCGCCGTCCCGCCCTCCATGATCCGAACCGCCACCGCCCGCCGGGAATCCGGGGACTGGGCCGGGGCCTGCGCCGCCGCCAACGTCGAGGTCGACCTCGACCTGCGCGGGGCCGCCCACCGCTACGGCGGTGAGCTCGTCGGCGCACTCCGGGACGACCTGCGGCACCTGGCGCCCGACCTGCTCCGCTGGCACCTGCCACGGGTCGCACCCGACGGGCTGATCCGCCCGGGGCTCACCATCGGCCTTGCCCGGTACGGGAGTTCACGCGCGCCGGTGCAGCTGGTGGTGCGCACGCCGCCTGCCTGGGCGGACGCCGGGCAGCGGGTGAGCCTGGCGCTCTGGGACCCCGGACTGCGGGAGGCCGGCGGGCACCCGCACCCGAGACCCAGCCGCCGCCACCGGCTCGACCTGCACCGGCACCTCTGGGACGCCCGCCGGGCGGGCGAGTTGGCGACCCGCGCCGGGGGCGAGCCGCGCTGGGCGGCGGAGGCGGCGATCCTGCTGCGCGCCGACGGTCTGCCGGACGGTCCGGTGGCCATCCGGACCGGCGCCCGGCGGCACCTCGTGCTGATGGGTCGTCAGATCGCCGAGCGCAGAACGGTCAAGGGCCTGCCGGTGCTGCCCGACGCCGCCGTGCGGACCCCGCCCGACCGCGACCTGCTCGACGCCGGCCTGGTCACCCCCGACCTGCTGCACCCGCTGGTCGCCGCCGCCCTGGCGCCCGGCTTCCGGCCAACTTCCGCTCCCCGAGCCACCCGTGGCGCCGACGAGCCGCAACTCGTCGACTGCCGGGGTGCCACCCACCGCATCGGCCTGGTCGACGGGAGACTGGTGCCGCTGGACCACGACCCGGTGGAGATCCGCCGCGAGGAACTGCTCGCGGCGCTCACCGGCACGCCACTGCCCTGCCTGCGGCTGATCGAACAGGCGCACCGCGCGCCCGACTGTCTTGAGGGCGTCGCCGAACGGCTGCGGCACGGCGACACCGCCGGCGCGCTGGCCGTGGTCGAGGCGCTGCTCGGCCCGGCCGCCGTGCTGCGGGACGGGCCGCTGCGCGAGGAACTGGCCTCGGCCGCCGAACGCCGGATCGCCTACGGGATGTTCCGGGCCGGGCTGGCCGAGCCCGGGCGCTCCCGCGAACTCCTCCGACGCCCCGACCGGCGGCGCGGCCGCCGCGCGCCGCGCTGATCGCACGGCCGGCCACCCCCTTCGTCAACTCCCTACTGCCCCAAGGTGATCCGTCATGTCCTCGTACTCCGCAAGCACCCTCGACACCGCCGCCGCACTGCTCGCCCTGCTGGGCGAAACCCGCACCGAACCGCGCGCCGACGACCAGCTCGAAGCCCTCACCCTGGCCGTCGCCGCCGACCTGCCCGTGCTGCTCTGGGGCGAGCCGGGCATCGGCAAGACCGCCGCGCTCACCCAGCTCGCCGAGACCCTCGACCTGCCGCTGACCACGGTGATCGCGAGCGTGCACGAGCCGTCCGACTTCTCCGGGCTGCCGATCGTCGGCGACGACCCGGCCAACCAGGGCGTGCCGATGGCCCCGCCGGACTGGGCGGTCCGGCTGGTCCGCGAGGGGCGCGGGCTGCTCTTCCTCGACGAGCTCTCCACCGCCCCGCCCGCCGTGCAGGCCGCACTGCTCCGGCTGGTCCTGGAGCGGCGCGTCGGCGCATTGCAACTCCCGCCCGGGGTAAGGATCGTGGCCGCCGCCAACCCGCGCGCCTCGGCCGCCGACGGCTGGGAGCTCAGCCCGCCGCTGGCCAACCGCTTCGTCCACCTGCAGTGGGTGCACGACCCCGAGGTGGTGGTCCGCGGCCTCGGCGGCACCTGGCCCCGGGCCACCCTGCCCAGCCTGGATCCCGGCCGGCTCGCCGACTCCGTCGACCACGCCCGCCGGGCCGTCTGCGGGCTGCTCGCCGGGCGCCCGGCGCTGGTCCACCAGATCCCCAAGAGCGAGACCCGGCGCGGCGGTGCCTGGCCCTCGCCGCGCAGCTGGGAGATGGCGCTGCGGCTGATCGCCTTCGCCGGGACGGCCGGCTCCTCGCGGGACGTGCTCTCGCTGCTGGTCCGGGGCACGGTCGGCGACGGGCCTGGCCTCGAACTGCTCGCCTTCCTGGACCGGATGGACCTGCCGGACCCGGAACTGCTGCTGGCCGATCCGGCCGGCGCGCGGCTGCCCGAGCGCGGCGACCTGCGGCAGGCCGCGCTGGACGGGGTGGTGGCCGCTGTCCGCAACCGCCCGGAGAAGGCGCGTTGGGACGCCGCCTGGGCGCTGCTGGTGCGGGCCCTGGAGACCGGGGCGCCCGACCTGGTGGTGGTGCCGGCCAGCTCGCTCGCCGCGCTGCGCCGCGAGGACTGGGACGTGCCCGCCGCGATCGACCGGTTCGCCGCGGCGGTGGGCCTGTCCGAGCGCGCCGACCGCGCGGCCGCTCGGGTCGCGGTGGGCAGCCGATGAGTACAGACATGACGGACCGTCAGGAGCTCGACCGGGAGAAGCTGTTCGCCGCCCGCCTGTTCGCCGCACGGGCCCGGCCCTACCTGGCGACGGCGCTCTTCGCCCTGCACCCGGTGGCGTCCGAGCGGGTGCCGACGATGGCGGTGGACCGGCACTGGCGCTGCTACGTCTCCCCGGCCTTCGTCGCCCGGACGCCGGTCGAGGAACTGGCCGGGGTCTGGGTGCACGAGGTCTCCCACCTGCTGCGCGACCACCACGGGCGCAGCGACCGGGTGGCCCGCGAGCTCGGGCTGACCGGGCCCGCCGAGCGGCTGCGGATGAACATCGCCGCCGACCTGGAGATCAACGACGACATCTTCGGGGACGGGCTGCCGACGCCCGAGGACGCGCTCCAGCCGAGCCAGTTCCGGCTCGACAGCGACCTGTTGATGGAGGAGTACCTGCGGCAGTTCCGGCTCGGGCCGGAGCTGCAGCGGATCGCCTGGCTGGACTGCGGCAGCGGCGCGGACGGCCTGGAGCGCGAGTGGGACCTCGGACCGGACGGCGCCGACGGGCTCAGCGCGCGGCAGCGCGACGCCGTCCGCTTCCGGGTCGCCGAGGCGATCCGGGCCCGGCCGGGGGACACGCCGCAGGGCTGGCGGCGCTGGGCCGAGGAGGCGTTCCAGCCGCCGCAGCCGTGGCGCGAACTGCTGGGCGCGGCCGTCCGGGCGGCGGTCTCGTCGGGCGGTGCGGGCGACGACTACACCTACGGCCGGCCCGCCCGGCGCTCGGTGTCGCTGCCCGGGATCGTGCTGCCGAGCCTGCGCCGGGTGCCGCCCCGGGTGACCGTGGTGGTGGACACCTCCGGTTCGGTCAGCGACGCCGAACTCGGCGGCGCACTGGTCGAGGTGGCGGCGATCGTCCGCGCGGTCGGCGGGCGGCGCGACCTGGTCTCGGTGCTCTCCTGCGACGCGGCGGCCCAGTCGGTCGGGCAGCTGTGCCGCGCCGAGGGCATCGCGCTGGTCGGCGGCGGCGGGACGGATCTGCGCACCGGGTTCGCGGCGGCGCTGCGGGCCCGGCCCCGGCCGGACGTGGTGGTGGTGCTCACCGACGGTCAGACCCCGTGGCCGTCCGCCCGGCCGGCCTGCCGCACCGTGATCGGCCTCTTCGCCCGGCTCGGCCGCCGGGTGCGCGAGCACGACCCCGACTACCGTCCGGACACGCCGCCGGACTGGGCCAGGGTGGTCGAGCTGCACACCTGAGCGGCCGTCAATTTAGCTGTACCCGAACCGAGATCGCGTCTATGATCGCTCCTCATGGTTGATTTCTACCCGCCGACAAGTCCCTACGACCACGGGTACCTCGACACCGGAGACGGCAACCGCATCTACTACGAACAGCTCGGCAACCCCGAGGGCAAGCCCGCCCTGCACGTGCACGGCGGCCCCGGGGCCGGCTGCAGCGCGCGGCCGACCCGCGCCTGGGACCCCGAGCGCTACCGCCTGATCCGCTTCGACCAGCGCAACTGCGGCCGCAGCACCCCGCACGCCAGCGACCCGGCCGCCGACATGAGCCTCAACACCACCCAGCACCTGATCGACGACATGGAGCTGCTGCGCGAGCACCTGGGCATCGAGCGCTGGCTGCTGAACGGCGCCTCCTGGGGCGTCTCGCTGATCCTGGCCTACGCCGAGCAGCACCCCGAGCGGGTCAGCGAAGTGGTGGTCGCGGCGATCACCAGCACCAGCCCCGGCGAGCTCGACTGGCTCTACCGGGGCGCCGGGCGGTTCCAGCCCGAGGCCTGGGACCGGTTCCGCGAGGGCGTGCCGGAGGAGGAGCGGGACGGCGACCTGCTGGCCGCCTACTCCCGGCTGATGGAGAACCCGGACCGGGCCGTCCGGGCGAAGGCCGCCGCCGACTGGCTGGCCTGGGAGGACGCCGTCATCTCCGGCGAGCCCAACAACTCGCCGGGCATGTACAGCGACCGGACCGAGGACGAGCAGATCGCCTTCGTCCGGATCTGTTCGCACATCTTCAGCAACGGCGGCTGGTTCACGGAGGACCAACTGCTGCGCGGAGCCGGCAAGCTGGCCGGCATCCCGGCGGTGCTGGTGCACGGGCGCCACGACATGGGCGGCCCGCCGCAGACGGCCTGGGAGCTGGCCAAGGCCTGGCCGGGCGCCCGGCTGCACATCGTGGAGGACTCCGGCCACGCGGGCAGCGAGGAGTTCGGGCAGCTGATGCGCGACGCGATCGAGGAGTTCAAGGACCGCTGACGGTCCGTGGCGCCGACGGGGTGTGCGGCCGGCCACGGCCGCACACCCCGTGCTGACCGACGATCAGTTCGGGTCGCTGACCTGGATCGCCGCCTCCACGCCGGAGGCCACCGCGCCGGCTATCCAGGCGTGGTAGCGCGGCTGGCAGTGGTCGCCGGCGAAGTACATCAGGTCGCCCACCGGCTCGGCCACGTGCGGCCCCAGGCTGGTGAGCTGGCCGGGCAGCTCGACCACGGCCTCGCCGAGCGCCCAGCGGTTGCGCAGCCAGGACTGCGAGACGGCCCGGTCGGTGGCGTAGCCGCGGATCCGGTCGCCGAACATCTCGGCCAGCTGGTCCAGCGCCTCGTCGTGCCGGTCCTCGGGGGTGAGCGAGTCGTAGCGCAGCGCGTCCTCGGCCCAGTTGTAGGCGGCCAGCACCACGCCGCCGGGGGAGCCGCCCGCGCTCGGGTGCGAGGGGAAGTAGACGAACCGGGCGGACTCGTCCGAGATGCAGCCGCCGCCGACGGCCGGCACCGCGGGGCCGTGCGGGCCGGGCTGGTAGTGGTCGCCGAGGCGCCGGCGCCACGCGTCCTCGTCCCACTCCCACCAGCGCTCGGTGAACTCCAGCAGCACCTTGTGCGCGGTGTCGTGGTGCAGCTCGGTGATCGCCCGGCGCTTGTGGTACGGCAGGATCGGGTCGAAGGTGACGTGCCGCAGCGCGGCGAACGGCACCGCGAAGACCACCGCGTCCGCCTGGTACTCGTGCACCGGTCCGCCGATCGCGCCGTCGCAGGCCTCGTCCTCCGAGCCGGTCTCCGGCTCCGCGTGGACGGTGACCCGGCCGGGCGAGCTGACCACCCGGGTGACCACCCGGTCCTGCTCGATCGGCAGGTCCTCGGCGAGTGCGGTCGGCAGGGAGTCCATGCCCTCGCTGAACTCGAAGTAGGTGACCGAGGCGTTGATGTCGGTGGCGTCGAAGACCGAGTGCAGGAAGCCGTAGGAGAGCCGGCTGGTCAGGTTCTCCAGTGTGCCGACGGCCTGGATCTGCGGGTCCTGCCAGTTCGCGACCTCGGTGAGGTAGCGCAGCAGTGAGTAGCCGTCCAGGTCGTAGAGCAGTTGGGTCATGCCCTGGACCCGGTCGGCGATCGGCTTGTCGGTCCAGCTGCCGTCCGGGTTCTGGATCTGGGTGTACTTGCGGGCGGTGGTGAGCGCGTCGGCGAAGGACGCGGTGGTGGTCTCGTTGCTGTCCCAGCCGAAGGTCTTGTTCACCGGGGCGGGGTTCTTGGCGTAGGCCGCCTTGCTGACGGTCTGTCCGTTGACGTTGATCAGCCGGCCGCCGAGGCCGGCGGGGGTGGTGAAGACCGGGGCGTTGCCGGTGCTGAACTGCTCGCCGGTCCAGGACCGGTAGACCACCTTGCTATCGGCGGAGCGCAGGTCGGGCTGCGGCGGCACGTCGACCAGGTCGAACGGGCGGCGCTGGACGCCGAGGTGGTCGGCGAGCGCGAGGGTGAGCAGGTGGGTGGAGGGTATCCGCATGGCGCCGGCCTCGGCCGAGTTGCGCGGGTCCTGCCAGACCTCGCCGCGGAAGGTCTTGACCCGGCCGCCGACCCGGCTGCGGTTGGCCTCCAGGATCCGCACCCGGTGGCCGGCGGCGATCAGCAGCCGGGCGCAGACCATGCCGGCGACGCCCGCGCCGACCACCAGGACGTCGCGCTGGCGGGTCTTGGGCAGGGCGGCCCGGCCGGTGAGCAGTTTCAGGTAGTCGAGGGTCAGGTCCCGGTGGGACTCGTCGGTCAGCAGGATCCGGTAGGCCATCGCCTGTGCCGCGGCCCAGCGGGTCGGATCCACCTGGCGGGTCGGATCCGCTGGGCCGGTCTGGCCGCCCGGCGCGTCGGCCCGGGCGGGGGCGGTGACGGAGGCGGCCGCGACGGCCGCACCGGATGCTGTGAAGAAGCCACGTCGAGAAATCACGCGGACCAGCGTGGCAGCGGGCCCGGGTCGGTTGGTATCGAAACCGTCATCGAACAGCGCCGCAGTCACCCTTTCGGGGAGCCGGGGCCGGTGGGGCGACCAGGCAACTGCGGCATTCGACGGCGCGTTCGCGATTCAGGGGCGTGCGGGAGATCTGTGGGGCGCGTGCCGAGGCGTATGCGCTGCGGGAACCACGGTGGCTGACTGATCGTCAGACCTGACATGCCTTCCGTACTGATCCTCGGGATCGACCCCACCGCCGTGCCCGTGCCCGGGATGGACGGCGCCGCGCTGCGCGCCGGCCTCGACCGGGAGCTCGCCCGCTTCGCCGAGCACGGCCTGGACGCCGCGATGACGCTGGTCCCGCTGGACGCGACCACCGAGGGCATGCTGCTCGCCGCGCTGACCGGGCGCGCCTGGGACGTGGTGGTGATCGGCGGCGGCATCCGCAAGCCCGAGCCGCTGCTGACGTTCTTCGAGGAGGTCGTCAACCTGGTGCGGCGTCATGCCCCGAAGGCGGCCATCGCGTTCAACAGCAGTGGCGGCGACAGCGTCGAGGCGGCGTTGCGACGGCTCTGACATCGTGGTGGGGCGGGCCGGGCTCCCGGAGCCCGGCCCGCCCCACCCGCGTGCTCAGCGCCCGCTGGCCAGGGTGGTCCCGCCGTTGCAGTCGAGCACGATGCCGGTGACGAAGGTGTTGGCCGCCAGCATCTGGATCGCCTGGGCCACGTCCTCCGGCCGCCCGACCCGCCCGACCGGGGTGACCGCGGCCAGGCCCTCGAAGAGCTGCTTGCGCTGCTCCTCCGGCACCCGGTCCCACCACGGGGTGTCGATCACGCCGGGGGAGACCGCGTTCACCCGCAGCGGCGCGAGCTCGACGGCCAGCGGCGGGACCATCGCGTCCAGCGCGCCGTTGATCGCGGCCAGGCCGGCGGTGCCCGGGAAGGCCGCCCGCGAGGACCCGGCGGTGATGAAGGTGACCGAACCGTCCGTGCGCAGGTGCGGCAGCGCCGCCTGGAGCGAGCGGACCTGCGGCCAGAACTTGGCGTCGAAGCCGCGCGCCAGCTCGCCCAGGTCGAGCTCGGCGAAGGCGCCGGAGCCGGCCGAACCGCTCACCCCGAGCACCAGGTGGTCCACGGTGCCCAGCTCGGCGAAGAGGGCGGCGACCGCCGCCTGGTCCACCGCGTCCACCGCGTGGCCCTTGGTGTTGCCGCCGATCCGGGCCACCGCCGCGTCCAGCCGCTGCTGGTCGCGGCCGGTGATCACGACCTCCGCGCCGTCCTTCGCGAACGCGGCGGCGGTCGCCTCCCCGATGCCCGAGCTGCCGCCCAGTACGACCACACGCTGACCCGAGAAAGTGCTCATCGTCATCCCCTCCGTATTGCCGAGACTTGCTGTCTCGACAATGATGATTGTCGAGACTGATAGTCTTGTCAAGTTGGAGATCAAGAGAAGGGAACGGACGGATGAGCGGCAACGAGCCCCGCCCGGACACCGGGGGGCCCGAGCAGCCCACGCAGGCCGAGCCCCGCCCGCACACCGGGCGGCGCCGCAACGAGGCGGCCCGCCAGGCGATCCTGGACGCCGCCCTGCGCCTGGCCGGCGCCGGTGACGGCGAGCCCGTCACCATCGACGCGATCGCCAAGGCGGCCGGCGTCGGCAAGCAGACCGTCTACCGCTGGTGGCCCTCCAAGGGCGCCGTGCTGCTCGACGCGCTGATCGACCGCGCCGGACAGGACGTCACCGCGGCCGGCGGCGGCACGCTGCGCGAGGAACTGCGCTCCTTCATCGCCACCACCTTCGACGCGGCCCAGCGCGACTCCACCGCCGCCGTGCTGCGCACCCTGCTGCGCGAGTCCGCCCGCGACCCCCACCTCGCCGAGCTGCTCCAGCGCTACACCGCCACCCGCCGCACCGCCCTGCACGAACTCCTCGAACGCGGGCGCGGCCGTGGCGAATTGGCCGCCGGCGCCGACCTCGACCTGATGGTCGATCAGATCTACGGCCTGTTCTGGTACCGCTTCGTGCTCGGGCACGGCCCGTTGGACGTCGGGGTGGCCGAGCGCCTCACCGCCGCCCTGCTGCCATCGCCGTCGACGGTGCCGGTGCTCCCGGCCTGAGCCGCGGGCCGGGCGGATAGGGTGGGCCGCGACGGCTGGACCAAGGCGACGGCTGCCAAGGCGACGGCTGGACGAGAGCGACGGGCGGGGGAGGCGGCGGTGGCCGACCGGGAGGGCGCGGCGGCGGGCACACCGCCGTGGATCGTCGCCGCCTGCCCCGTCGATCCCGAACTGGCTGCCCAGGTGGCCGACTTGTCGTTGCTCGACTGGGCGGACTTCGACCTCACCGAGGCGGCGACCACCGCCCTCGGCTGGCCCTCGACCGGCGACCTGCCGGGCCCGCTGGGCGAGCGCTGCCACACCCCGGCCGGACACCTGGTGCACGGCGAGGGCTGCTTCTCGCTGCCCTTCGCCTACGAGTACTTCGTCGACCCGGCAGGCGAGTTGGCGACGGACCCGTGGGCGGGCCGGCCCGGCTGGCAGTGCCGGGCGGACCCGCCGCCCGGCGCCCTCGATGCCCGGCTGGACGCCGTGGCGGCCACCTTCAGCGCGCTCATCGGCCCGCCCGACCACGACGTGGTGCACCACCCGGGCGGCCCCGCCCGCGGCCGCCGCTGGCGCCACCGCATCTGGCGCCGCGGCGACAACCTGCTGGCCGTCGCCCGCGGCCAGGACCCGCTCTGCTACGCCCCGTTCGAGCACGCCTTCGTCCGGATCCAACCCCTGCCGGCGCACGCCCCGCTGCCGCCCACCGTCGAACTGCCGGACTTCCTGGGCTGAGTGCGCACCCACGCGGCCGCCCGGGCCGCGCGGCCGGCACGGACCCGCCGAGACCGCGTTTTTGGCCAGCCGGTGTCACAAGGGTGTGTCAAGGGGTGGACGGCGGTGGCGAGTTCCGGCCGCGGACCGCGATCCGGCGGGCCGGGCGACCGGTGCGCGGTGTCCCGCCGGTGGCCGTCCGCCCCAGGGGTGCCTGGCGTCGCCCGGCGGGGTGGGTGTTCCGGACGGCGGCGGGGGTGGCCGGAAAAGGGCTGGAAGGGCCCCGGAGCCCGCTGGTTAGGCTGCGGCGTACTCCGGAGCCATCCCATCCTCATCGGCGCGGCACGCCCGCGTGCGATGTGCCGTGCCCGAAGACGGGAGAAGCACAGGTGGCAGTCGAATCGAGTCCCGGACGCGGACCGCAGCCCGGCGGCCTGCCGGACGGTGCCATCGCCACGGTGGCGGGCAACGGGGCCGCGGGCTACGTGTCCGACGGCGGCCCGGCGGCCGTGACCAAGGTCAACGGCCCCACCGGCGTCGCCCTCGACAAGCAGGGCAACCTCTACCTCGCCGACCGCCAGAACCAGCGGGTCCGCAAGGTGACCCCCGCCGGGACGATCACCACGGTCGCGGGCAACGGCACCGCCGGCTACGTCTCCGACGGCGGCCCGGCCGTCGCCACCAGCCTCTACGACCCGGTGGCCGTGGCCGTCGACGACGCCGGGAACGTCTACATCGCCGAGCACCAGGGCCAGCGGATCCGCAAGGTGGACGCGGCCGGGATCATCACCACGGTGGCGGGCAACGGCACCGCGGGCTACGTCTCGGACGGCGGCCCGGCCGTCGCCACCCCGATCAACTACCCCCACGGCGTGGTGCTCGACGCGGCGGGGAACCTGTACTTCAGTGAGTGGTACGGCCACCGGATCCGCAAGGTGGACACCGCCGGGATCATCACCACGGTGGCGGGCAACGGCACCGCGGGCTACGTCTCCGATGGCGGCCCGGCCGTCGCCACGCCGCTCAACAACCCGTCAGGACTGGTGCTCGACCCCGACGGGAACCTGTACTTCGCGGACTACGGCAACCAGCGGGTGCGCAAGGTCTCCCCGGCCGGGATCATCACCACGGTCGCCGGCAACGGGACGGCCGGCTACCTGTCGGACGGCGGCCCGGCCGTCGCCACCAGCCTCTACTACCCGACCGACGTGACGCTGGACGACGCCGGGAACCTGTACATCGCCGACGACTACGACCAGCGGGTGCGCCGGGTGTCCACCGACGGCACCATCACCACCGTGGCGGGCAGCGGGATCGGCGGCTACGTCGACGACGGCGGTCCGGCGGTCGCCGCCCGGCTCTACTATCCGTCCGGGGTGGCGCTGGACGCCGTGGGCAACCTGTACATCGCCGACTCCGCGAACAACCGGATCCGCGGCGTGACGAACGTGGCCGACATGACGCCGCCGGTGCTGCCGGCCGCGGACCTGTACGGCGAGAGCGTCTACCCGCACGCGGTGCAGCGCGGCCAGCAGTTCGACCTCGGCGTGCGGGTGAAGAACCGCGGGCCGAACCCGGTGGACGGACAGTACGTCACCGTCGTGCTGACCCTCGCCGAGGGGCTGACGGGCGGGGCGGGCGGTGGCCGCCGGCTGAGCCGCAGCTTCGCCGGTCAGCAACTGGTGCCCAACGAGGGCTCGTTGGACGGCGTCTTCCGGGTCGGTGTCCCGAAGGAGACGGCCGCCGGCCTCTACACCTCGACGCTGGAGATCCAGTACAGCGGCGAGGTCGACCTCAAGGACAGCGTCGTGCGGCTGCCCGTGACGGTCGTCGTCCCCGCGCCGGTCGGCGACGAGACCGCCCTCGCGGTCGTCCAGGACACCGTGCCCATCGCCGCGCCCGGCCAACAGACCGTCTTCACCGTCAAGTTCACCTCCGCCACCGGCCAGCCGGTGAACCCGGGGGTGATCTCCCAGCGCTTCACCGCCCCGGACGGCTTCGGCTTCACCGGCCAACCCACCTACGCGTACTACGACACCATCCACGGCGTCGTCGGCGGCGACCTCGACCACAGCATCGACGACTCCGGGCGGACCCTGGTCATCAGCTCGAACCCGCACCTGAACACCACGGCCAGCGACACGGGTTCACTCGTCTACACGATCCCGGTGCAGGCCCGCACCGACGCCCTGCCCGGCCGCTACGACAACGGCTCGGCGAGCATCGGCCGCCACGCGCCGGTCCAGCTCTCCGGCCGGATCGCCGACAGCCCGCTGCGGGCCGCCATCAAGACCACGGCGCTGACGGCGACGGCGGGTCAGGAGCGGTGGATCTACCCGCCGTTCGTGATCCGCAACACCGGTCGGCTCACCATCGGCACGGTCCGGGTGGTCTTCACCGCACCCGAGGGGCTGCTGTTCACCGAGGACCAGGTGGCCTTCACCCGCTGGGAGGACGAGAGCCACGAGCTCATCGCCACCGGGGTGCTGTCGGCCGACCAGCGCACCCTGACCTGCCCGGCGGTGCGGCTGGACCTGGTGCCGCGCGGCGCCGGCACCGACCCGTGGGTGTCGATCTACCCGGCCCTGGAGGTCGAGGAGTCGGCCCCGGCCGGCCGCGCGCCGGCCGGCATCCAGCTCGGCTCGCCGGTCTTCGCGGCCGCGCAGGACACCGTCGAGATCCACCGGGCCTGACCCCGGCAGGCGGGTGCCGCGCCCACCCGGGCGCGGCGCCCGCCGCCCCGCGCCCCGCCAGGACCCCACCGCCCGAGGAGCACCGCATGCGATGGCCCCGCCCCGGACGACGCCCGCCCGCCCGGGCCCGCCACGACGGCACGGCCACGGCCGGCCGCATCCTCGCGCTGATCCCCGCCCACGACGAGGCCGACCGGATCGCCGCCGCCATCGCGGCGCTGCACCGCCAACACCGCCCGCCGGACCGGGTCGTGGTGGTGGCCGACAACTGCACCGACGGGACGGCGCCGGCCGCCCGGGCGGCCGGCGCCGCCGTCATCGAATCCCGGGGCAACCGGCACAAGAAGGCCGGCGCCCTCAACCAGGCGCTCGGCCGGCTGCTGGACGACCTCGACGCGGCCGACCTGGTGCTCGTCCAGGACGCCGACACCACGCTCCAGCCGACCTTCCTCGCCAGCGCCGTCGCCGCGATGGACCGCACGGTCGGCGCCGTCGGCGGCATCTTCTACGGCGAGCCGGGCGGCGGCCTGCTCGGCGCGCTCCAGCGCATCGAATTCCACCGCTACGCCCGCGAGATCGCCCGCCGGGAGTACCGCGCCGACGTGCTCACCGGCACGGCGACGCTGTTCCGGGTCGCCACCCTGCGCGAGGTCAGGCAGGCCCGGCTGGCCGGGCTGATCGGCGGCGGCACCTCCTACTACTCGCTGGCCTCGCTCACCGAGGACGACGAGATCACCAAGGCGGTGCGGACCCTGGGCTACCGCACGGTCTCCCCGCCGGGCTGCGCCGTGGTCACCGAGGTGATGACCAGTCTGCCCAGGCTCTGGCACCAGCGCCTGCGCTGGCAGCGCGGCGCCCTGGAGAACCTGCGCGACTACGGCTGGACGCCGGTCACCGCCCCGTACATCCGCCGGCAGGCCCTGATGGGCATGTCCGTCCTCTCGCTCGCCCTCTACCTGGTCTTCACCGGCTGGATGCTGGCCCGGGGGAGGCCGCGCTCCTCGCCGTTCTGGCACGTCGTCGGGCTGGTCTTCGTCGCGGAGAAGGTGGTCACGGCGCACGGGGCCGGCTGGAAGGCGCAGGTGCTGGCCGGCACGCTCGTCGTGGAGCTGGGCTACGACCTGTTCCAGCACGCCGTCTACCTGCGCGCGCTGTGGGACACGCTGCGCCGCCGGGAGCAGTACTGGCGCACCACTTGAGCGGCGGCCTGCCGCAGTGCGCACGGTTCGGCAGGGTTCATCGTTCGGCAGCGGCGTCGAGGGGCGGGGATCGCGTGTACGGAGCACTGCCGGCGGCGGGGGCGCTGGGCGTCGGCGGGGCGTCGGCGCTCTCGGTGCGGGGCCTCGCGCGGCCCGGGTCCGGGTTCGAGGCGCTGGCCACCGTGGTGGCGGCGACGACGCTGGTGATGGCGGGGGCCGCGCTCGGCAAGCTGCTGCCGCCCCGGCGCCGGGTGGTCCGGGTGCTCACCGCCCCGCACCCGCTGCGCGCGGGCCGCCCCGGCGAGCGGCGGAGCGAGGAGAGCTGGATCGCGGTGTCCTGACGACGTGTCATGCCGTCGGTTGCGCCGCAGGTGGGGGACGTGGCCGCCCGCATGACGCGTCGTCACAGAAGTGAGCTCCTGTCCCGGCGGTGAACCCCGCCCCACTGGTGAACCGTCTCATCAGCGGACCGCCAGGCAGGAGAGGAAACATGACAGACAGTCAGCACAGCGCCGCCGGCGGCGCCCGGACCGCCCCCCTGTCCGTGGGACAGCAGGCCATGTTCGTCGGGTGGCAGATCGACCCGGAGCAGTGGACCCACATCATCCCGCTGGCCTTCGACGTGCGGGGCGAGCCCGACCCGGCGCAGCTGCGCACCGCGCTGGCCGCCGTCACCCGCAGGTACCCGCACCTGCTCGGCCGAGTCGTGGAGCGGGCCGGCACCGCCGTGCTCGACTGGTCGGCGGCGCCCGAGGTCCCGGTGCGCGAGCGGCACACCACCGAGCCGGCCGAGCAGGCGGCGCGGACCGCCTGGCAGCACCCCTTCGACCTGCGCGGCGGACCGCTGGTGCGCGCGGACGTGATCCACCACCCCGAGGGCACCCTGCTGCTGATCGCCGTCCACCACCTGGTGTGTGACGGTGCGTCGGTGCTCACCCTGCTGCACGCGCTGACCCGGGCCTGGGCCGGCGAGGAGCTCGGCGAGCCCGACGACCCGGCGCTCTGGGCGGCCTCGGCCGCTCGCTCGCACGCGCTGGCCGAGGACCCGGAGGGCGAGCCGCACCGGGAGTTCTGGCGCGGCTACCTCGGCGCGGACCCGCCCGCCTTCGAACTGCCCGCGCCCCTGGAGCCGCCGCGCTACCAGGTGCTGGGCGGCCCGCTGGAGCACGACCTGCTGGCCCGCGTCGCGGACGTCGCCGACCAGCTGGAGGTCAGCCGATTCACGGTGATGTTCGCCGCCTTCTTCGTGCTGCTGCGCCGCTACAGCGGCCAGGACCGGGTGCTGGCCTGCGTGCCCTTCCACGGCCGGTCGGTGCCGGGAACCCGTGAGCTGGTCGGCTACTTCGCCAACGTGCTGCCCGTGGTGCAGACGGTCAGCGGGTCCGACAGCTACGCCGAGCTGGTCGCCCGGCTGCACCGGGACATGGGCGACTGCCTGCGCCACGGCGAGCTCCCGCTGCCGGCCGTCCTGCGCGCCGCCGGCCTGACCGGCCCCGACGCCCACGCGCGCACCCACCAGGTGGTCTTCCAGTGGTGGGACGCCGGGCGGCACGAGCACGTCGACGTGCGCGCGCTGCGGCTCACCGACCCGCAGGGCGCCTCCGCCGTGCTGAGCCTGCGTCAGCTGGAGAGCACCGCGGACTTCCGGGCGACCCTGATGCTGCGCGGCGACAAGGGCGGCCTGTCGATGCTCTGGAAGGACCCGGGCGCCACCGTCGGCCCCACCCTGCTCGGCGCGCTGTCCGAGGACTACCTGGCGGTGCTGGCCGACCTCTGCCGCCACCCCGGGCGGCGGATCAGCGAGCTGGCCGCCGTGCTGGAGCCGGCGCCCGGATCCGCCGAGCCGCTCTTCGACCCGGCCGAGCTGGCCGCCGCGCAAGGCGCCCCGAACCCGGCCCGCACGCTGGTCGCCGCACCGGCGGGCGTGCCCGTCTTCGTCGCCGACCAGGACGGCAACCGCGCACCGCTGGGCGTGCCCGGACTGCTCCGGCAGGCGGGTGCGGACGGCGCCCCCGCGCTGCGGGCCAGGACCCTGCCCGGCGCCCGGTTGGAACTGCTCGGCCCGGTCGGCGCCCCCGCGACCGAGGCCACCCCCGCCGTCCGCGCCGTCCCCGCCGCCCCGTCCGCCGCCGGCTGCCTGGCCGCGCTGGCCGAGGTCTGGGGAGAGGTCCTGATGATGGACCCGCCGGGCCCCGAGGAGTCCTTCTTCGAACTCGGCGGCCACTCCCTGCTCGTCGGACAGCTGGTCACCCAGGTCGAGGAGGACCTCGGCGCGGCGATCTCGCTGCGCGACGTGTTCGACCACCCCCGGCTGGGCGAGCTGGCCGCGCTGATCGACGAGCGGCTCGGTACGGACCGGCCCGCCGAGGCGCTGGCCGGCCCGGTGACCGAGGCGGTGCAGCTGCCCGCCTCCGGGTTCCAGGAGCGGATCTGGCTCGCCGAGCGGCTGGACCCGGCCCGCGCGGTCTACAACATCGTGCTGGCCTGGCGGTTGGACGGACGGCTGGACCCGGGCACCCTGGAGAAGTCGCTGGCGGGCCTGGTGGCCCGGCACGAGATCCTGCGGACCCGGTTCCTGGACGAGGACGGGCGGCTGGTCCAGCGGATCGAGGGCCCCTGGAACCCCGAGCTCGAACACCTCGACCTCACCGGGCTGCCCGAGCCGCAGCGCGCACCGGCGGTCGAGGACTGGCTGCGCCGGGCGGCCCGCGCCCCGTTCGACCCCGGCACCGGACGGCTGGTCAGGTTCGCGCTGGCCGAGCTGGACCGGGACGCCCAGGCGCTGCTGGTCTGCGCCCACCACCTGGTGCTGGACGGGGAGTCGGTCCAGGCGCTGGCCGCCGAGCTGGCCCTGGGCTACGCGGCGGCCGCGGACGGCGGCGAGCCGCAGTCGCCGCCCCCGGCGCAGTACCGGGACTACGTGACGGCCGCTCAGGAGCCGCGTGCGCGGGCCGTCGCCGGTGCGTCCGCCGACTTCTGGGTCGAGCGCCTGGCCGGTGCCCCGGCGAGCCTGCCGCTCGCCCCGCCCAGCACGCCCCAGCCGGACGGCGCGCTCGTCCTGGAGCTGCCGGACGACCTGCTGCCCCGGCTGCGCACGGTGGGCACCCAGCGGACGAGCTCCTGGTTCATGATCGCCGCGACCGCCCTCGCCGCCGCCCTGCACCGGCTGACCGGCCACCACGACGTCACCTTCGCGGTGCCGGTGGTGGACGGCGCCGGCGGCAGCCTGCCCGGCCTGCTAGGCCCGCGCCTGGGCACCGCGATCCTGCGCTCGCGGCACGAGGAGGGCCGCACCCTCGGCCAGCTGCTCGACGCGACCCGCGAGTCGGTGCTGCTGCTGGCCGAGCACCCGGGCGCGCCGCTCGGCGAGGTGATCGCCCGCCTGGCCCCGCCCCGCAGCTCCACCGCCACCCCGTTCGCGGACGTCATGCTCAACCTCAACCTCAGGTCGGCCGAGCCGGTGGCCGTCGGCGAGGCCCTGATGACACCGCTGGCCAGCGACGAACGCTTCGGCTACGAGGCCAAGTTCGGGCTCACCCTGACCCTGGTCGAGGACCGCGGGCGGCTGCGCGCCGGGCTCTCGCACCGCGGCGACCGGTTCGACGCGGCCGACGTGCGGCGCCTGGGCCGCTGGCTGGACACGCTGCTGAGCGGCTTCGCGGACCACCTTGGCACACCGCTGGAGGAGCTCCCGGACCCGGACCAGCCCGCGCACTGACCCACCGCCGGCCCTCCCGGGCCGCCCGACACCTCACGGAGAACCATGTCCGGCATCACCGGCTGGGTCGACCGCCAGCGCGACCTGACCCACGAGGGCGGGGCCGTGGCCGCGATGACGGCCGGCCTCGTCCGCGGCGCCCACGGCGACCGGCACTGGCACAGCCCGCACGCCTTGCTCGGCCACGCCGCCGACGCGCTGGAGGCCCCGGCCGCCCAGCCCGCCGTGGCCGAGCAGGACGGCCGCCCGCTCGCCGCGATCACCTTCGACGGCGTGCTCGACAACTCCGCCCGGCTGCGCGCCGAGCTCGGCCCGGCCGGCCCGAGCGGAGCGCTCGACACCGACGCGCAACTGGTTCTGCACGGCTACCTGCGCTGGGGCTGCGCCGTGGCCGAGCACCTGGACGGCCTGTTCGCCTTCGCGATCTGGGACGCCCGGAGCAGCGAACTCGTGCTCTGCCGCGACCGGTTCGGCGTCAAGCCGCTGAGCTACCTGCCGCTGCCGCACGGCGCGCTGTTCGCCTCCGAGGCGGCGGCGCTCGGCGCCCACCCACTGGCCGGCAACGAGCTCGACGCCGAGGGCCTGTGCGCCCTGCTCGCCCAGGTGCGCCGCCCGGGCCACTCGGTGCTGCGCCGGGTGCGCGAGGTGCGCCCCGCGCACCTGGTGCGGCTCGGCCCGGAGGGCGTGCGCGAGCACCGGTACTGGCAGCTGCGGGCCCGCCCGCACACCGAGGACCTGGCCTCGACCATCGCCACCACCCGGGGCCTGCTGGAGGAGGCGATCGCCCGCGAGGCCCCCGGCGGCTCGCCCGCCGTGCTGCTCTCCGGCGGCCTGGACTCCAGCGCCCTCACCGCCCTGGTAGCCCAGGGCGTCGCGGCGGGGCCGCGCACCTTCACCGTCTCCTTCGGGGAGAGCGCCGCCGGCGTGCCCGACCGGCCGTTCGCCCAGGCGGTGGTGGACCACGTGGGCTGCGCGCACCAGGAGGTGCTGGTCGACCCGGCCACGCTGACCGAGCCGGCCACCCTGGCCGCCGTGCTGGCCGCCAAGGACTTCCCGTCACCCTTCGGGGACAAGAACCTGACGCCCTACCTGTTCTACCGTCAGGTCGCCGCGCACACGCCGGTGGCGCTCAGCGGCGAGGCCGCCGACGCGGTCTTCGGCGGCCTGATCAGCGATCAGGAACGGGCCGCGACCGAGCACCGGACCTTCCCGTGGATCGAGCGGGCCCGGGCCTTCGGCCTGGCGAACGGGATCGGCAACGACCTGTTCGACCCGGAGCTGCTGCGCTCGATCGGCTTCACCGGCTTCTGCGCCGAGCGCTACCAGGAGGCCCGCGAGGAGGTGCCGCACCTGCCCGGCGCCCCCGCCGACGACCGGCGGGCCCGGGAGATCGACCACCTGCACATGACCCGGCTCTACGAGCAGGCGGTCAACCACTCCGAGCGGCTGGCCGCCGCAGCCGGGCTCCAGGTCCGCTTCCCGTTCTCCGACCACCGCCTCTTCGACTACCTCTACAACGTCCCGTGGCGGATGAAGTCCTTCGACGGCCGGGACAAGAGCCTGCTGCGCACCATCGCCGCCGACCTGCTGCCCGCCGCCGTGCTCGACCGGCCCAAGGTGCCGTTCCCGATCACCTACCACGCCGGCTACAAGCAGTCGCTGGCCGAGCGGCTGCGCGAGGTGCTGACCGACCAGGACGCACCCGTGCGGCCGCTGCTCGACCTGGCCAAGGCCTGGCAGGTGGTCGACGACCCGCGCCGGCTGGACCGCGGCGGCTGGCTGGGCCGGGCCGACACCGAGATGGTGCTGCAACTCGACGGCTGGCTGCGCGCCCGCCGGATCCGCCCGGCCCTGTGACCCCGCACCGCACCCGCCCACTACAAGGAGAGGCCGCCCGCGTGCTGATCGGATCCGTTCCCGCCGAGGACCAGCTGGTCCACCGCCTCTTCGACCGGCAGGCCCGGCGCCACCCCGACCGGGTCGCGCTGCGCGACGCGGACGGCGAGCTGACCTACGCCCAGCTGGACCGGCAGGCCGCCCAGCTGGCCGCGCTGCTGCGCCGCCACCGCCCGCAGCCCGGCCAGCGGATCGGCCTGCACCTGCGGCGCGGCGCGCAGGTGATCGTCGCCATGCTGGCGGTGCTGCGCAGCGGGCACACCTACGTGCCGCTCGACCCGTCCTACCCGGCGCAGCGGCTGCTCCTCACCGCCGAGGACGCGGGCCTGTCCCTGGTGCTCTCCGACCAGCCGCTGCCGGACCGGCTCGCCGAACTGCCCGTGCTGCGGCTGGACGCGCCGGCCCCGGCGGCGCCCGCGCTGCCGGTGCTCGGCCTGCCGGTGGACCCCGACACGCCCGCCTACGTGATCTACACCTCCGGTTCGACCGGGCGCCCCAAGGGAGTTCCGGTCCCGCACCGCAACGTGGCCGCCCTGGTGCGGGCCTGCGAGCAGCGCTACGCGACCGGCCCGCAGGACGTCTGGACGCTGTTCCACTCCTACTCGTTCGACTTCTCGGTCTGGGAGATCTGGGGCGCCCTGCTCAGCGGGGCCTGCCTGGTGGTGGTGCCGCCCGAGGTGGCCGCCTCGCCCCAGGCGACCCTGGACCTGCTGGCCCGGGAGGGCGTCACGGTCTTCAACGTGGTCCCCTCGGTCTTCCGCCACCTGGCGCGGGCCGCCCCCCGCCGCAGCCTGCCCGTCCCGCCCGCGCTGCGCTACGTGATCTTCGGCGGCGAGTCGATCGACGTCCGCGACGTGCGGGCCTGGCGGGCCGTCTTCGGCCGGACCACCCGGTTCGTCAACACCTACGGCATCACCGAGGCCACCGTCTTCGTCACCTCCCGCCCGCTCACCGACGAGGAACTCGACCGGGAGCCGGACGCGGCGGGCCCCGGCGCCTTCGCCACCGACCTCGGCGAGCCGCTGGACGGCTGGCAGCTGCGGGTCGTCGACGAGGACGGCGCGGACGTGGCGCCCGGCGGGACCGGCGAGATCCTGGTCTCCGGCGCGGGCGTCGCCGCCGGCTACCTCGACCGGCCCGAGCTGACTGCCGAGCGATTCCCCCAACTGCCGGGTGCCGACGGCACGGTGCGGCGCCACTACCGCAGCGGCGACCTGGCCAGGCGGCTGCCCGACGGCACGCTCTGCTACGCGGGCCGGGCCGACGACCAGGTGAAGATCAACGGCTACCGGATCGAGCTCGGCGAGGTCGAGGCACGGCTGCGGGAGGCCCCGGGCCTGCGCGACCTGGCGGTGGTGCGCACCATCAGCCGGCTCGGCGAGCCGCAGCTGACCGCCTTCTACACCGTCAGCCCGGACTCCGCGGTGCAGCTGTTGGACGGTCAACTGGCCGAGCATGCACGCTCGGTGCTTCCTGCGCACATGGTGCCGATCCGGTTCGTCGTGCTGCCCGAGCTGCCGGTCAACCCCTCCGGCAAGACCGACCGCCGGGCGCTGGCCGAGCAGGGCTCCTCGGCCCGACCCGCCGTCAGTTCCGGGCACCGGTAGGCTCGCCGCACAGGGATTTGGAGCAGGGGAGGGTGACACGGTGCAGGTCGTCGAGCACGAGCTGACGGTTCCTTGGGAGGCCGTGCTGGTGGAGCCGGCCCGGCGCAGCGGCGCGGGCGTCGTGCTGCTGACCGGCTCCAGCGGCCGGGTGGACCGGCGGCGGGCCCGGGTGCTCGCCGAGCAGGGGCTGCTGGTGCTGGCCGTGCGGTATTTCGGCGGGCCGGGGCAGCCGGCCGGGATCTGCGAGGTGCCGCTGGAGGGCTTCGTCGCGGCCGTCGACCTGCTGCGGGAACGCGGCGCACGGCGGATCGGCCTGGTGGGCAACTCCAAGGGCGCCGAGGCCGCACTGCTGACTGCCGTTCACGAGCCGCGCGTCGACGCGGTGGTGGCCATCTCCCCGTCCGCGCTGGCCTGGGCGAACCTCGGCCCCGGGCTCGACGGGCAGGACCGGCCGTACCGCTCCGGCTGGACCTGGCAGGGCAAGCCGCTGCCCTTCGTGCCGATCGACGACTCCTGGTTCGCCGAGGAGCGCGAGCCCGGCCCGGTGGCGGTCCGCGGCGGCTACGAGCTCAGCGAGCGCACCTTCGCCGACCGGCTGGCCGCCGCCGCGATCCCGGCGGAGCGGGCCGCCGCCGACCTGCTGCTGATCGCCGGCGGCGACGACGAGATGTGGCCCTCGCTGCGCTACGCCGAGCAGTTGGCCGCCCGCCGGCGCGAGGCCGGCCGGCCGGTCCGGCTGGTGACCCGCGCGGACGCCGGCCACCAGCTGGTGCTGCCCGGCGAGGAGCCCCGCCCGGCCTCGCCCGTCTTCCGCTACGGCGGCTCGGACCGGGCCGACGCCCTGCTGGGCGAGGCGGCCTGGGAGCCGCTGCTCGCCCTGCTGGGCGCGGGCTGACCGCTCGCCGCGGGCTGGGGTCAGCCGACCTTGGTGAGGAAGAGCAGCTGGTAGCCGCCGCAGGTGTTCCAGCCCTCCGAGCTGGAGATCACGTAGCCGCTGGGGATCGGGGAGTTGCCGCAGACCTGCAGCGAGCTCTGGCCGGTGACCAGTTCGAGGTTGTAGCGCAGGTAGCCGCCGCAGGTGTTCCAGGACTCCTCGTCGTTGACCACGTAACCGGCCGGGACGGTGGAGTTGCCGCAGGCCATCAGGTCGGCCTGGCCGGTGACCTTCTGGATGTCGTAGCGCAGGTAGCCGCCGCAGGTGTTCCAGGACTCCTCGTCGGTGATCACCCAGCCGCTCGGGATGGGGGAGTTGCCGCAGACCATCATGTTGGTCTGGGTGGTGACCTGGGTGAGGTAGTACAGCCGGTAGCCGCCGCAGCTGTTGGAGCTCTCCTCGTCGGTGACGACGTACCCGGCCGGGATGGGGGAGTTGCCGCAGACGGTGAGCGGGCCGGTGTAGAGCGGGGCGGCGGCCTGGGCGGGGGCCGAGGCGGCGATCAGCCCGCCGAGCAGCAGGGCCGCGCCCGCCAGCAGCCGTACGACGTGGTTCCGGAACGTCCTCAAGTGAGCCTCCAGGTCCGGGCGCGCTCCAGCGCGCCATGAGTCGTCAGTCAGTCGTCAGCAGATGTGAATGTCGATGAGATTCTCATCCGTCTCAGCTAATGGTGACAGAGATGACCGGTACCTGGGAACCGGGCCGCCCGACCGGAGGCTTTAGGGTGGCCTTTCGGATCACGGCCCGGGTCAACCGGGCAACAGGGGACGGGGGACGGCATGAGTGCGGTGCGAGTCTTCGAGGCGGCCGACGGGTGGCCGGGGCTGCGCGGCCCGCTGGCCGAGCGGCTGCCGGCGGCAGAGCTCGAACAGCTCGACGAGGCGGTCGAGTTCGCCGTGCGCTGGCACGGCGACCAGCGGCGGCCGGCCGGCGAGCCCTACCTGGAGCACCTGTTGGAGGTGGTCCGGGTCCTGGTCGACGGCCTCGGCGTGACCGACCCGGACCTGCTGCGGGCGGCGGTGCTGCACGACGTGGTGGAGGACACCGGCTGCTCGGCGGACGAGGTGCGCGCGCGGTTCGGGCCGCGCGTCGCCGAGTTGGTCGACTGGGTGACCAAGCCCGAGCCCGCCGACGGCCAGTCCCGGGCCGAAGCCCGGGCGGCCTACCTGGACCGGCTGCGGCTGGCCCCCGAGGACGCGCTGCTGGTCAAGCTCGCCGACCGCCTCAGCAACGTGCAGCGCCTGGACACTCACCCACGACCCGAGAAGCGCCGCTCGTACTACCGCGAGACGCTGCGCACCATCGTGCCGCTCGCCGGGTCGCACCCGTGGTTCCGGGACTGGTACGCCACCTGGACCCGGGAGTTCGCCCACCTGGACGCCCCCGACGACTAACCGTTGCGCAGGTGCGCCAGCTCGGCGCGCAGCCAGCGGACGCCCTGGGCGAAGGCCTCCTCGCGCAGCGCGGGCTTGGCGTGCGGCTCCAGGGTCAGCGGGCCCCGGTAGCCGTCGGTGGCCAACTGGCGGAGCAGGCCGGGCCAGTTGACGGCGCCCGAGCCCAACCAGCCGGTCACGTAGGCCCGGTCGTAGTCGCGGTAGCGGTGCCACGGGCCGTCGTCCGGGGGCAGTGCCGGATCGGCCAGCCGGATGTCCTTGACGTGCAGGTAGTCGATGTCGGGGGCGAGCACACCGTAGGCGTGCGGGAACGGCTCGACGCCCGCGCAGTAGAAGTTCGCCGCGTCGAAGTTCAGCCGCAGCCGCTCGCTCCCGGCCCGGCGCAGCAGGGCGCGCAGCGCGTCGGGGCGGCGGGTCGGGTCGCCGCCCAGGTGGTCGCGCCCGAAGGCGTCGAACTCGTTCTCCAGCACGATGGTGACGCCCAGTCGCTCCGCGTGGCGCAGCACCGGCGCGAGGTTGCGCAGGAACACCTCGCCCGAGCGCCGGTCGTCGCGGTACCCGGGCGCGCCGAAGTAGGTGTTGACCCGGGGCGCGCCGAGCCGGTCGGCCAGCTCGACGGCCTCGGTGAGCCTGGCCCGGGTGCCCTCGACGTCGGCGCTCTCGCCCACCTCGACGCCGGCCGACACCGCCACCACCTCCTTGGACCACCGGGCGAGCCGGCGCTCCGAGCGGCCGGCGCCGCCCCGGGTGAAGTTCTCCGGCCACCAGACCTCGACCCCGTCCGCGCCGACCCGGTCGGCGGTGTCGAGGAGTTCCTCCACGGCGGCGCCGCGGAACTCGGTGCCGCTGATCGCGATCACCGGCGCGAAGGGCTCAGTGCTCACGGGTCTCCTCCTCGATCTGCGGCCGCCGGGCGTCGCCGGCCGAGTCGGCCACCGAGTCGGCCAGGGTGCGGGCCAGTTGCCCGGTGACCTGCGGTTCGACGAAGTTCGCCCAGGTCCGCAACTCGAAGTCCAGGCACGAGCCGCGATCGGTCACGTTCAGGCTCATCGGCGTGCCCACGTCCCGTCCCGCCGGGACCGGGCGCAGCCGCGCGGACCCGCCGGCGAACTCCAGCGTCGGCTGCCACTGGTTGACGGCCAGGAAGAGCCATGGCCGGAAGTCCTCGCCGAACCGTTCGGCGAGGGCGTCGCGGACCAGGAACGGCGGCGTCATCTGCTGGGAGACCGCCTTGAGCAGGGACTGCTGGAAGGCGGCCGCCGCCGCGGTGGGGGAGGAGCTCGCGGAGGTGTCGACGGCCATCCAGAGCTCGCTGGTGGTGGAGGCGACCAGGCCCGCGGTCCCGAGCAGGTCCCGGTTCATCGAGTCGACCTGCACCGGCACCCGGTCCACGCCCAGCACGGTCCGCACGGCGCGCAGCAGGTGACCGCCCATCAGGCTGAGCAGGCTCACGCCCTCGGTGGCCGCCTGGGCCAGCAGGCCGGCGCGCAGCTCGGCGTCGGCCTGGAACCGCCGGGTGACCAGCGCGCCAGGGTAGGCGCTCGGCACGGGCGGCCCGGCCGCCGGGTCCAGGGGCGGCGGGAGCAGCCCGCACCAGAACTCTGCCAGTTGCCCGCGGTCCTGGGCGATCAGCCGGCTCTCCAGCGCGCACCACTGGGAGAAGGTCAGGTCCCGCTCCCCGGGCTCCGCCAGGGCGACGCCCCGGCACAGCCGGCCGATCTCGGCGATCAGCAGCCGCAGCGACCACGGGTCGCAGATGTTGTGGTCCAGCACCAGGCACAGGATGTCCAGGTCGCCCCGGCGGATCAGGGTCGCCGCGGCCAGCGGGCCCCGTGCGCGGTCGACCGGCCGGTCCCGGCGGGCCAGGATCAACCGGTCGACCTCCTGGTCCGTCCAGCCGGCGGCGTCGACCACGTCGAGCGGGATCGTGCCGGCCGCGCCCACCGTCGCGAACACCGTGCCGTCCCCGCCCGCCGGGCGCTCGAAGGAGACCCGCAGCGCCTCATGACGCAGCGTCAGCTCGTCCAGGGCCGCGCGCAGCGCTTGTGCCGAGACCGTTCCGGGGGGCATGTCGAGGGCGGCCCAGACCGGTGCGGGGCTCCGCTGCCAGGATGCGCCGAGTCGGCGGGCCAGCAGGCTGGTCATCGCCGGGGCGGGGAACGGCTCGCCGGGGGCCGCGGCCGGCGGCACCTGGTCCGCGGCGCGCTGGGTGGACTTCGCCAGGTAGAGCGCCAGCGCGCCGATCGTCGAGTGCTCGAAGGCGGCGGCCAACGGCACGTCGAGTCCCAGCCGCCGCTGCAGCTGCGCGACGACGGCGGCGACGGTCAGCGAGTCGAGGCCCATCGCGAAGAAGTCGTACTCGGGGGTGAGCCGGTCCGGACCGACCACCTCGGTCACCGCGGCGCAGACGGCCGCCACCATCGCCTCCTGCGCCATGGTGGGGCGGCTCGGCATCGGGTTCATCGGGGTTGGGCCTCTCGTTCGTTCGTGGGGTTGTCATTGACGGACGTACTGCCGAACCGTGCCGCGCCGAAGAGCGGTCGGGCGGCCAGCTCGCCCGAGGCCAGGCCGCGCGCCACCGCGCCCGCGTCGACCTTGCCGCTCGGCAGCCGGGGCAGTTGCTCGCAGGCCAGCACGGCGTCCGGCATCGCCGGCCCGAGTGCCGTGCGCAGGGCCGTGACCAGCGCGCCGCGGTCGACGGCCGGTTCGCCGCGCACGGCGAGCGCCAGCACCAGGTCGCCCTCGGCGTCCCGGTCGACCTGGAAGCAGCAGGCCGCCTCGACGCCCGGGTCGTCCAGCGCGGCCGCCGCGATCGACGCCGTGTCAACTGCCGCGCCGCGCCGCTTGACGATGGAGTCCAGCCGGCCCGCCACGATCAGCGAGCCGTCCGGTGCCGTCCGCCCCCGGTCCTGGGTCTCGAACAGCGTCACCTCCCGGGCGCGCCGCAGCGTGCCGGCGACCTCGCCGATCCGGTCGGGGTCGAGGTAGCCGAGCGACCCGTCCGGGGTCTCGATGCCGATCCGGAACGTCCCCGGCGCGGCGGCCGCGTGCTCCGGCACGGGCAGCCGGTGCAGCACCGTGCCGGGCAGCGGGCGCCCGACCGGCAGCAGGCCCTCGACCGGGCCGTCGACGCGGTGCCAGAACTTGGCCAGGGTGGTCTCCGACGGCCCGTAGAGGTTGCCGATCCGCGAGTTCGGTGCGGCCTGCCGCCACTGGCGCACGTGCCGGGCGTACAGCGGCTCGCCGGCGAAGACCGACCAGCGCAGCCGCGGCAGCCCGAGGTCGTGGCCGGCCAGCCAACGGGCACTCAGGCTGGGCACCAGGTGCAGGAGTTCGACGCCCTCCTCCCGCAGCCAGGGCAGCACGCTGCGCGGATCGGTGCGCACCCGCGGGCCCGCGACGTGCAGCCGCCCGCCGCAGACCAGCGGCACCAGCATCTCCCGCAGCACCACGTCGAACGACGGGGAGGTGAGCACCGCGGCCGGCCGGCCGGGCTCCAGGGCGAGTTCGCGGACCTCCCAGTCGAGGAAGCGGTCCAGGCCCGCGGCGTTGCCGACGATCCCCTTCGGCGCGCCCTGGCTCCCCGAGGTGAACACCACGTACCCGGCCGCCGGGGGCAGCACCCGCGGGTCCGGCACGCCGGGCCGCAGCCGGTGCGGCGGCGCCTCCTCGATCACCACGGCCGGGCGGGCCACCGCCAGCAGGGCCTCGACCCGGGCCCGGGGCAGGTAGGCGTCCAGCAGGTACGGCACCAGGCCGGCCGCCCGCACGCCCAGGAAGACGCCGGGCAGGTCGACGCCGCCGCGGGTGGAGACCGCCACCACCGAGCCGGGCGGGGCGCTGTCGCGCAGCACCCCGGCGACCCGTTCGATGGTCGCCCCCACCTGCGCGTAGCTGAGCGTGCGGTCCGCGCCGACCACGGCCGGCCGGTCGGCGTGCAGCTCGACCGCCGTCAGGACCCGCTCCAGGACCGGGCACCGGGGCTCGGTCGCCGTCTCTTCCACTCGTCCACCCATCGTCAGATCCCGAACTCGTTGCCGGTGCGCCGCACGCGCGCGGCCTGCACGGTGTAGGAGAGCGCCGCGGCGGCCGCCCACCCGAGCCCCACCAGCAGCTCCCAGCCCAGCTGGCCGGCCCACGGCCGCCCGTCCGCGAACGCGCGGACGGCAGCCACCCCGTGGGTCATCGGCAGCACGTCGCCCACCCAGCGCAGGAACGGGACCCGCCCGGCGGAGACGATCAGGCTGCCGGCGGCCAGCATCAGGTAGGCCAGCGAATTGCCGAGCAGCACGTTGCTGTTGAAGCGGGTGCCGAGCGAGGCCACGGCCAGGCCGGCCGCGGTGCTGGACAGGATCATCACCAGGTACACCGGCAGGCAGCGCAGCAGGTCCAGGCTCATCGAGCCGACCCCCGCCGCCGGCCCGACGAGCGCGACGCACAGCAGGAAGGTGACGACGGCGTCCGCGATCCACGGCGCGCACCGCGCGGCGTACAGGCCCGCGATCGACACCCGGGCCATCCGCACCCGGTAGTAGGTGCCCGACCTGCGGTCGAGCATCGGCACGTCGGAGACCCCGATGACCGTGGACAGCGTGATGATCAGGGCCAGCGCCCCGGGGAAGGCGAACCGGGCCCCGGCCCCGCTGACCCGGCCGATCAGCACCCAGAACAGGCACTGCAGCAGGGCCCGTGGCCACAGCGCGGTGACCGTGATGCGCCAGGGGTTCGCCGCGAGGTGCTCGGTGAAGGACAGCCGAGCCGCCATCAGGTACTTCAGGTACGTCATGGCAGGCCTACTCCAGGTCCAGGGTCCCGGCGACCCGGGCCCGCCGCGAGACATAGCCGAAGGCGTAGTGGCCCAGGGCGGCGTAACCGAGGCTCAGCAGCACCGTCACGCCGAGGTCGGCCAGCGCCGGGCGCCCGGCCGTGCAGGACTCCAGGAACGCCATCGCCCAGCGGAAACTGACGATCCAGGACAGCGCGCCGAGCTCGCGCGGGATCATCCGCAGCGGGATCAGCAGCCCCGCGAGCAGGAAGACCGGGTACATCAGCGCACCGGAGATCTGCGCCCCGAACCGGCTCACCAGGAAGACGCAGGAGAGCAGCACGCCCAGCGCCGTGCCGGACAGCAGCACCACCAGCAGGCCCAGCAGCAGCCAGCCCGGGCTGCCCACGCTGATCGGCTGGCCCAGCGCGGCCAGCGAGAGCGAGACGGTGAGCAGCACGGACACCACGGCCAGCAGGCTGGAGCCGAACGACTTGCCGACCAGCACCACCAGTGCCGACCGGCAGCTGTACAGGCTCGCCGCCAGCACGCCCTCGGCCCGCTCCAGGCGCAGGATGCCCGCGCCGTTCCACACCGTCGAGGTCCAGAACGACATCAGCACCACGCCCAGCACCACCCGCCCCGCCGCGGCGGGGTCGGTGACCGAGCTCAGGTTCACCAGCAGCAGCACCGCCGGCTGGACGACCCCGAGGACCAGGCTGAACTTCCACTCCATCAGGTAGATCAGCACCTGGTGCCGGGCGCTGACCGCGAGCGCGGAGAGCACGCCCCCGTCGCCCGTCACGGCGCCGCCTCCTCGGCCCGGCCGGGGCCGGACTGGCTGGCGAAGGCCTCCTCCAGGCGCATGTCCTGCACCCGCACGTCGCGCACCGCCACCCCGCCGAACAGCCGGCCGAGTTCGGTGAAGACGTCCGCGCTCCACTCCTTCGGCCAGACGTCGATCTCCCAGGAGTCGCCCTCCTGACGCACCGCCAGGGTCGACAGGTCCTGCGGCGGTCGCGCCGCCAGGTCCGGCAGCACACCGGTGCCGCGCACCGTGACGGTCGCGACGTGCCCGACCTGCCGGGTGAACTCCGCGAGCGAGCACTGCTGCTTGACGACGCCCTCGTGCAGCAGCACGACGCGCTGCGCGAGCCGCTCCACGTCCAGCAGGTAATGGCTGGTCAGCAGGATCGCCACGCCCTCGTCGCGCAGCGCCAGCACCGTCTCGCGCAGGCTCTGCGCCTCGACCGGGTCCAGGCCGACGGTGGGCTCGTCGAGCAGCAGCACCGAGGGCCGGGTCAGCAGGCCGATCGCCAGGTGGAGCCGTTGGCGCATGCCCTTGGAGAAGGTCTCCACCCGGCGGTCGGCGGCCTGCTCAAGGTGGACCTGCGCCAGCACCTCCGGGATCCGGCGCCGCAGCTGCGCCCGGCCGAGTTCGCCGAGCATGCCGAAGTAGCGCAGGTTGTCCCGGGCGCTGAGCCGGCCGTAGAGCCCGCGGTCGCCGCCGAACACCACCCCGAGCGCCTCGCGCACCCGGCGCGGCTGCTCGACGGCGTCGAAGCCCTGGACGCGGGCGGTGCCCCAGCTCGGGGTCAGCACCGTGGAGAGGATCTTGAGCAGGGTGGTCTTGCCGGCGCCGTTGCCGCCGAGCAGGGCCACGATCTCGCCCTGGGCCACCTCGAAGGTCACCTCGCGCAGCGCGGTGACCTCCTGCGCCTGGCGCCCGAAGACCCGGCCGATCCCGGCCACCTCGATCGCCGGGGTCGCGGGGCTCACCGGGCTCACTGAAGGGCTCCGTGCTCGACGACCTTCAGCTCGGCCTCGATCCGGCGGAACTCGGCGTGGTCGCGCTCGACCCGGGCCGGGTCGCGGTGGGCCAGCAGGGCCCAGCCGCGGGTCATGGTCGACATCAGCCCGGTGGTCGGGGCCACCGGGTCGCCCTCGCTCAGGCCCAGGTGCAGGTGGCGGCAGCTGGGCAGGACGCGGATCCGGTCCAGGACGGCCGTGTTGGTCACCGTGCCCGGGGTCCGGAACACCAGGTAGACGCCGCGCACCCGCCGCTGGAGCACGTAGTCCCGGGTGTCCTGGGGCTGACCGTGCAGCCGGTCCAGGTAGCGGGAGATGGCGCTGGAGCCGGTCGCCAGTTCGCAGGCGCCCGGCAGTCCGGCGCCGGCCAGCCGGGCCCCGGTCTCCATCAGCCGCGGGCCGTCCTCGGTCAGCATCACCTCGCTGTGACAGGGACCGAACCGCACGCCCAGCGCGTCCAGCACCTGCCGCACGTAGGCGACCAGGACCGGGGTCTCGGGCGCGTCCTCGGGCAGGAAGTCGGTGCTCTCGTACACCGCGAAGCTGTCGCCGACGGCGACCTTGGTGTAGCGGCAGATGTTCGTGACGATGTGTCGGCCGTGCTCGGTGAAGGTGTCCACCACGTACTCGGTGCCGTGGATCCGTTCCTGGACCAGGACCGTCTCGTTGACGGACCCGAGCAGGTTGCGCGCGCCCAGCACCGAGCGGACCGCGGCTTCGAGGTCGCCGCCGGCCGGCACCAGGGTCAGGCCGTCCGACAGCGAGCTGCGGGCCGGCTTGACGACCAGGTCGCCGGCCGCCGACAGGCCCTGCTCGGCGGCGCGCGCGGCGCAGCCCTCCGCCTCGGTGACGGCGAGCGTGCGGACCGTCGGGATCCCGGCCGCCCGCAGGGTGGCCATCATGGCGGCCTTGTCCCGGCGGGCGTGCGAGCGGGCCGGGTCGTTGGCCAGCTCGGGGGTGAGCTCGGCCGCCAGTGCGTCGGCCAGCTCCACCCCGCTCTCGGCCCCCGGGATCACGGCCACCGGGCCGATGGCCCGGACCAGTTGGAGGACCCGGTCGAAGCCCGGCCCGGCGGAGGTCACCCCGGCGGAGACCACCCCGGCGTGGTCGGCCGGCTGGAACGTCTTGGTGTACTCCGGCGCGGGGGCCGGTGAGCTGAGCACGGCGTGGGTGTCGAAGCCGGCCCGGCGCAGGGCGCGGCCCAGGGCCACACCGGAGGAGTACGGGTCCACCAGGACCACGGGCGCGTTCACCGGACCACCCACCGGCGCTGCGGGGCGGGGCTATTCGACACTCAGGGCCTCGCTCATCCCGCTGTGCAGCTCGTGGATGTTCGCGGCGGTGAAGATCTCGAACATGTCGATCTGCAGCTCCCAGCGCTCGTCGAGCTCGACCGCCAGGCGGGCGGCGCTGATCGAGTCGCCGCCCTCGTCGAAGAAGTTCGACTCGGGGGCCAGCTCCGGCACTCCCAGGATGTCGGCACAGAGCGCGGTGAACTCCTGCAGCGTCGGTCCGCTCGACATTGGCGCGGTCACGTCCTCGTCCTCCAGTCATCGGTAGCGGCCTCGGGGCCGGTCTCGGTCTCGGTGTCGACCATGACCAGCCGCAGTTCCGCGGTGTAGTGCCGCTGTTCGGCATCGGTGAGCCAGCAGTGCTCCGGCCCCGGCAGCATCTCGGTGACGGTGAAGGCCAGTTCGCCGTCACCGGTGCCGGTCTCGCGGCCGAGCCGCCGGATCGTGCGGGCCAGCGCCTCCACGTAGGGCGGCGCGTCGAAGTCCACGAAGAACGGCTTGGTCTCCAGCGGGGACTTGACGAACACGAACCGCGGGATCCCGTGCCGCCGGGCCCAGTGCCGCGCGACGACGAACCGCTCGCGCTCGTCGGCCAGCGTCGCGAACGCCGCCTTGCGGGCCGGCAGCGTCCAGCTCTCCCGGGCCACGACCATCCGGTCCACCACGATCCGCGGGCGCCTGGCCCCGGGGAGCAGGCCGAAGGCCTGCGAGACCGGCTCCTTCAGCGCCTCGCCGAACAGGTCCATGACGTCGAACCGGTCGCCGCCGGGGGTGGTGAGCCACAGCTCGCCGTCCTCCTCGCGCACGTCCACGTCGCAGGCGGCCAGCGCCGTGCCGGCCGTCGGGATCGGGTTGTTCGCGTTGACGACCAGTCGGTAGTCGCGTTCGCGCACCAGCGCCGGGTGCGAACGCGGCGTCAGGCGCGGCCGGCTGTCCTTCGGCAGGGCCATCAGCAGCCGGGGCTCGGGGAAGTCCTGGTCCAGCAGCGTCGTCAGGCTGCGCACGTCGGGATGCTGGGCGACGGTGGCCTGGTAGTCCATGGTGTTGATGGACAGGTGCAGTTCGCCCAGCACCAGGAGCGGCTCGTCCGGGCCCGCACCGCCGATCATCATCATGTCCGGGCAGCACAGCCGGGCCTCGCTCCAGCCGGCCCGCGGCGCGGCGAACTCCTTGGCGACGCCGGCCGACAGCTCCGCCGACGTGAGGTGCAGCAGCCGGGCACCGGCCGGCGCGGGCAGCACCCGGCGCCACTTCTCGTGGAACTCCCGGCGCGCCGTGTCCAGCGCGCGCGGCAGGGCGACGGCCAGCAGCGGCAGGCACTCCAGCCACAGCGCCATCGCGTTCGGCTCGGTGGTCCCCTTGGCCAGCAGGCGCTGGTGGGCGGCCCGGACCTGGGGCAGGAACAGCTCCCTGACCCGCCAGGAGAGCCACCTCGCGCTGTCGGCGAGCGGCGCCAGCACGGCGAGCCCGTCCAGGAACGGGCCGCCGAGCTCCACCGCGACGTCGCGCCGGCTCTCCAGGTAGGCCACGGTCCGCCCGCTGTAGGCCTGCCCGTGCCGCCTGGTCGCGTCCGAGCCGGTCAGCATGACGAAGGTCTCGTCCAGCGCGCCGAGCGCCGGGCCCAGCCGGGCCAGGTCGTCCCAGGCCTGCTGGACCCGCTCGACGGCCTGCCCCAACTGCCGCAGGTCCGTGCGCATCGCCTCGCGGACGGCGGGGTCGGTGACCCGCTCGGCCAGCTCGCCCAACTCCCGCTCGGTGTGTGTCGGGCCGGCCAGTTCGAGGTCCCAGTGCAGCCAGCGCCGCCGCACCAGGTCCGCCAGCACCGCCGTCACCTGCGCGGGGTCGAGCCGGTGGGCGCGGGCCACCTGCTCGGCGATGGCTCCCGCCGGGGTCCGGCCGTCGGCCCGGGCCAGCACGGCGAGCGCCACCGGGTCGGCGGGCTTCAGCTTGCCGGACGGCAGCTCCACCCCGTCCGCGCGCAACCGCAGCAGCGGGGCCCGCCGCGGCGCCAACCAGGGCCGCAGGTCGAAGCGTTGGGACAACCGCGCGGCCAGCGCGTCCACCGCCCAGCCCTCCAGGTGCACGTCCGCGCCGGACACCAGGCCGGGCCCGGGCCGCACGGTCACGGCGGCGGGCGAGCCGGGGTCGATGCCGGCCCAGGCGATCGGGCCGAAGAAGCCGATCGTCTCGTTCTTCAGGCAGTAGCGCTGCAGGTAGGTGGCCAGCGCCCCGTCGCGGGAACGCCGCTTGGCGTCGCGGCGGCCGCCCTCGGCGATCTGCCGCAGCAGGGGGTCGACGCCGGAGGCCAGCACCGACCTGTTCTGCCAGGTCACCGCGAGCCGGAACAGGTCCGAACCGGCCACCTCGGCGAGCACCCGGTCGGCGCCGCGCCAGTACTCCTGCCAGGCCGGCTCGAACGCCGTCAGGTCCGGCCGGCCGCCCAGCGAGACGCCGTCGAGCGCGTCGGCGGCCTCGGCCACCGCCGGGTCGGACAGGCCCAGGGCGGTCGCGGCGGGGAAGCCCGCGCTGCGCACCATCGCCTGCGGCCAGATCCGCCAGCGGGTCCCCGGCAGGGGGATGCCGGTGTTGAAACGCCGGGCGTCGAAACGTGTCGTCGCCGGGGCCCCGTCCCGCTCAGGACGTCCTGCGCCGGTGTCGCGGTCTTCCGTCAGCACGTGCCAATCCCTCGATCGCCGGTTCTGGTGTGTGGTCGGCGCGCCGCGCGCCGCGGCGGCCTGGTCCGCCTCGTCCGCTTCATTCGTGCAGCGCATCCGCCAGGGCGCGGAACGTCTCGTCGGCGGCGAAGAAGCCGCGCTGCGGGACGTCGACGCCCTCGTGTCGCGCCGGACAGCCCGGCGGGCACGGGTGGTCCGCCGCGATGACGTGCAACTCGCGCTCGTCGGGCGGCAGTTGTGCCGGATCGCAGGCCGCGGCCAGGTGCGCCAGCCAGTCCGCCTGCATCGCGGCCAGCGGCCCGGCGGCCGTGGCCAGGTTCAGCGGCGGCCGTGCGTACGCCTCGGCGAGCGCGGACTCCACGGCGGGCAGCGCGTCGGCCACCCGGTCGCGGACCGTCTCGCCGCTGGCGGTGAGGCCGTCCGCCAGCTCCTGCGGCACGCCCGCCTTGGTGAGCATCCGGCCCAACAGGCCGGCGACGCCCTCGGCGAGGGTCGCCTCGGGATTGAGCGCCAGCACCGCCGGCCGCCGGCCGCCCACTCGCAGGCAGTGCTCGGCCAGCTGACGGGCGATCGGCACGGCGCCGCAGTAGGCGACGACCATCGCGACCTGCTCGGCACCGGAGGCCGCGAGCAGCTCGCCCGCGTAGTCGTCGATCGCCGTCCGGCGCGGACGGACCTCGTCGAACAGGTACCGGACCCGCAGGTCCAGCCGCTCCAGCCCCATGCTGCGCACCCGGCCGGCCGTGCCGCCCCCGGGGAACTCCAGGACGACCAGCGTCCTTGCGACCTCAACCACGTGTCCGCCCGCCCCGCTTCACGACGCGTCGTCCTGGCAGTCCACGTCCGGGTCGAAGATCGGACCGTAGGTGATCTGCAGGCGCACGTAGTGCTGGTAGGCGTTGTTGTAGTTGTCGGTGAACTCCGAGTCGACGAACCGCCGGTACTCCACGTGGTAGCGGTCGAACGCGGCGCGGGTCAGCGGGATGCCCAGGTCGATGCCGACGGGCTTGGCCGTGTAGAAGGCCTCGAAGCACTTGTAGCAGTCACCGCACCAGGCCCGGCCGGGGATCGCGTTGTCACAGGTGCCGGTCACCCCGATCCCGCGCTCGTGCAGCCAGGAGATGATCTCCTCCTTGTGCATCCCGCCGACCAGCGTGATCACTTGGTGCTCCGGCTGGTACCGGCTCCACCAGTCGGCGAAGTACGGGTGCCGCTCGGTGTAGCCGCGCATGAACTCGCTGGCGCCCAGCATCAGGTCGGCGCGCTCCATGCCGAGGTAGATCGGCCCGTAGCCGAGCGAGGCCGCGATGGAGGCACACAGGAAGTGGACCTGGCCGATCCTGCGGTCCGGCCCCTTGAAGAGGTCGAAGTCCGCGATGTCCAGCAGGGTGGGCTTGATGCCCTGCTCCTCCAGGACGGCCTTGACGTAGGTGGACTCCACGCCGGCGGAGTACCAGAGCGCCGGGCCCTTGTCCGGCTTCGGGTAGGCCGGCCACTGCGCGCCGCCGGTCACCTCGATCGGACGGCCGCAGCGCAGGAACTCGGCGAACTCGCGCCAGGCGGCGACGTCCTGGTCGGGCACCTGGATCGACGCGGCGTCACCGAACACCTCGCGGCGCACGGCCAGGTCGAGCGCCAGCCGCTCGGGTGACCTCCGCTGCGCTGACGCGTCGTCGACCTGACTGACCGTCAGGTCATCGGCCACCAGCTCGAAGAGGAGCGCGTCCTGGTGGTGGCGGTAGGAGCGCAGCACGCCGACCCGGCGGAAGCCGGACCGCTCGAAGCAGCGCGTGGCCCGCGTGTCCGACGGCCCGGACATGGCGGTGATCCGGTGGTGCCCGGCCGCGAAGGCCGCGGCGGCGAAGCGGGTCAGCGCGGCCGACCCGATGCCCCGGCCCCGGTCCTGCGGCGCGGCGACGACCAGGTCGAGTTCGAGGTGGTCGGCGCCCGGGGCGGTGTCCGCCCGGTACTCCAGGAAGCCCACCGGCCGCCCGGCCTCGGTGATCACCAGGCAGCGCTCGTGCTGGAAGCGGGCCAGCGCCTCGTCGGTGGCGGGCAGGTCCCACCACTCCTGCACCGCGGGGTCGGTGAAGGCCTGCCGGAACAGCGCGAGGTCCTCCGGCACCGCCCGCCGCAGCCCCACGCCCCGCTCCGCGGCGAGGTCGGAGTGGAACAGCGCGGCGCCGGGCCGCACCGGCGGCGGCGTGACCGCGGCGATCAGGGCTTCGAGCGCGTCGACGATCTCGGCCGCGTCCCCGGGCTGCGGGTCCGGGAAGGCCCGGCAGTTCGGCGCGTCCAGCGCCCGCGGGTCCAGGAAGGGCTGCTCGCCGAGCACGATCAACGGCCGTGCGGTGTCGAGCGCGAGGGCGATCTCGCCCAGCGTCCCGTAGCGGCCCTCGAAGGCGATGGCGCCGTCGCCGGCCCAGTTCAGCACGTTGCTGCGGGCCAGGTCCAGCGAGGTCGGCAGCGACCAGGTGATCTCCGGCCCGCAGTCGTCGAGCCGGTTCCACTTCAGCAGGGCGAGGGTCTCGCCGCCGGCCGCCCGGCAGCCGCGGTTGGCCGCCTCGGCGACTCCGCCGTCGCCGCCGGAGACCACGCCGTAGCCGCGCCGGGCGAGTTCGGCGCCGACCGCCTCGGCCAGGGCCAGGGTCCCGGATCCGGCGTTGCCGGCCCGGCCTCCCAGGATCGATATCGCGCGCTTCCTCATCGGTTCAAGGCCTCTTTCTCGGTCGGGGTGGGCGATGGCGGTGCGTCGTGCGGCCGGGGGCCGATGAACGCGTCGGCGGGCTCGGACTCCCCGGGCGCCCGGTCCGGATCGGCGAGCCGGTCCAGGGCGGCCAGCACGTCGGCCGGGCCCGGGGTGGTGCGGCAGGGCGCGGCGCAGGACTCGTAGAACCTGGTGCAGGTGCCGTCGAGCTTCATCAGGACGCAGTAGCGCCCGCCCCGGCTCTGCACCGGCACGAATCCGTGCTCGGCCAGCGGCGACCAGATGCGTGACTCGGTGGCCAGGTAGAGCGCCACCGCCGGGCAGCCGAGCGCCGCGGCCAGGTGGACGGCCAGCGTGTCGTTGGTGACGACCCGCGCCAGCGTGGCGATCCAGTCGCGCAGATCGGTGGTGCTGTTCAGCAACCGCACGTGTACGGCATCGGGGTGACGGTCCGCCAGTTCCCGCGCGATGGCCCGCTCCGTCGGGTCCGGGCCGGCGCAGACCTCCAGCCGCTCGCCGCGCTCGGCCAACCGCTCGATCAGGGCCGACCACCGCTCGGTGGGCCAGCGCTTCACCTCGACGCTGGCCCCCACGCAGATGCCGGTCACGCCCGCCCGCGGCGCGTACCGCGCCCGCAGCCAGGCCGGCCCGGTGCCGCCGGTCGGCACGCCGTGGCGCTCCAGCACCGCGGCCGCCTGGGCGGCGATCGGCAACAGCAGCTGCTCGCCTTCGAGTTCGTGCAGGTCCCAGCACTCGATGCCGTGCGCGGCGGCCCACTCCTTGAACGCGAAGTAGTCATCGTCGCGCTCGGCGGCCTCCTTGCGGAGGTTGACGATCAGCGTGACCCCGTGCTCCCGGCAGTGCTCCAGCACCGCCGGCCGGTCGGCGGGCAGGAACCTGCGCCACAGCGTGGGCAGTTGGCTGCTCGGGCCACGGATCCCCAGGGCGGAGCGCACCCAGTCGGCCTCCAGCATGGCGTTGGCGGGGGAGTGGTACTCCAGGTCGGGCAGGGCCCGTTCGAGGTCGGCGAGCACCGGGCCGAGGATGATTCCGTTGCCCAGGCCGCCGTTCATGAACAGCAGGGCCTTGCGGTGAGCGGTCAGCACGTGCCGGGCCCCCGTCCGGTCGACCCGTCGGGTGCCCCATCGGCCAACTCCTCAGCCAGGTCGGCGGCGAGGCGTGCGGCGAGCGCGAGGATGGTCAGCGCCGGGTTCGCCGCGCCGCTGCGCGGGAAGGTGGCGGGGCCGGCCACGGACAGCCCGGCCACGGCCCGGACCCGCGCGTGCTCGTCCAGCAGCGCGCCGCCGAGCGGCAGCGTCCCGGACTCGTGCTGTTCCGAGCCGATCGGGAACGAGTAGGTCGCGGTGCTCCCCGCTGTGGTCATCGCCGCTCCGGCGCCGAGCCGCTCGGCCAGGTCCGGTGAGCCGAAGGCGCTCTCGAAGGCCGGCTCGGCGCCGCCGGTGCCGGCCTCCAGGCACAGCTCCCGGTGGATCCGCCGCAGTTCGCGCCGCTGGGCGAGAACGAGTTGCTCGTCCGCCGGGCTCAGGCCGCCGGCCACGGAGGTCGGCCAGGGCAGCTGCGCCCCGGGCTCGCACCACACCCGCCCGGCCCGGCCGGGCAGTTGCTCGCCCATGCAGTAGCAGTCGACGATCAGCAGCCCGTGCTCGTTGAGGTAGCAGCGCAGGAAGACGCTCGATCGCAGCTCGGCATCGGCCCGGGAGACGAAGAGCCGGCCGGACTCGGCGAAGGCCTTGACCGAGGGCGGTGCCTGGGCGGGGTCGAAGGCCGCCATGAAGCCCTGCGCCACCTTGTCCGCCAGTCCGGGCAGCTCCACCGGCGCCGACCCGTCCACCTGGTGCAGGGCCTGGAGCACCAGCCGGCTGCTCTCGACCGTCCCCGCCGCGAGCACGACCCGCCCGGCGCCGAGCAGTTGGCGCTCGCCGGCCCGCTCCACCAGCAGCCCGGTGACCCGGCCCGCCTCGACCTGGACGGCCACGGCGTGGCTGTCGCAGGCGAGTTCGACCGAGTCGGGCCAGTCGTCCAGGGGCGAGTACGCCCGCCAGCGACCACCCTGGTCCGCCTGGCGCACCGCCTTGGGCGCCTCGGCGAACTCCCGCCCGACCAGCGGGTGGGACGGCTGCGCGGCACCTGCCGGGCTGCCCGCCCACTGGCGCAGCTGCGCCGCCACCGACTCGTACAGCGGCGGTCCGCCGCGCCAGGACCCGGTCAGGTCGGCCACCACCGAGTCGGGCCAGGACCCGGCCAGCGCCCAGGGCTCGATCGGCAGGGCCACGCCGCCCCAGTAGAGCGAGCGCCCGCCGAGCCGCCGGCGCAGGCCGGCGATCCCGCCGTACCCGGCGTCGGTGCGCCGGTAGGGCTGCCAGAGGTGCGGATCGGCCGCGGGGTCGAGCCATCGGGCGTCGGCCCGGGCGGGCTCGTCGGCCCACCGGTAGTGCTCGCGCCCGGCGTCCGGGCCCGCCTCGACCACCAGGATCCGGCCGGCCCCGCCGGCCGCTGCCAGCCGCCGGGCGACCTCAAGTCCGGCGAGTCCGGCGCCGACCACGATCACGTCGGCGGCCCCGGCCTGCCGACCGGGCGGATTCCCGGGTGTTGCGGCTGTCACCGCCACCATGTCCCCCAAATCAAAGAAATCGCAGAATTCGCAGCGAGAGATTCGACGAGCGCTCGACGCAGGGGCTTCGAATGCCGCCGTGCGAACCGCGCCGATCGTGTCACCGGAGTCTTGTGAGAATCCTCAATCACGGTGTGCACGACCAAAGTTGATGAACTGTAACACGGTGATTCGATTCCTGGCCACGGTTTCCCGGTGCCTTTCGGGCCGGAGTTCCCAGGGGCTACGATGACGCCAATTCGCCTGCCGCACACGGTTGGTGGCGCGTAAATACCTGGAGGATGCCATGGGAACCGTCGCGATGAAGTTCGACCACGTCCGGCTGGACGTTTGTGACATCGAACGATCCGCGGAGTACTACACCGCCGCCCTGGGGCTGCGCGAAGTGGTCCGCTACACGGTCGACCAGCGGGTGATCCTGCAGGTGGCCCCGGAGGGGCTGCCGCCCGGCATCGAGCTGTGGCAGGAGGCCGGCCTCACGCCGGTCCCGCACCGCACCCAGCACGCGGCCTTCTCGGTCAGCGACGTGCCCCGACTCGTCGAGCACGTGCGGTCGCTGGGGTACCCGATCACCGAGGAGCCGTACCGGATCGGCGAGGAGACGGTCGCCTTCCTCACCGACCCGGACGGCCACCTGATCGAGCTCAACGACTTCCGCGGCCGCGGGATCGCCGAGGCCGGGAGCGGGCTGCCCGCGCGGACCGAGCACGACGGCTGAACCGGACCACACCTGCCCCGAACGGCTTGCGGGGCAGGTGGGTTCACCCTCTCCCTCGCTCCAACCGCACGTTGTTCACCACCTTGCTGGCGTAGTCGAGCTTGTAGGGGTAGTCGCCGCGCATGAGGTCGAAGACCCGCACCCCGGCGGCGAGGAAGTCCTCGACCATGGCGGCGACCAGCTGGTGCCCCGGCGACAGGCGCCGGAAGGACTGGTCGAAGGCGGTGCGGTAGGCCCAGTAGCGGTCGCGGTGCAGGAAGCCGTAGTAGGCGGCCACGGGGGCGCCGTCCAGCCGCAGTTCGGTGAGCACCGCACCGCTGTCCGGCTGCTCGGCCACACCGGCGAAGGTCCGGTCCACCACCCCGCCGTCGAACGGCGCCACCGCGTCCGGCCGGTCCCGCCACTGCTCGGCGTGCATCGCGAAGAAGGACGGCAGCCTGGCGCGCAGTTGTTCGGGGTCGCGCCAGTGCACCAGGCTCACCTCGCCCTGCCGGGCGAGCAGCCGGCGCTTGCGGACCGTCTCCTTGCGCTCCACCACGGCGGCGACCCGCTCGGGGTCGGTCAGGTCGATCGACACCACGGGGCTCGCCGGGCTCTCCCGGGCGCCCAGCAGCAGGCCCGCCCGGTGCAGCAGGCCGCCGGCCACCACGTCCGGCAGGTCCAGGCTCGCGCCCTCGCTCCGCTGGACCTCGTCGAGCGCCTCGGCCAGGGCCTGTGCGGCGCCGGCCGGCTCGGCGTGCGGGGCCGGGCCCTCGGTCCAGGCCTCGTGGTAGTCCGCCCACGGCCAGGAGAGCGGGCGCAGCACCGGCCCCGCCTCCTCGGCGTGCAGTTGCAGCCCGACGCGGACCGTCTGGCCGTCGGTGGTCCCCGCGCGCACCAGGAGCGGAACGGCCCCCTCGGCGGCGGCCGCCTCCGTCACCCAGGCCCGGCACCAGCCGGCGCTCTGGAAGGGCGTCGGCGCCCGCGGTCGCGGTGCGGCGAGCTCCGCCGGCACCTCGGGCCCGCGCAGCACCCGCAGCCCGGCGGTGGGCGACGGACCGTCGCCGGTTGGACAGGACAACTCGGGCCCCGGCACCATCAGCCTCCCGCACGTCGTGAACGGCACTCGCAATGCGTCGCCGGTCGAATCGCCTGACGGATCGTCAGTCATTGCCCGATCCGATCCGGTCGGACCGTCATTCGAGCTTGCCAGCGGGCCGGACGGGGTGTCCATCAACCACCGGCCTCACGATGGTGCATGGCATCAACCGGAGGTCCGTCGGCAAGCTCGAATGGGATGAGGCCGGCGAGTGGACCGGGTCCGCCGCGCGCCGTCAGTCCTGGGCGTCCAGGAGTTGACGGCCCGCCACCAGGTAACCGGCCTGGAAGCGGCTCTCCGCGCCGGCCTGTTCCATGATTTCGGCGATGTGGCGCCGACAGGTGCGCACCGAGATGCCCATCCGCCGGGCGATCGTGTCGTCGCGCACGCCTTGGACGAGCAGTCGCAGGATGCTGCTCTTCACGGAGTTCGCCAGCGCACGTTCCTCGCTCTGCGACCGCAGCTCGCCGACGAACTCCATTCCGTGGCCCCAGGATTCGTCGAAGATGCCGCACAGGAAGGCCACCACGGCGGGTTCGCGCACCACCACCGCGCCGCGCTCGGAGCCGGCCGCAGGAATGAAGGCCATCTCCCGGTCGAAGATGATCATCTTGCTGTTCAGCTCGCGGACCGTCCTGATCTGCGCGCCGGCCTTGGCCGCCTTTCCGACGTAGTCCCGGGTCGCGGCGTCGAAACGGGCGGAATGCTGGTAGAGCGTGCGGAACTTGACGCCGCGTTCGAGGAGCGCCTCGTCCCGCCGGAACGCGCGCTGCAACTGTTCGCGCGGCCGTCCGCCGCCCGGCTGCATCGTGATGACCTCGCTGGTGCAGGAATTGGCGGCCTCGTCGAGCAGGGCGTTCACGCTGGCGCGGTCGGGGAGGACGTCGATCTCGTCCTTCTCGCGGCGCTTGCGGCTCTCCGTGGCGAGGTACATCGACATCAGGGGATCGAACTGGCTCCGGGTCTGGTTGGCCGCCCGCTGGACCCGCTGGATGTGGTCCTCCAGTGGTCCGACGATCTCCGCGGCGGCCACGTCCGGCCGGCAGGCGACCACGTTGGTGCCGTCCGGCAGCGGGCGCAGCAGCCGCATCTCGGTGAGGGTGCTCACCGTTTCGGCCAGCTGGTCCCGGCTCAGGTCCAGTTCGGCGAGCATGGCTTCCGGATCGACGTATCCGCGCTCCAGTACCCACCCGTACACGCTGTAGGCTTCGTGGCCCAGCGGTTGAACGAGTGCTTGCGTCTCACCTGGCTGGGATTCATCCAGCTGTTGGGACACGCCTGTTTGTCGGCTCATCTTTTTCCTGACTTGCTTCTCTGGTCAGTTCCTTCCCTGGTCCCCCACCAGGCTCCCGACGGATACACTCGTGACCGGTGTCCGGTCGGCGGACCGGAGACGGTCGGTGTTCGAAGCAGGCTCGGCCCCCCGAGGTCGTTCGACTACGCAACCACGCTCCTGCCAAGGTGCTGGCAGGTTGCCACATCATCGCCGAGCCCCCGCCGGTTTGACCAGTACTTCCATCAACCGACCGCGGGCCCCGGGGCGGTGGTCGCCCACCGGTGGCGGCCGGTGTGTTCGCCGACCGACGTTCCCCGTCTTCCCTTCCTTACAACGGGTCTGACGCCCAGTCGGTTCACCGCGGATTCACCGCTCTGCCATCCCCGTCACCAACAGGCCGTTCGCACGCAAGCGTTCGGTGGTGTTCCGGGCCGAGACGAAGTGAATGCCGAGACCGCCGAGTGCCGTGACGGCCTCGACGTTGCGCTGCTTGTCGTCGATGAGGACCAGTTCGCGCAGCGAGCTGCCGGTCCGTTCGCAGAGCAGCTCGAAGAATGCCGCCTCCGGCTTGCGGACGCCGAACTGGTGGGACGCGAACACCTCGACGCCGAGGTCGGCCAGGAAATCACGGCCGACCTCGGCGATCCAGTCCGGGTAGTTGGAACCGACCACGGTGCGGTGGGCGGCGGCGCACTCGACCACGAGTTCCCGCATGCCGGGCAGCCAGCCGTAGCCCTCCCGCCGGACCCGGTGGAACAGTTCGACGTTGAAGGCGATTCCGGCCTCCCGGAGGCTGCGCCAGTACGCCTCCTCCGGAATCTCCCCGCGTTCCAGGCGGTGGTAGACGCCGGGGGGGCGGTCGCGGTCGAACTGTGCGAAGGTGCGCCCGGAAGCTGCCTCGTGGGCCTGCTGGTAGGGGTCGGTCAGCAGGGTCCCCATGAGGTCGAAGACGATCAGCACCCGTTCGCCCGCTGCTGCCACTGCTCCTGGAAGTGCCGGAACAGCGTGGCGGCGCCGCTGCGGACGTCCTCGATCAGCTCGGGCCGGCCGCCCGGCAGCACGCCCTGCAGCCGGCTCTGGTCGGCGCAGGTCCAGTACTGGTACCGGTCCGCAACGGGGTTGGGCACCAACCGGACGTCCAGCTCCGCGCCGCTGAACTCGGCGCACCACTCCAGCAGCGTGGCGAAACTGACGGGGCAGCCGGATCCCAGGTTGTAGACGCCGCTGGGCACCTGGTGGCGCAGCAGGGCGACGACGGTCCGGGCGACCGACTCGACCGGCACGTAATCGCGGCACGCCTTCAGGGTGTCCGCGAAGAGCGTCAGCCGCCGGCCCTGCGCGGCCCCGCGCAGCAGCTGGGAGATGATCGAGGCCATCTGGCCCTTGTGCTCCTCGCCGGTGCCGAAGACGTTGGTGTAGCGCAGCCCCACCCAGGCCGCCCCGGAGCCGTACCGGCCGGCCATCTCCCGGTCCAGGGCCAGCTTGGACTCGGCGTAGCGGTTGAGCGGCCCGGTGCAGACCGAGGCGTCCTCCTCGCTGTCCTCGGCCACGGCGATGCGGCGGTGGATGGTGCCGTAGACGCTGTGGGAGGAGGCGTAGACGAAGAGCGCGCCGCTGTCCGCGCAGGCCTCGGCGAGCGCCAACGGCTGGCGCACGTTGGCGTCCTGGAGCTTGGCCCGGTCGCTCTCCAGCGTGCTGCTGATGGCGCCTTGGTGCACGACCGCCGCGTAGCGCCCGGCGCGCAGGTCGGCGAGCACCGGCGCGTGGTCGGCCCGGCCGAGGACGCAGTCGCTCGCCGGGGCGGTGGCGGCCGGGACCTCCCGGACGTCCAGCGCGGTGACGGCCCAGCCGGCCTCCCGGCAGGCGCGCACCGTGTGGCCGCCCACGAAGCCGGCGGCGCCGGTCACCAGGACCTCCGGTCGCGGGCGGGTGGAGCCCGTCATCCGCACGGCTCCTGACGGGTCGCCAGCACCGACTCGATGACCTTGCGCACCTCGGCCGTCTTGGCCGCCGCCTGCTCGGGGGAGTCGAGCACGGTGACCTCGCCGAGCGTGCCGAGGTACTCGTCGACGACGCCGACGCTGAGCGCCACCGAGCGGGCCAGCAGGTCGTCGGTGCGCGGCAGGTCGCCGGGCGCGCCGTTGCCGACCGCGGTGCGGCCCTCGCCGTCGAGCCGGCCGAACTCGGCGTGCAGCTGGCCCATCAGGGCGTAGTTGTGCTTCGAGGAGGCGGCCAGCGGGCGCCCGCCGAGGGCGGCGGCGACCGCGGTGGCCGTGGCGGGATCGTCGAAGAGCAGGACGTGCACGGTGCCGCACTCGCCCTCGTCGTGGATCACCCGCTCCCGCACGCCGGGCAGGTCCTGGAGTTCGGCCCGCACGGCGGCCTTGAGGGTGCGGCAGCGCTCCAGCAGGCCGTCGAGCCGGCGGGCCTGCACCAGCCCGACGGCCGAGGCGAGCTCGTGCAGCCGCAGGTTGAGGCCCATCCGGGGGCCCTCGTCGACCAGGCCGGCCCGGTCGGGCGCGAAGCCGTGGTCGTGGAAGGCGAACGCCTGCCGGTACAGCGCCTCGGAGTCGGTGGTCAGCAGACCGCCGTCGCCCGCGGTGATCATCTTGCCGCTGTTCAGCGAGAACGCTCCGATGTCGCCGATGGTGCCCACCCGGCGGCCCCGGTAGGAGGCGCCGCAGGCCTGGGCGCAGTCCTCGATCACCGCGCAGCCGGCGGTGCGGGCGATGGCCAGCAGCCGGTCCAGGTCGGCGGGGGCGCCGATCATGTGCACCGGCATGATCGCCTTGGTGCGCTCGGTGATCTTGGCGGCGACGTCGTCGGGGTCGAGGGTGAGGCTCTCGTCGATCTCCGCCAGGACCGGCCGGGCACCGGTGAACAGCACGGCGGCGATCGAGGCGATGAAGGTGTACCCGGGCACGATCACCTCGTCGCCCGGGCCCACGCCCAGCGCCGTCAGCCCCGCGAGCAGGCCCGAGGTGCAGCTGTTGAGCGCGAGCACGTGCCGGCTGCCGAGCAGGCCGGCCATCTCGCGCTCGAACTGCATGGTCCTGGAGACCGTGTCCTCCGCGCCGAAGCGGTAGCGGCCGAGCTGCCGCCCCCTGAGCGCCTCCAGCACCTCGGCTTCCTCGGTGCCGTCAATGAAGTACCACCCGGGTCCGGGCATGCTGATCCCCTCTGACGTGAAGATGATGCGGAAAACGAGATAACGGGCTTGTGTTGCGAGGGAGTTCAGCGCGCGCTGCGCCCGGCGATCTTGTCGATCATGCGGGTGGTGGACCGGCCGTCGAGGTACGGCAGGATCACTGTCCGCCCGCCCCAGGTCTCCACCAGCGCGGCCTCCGGGACGTCGTCCACCCGGTAGTCGCCCCCCTTGACGTACACGTCCGGGCGGATCTGCCGCAGCGCGTCCTCGGGCGTGTCCTCGCCGAAGACGAAGACCCCGTCGACCGAGGCGAGCGAACCCAGCACGGCGGCCCGGTCGACGTCGGAGACCACCGGCCGCTCGGCACCCTTGAGCCGGCGCACCGAGTCGTCGTCGTTCAGGCACACCACCAGGCAGTCGCCGAGCCGGCGGGCCTGCTCCAGCAGCCCGACGTGTCCGGTGTGCAGCAGGTCGAAGCAGCCTCCCGTGGCCACCACCGTGCCGCCGGCGGCCCGCACCCGGGCGACCACCGCCAGTGCGCCCTCGTCGGCTGCGGCGCTCTCCGGCTCGCGCCGCGGCCGCTCCGCCACCGCCGACGCGCCGCCGGCCGCGACGAAGTCGCCGGCCACCTTGACCGCCTCGGTCACCGCCTCGGAGAGCAGGAACCCGTCCGCCAGCAGCCGGGTGGCCGTCGCGGCGAAGCAGTCGCCCGCTCCGCACGGGTCACCGGAGGTGCGCGGCAGGCCCGGCACCACGAGCGGGGAGGAGCCGGCCGCGTCCAGCAGCACGGCGCCCGCCACGCCCCGGGTCACCACGACGCCCGCCGCGGACCAGGCGCCCACCAGCGCCCGGCCGCGGTCGATGTCCGCCCGCAGGCCGGTGCCCTCGGTGCGCGGAGCGGCGACCTCGACGCCCTGGGCGAAGCGGGCCGCCTCCCGGACGTTGGGGGTCGCCAACCGGACTCCGCGCACCGGCGCGGCGCCCCGGGGATGAGGGTCCCAGACCACCGGGCAGCGGGCGGCCGCACGCTCCAGCAGGGCACGCAGCTCGGGGTCCTCGGCGATCCCCCGCCCGTAGTCGGAGACCAGCACGGCCGCCGCCCCGAGCACCGTGGACCGCTCACGTTCCGTCAGTGAACGGCTGAACTCGCTCCTGTCAGCCGAGGCCTGACTGAGCATCAGAAGTGAACGGCCGTCGGTCCGCACCCGCGACTTCACCGGCGTCGGCCCGGCCAGCCCGAGATCGATCACGTCAACGCCCTGCCCGCGCAGCAGGGTTGCGAGCTCGCGTCCGTCCCGGTCGCCCGAGAGCGCCGTGACCAGGGTGACCGGCCGGCCCTCGCGGGCGGCCAGCACGGCCGCCAGCCCGGCACCACCCGGGCGCGCGTGCACCCGCACCTCGTCCACCACCGGGACGGGCGCCTCGGGCGAGAGCCGCTCCACGGTGCCCACCAGGTCACGGTCCAGCAGGGTGTCGCCCACCACGACGAGCGGCGCCGGGCGGTCCGCGGTGGTGTCCTCGGCAGCCGGCGGGCAGACGCCGAGCGCGATGTCGACGCAGGCGCAGATGATGTGGACCGCGACCAGGTGGCACTCCTGCACGGCGGCCGTGGCCGCCGACTCCACCGCCACCACCTCGTCGCAGAGTTCGGCCAGCGGATTGGGGCCCGGGCCGGTCAGCGCCCACACCGCCATGCCCGCCTCGCGGGCCGCCTCGGCCGCGCGCAGCACGTTGGGGCTGCGGCCCGAGGTGGAGAGCAGGATCAGCACGTCGCCCGGCCTGCCGTGGGCCCGCACCTGACGGGCGAACGACTCCTCGTAGCCGTAGTCGTTGCCGATCGCGGTGAGCGCGGAGGTCTCCGCGTGCAGCGCGATGGCCGACAGCGGCTCGCGGTCGTCCCGCAGCCGGCCGACCAGCTCGGAGGTCAGGTGCTGCGCCTCCGCCGCGGAGCCGCCGTTGCCCGCCGCGAGCAGGCGCCCGCCGGCGCTCAGCGTCTCGGCGAGCCGTCGGCCCCACTGCTGGAGCCGCGGGACGTCCACCCCGGCCAGCGCCTGCTGCAACTGGACGATGTGGTCGAGGCCATGGGCGAGCGGCGCGGCGCCCGCCTGCCGCGCTGTCGGGTCGGTCATCGGTCGCTCCTTGCGGTGGTCGGTGGGGGAGCGGGCGGGGCAGCCGTGCGCGCACCCCGATCGGTCGGCCGCTGGGGGCAGCCGTCGGAGGTCAGGGCTGCGCCCGGGCGTGACCCGTCGTCACCCCGCTGCGGTTGCTCCTGTCGCTACTGCCTGCTCGTCGGCCGGCTACCAGCCGGTGTCGCCCACCAGGGCCGGCGCGGCCACCCGCGCGGCCGTGGCCCCCGGCGCCGCGGCTGCCGACGCCCGGCCGTCAGTCTGTCCAGCGCTCACCAGAATGCCGATCAGAGCGGCGAGGACCGCCAGTCGGCCGGCCATCGCGATCATGTTTCCCTTGAACATCCGGTTGGTTTCCCTCTCGTGGCGGAGGCCCGATAGGCGACCGGAAGGTCGCAACTCACGTCTGTTGTTTGAATCCTGACTTTTCGTGATCGCTTCTGTCCATGGGAGTTGAACGTCATGATGCTGCAGTGCCACAACATGACGCCACCGCCCTGCGGTGGCACCGGAAGCGGCCCGGGTGCGCCCGGGGTGACCGTCGGGACGGCACGCGTATCCTGGGGAAACGCGAGACGGTGCCGTCTCTTCGAGCGGCGTCGCCCGCGCTTGGTGGAAGGACGATCGGTGTCCATGGCCGTTGCGGCGGAGGAACTGGAGCCGGAAGACGGCTCGGCGTCGGACGACGGCCCGGAGTCGGGCGACGGCCCGGAGCCGGCGGACGGGGCAGCGCCGCGTCGGCGCAGTCGGCTGTCGGCCGAGCGGGAGCAGGAGCTGTTCGACGGCGTCGTCGTACTGCTGCACGAAGTGGGCTACGAGGCGCTCACCATGGAGCGGGTCGCCGCTTTGACCAAGTCGAGCAAGGCCACCCTGTACCGGCGTTGGGGCGGCAAGCCCGAGTTGGTGGCGCAGGCGATCCGGAACAACCGGCGGGTCGACCTGGCGTCGATCGACACCGGGTCGCTCGCGGGGGACCTGCACCTGATGGTCGAGCTGCTCTCCGAGGCGACGGCCCAGGACGCCGACCTGATGCGGGCGGTGGCCCACGCGGCGGGCCGCAACGAGGACTTGGCGGCGGCGCTGCGGTCGGCCATGGCCGACCGCGAGGCCAGGACGGTGAAGCAGGCGCTGGCCAGGGCGGTGGCCCGGGGCGAGGTCGCCCCGGGGAACCCGGCCGGCCGGTTCGTGCAGCACATGATGCTGGGCGCGGTGCTGGCGCGGTTCGTGCTGGAGGGCGTCGAGGTGGACGGCCCCTACCTGCACGAGTTCGTCGACGCGGTCGTCCTGCCGGCGCTGTCGGGGCGCCCGGCCCCGACCGGGGACTGACTGTTCGTCAGTGCGCCGCCGCCGACAGCTTCTTGGCGTCGTCGGTCGGGTGGGCCCGGCGGTCGACGGGCCGGTGGTCGATCAGCACCAGGGCGATCGCGGCGGCGGCGACCAGGAAGCCGGCCGAGCACCACATCGCGACGTTGTAACCGTGCACCAGGGCCTGCAGCTTGGCGGTGCCCAGCTCGGCGGGGGTCATCCCGCGGTGCAGGTGCGAGGTGGCCCAGGCGGCGGTGGCCGAGGTGGCGATGGTGTTGAGCAGGGCCGTGCCGATCGCGCCGCCGATCTGCTGGGAGGTGTTGACCATCGCCGAGGCCACGCCGGCCTCGGTGGGCCCCACGCCCGAAGTGGCCAGGTTCATCGCGGGTGTGAACGCGGAGCCCACGCCCAGGCCCAGCAGCAGCATGCCGGGCAGCACGACGGAGGCGTAGTCGTCCGTGACGCTCATCCGGGTCATCCAGGCGAGCCCGGCGGCCCCGATCAGGAAGCCCGGGCCCATCAGCAGGCGCGGCGGGACCTTGGTGACGAGCCGGGTGCCGATCTGGGTGGAGCCGAGCATCATGCCGGCGACCATCGGCAGGAACGCGAGGCCGGCGACCACGGGGCTGTACCCGAGCACGACTTGGAGGTAGAAGGTGAGGAAGAGCAGCAGGCCGAACATCCCGGTGACGGCAACGGCCAGCGACAGGTAGGCCCCGCCGCGGTTGCGGTCCCGCAGGACCCGCAGCGGCAGCAGCGGGTTGCGGCTGCGGCTCTCCACGAGCACGAAGAGCGCGAGCAGGACCACGGAGGCGACGAACCGGCCGACCGTGGTGACCGAACCCCAGCCGTCGCTCTCGGCGTTGGCGCACCCGTACACCAGCGTGGCCAGGCCCGCGGAGGAGAGCAGCACGCCGGGGAGGTCGAACCTGGTCGGGCCGGAGCGCGGCCCGACGGGTTCCCGGATCACCAGCACCGCGCCGGTTGCGGCGACGACGGCGAGGCCGACGTTCACGTAGAGGGTCCAGCGCCAGTTGGCGTACTCGGTGAGGAAGCCGCCGAGCACCAGGCCGACGGCCGCGCCGCCGCCGGCCACGACGCTGTAGATGCCGAACGCCTTCGCACGGTCCTTCGGCTGACGGAACGTCAGGGTGATCAGCGACAGCGCGGACGGTGAGAGCAGCGCGCCGAACGCGCCCTGGAGCGCGCGGGCGCCGAGCAGCATCCCGGTGCTGGTCGCGGCCCCGCCGAGCGCGGAGGCGGCGGCGAACCCGATGACGCCGACGAGGAAGGCCCGCTTGCGGCCCCACACGTCGGCGATGCGTCCGCCGAGCAGCAGCAGGCCGCCGAAGGCGAGCGCGTAGCCGGTGACCACCCACTGCCGGGTGGTGTCGGAGAAGCCCAGGTCGTGCTGGGCCGAGGGGAGCGCGATGTTCACGATCGTGCCGTCGACCACCACCATCAGTTGGGCGAGGCAGATGAACCAAAGGGCCCGCCAGCGCCGGGAGTCGGCCGCGGCGCTGTCGGGAACGGGCTGTGCGGACATGGGCACCTGCCTTGGTGAGCCGACGGACTTATCGAGACGCTGGCGTTTCGTTAAGCAGCGTAGCGCACGGGCGGGATTAACGGAACGGCATCGTTTCGATAGTCGGGTTGAGGCGTCGTCAGCGCCCGAGGACGGCCATCGCCGCGTTGTGGCCCGGGATGCCGCTGACACCGCCGCCGCGCACCGCGCCCGCGCCGCAGAGCAGGACGTTGGGGTGGGCGGTGGCCACGCCCCAGCGGTCGGCCTCGGGGTCGGTTTTGGGGTCGGCCTGGCGACCGGCCTGCGGGTCGGTCTGCGGATCGCCGTGCGGGCCGGTGCGGTACGGGAAGGCCAGGTCGCGGTGGAAGATGTTGCCCGCGGGCAGGCCGAGTTCGCGCTCCAGGTCCAGCGGGGTGCGAACCTCGATGCACGGGCGGCCCTGCGGGTCAACCGCCAGGCAGTCGGCGATCGGCTCGTCCAGCACCGCGTCCAGCGGCGCCAGGACCGCCCGCAGCGCCTCCTCACCGCTCACCCCGGCGCCGAACAGCCGGGCCGGCTGGTGCAGTCCGAACAGCGTGAGGGTGTGGTAGCCCCGGGCGTTGAGCTCGGGGCCGAGGATCGACGGGTCGGTCAGCGAGTGGCAGTACACCTCGGACGGCGCGGGCGCGGGCAGCCGGCCCGTCGCGGCCGTGCGGTAGGCCGCCTCCAACTCCTGGTAGGACTCGGCGATGTGGAACGTTCCCGCGAAGGCGTCCGACGGGGGCACCGAGGTGTCCTTCAGCCGGGGCAGCCGCCGCAGCAGCATGTTGACCTTCAACTGCGAGCCCTCCGGCGCCGGTTCCTCCGCAGCCTCGCCGAGCAGCCGGCTCAGCGTCTGCGGCGCGGCGTTGCACAGCACCTTCCCGGCGCCCACCCGGAACTCGGAACCCCCGGCGGCGTAGCCGACTTCGGCCGTGCTGCCGTCCGTCCCGACCGCCGTCACCTCGCAGCCCGTCCGCAGCTCGGCCCCCGCCGCGCGGGCCGCGCCCGCCAGGGCGTCGGTGAGCGCGCCCATCCCGCCCACCGGCACCGACCAGTCGCCGGTGCCGCCGCCGATCACGTGGTAGAGGAAGCACCGGTTCTGCCGCAGCGACGGGTCGTGCGCGTGGGTGAACGTGCCGATGAGCGCGTCCGTGAGCACCACCCCGCGCACCAGGTCGTCCGCGAACCGGCGCTCGACGGCCTCCCCGATCGGCCGCTCGAACAACTCCTCCCAGGCCACCGGATCGTCCACCCGCCGCCGCAGCTCCGCCCGGTCGGGCAGCGGCTCGGTGAGCGAGGGGAACACCCGCTCGGCGACTCGCCCGGTCATCGCGTAGAACCCCCGCCAGGCGTCGAACTCCTTCTCCGAGCCGGTCAGTTCGCGGAACGAGGCGGCGGTGCGGGCCTCGTTGCGCGCGTCCACCAGCAGGCCGGTGGGCCGGCCGCCGCGCACCGTCGGGCTGTACGAGGAGATCCGCCGCGGCCGCACCGCGAACCGCAGCCCCAGGTCCTCGACGATCCTGCGCGGCAACAGGCTCACCAGGTACGAGTACCGGGAGAGCCGGGCCGGCACCCCCGCGAACGCCTCGGTCGAGACGGCGGCCCCGCCGGTGCGGCCGAGCCGCTCCAGCACCAGCACGCTGCGCCCCGCGCGGGCCAGGTAGGCGGCGGCGACCAGGCCGTTGTGGCCACCGCCGACGATCACGACGTCGTAGTACGAGCGATCAGGCTGCATGCGGCCGTCCTACCAGGGCCCGCCACGCTCCGCCAGGGTGCCCGCACCGCCGGGCGCGCCGGCTCAGCCCCCGTCCAGCGACCCGGCGGCGGCCTGGGCCACCGCCTGCACCAGGGAGATCCCGCCGGACTCGGTCGGATTGCCGTCCGAGACCGCCGCGATCAGCAACTGGTGCCCGTTGCGCTGGACCGTCCCGATGCTGTTGATCACCCACAGCCCGGTGTCCGACCGCGGCAGCCAGCCGTTCTTCACCGCGTAGTCGCCGCCGCTCGCCGCCGCGCTCACGCCCCAGCGCTGGTCGCTCTCCACCTGGCCGAGCAGGCCCTGGAGATAACTGCGGGAGGCGGCGGAGAGCAGCGAGTCGCCGGTGAACACCTGGCGCAGCAGCCGCACCTGGTCGTCGGCGGTGGTCGAGGTGAGGCCCCAGTATCCGTCCGTACCGCCCGTGGTGGCGGTCAGCCCGAACCGCCGGTTCGCGGCGTTCAGGCCGCCGTCCTGGCCGATGTCGTTCCACAGGGCGGTCGCGGAGTCGTTGTCGCTGTTCTCGATCATCGCACTGGCCAGGCCCTGCTGATCGGCCGTCAGCGAGGTGCCGCCGTCCTGGGCCTGGAGCAGCAGGGTGGCCAGGATGTCCACCTTGACGATGCTGGCGGTGGCGAACCCGTGCCCGGGAGCGCCGTAGCTGAGCGACTGCCCGGTGGTCAGGTCCGTGACCGAGACCGACACGGCACCGGGGGCCTGGGCGACGGCGCTGGTGAGGGCGGCGTTGGCGACCGGGGCAGCGGGGGCGGGGGCGGGCGGAGCGGTGCTGGAGGGCGGCGCGGCGGTCGGCGAGGATGTCGCCGACGGCTGCGCGGAGGGCTCGGCCGAGGCGGAAGCCGTCGCGGACGGGCGCGGGGAGGCGGGGACGGAGGTCGAGTCGGCCACGACGGACAATCCTGGCCGACTCCCGGCGGAACCGGAATGCCCCCGCAACGGCACGACGATGATCGCTACGGCGGCCAGCAGGCTGATCGGGGTCAGCCGCCTCGCCAGGGAGACGCTTCGCATCGGCATGCTGGATGACGTTAGGCAGCGCCTCTTTGAGCCGCCTTAGGGCAGCATGGGCGTTTCCTAACGCTTCGTGGAGCTGACGGGACGTGAGCTCACCGCGGCGGAGCGTCCCTCGGCAGTGGGCCGGCGTCAGGCCCAGAACTCGTCCGTCGCCGTCATGTCCTCGACGCACTCGTCGAGGTCGGTGATCTTCTCGCCGATGACGCGGAAGACGATGCCGCCCGTCATGTCGATCCGCTTGCCGGCCCGCTCGGCGGTGAAGCGGTGCACGGACATCACGTGGCCGCGGCCGTCGACGAGGACGTGGCGCAGGTCGACGCGGAAGGTGCCGTTGGTCTCGGAGGCAAGCCGGCCGTAGTAGCCGAGGACGGCGTCCGCGCCCTTGAAGTCGCCGGACATCGGGCTGCTGCCCGGGACGTGGTGGGTGCAGTCGGTGGTCATCATGCCTTTGAGCGTCTCCACGTCACCCCGGGAGAACGCGTCGTACCCGGTGCGGATCAGCGCGGCGTGTGGGTGTTCAGCCATGGCTCTTCGCCACCTTCCTGGAAGGCAGGGGATTCGGCTGACTCCTCCACCCTGTCACCGGCGGTGCGGGGGGTCCAGCCCGGGTTCCGCAGGGGCCGGAACGGGTCGGGGGGCTCATGCGGTCGGGACCCGGGCGCGCGGACCGTGAGGGGACGACGAGAACGGCAGCAGTGCGGGGAGGTTCCCGATGCAGGCGTGCGAGGCGCCCTCAGTGTCCGACCGGGTGGTCGCCTACGACCGCGCGGTCCAGGCCGGGCCGTGCCACTACCCCGTGCTGGTGCGGATCGGCCGGCAGGCGGGGGAGGGGCTGGCCGAGGCCGTGCGCGGGCTGGGCGGGGCGCGGTTCCTGGTGGTGGCGGCGAGCGGGGCGCCGGCCCGGCAACTGGGCGCGGCGGTGGCCGCGCTGGCCCTGGTCGGCAAGGTGCTGGTGGTGCGCGGCGAGCGGGTGGCGCTGCGGCTGCCGGTGCCGACGCCGGACACCGTGGTGGTCGCGGTCGGCGGCGGGCGGACCGTCAGGTCGGTGCTCGGCTGGGCGCGGCGGGGGCAGGTGGTGGCCGTGCCGACCACGCTGGCGGCGATGTCCGAGGCGTACGTGCTGCCGGGGTCGGACGGCCCGCGCGCGCCCGCGCTGCTCTGGTGCCGGCCGGACCTGTTGGACGGGCCGCAGCACGCGGGGCTGTACCCGCTGCTGCGCGACGTGTTGGCGATCTGCCCGTACCACCTCGACTCGGTGGCCGGGCGGCTGCGCGCGGACGGGCGGTACGAGCCGGCCGTGCTCGCGTCGTTCGTCGCGCTCTGCCAGGAGGCGCAGGCGGGTGTGCTCACCTTCGACCCGCTCGGGCAGGGACCGGCGGCGGTGCTGCGCTACGGGCAGGGCACCGCGCAGGGGCTGCTGCTGGCGGCGCTGCTGGGCGAGCGGCTCGGGCTGCTGGGCGCCGAGGGGGTGGCCGCCCACCTGCGGCTGCTGGCGCGGGCGGGGCTGGCGACCGAGCTCGGCCCGGGCCCGGGCGCCGAGGTGGCGCGGGAGCTGGTGCTGCTGCGGGCGCTCGGCCGGCCCCGGGTGGCGGGCGGCTCGGTGCTGACGCCGGTGCCGGCCGAGGAGGTGCGGGCGCTGCGCGGGTTCGCGGCCGCCCCGGTCCCGGCCCCGGAAGTCGGCCGGGTCGACTATCCGGTGCCGTCGGCCCGGGCGGCCCGGCCCACCGTCGCGGCATAGGCGCGGCATAGGCACGCCTGAGACCCCCGACCCGGGACCCGGGCGTGACCACGCTCCCGCGCGGTTGGGACATCAGGACGACGACGGTGGGCAGCACGAGACCCCCACCGGACGGAGCACCCCGTGCCTCTCCCCGACAGACCAGCCCCGGAGGATCCAACTCCCGAGCGCACGACTGCCGTTGACGTCCACCTCGACGACTTCGACGACCTCGGCGCCCTCCCGTCGGCCTTCGACCTGTTCGCCGGCGCCTTCTTCGCCAGGCCCGACCTGGCCTTCGCCGCCGCCGCGAACGGCGGGCCGCCGTTCAGCGGCTCGCCCGCCCACTCGTAACCCGGACAGACCGGATAGATCGGAGACCGCAGTGCCCACCCTGTGCAAGCCCGCCGTAGCAGTACCGGAACACGTCATCACCGTCGAGCAGACCCTGGAGTTCGCCCGGCGCATGCACGCCGACAACCCCCAACTCGCCCTGGCACTGAAGCTGATCCGCAACACCGGCGTCCAGAAGCGGCACATCGTCCAACCGATCGAGCAGACCCTGGAGCACCCCGGCTTCGAGGAGCGCAACCGGGTCTACGAGGCGGAGTCCAAGAAGCGGACCCCGGCCGTGATCGACGAGGCGCTCGCCAACGCCGGGCTCACGGTCCGGGACATCGACGCGATCATCTACGTGTCGTGCACCGGCTTCATGATGCCCTCGCTGACCGCCTGGCTGATCAACGAGCTCGGCTTCCGCTCCGACACCCGGCAGATACCGATCGCCCAACTCGGCTGCGCCGCGGGCGGTGCCGCGATCAACCGGGCGCACGACTTCTGCCGGGCCTACCCGGAGGGGAACGTGCTGATCGTCTCCTGCGAGCTGTGCTCGCTGTGCTACCAGCCCACCGACGCCGACGTCGGCAACCTGCTGTCGGACGGCCTGTTCGGCGACGCGGTGGCGGCCGTCGTGGTGCGCGGTGCGGGCGGGACCGGGATGTCGCTGGAGCGCAACGGCTCCTACCTGATCCCGCACACCCAGGACTGGATCTCCTACGCGGTCCGGGCCACCGGGTTCCACTTCCGGCTGGACCGCCGGGTGCCCGGGACCATGGAACCGCTCGCCCCGGTGATGCGGGACCTGGCCGCCGACCACGGCTGGGAGGCGTCCGAGCTCGGCTTCTACATCATCCACGCGGGCGGACCGCGGATCCTGGACGACCTGAGCAAGTTCCTCGGCGTCGACCCCGTGGCCTTCCGCTACAGCCGGGCGACCCTCACCGAGTACGGGAACATCGCCAGCGCGGTCGTGCTGGACGCCCTGGCCCGGCTCTTCGACGACGGCGGGCCGGCCGACGGCGCGACCGGGGTGGTGGCCGGGTTCGGTCCCGGCATCACCGCGGAGATGTCGCTGGGCACCTGGTCCGCCGGACGGCCCGACGGGGCCCGCCGACCGTGACCACCGACCCGGGACCGGGGCGTGGCCCCGCTCCCGCGCGGTTGGGACACCGGGACGGCGACCGTGGAGACCCGGACGGATCCGCGGCAACCGCAGGTCCGTCCACCACCCCCTCAGGAACGGAGCATCCCGTGTCACCTCGACAGCCCACCCCCCGGCCGGCCGGTGCCGGGGCCACCACCCGGTACGACAGCACCGGTGGCCACGGCCACGGCCTGTTCACCACCGGCACTCCGGTCACCGGCTGGACGGTCAGCACCGCGTTGCCCGTCCGCTACCAGGTCCGCAGCACCCCCGGCGTGCTGGACCCGGCCAACCCCGCGATCGCCGAGGCCGGTGTCCCGGCCCGGCCCGGCCGGCGGCGTCGGCTGCTGGTCGTGGAGGCGAGGGTCCACGAGCTCTACGGCGAGCGGATCGCCCGCTACTGCGAGGCCCAGCGGATCGACCACCGGCTGTGCGTCATCCCGGCGCACGAGCAGGTGAAGACCATGGACTCGGTCTTCCGGGTCACCCGGGCGATGGAGGAGTTCGGCCTCGCCCGGCGCGGCGAGCCGGTGATCGCGATCGGCGGCGGCGTGCTGACCGACGTGGTCGGCCTGGCCTGCAGCCTGTACCGGCGCAGCACCCCGTTCGTGCGGGTGCCGACCACGCTGATCGGGCTGGTGGACGCCGGCGTCGGAGCCAAGACCGGCGTCAACTTCGACCAGCACAAGAACCGGCTGGGCACCTACCACCCCGCGGTGGAGACCCTGTTGGACCCGGCGTTCCTCGCCACCCTGGAGCACCGCCACATCGGCAACGGGATGGCGGAGATCCTCAAGGTCGCGCTGATCAAGGACCGCGCGCTGTTCGAGCTGCTCGACCGGCACGGCCCGCAGCTGCGCGCCGAGCGGTTCCAACACCCGGCCGCCGCCGAGGTGGTGGGCCGGGCGGTGGGCGGCATGCTCAGCGAGCTGCAGCCCAACCTGTGGGAGCACGAGCTGGAGCGGTCGATGGACTACGGCCACTCGTTCAGCCCGACGCTGGAGATGCGCGCGCTGCCGGAGCTGCTGCACGGCGAGGCGGTCTGCGTCGACATGGCGCTCACCACGGTGCTCGCCGGGCAGCGCGGGCTGGTCTCCCCGGTGGAGTGCGCCCGGATCCTCGGCCTGATGGCGCGGCTGGGTCTGCCGCTGTGGCACCGGCTGCTGCAGCCGGAGCTGCTGCACGACGCGCTCGCCGACACCATCCGGCACCGGGACGGACGGCAGCGGCTGCCGCTGCCGATCGGGATCGGCGCCGGCGTCTTCGTCGACGACCTGACGCCGCACGAGCTCTCCCGGGCATCGAGTGAACTGCACGCTGCAGCACGGGCTCTGACGGTCAGTCAAGAGTCCCGCCGGGCACCGGCCCAGGCCCGGGCGGAAGCGGCCTGAGAGGAGGTGGGCACCATGCGCAGCGCGGTCATCGTGGCCAGTACCCGGGAACGGGCGGACGTCTACGGCGTCCACGGCACCACCGGGCTGACCCACTGGACCTGTCTGGCGCGCAGGACCGGGCTCCACGGCGGCTGGGAGGCCGTCGAGTGGGCCTGCCTGCCGCCGGGCGGGGTGAGCGGTGAGCACCTGCACACCCGCACCGAGGAGGTCTACGTCATCCTCCGCGGCCGGGGCGTGGTCACGCTGGACGGCCGGCCGCACGACGTCGCCGCGGGCGACGCGGTGCTGACCGGCCTGGGGACCCGCCACGGCCTGCGCAACACCGGAACCGAACCGCTGGAATGGTTTGTGATCGAAATGACTGCCATGGAAACCCCCACCGCGACCGGTGCCCCGATCATGCACAGCACCGTCGTCACCAATCTGCGCCGGGTCGGCGGGGTCGACCCGCGGGTGGTCTTCACCGGACCGCTGCACGGCATCGAAGTGGCGTGGCTGCGGCCGGGGGAGCGGATCGAACTCGTCGCGGACACCGTGGAGCACACCGTCTTCGTCGCGCAGGGCGGTGGCCGGGCCGCGCCGTTCGGGGACGGCACCGGCGAGGTGCGGGTGCCGCTGGCGCCCGGCACCGCGCTCACCCTGCCGCTGGGCACCGGTGTCCGGCTGACCGCGGGGCCGGACGGCCTGGAGTACGTGCACGCGGTGCTCGCCGTGCCCGGCGCGCTCTCGGTGCCGCACAGCCGGCCGGCCGGCGAAGGAGGAGAGTGAAGTCATGATCGCCACCACCACCGCCGGGCCGACCGTGCTGGTCGGCCCCGGCACCGAACGGATCCGGGTCCGCTGCCTGGCCCGCCGCGGCATGCTGCACAGCGAGACCGAGGCCGTGGACTACGTCCGGCTCAGCCCGGGGGCCTGCTACGACCTGGTGGGCCGCGACGGCGTCGAGGCCGCCTGGTACGTGCTGCGCGGACCAGTGGCGCTCACCCAAGGTGCGGCCGGTGACGGCCAGCCGGACGGCCACGAGCGGATGTTGACCACCGGTGACCTGGTGCTCGCGCCGCACGCCGCACAGCTGCGGCTGCACGGCGGCCCGCTGGGCGCCGAACTCCTCTGCCTCACCGTCCTGCCGAGGGCGAGCAGCGACCGGCTGCCGCCGCGCCGGCCCGACCTGGGAGAGCACTCCTCATGAAGCCCTACACCGCCCACCACATCGGCTACACGGTGCCCGACCTGGAGCAGGCCGTCCGGTTCTTCACCGACGCGCTCGGCGCCGAAGTCGCCTACCGCACCGGCCCGTTCAACGACCCGGACGGCGACTGGATGATCCGGCAGCTCGGCGTGCACCCGCGCTCCGAGCTGCGGATCGCGCAACTGCGCCTCGGCGGCGGGCTCCAGCTGGAGCTCTTCGAGTACGACGCGCCCGACCAGCGCCGGGCGCTGCCGCGCAACAGCGACTGGGGCGGCCAGCACCTGGCCCTGCTGGCCGAGGACGTCGACGCCGAGGCGGCCCGGTTGGCGGCCTACCCGGGCGTGCGGGTGCTCGGCGGGGTGGACACCGTCGGCGAGGGCCCGATCAAGGGCACCCGCTGGGTCTACCTCACCACCCCGTTCGGGATGTACCTCGAACTGATCGCCCCCGTGGTGCCGTTGACGCAGGGAGCGGAACCGTGACCGACATCTGGGCCGCCACCGCCCCGCCGCTGGTGGCCGCCGGCCGGGACCACTACGAGGCCGACATCGTGATCATCGGCTCCGGGGCCGGCGGCGCCACCACGGCCTGGGCGCTGGCCGGCAGCGGAGCGCGCGTGCTGGTCCTGGAGCGCGGCGGGTTCCTGCCGCGCGAGCCGGAGAACTGGTCGCCGCGCGCCGTCTTCGCCGAGCAGCTCTACCACAACGCCGAAGCCTGGCGCACCCCGGAAGGGCGGCGCTTCGTCTCCAGCTCGCACTACTACGTCGGCGGCACCACCAAGGTCTACGGGGCGAGCCTGCCCCGGCTGCGGGAGAGCGACTTCGGCGCCGTCGAGCACTACGGCGGCACCTCGCCCGCCTGGCCGTTCGGCTACCGGGAGTTGGAACCGTTCTACGCCGAGGCGGAGCGGCTCTACCGGGTGCACGGCTGGCACGGCAGCGCCGGTTCGGGCGACCCGACCGCGCCGCCCCGCTCCGGCCCGTTCCCGCACCCGGCGGTCGAGCACGAGCCCTACGTGGCCGACCTGGAGCGGCGGTTGCGCGGGCAGGGCCTGCACCCGCACCCGCTGGAGCTGGGCATCGACCTCGGCCCCGGGCGGCCCTGCCTGCGCTGCGGCACCTGCGACGGGTTCCCCTGCCGGGTCGGCGCCAAGAGCGACGCCGAGACCCGCGCGCTGCGCCCGGCGCTGCGCCGCGGCAACGTGCGGCTGCTGACCCACGCCCGGGTGACCAGGCTGGACACCGACCGGGCCGGTCGGGCCGTGCGCACCGTGCACGCGACCCACCGGGGCCGCCCGATCACGGTCACGGCGGCCCGCGTGGTGCTGTCCGCCGGGGCGATCAACTCGGCGGCCCTGCTACTGCGTTCGGCGAACGACCAGTACCCGGACGGGCTGGCGAACGGCTCCGGACTGGTCGGCCGCAACCTGATGCTGCACAACAACAGCGTGGTGGTGGCGGTGGATCCGCGCCGCCGCAACCCGGTCACCTTCCAGAAGACGCTGGCCGTCAACGACTTCTACCACCACGGCCCGGCCGGCCGGTACCCGCTCGGCAACCTCCAGCTGATGGGCAAGGTGCGCGCCGAGATGCTGCCGCCGCGCCTCCCGCACGGGCTGCGCAGCGGGCTCACCGGGCACAGCCTCGACTGGTGGGTGATGTCCGAGGACCTGCCCGACCCGCGCAACCGGGTCACGCTGGCCCCGGACGGCCAGATCGTGCTGCGCCGGGAGCCGAACAACCTGCGCGCCCACCGCGAACTCGTGCGCCAGGCCCGCCGGATGCTGCGCCGGGCCGGCTACCCGCTGGTGTTCGCCCGGCGGATGGGCATCGACGCGACCGGCCACCAGTGCGGTACCACGGTCGCCGGGGCGGACGAGGCGCGCTCGGTGCTCGACCCCTACTGCCGCAGCCACCAGCTGCGCAACCTCTACGTGGTGGACGGCGGGTTCTTCCCGTCCTCCGCCGCGGTCAACCCGACCCTGACCATCGTGGCCCAGGCCCTGCGCACCGCCGGCAAGGGAGGCCTGCTGGACTGACGGACCGTCAGGAAGCGAAGGTGACAGCCACTTAGGAGAGCCATGTCAACCGCATCCGCCATGTCAACCGCATCCGCCGGATCGACCGCGACCGCGACCGCCGCCGTCGCCCGCGCCCCCGGGCAGGAGTTCGCCATCGAGCGGATCCAGGTCGACCGCCCGCGCCCCCACGAGGTGCTGGTGGAACTGGAGGCCGTCGGCATCTGCCACACCGACCTGAGCGTGCGGGCCGGCCACACCCCCTTCCCGCTGCCCGGCGTGCTCGGCCACGAGGGCGTCGGCAGGGTCGCCGCCGTGGGCGCCGCCGTCACGGCGACCGCCCGCGGCGAGCGGGTGCTGCTCAGCTTCGACTCCTGCGGCGCCTGCCCGGCCTGCCGCGAGTCCCGCCCGGTGCAGTGCGCGCACTGGCAGGCGCTGAACCTGTTCGGCGGCAGCCGGCTGGACGGCTCGCCGGTGCTCTGGGACGGGGCCGGGCAGCCGCTGCACGGCAAGTTCTTCGGGCAGTCCTCCTTCGCCACCCTGGCGCTGGCCTCCGACCGCAACGTGGTGCCGGTGCCCCGGGACCTGCCCGCCGAGGCGCTGGCCCCGTTCGGCTGCGGCGTGCAGACCGGCGCCGGCGCGGTGCTGAACGTGCTGCGCCCCGAGCCGGGGCACACGCTGGCCGTCTTCGGGGCCGGCGGGGTGGGCCTGGCGGCCGTGATGGCCGCCCGGCTCACCGCGGCCACCCGGATCATCGCCGTCGACCTGCACCCGGCCCGGCTGGAGCTGGCCCGCGAGCTGGGCGCCACCGATGTGGTGGACGCCCGCGAGCAGGACGCCGTGGCCGCGATCCAGGAGCTGACGGGCGGTCACGGCGCGGACCGCGCGCTGGAGACCAGCGGTGTGGTCGCGGTGCTGCGCCAGGCGCTCGCCGCGCTGGCGGTCGGCGGCACGCTCGGCGTGGTCGGCGCGCCGCCGAAGGGCACCGAGGTCGGCATCGACGTCCCGCAGCTGCTGGACCGCGGCCCGCGGATCATCGGCATCAACCAGGGCGGCAGCGTGCCGCAGCGGTTCCTGCCGGCCCTCATCGAGCTGTTCCGGGCGGGCCGGCTGCCGGTGGACCGGCTGGTCCGGGCCTACCCGTTCGAGCGGATCGAACGGGCGGTGGCGGACGCGCGGACCGGACAGGTCGTCAAACCCGTGCTGCGGTTCGACGGTTGGTCGACGCAGCGTTACTGATAGTGTTCATTCCGTGGACGATTCACTCAGTCACCACGAGTCCCACGAGGCCTACCAGTCCGACGAGCCCCACGAGGAGGCGACGGACGGCGTCGTGCGGGTGCTGCTCGTCGACGACCACCCGCTCTTCCGCGCGGGGCTGCGGGCCGCGCTGGAGAGCGACCCCGGCGTCGTGGTGGTGGGCGAGGCCGAGACCGCGGGCGAGGTGCCGGAGGCCGTCAAGGCGAACGGGCCCGACGTCGTGGTCATGGACATCTCGCTGCCCGACGCCTCCGGCCTGGAGGCCACCCGCCGGCTCGCCGAACTGACCCCGCAGCTGCCGGTCCTGATGCTGACCATGGCCGCCGACGACGGCAGCCTGCTGGCCGCGCTGCAGGCCGGTGCCCGCGGCTACCTGGTCAAGGGCGCGGGCCGCGAGGAGGTGCTGCACGCCGTGCGCACCGTCGCGGCCGGCGGCGCCGTGTTCGGCGCCGACATCGCCGCCCGGATCACCACCCTGCTCTCCGGCAGCCGGATGCGGGACGCCGGCCAGCTCTTCCCGACGCTGACCGCGCGCGAGGCCGAGGTGCTCGACCTGGTCGCCCGCGGCTACGACAACCACCGGATCGCCCGCGAGCTGTTCCTCGCCGAGAAGACGGTCCGCAACCACGTCACGCACATCTTCGAGAAGCTCGACGTCGCGACCAGGGCCGAGGCCGTCGCCCGCGCCCGGGACATGGGCCTGGGCGACACCGGCGGCGGACCCTAGCCAGGTGTCGGCGAACGAGGTGGCACCCAGGAGCCCACAGCGTGCCGCGAGCACCACCCCCGGTCAGGAAGCAGGACCTCGACCTCATGCGGTCGGGACCAGCGGTGGCCGACCATGGGCCCCGTAACGACAGGGGCACACCCTGAGGAGGGCGCATGCGTGCGGCGACCAGGACATCGACCGGGCAGGGCGTGGCGCCTCAGGACGACGGGGCGCCACCCGCACCACCGGGTGGCGGTGCCAGTGGAGTGACCGGTGCCCCGGCGCCCGCGTGGGCGTACGGGGTCTTCGGGCTCACGCTGCTGATGGGGCTGGGCTGGGTGGTGCTGGCCCTCACGCACCTCAACGACCCCCAGCGCAGCGACGAGATCGCCAAGGGCTGGGCGCTCCTGCTGCTCGCCTTCGGCTTCGGCCTGTCCGGCGTGTTCATCCTGGCGCACCGACCGGGCAACGGACTGGGCCGCCTGCTGCTGGCCACCGGCGTGCTCACCGCGGCGAGCCGGTTCGTGCTCTTCGTGCTCTCGGTGGTCCGCTCCGGGCGGGCCACGGCCGACCTCGGGATGATCCTGCTCCTGCTCAGCACGGCCGGGATCTACCTGACCGTGTTCAGCGTGCCCTGGTGGTTCCCGGGCGGCCGGATGCCCGGCCGGGGGAGCCGCGCCTGCCAAGCCGTCCTGGTCCTGTGGGCCGTCGTGGAGAGCTACTACACGTACGCCGCCACCCCTGACTTCTACGGCCTGCGCAACCCGCTGCTGCGCGGCGGGTGGGCCTCGCTCTACAGCCGGCTCGACTCGGTGCTCGGCAACCGGGAGTTCTGGATCGCGCTGGCCCTGGTGCTGATCGGCCTGCTGGCGGCCGCGGGCCGCTGGTACCGCTCGCCCGGGGCCCACTGGCGGCAGTGGCTGGTGCTGGCGCCCTGGCTGGTGTGGATGGCCTACACCTTCGTGCTCACCGAGGTGAGCTTCAGCGGGCCCGGGTTCTTCATCTCGTACTCGGTGATCGCCGCCGGCTGGCCGCTGGCGGCGGCCTTCGGCTTCGCCCGGGACCGCTCCTGGCACCTGGACCGGGCCGCCCGGCAGGTGCTCACCAGCTTCACCCTGCTCGCGCTGCTGATCTTCGGGTACTTCCTGCTCGGCCTCTACCTGCCCAGGCTGCTGCCGGGCGCCGGCAACACCGACGCCCAGGCCATGGCCGCCTGCGCGCTGGCCGTGGGCATCCTGCTGCGCCCGACCGCCCGCGCGGTCAGCCGGGCCGTCGAGCGCTTCTACTACGGCGACCGCGCCCGCCCGTACCAGGTGGCCAGGAGCTTGGCCGAACAGCTGCGGCGGGCGGCCCGGATGGCCGAGGCGCCGTCGCTGCTCTGCCGCACGGTGGTGGACGCGCTCGGCCTGCCCGGCGCCCGGGTGTCGGTGGCGACCCGCGGCGGACCGCGCGAACTGGCCGTGCTCGGCGAGACCGGGCCCGGCGCCGAGGTCTTCCCGATCACCGTCGAGGGCGCCCCGATCGGCGAGCTGCACGCCCAGCCGCGCTCCGGCCAGCTGCTGCTCGACCCGCAGGACCGCGGTGTGCTGCGCTTCCTGGTCGACCAGTCCGCGCCCGCCCTCGCCTCGCTGCGCCTCACCGAGGAGCTGCAGAGCAGCCGCAAGCAGCTGGTGCTGGCCCGCGAGGAGGAGCGCAAGCGGCTGCGCCACGACCTGCACGACGGCCTGGGCCCGGCACTGTCCGGCCTGCGGCTGCAGATCGACACCGCCCGCAGCGAACTGCCGCCGGACGGCGCGGTGGCCCGCTCGCTGCAGGCCGTCTCGCAGAACATCGGCAGCGCGATCGACGAGCTGCGCCGGATCACCGACGGCCTGGCGCCCGCCGACCTCGGCCAGGGCCTGACCGGGGCACTGCGCGAACTGGCCGGCCGGATGGACGGCCGCCGGCTGCACGTGACCGTGCGCCTGACGCCCGACCCGCTGCCGCCGCTGCCGGCCGCCGTCGAGGTGGCGCTCTACCGGATCAGCGGCGAGGCCCTCAACAACGTGCTGCGGCACTCGGGCGCGTCCTCGGCCCGGCTGGAGCTGCGGGCGACCGAGGACGAGATCTCGGTGGAGGCGACCGACGACGGTGAGGGCTTCCCGTCGCACAGCTCCTCGACCGGGGTCGGACTGCGCTCGATGGCCGAGCGGGCGGAGGAGCTGGGCGGGAGCTTCACGGCCGCCAACGACGCGCGCGGCGCGGTGGTGCGGGCCGTCCTGCCGCGCGGCACGGTCAGCTGAACCGTGCCCTGACGCCGGCTGTCACTTTCCTGTTCGAATCCGGGACCAGTGGCTCATGCCGTCGGGACGGCTCTGCCGCGATAGTCGAGGTATCGGCCAATGGTCCGGTCCCCAGGACCAGAGCGCTGAGCGAGGAGGTACGTGATGACATCCACTGCTACCGGCCCGACACAGGAGTCGGCTCCCCAGACCGCCGAGCCCTCGCCCGAGGGATCGCCGTCCTGCAGCTGGCCCGACTGCACCAGTGGCCGGGAGTCGGCGAAGGCCACCACCACCGACGGCAACCCCACTGGCAGCAGCACCGACGGTCCCGACGGCGGCGGCAAGCCCATGCCGGAGTGCCACCCCGGTCTGTGCTGAGCACGAGCCGTCCCGGAACCGGAAACACCTCGGCCCCCGCATCCTAAGCACCGGTGCGGGGGCCGATCCGTGTCCGGCGCGGCGTCACATCGCCATCGACCCCCCGTTCCCGTTGAGGTCCAGCACCGCTCCCGGGGTGACCGTGAACGGGCGCATCATGCCCTCGTCCTCGTGCCCCAGCAGGTGGCAGTGGTACATGAACCGCCCGGTCGCCCCGGTGAACTGGCCGGCGATCCGCACCACTTGGCCGCTGGGCACCTGGATGACGTCCTTCCAGCCCTGGTCGCTCGGATCGACCGGCAGCTCCGCCCGGTACGCCAGCGGCGAGCCCGGGGCGGTGCCGCCGGAGGCCTCCTGGAACCCGGTGACGTCCCACTGTTCGCGGCTCAGCGCCTGGAAGCGGATCAGGTGGATGTGGATCGGGTGCCGGGCGATGCTCGTGTTGAGGATCATCCAGTTCTCCCAACCATCCTGACGGACATGCCAGTTGAGCGTGTCGTCGAAGGTCCGGGCGACCCGGCGGTAGGTCAGCAGCTTGCCGTCCGCGCCCTGGAGCTGGACGATCCCGTCGACCGGGGTGCCGGCGGCCGGCGCCTCGACGGCCGGGACGAGCTCCATCTCCCAGAGCTCGAAGGCCTGTTGCTTGTTCCGGGCGAGCACCAGCAGGCGGTGCTCGTGCGGCGGCAGCGCGTCGTGGGTCAGCCGGGTGTAGGAGGCGGCCAGCCGGTCGGGCAGGGTGAACGCGTCCTGCGGCGGCTCGTCGGCGACCCGGAACTCCAGCACGTCCGGCTCGGGGAGCAGGTGCGCCGGGTCCGGGTCGGCGGGAGACGCGCCCGCCGCCAGCGGGGCACCGCCGAACGGCTCGGTGGCGGAGTCGACCAGGCGCAGCCGGCGGGCGCCGAGCCGGCTGAAGTCGATCAGCAGGTCGGCCCGTTCGGCGGGCATCAGGGCGAGGCCGCCGTCTGGCAGCGGCAGCGGCGCGCCGAGCAGCCCGGAGTCGGTGCCGATCTGCCAGCACGCGTCGGGCACCCGGGCGCCCTGCTCGTCCACCAGGTGGAGCCGGTAGGTGCGGGTGTTGGACGCGTTGAGCACCCGGAACCGGTACCACCGGGCGCGCACCTCCTGGTACGGCCAGATCACCCCGTTGACCAGGGTGTACGGGCCGAAGAACGGGAAGCCGCCGGTGCTCTTGTGCAGCAGCCGGCCGGTGAACGAGCCGGCCGTGCCGAGGTCCAGCTCCAGGTTGCGGTCGCAGAGCACCAGCGGTGTCTCGTACGGCCCGGCGGGCAGGCCCAGGGCGTCCTCCTCGGCGTCCCGGACCAGGTAGAGGCCGGCCAGGCCGGTCTGGACGTTGAGCCGGGTGATGCCCATCGCGTGGTCGTGGTACCAGAGGGCGGTGGCCGGCTGGTCGTTGCCGTACTCGGAGAGCTGCGACTGGCCCGGCAGGATCGAGTTCTCGGTCCAGCCGTCGTTGCCGCCGCCGGTCCGTGCGCCGTGCAGGTGGGTGACCAGCCAGGGCGGCAGGTCGGCGACCTGCTTGTTCACCTTGTCCGGGGCGATCCCGGGCGCGTTGGCGTCGAGCGTGTCCTGCTGGTCCGGGAGGTCCCCGTCCACCACGGGGAACGGGGTGTCGATCCGGTTGCTCCAGGTGATCCGCAGCCGCTGCCCGCGCCGGACCTCGATGGTCGGGCCGGGGAACTCTCCCCGGTACGTCCAGAGCGGCGTGGGCGGCAGCTGCGAGTGCAGACGCTGACTGGCCGAGACCTGCTCCACGTGCAGCTCGAAGTGCTGGTCCCGGGGATCGGGGCGCAGCACCGTGGGAATCCGCAGCGGATCGAGGAACTTGGTCAGCCGGGTGGGATCGGTGGCCGGAGCGGGGCCACCAGTGGGCGCGGTCATATCACCGCCTCCTCGGGTCGGGTCCCTCCACCCTGCGCCACCCGCGGTCCCTTCCGCATGAGGCGCTGGTCCCGAGGTGGGACGTGTCGGCCGCCGGCCAGGTCGGCGGCGCCGCGAAGGCCCGCCCACCCGGCTCTCCCCGGTCACGCGCAAAGGTCACCCGCAAACCATCCGTCACTCACGGCTCCTGACGGCGCATCAGTGACGCCGCTGATTGTGGCGCCCGCAGCCTTGGCCCAAGCTGATGACATGTTCGCCACGTTCGGGCGATCCGGTGGAACAGGGGAGGAGGCGGTATGTCGAGCCCGTTCTCGGACCTGCCGGGCGTGGCGGGCGAGCCCGCGCAGGCCAGGCCACTGGTGGGGCGGGAGCGGGAGCTGCGGCTCCTGCTCGCGGTACTGGAGGGAGAGCGCGGCGCCCCGGGGGCGGCGGTGCTGGAGGGGGAGCCCGGCACCGGGAAGAGCCGACTGCTCGACGAGCTGTGCGCGCGGTCCCGCGCCACGGGGCGCCGGACCGAGTCGGCGCGCGCCCTGCCCGGCGACCGGGAGGTGCCGGGCGCCCTGCTGCTGGCGATCCCGTGGCCCGGCGCGGTCCGGGAACTGATGGAGCAGTACGTCGCCGGTGCGGTGGCCGGCCGCCCGGACCCGGTGCACCGCCACCGGTGGCACCGCCGGCTGCACGAGGCGCTCACCGAGGCGGCGCGGGCCGAGCGGTTCGTGCTGCTGCTCGACGACCTCCAGTGGGCGGACCGCGACTCGCTGCTCCTGCTGGACCACCTGGCGGCCGCCCGGTCTGGAGGTCGGGCCGTCGTGCTGGCCCACCGCAGCGGCCAGCGGCCCGCCGCGCTGGCCCGCAGCCTCGCCGACCCGGCCACCCTGCGGCTCGCCCTCGCCCCGCTGGCCCCCGCCGAGGCGGCCGCCCTGCTGCCGGACGCGCCGGCGGGCCACCGGCAGTTGCTGCTGCGCGTCGGCGCGGGCAACCCGCGCCAGCTGCGCGCCCTGGCCGCCCTGTCGCCGGGCGTGGTCGCGGAGTTGGCGGCCGGGCACCCGGCGCGGGCGGCCGCCGCTGCCGACTGGCCGGTCGATCCCGAGCTCGGCGCCGAGGTGGAGAGCCTCTCCGAACCGGCCCGCCTGGTGCTGCGGGCCGCCGCGGTGGCCGGCGCGCAGTACGACCTCGCGCTGGTCGCCGAGGTCGCGGAGCTGCCGCCCGGCGTCGCCGGCGCCGCGCTGGACGAACTGGTGGCGCACGGCTGCGTCGAGGGCGCGGCCGGCCGCTACCGGTCCAGCCGCCCGCTGCTGGCCGCCACCGCCTACCGGCTGGCCGGCCCGGCCTGGCGGACCGCGGCGCACCGCCGGGCCGCCGACCACCTGGGGCGGATCGGGGCGCCGCTCCCGCTCTGGGCGGCGCAGGCCGAGCACCTGGCGTACGCGGCGGCCAAGAACGACCTCGCCCGGCTGGTCGGCGTCGCGCGGCTGACCCTGCTCGACGCCCCGGCGGACAGCGCGCGCTGGCTCGCCACCGTGCTGCGGGTGCTGCCCGCGGAGGACCGCAGCACCCCGCTGCGGGGCGAGGCGGCCGTGCTGCTCGGGCAGGCCCTCACCCTCACCGGCCGGCTCGACGAGGCCGCCGGGGTGCTGGCGCCGCTGCTCGCGCAGGCCGGCCCGCACCGGGCCGAGGCGGCGGTGGCGGCCGCGCTGGTGGAGCGGCTGCGCGGGCGGACCGACCGCGCCCACGGGCTGCTGGCGGGCCTCGCCGCCGAGCACCCGCCGCACCCGGGGGACCGGGCGCAGCTGTGGACGGCCCAGCTGCGGCTCGCCCGGATCGACCTGATGAACGGTCACGCCGCCCGCTGCCTGGCCCGACTCGCCGGCCTCGCCGCGCGGCCCGACGGACCGTCGGGCGCGCTGCCCGCGGTGGCAGCCGACGCACCGTCAGGGCCGGACCAGATCGGGTGGCAGGCGCCGGACCGGCGGGCGGTGGCCCGACAGGCCGTCACCGGCCTGGCCCTGATCAGCCAGGGCCGGGTGGCCGCCGCCCGCCGCGTGCTCGACCAGGCGGAGCCGGCGGTCGACGCGCTCGCCGACCGGCCCGTGCTCCAGGTGCTCGGCGACCTGCCCGACCTCTGCTGGGCCGGCCTCCTGCTGGAGCGTCAGCAGCGCACCGCCCGCCGGATCGACCGGGCGATCGGGCTGGCCGAACGCCACGGGCACCGCTACGTCCTCCCGCACCTGCACACCGTCCGGGCGGCGCTGCTGCTGATGACCGGCCCGCTGGAGGGGGCGGTGGCCGCCGCCGACGCCGCGTTGCTGGTGGGCGGGGAGTTGGGCACGGTCGAGACGCTGGGCCTGGCCGCCGCGCTGCGCCTGCGGGCCCTGCTGTGGAGCGAGGGGCCGGCCGCGGCCGGGCCGGCGCTGGCGCTCTCGCACAGCCTGCCGGAGCCGCCGATGGCCGGCTGGCGGGCGGTGGTCCGGCTGGCCCGGTTGGAGGCGGCGATCGCCTGCGGCGAGCCGGTGAGCGGCGAACGGACCGTCAAGCTGCTCGGCCTCGACGACGCCCGGCGCGGCGGCGATCCGATGCCGGCGCACGGCCACGACCTCGCCGCCGCGCGCTACGCGGCGCAGGGCGATGCCGCCATGGTGGCCCGCCACGCGCGGGCGGCCGAGCTCACGGCCCGGGCCGGCGCGTTGCCCTCGGGGCTCGCGGTGGCGACCCTGACGGCCGCCCGGTCCTGGCGGGCCGACGGCGACCTGCCCCGGGCCGGCGCGACGGCCCGCCGCGCGGCGAGCCGGCTCACCGCGTCCGGCCTGCTGGCCCGGGCCGGGCTCGCGCACCTGATGGCGGCGGAGATCGCCGGGGAACTCGGCGACGGCGAGGGCCGGGAGAGCGCGGACGCGGCCGCCCGGGAGCTGTTCGCCCGGGTCGGCGCCCACGCCCTGGCCGCCGGCCCCGCGCCCGCGCCGGCGGACAGCCCCGTCGCGGCCCGGGCGGGCGGCGACCCGCTGCTCTCCGGGCGGGAGAGCGAGGTCGCGGACCTGGTCGCCCAGGGGCTGACGAACCGGGCGATCGCCGCGCGGCTGTACGTCAGCGTGCGCACCGTCGAAACCCATCTCACCAGTCTTTACCGGAAGTTGGGCATCAGCTCGCGCGCCGCGGTGGCCCGGGCGATGGACACGGCGCTCGGCGGCTGAGTCGGGGGCGGTGGGCGGGCGCCATCGTGGGTTCCCGCAGGCGCCGCCGCGGCGGCCGGCCGGACGGGACTGCGGAGACACCCGATCCCGCCCGCCCGTCGGCTCGCACTAGCGTGCCAGGCGCTCGGTGACCGGCTCCCGGCCGGGCCGAGCCCCCGTCAGCCCCCCACCACGGAGAACTGATGACCAAGAAGTGGACCACCGCCGTCGCCGCGCTCGGTCTGGCCCTGGGCCTGGCCGCCGCCGGCTCGGCGCAAGCCCAGGCCACGGCGGCCGCCGCCCCCGCGGCCGCCGGGCACGCGGCGACGCACCAGCTGCCGCCGCACCGGCCCGGCGCGGCGCCGTCCGTCATCACCGGCCCGCTGCTCAACCACGGCGGGCCGGTGCAGACCGCGCCGCAGATCTACGTGGACTACTGGGGTTGGGGGTCGGACCCGAGCGGGGAGCAGCCGTACCTGAACCGCTTCCTCTCCAACGTCGGCACCACCCCGTGGCTGGACACGGTGAACCAGTACGGCGCCGGCGCCAACCCGGTGCTGGCCGGCACCTGGTCCGACCCCGCCGGCCTGCCGGCCAACCCGAGCGACGCCCAGATCCAGGCGGAGGCGGTGAACGCGGCGAACCACTTCGGCACCGGCACCTCGGTCAACGTCCAGGTGGTGGTGGCCACTCCGACCGGCCATTCGACCCCGGGCTTCGGCACCCAGTGGTGCGCCTACCACGGCGCGGTGGCCGCGCTGCCCAACGTGACCTACACCGACCTGCCCTACATGTCCGACGCCGGGAGCGCCTGCGGTGCCGGCTCGGTGACCGGCTCCGCGCTGGACGGCGTCAGCATCGTCGAGGGCCACGAGCTGGCCGAGACCATCACCGACCCGCTGCTCAACGCCTGGATCGACGCGGGCGGCAACGAGATCGGCGACAAGTGCGCCTGGAGCGGCCTGTCCACCATCCCCACCGCGGGTGGCAGCTTCGCCGTGCAGCCGCTGTGGAGCAACGCCGCCAACGGCTGCGTGCTCGGCACCAACAACCCCAACCTGCTGTCCGCCCCCACCTTCGAGCAGAACATCACCGGCTGGCAGCGCCTGGTCCCCCAGGGCGGGATCGTCAACTGGGTGAACTACAACACGGCCGCCGGCGCCCCGGCCCCGGCCCACGACGGCACCGGCTACCTGGCCTTCAACACCAACATCGGCGGCGGCTCGGTCTTCCAGGACGTGCCCGTCAACATCGGTCCCGGCGGGGTGTACCAGGCCACCGTGTGGCTCTCCTCGCAGTCCGGCGCCGCGTCCGGCACCTTCTGCCTCTGGGGCCTGGGCAGCAGCAACACCAACAGCTGCGTCGCCTACAACGTGAACTCCGCGACCGGCTACCAGTTCTTCCAGGTGGTCTACCACGTCCCGCAGCAGATCAGCACGCTGCGCTTCCAGGTCTACCCGACGGTGAACGGCGGGACGACCGACATGGACACCGCCGGGCTGGTCCGGATCGGCTGATCGAGTGTCAACCGGTGTCCCCCAGGGAGCCCTCGGGCTCCCTGGGGGACACCGGTTCCGGTGACGGGCGCGCGCCCGCGCGGTGCAGGGCATCGGCCGCCGCGCGCCGGCCGGCGGCCAGGAAGACCATCTCGTTGGAGTCCACCGGGCTCCACCGCGCGTCGTGCAGGCGGACCCGGAACGCCCGGACCGGCAGCCGGCCGTCCCCGGCGGCGTAGAGCTCCTCGCGCGCGCCGCGCGCGAAGGCCAGCGCGTACTCCAGCGGCAGCTGTTCCTCGGTGAGCTCCAGGGCGAACTCGAACAGCAACTCCCCGTCGGCGGCCAGCGGTTCGAAGTCGGCGGTGGCGACGGCGAACCAGCCGCACACGTAGGGCTTCACCAGGCGGACGTGCACGTCCCGGAGGACGGGGGCCGACTCGCAGGCCCGCGGCCGGGCGTCGAGCGGGCCGGCGACCAGGCGGCGCGGGCCGAACCCGTCGTGGAAGCAGTCGGAGAACGCCTCGACCGCTTGCCGGCCGGCCTGCGCGAACCCGGCGGGCGTCGAGAGCCCGTCGATCCAGTGCGCCCGGCGCAGCCGGACCCGCACGGCGTAGGGCGGGACGCCCCTGACGGACCAGCCGAGCAGGCGGCCGCGCACGCCCTCGCCGAAGGCGGCGCCGAGCTCCGGGGGCAGCCCGGCCCCGGCTGCGTCATCGATGAACTCGACCAGGTCGGCCGGGCCGTGGCCGGGTGGCAGGGGCTCGAAGTCGGCCGAGACGACGGCGTAGGGGAGCACGCCGCCCAGGCCGGACAGGCGCGCCTGCACGTCGCGGTACGGCCGGTCGAGCCGGCGTGGGCGGTCACGGACTCCTGGCATCCCGCGATGGTAGTCGCCGACTCCCCGGCTGGACGGATGGGGCCCGCTGGAAAGGGAGTTCCGACGGCTGGTCGGATATGAGTGCTCGTCATCTCCTGTTGGCACGGCGTTCTCCCGGGGCACCGCTGCGCCGGTTCTACTGGCGCGTAACATCCGGGCGGCTCGCGGAGCGGAGCCGTCGGCCAACCGAAAGGGAACTCAGATGTCCTCGATCAACCGCCGGCGGTTCCTGGCCGGCCTGTCCACCGGGGCGGCGCTGTCCGTGATCGGCAGCCCCTTCGCCTCGGCGGCCGGTCTGGACCGGGCCCTCGACCTGACGGCCCGTCGGGCCGTGCGGATCGGCGGCACCACCCTGGAGCAGGTGGCCACCCCCGGTGGCGGCGCGGGCGGCTACCGGCGGCTGGCGGCGGGCCCCGGTTGGCCGCTGGTGGTGCGTCAGGACCTGGCCGCCGGGCAGGCGGGCCGCGACGACCGCCGGGCGGCGGTGGCCAGCTTCGTCCAGTTCACTGACATGCACCTGACCGACACCGAGTCGCCGATGCGCTTCGAGTACCTGGGCCACCTGGACGACGCCGCGTGCCGGCCGCAGGAGGCGCTGACCGTGCGCGGTGCCTCGGCGCTGATCGAGCGGGTCAACGCGCTCGGCTCCGGCCCGTACACCGGCCTGCCGTTCAGCCTGGTGGTGACCACCGGTGACAACACCGACAACCACGAGCAGATCGAGCTGGACTGGTACCTGACGGTGATGAGCGGAGGCCAGATCACGCCGAACAGCGGCGACCCGACCCGCTACGAGGGCGTGCAGAACTCCGGCGACCCCGCCTACTGGAACCCCGAACTGGCCTTCCAGGACGTGTACAAGCAGGCCGGGTTCCCGCAGGTCCCCGGCTACCTGGGCGCCGCCGGCCGCACCTTCCGGGCGCCCGGCCTGGCGACCCCGTGGTACACCACGGTCGGCAACCACGACGACAGCATCGTCGGCACCCTGCCCGACCTCGGCCTGGTCAACGACATCTACACCGGCAACCGCAAGCTCGAAGGCGTCAACGCGGCCGACGCGGCGCAGATCTTCGCCCAGTTCAAGACCGATCCGGCGGGCGCGCTGCTGAAGGTCGGCCAACTGCTGGGCGACGCCAGCGTGGTGCGGCAGGTCACCTCGGACGACCGGCGCAAGCCGTTCACCCCGAAGAGCTTCGCCCGGGCCCACCTCGACCCCGCCGTCACCGGCCCCGGCCCGTACGGCCACGGCTTCACCGCCGACGCCGCCGCCAGCGGCGAGCTCTACTACACCTTCCCGATCTCGGACGGGGTGGTCGGCATCAGCCTGGACACCACCAACACGGCCGGCTGGGCGGACGGTTCGATCGGCACCGCCCAACTGCACTGGCTGGAGCAGCGCTTGCAGGAGCACAGTGGCCACTGGTACGACACCAGCGGCAAGGCGGTGAACGGCGGTCCGGGTGGTGACTACATCGTGGTGTTCAGCCACCACACCAGCACCACCATGGGCAACCTGCTGCTCGACCCCCGCAACATCTTCGAGCGGCGCCACAACGGCGCGGAGCTGGTCGCCCTGCTCCAGCGCTACCCGAACGTGGTCGCCTGGGTGAACGGCCACACCCACACCAACCAGATCACCGCGCACGGCCACGCCGTTCCCGAGCGGTCGTTCTGGGAGGTCAACACGGCCTCGCACATCGACTTCCCGCAGCACGCCCGGATCATCGAACTCGCCGACAACGGCGACGGCACCCTGTCGCTGTTCACCACGCTGATCGAGTCCGCCGCCCCCTACGCGACGAGCTTCGACGACACCTCGGACGCCAACCTGGCCGCGCTCTACCGGGAGTTGTCCTACAACGACCCGTTCGCCAAGCCGGCGGCCAAGCTCGGCACCGCGCTCGACCACAACACCGAGCTGCTGCTGGCCAAGCCGAGCCGCTGAGGCGGCGCGCGCGGCCGTCCGGAGTCCGGGCCCCTCGCCGAGGGCTCCGGGCTCCGGGCTCCGAGATCCGGGCCCGAGCGCCGAACCTCGGGGCAACAGTTGGCGAATGACGGACGAAAAGACCCCGCTCGGCGAGAAATCTACGCGCATCTACTTGCCCGGTTCCCGGATCGCACTGACCATACGACGGCAGTCACCCTGACCATGCACCGTCACTGAGTGGAGACTGATCCATGAGGAAGTGGAAGAAGAGATCCGCGAGCGTAGCCATGCTCGCGGCCGTCGCCCTGGGCGGTGGCTCCCTGGCCGCGGCCCAGGGGGTCGCGAAGCACCCGGCCAGCGGCCTCGGCTCCTGCACCCTGAGGGGCTTCAACCCGGCGACCGTCAACCCGAACGCCAAGAACCTGCCCGTCGGCCAGCGGCCGATGACCTACAAGCCCGACGACATGGACTGCACCGGCGCCAAGTTCGCCGCACCGGGCGTGGAGTTCACGAAGTTCCCGCAGCCCAAGGACTTCGGGATCACCGACAAGAGCGTCATGCAGACGGTCGGCGGCCACCAGACGGTGGTGGGCGAGCCCACCGCGGCGGTGAACCCGACGGCGCCGTACTTCCCGCCGTTCCAGCACTTCGTGGTGATCTACCGGGAGAACCACACCTTCGACGACTACCTCGGCGACTGCGCGACCACGATCGCCGCGGGCTGCAACGGCCAGGTGGAGAGCACCAACCACATCAGCTCGGTGCCGGACCTGCACTCGCTGGCCAAGACCTACTCGCTGTCCGACTCGTACAGCACCGGCGTCCAGCCGCCGTCCGGCCCCAACCACTGGTACATGTTCTCGGGGCAGTCCTCGTCCAGCAACCAGCAGCAGTCGTACCCGGCCAACGGCACGCAGTTCGACCGCTTCCTGCAGAGCGACGACGGCCCGACCGACGAGGGCACCAACGCCTGCACGGCGCCGTCCGGCACCAGCAGCGGCACCAGCCCGTACTCGATGATCGTCAACGGCGACATCTACTGGATGCTCAACAGCGGTAGCGGCTACTGGAAGAACCCGGCCGACGGCAAGGTCGAGGTGCTCCCGCCGAACCGCCCCGGCACCAACATCCCCGAAGAGCTGCACACCAACGAGTACACCTGCCAGAACCAGAGCCTGCCCGACAGCACGATCTCCAACGACTACCTGAACTTCATCAACACCTACGGGATGCCGTCCTACAACTACGTCGAGCTGTTCAACGACCACCCGGGCACCTACCAGGACATCCCGGGCAACGACACGGCGACGAACAACATCGTCAACTCGATCATGACGAACCCGACGTACAAGGACAACACCCTGATCGTCGTCACCGAGGACGACACCCAGAACGGCAGCAACGGCTCCGACCACGTCAGCAACACCTACCGGGTGCCGCTGCTGGTGATCGGCAACCCGGCCTACGTCAAGCAGCACTACGTCTCGCACGTGGCCTACAACACGGCCAACGTGCTCGCGGCGATGGAGCGCACGATGCAGAACGTGCACTCCGGCGTCATCGACCCGAACGACAACCTCGGCGCCTCCACCTTCCCGATGACCACGGCCGACCAGGCCGCGCTCGGCGACCCGCTGGAGGACTTCTGGGTGCAGGGCTCGACCCCGCTGTCCGCGAGCGCCACGGGTTCCCCGACCACCGGCAACGCGCCGCTGACGGAGAACTTCACCGGCTCGGCCACCGGCGGCACGGCGCCTTACACGTACAGCTGGAACTTGGGTGATGGGTCGACCTCCACGAGCCAGAACCCGAGCCACACCTACACCGCCGCCGGCACCTACACCGCGACGCTGACCGTCACCGACAGCGCCTCGCCCGCCAACACCGCGACCTCGCAGGTGACCACGACGGTCAACGCCGTCGGCAACCCGCTGGCGGCCAGCGCCTCGGCCACCCCGACCTCCGGCCAAGTCCCGCTGAACGTCGCCTTCACCGGCACCGGCACCGGCGGCACCCCCGGGTACACCTACAGCTGGAACTTCGGTGACGGCACCACCGGCACCGGCCAGAGCCCGAGCCACACCTACAGCACCGCGGGCACCTACACCGCGACGCTGACCGTCACCGACAGCGCCTCGCCCGCCAACACCGCGACCTCCACGGTGAGCATCACGGCCGATCCGATCGCCGCGACGGTCCCGGGCGCGCCCACCGGCCTGACGGGCACGGCCGGCACCGGACAGGTCGCGCTCAGCTGGACGCCACCGGCCAACACCGGCGGCGAGAACGTCACCTCGTACAAGGTGTACCGCGGCACCGCCAGCGGCGGCGAGACGCTGCTGACCAGCGGCGGCTGCAGCGGCCTGGGCGCGGTGACCTCGTGCACCGACACCGGGCTGACGGCCGGTCAGACCTACTACTACACCGTCACCGCGGTGAACGGCGTGGGCGAGGGGGCGCAGAGCAACGAGGCGTCCGCCACCCCCACCGGCACCAGCTGCCAGGCGGCGCAGCTGCTCGGCAACCCGGGCTTCGAGAACGGCAGTTCCAACCCCGCGCCGTGGACCGTGACCTCGACCCACAGCCCCGTCCAGGTGATCAACAGCAGCAGCTCCGAACCGGCGCACAGCGGCAGTTGGGACGCCTGGCTCGACGGCTGGGGCAAGACCACCACCGACACCCTGTCCCAGAGCGTCACCCTGCCCAGCGGCTGCAGCACCTACAACTTCAGCTACTGGCTGCACATCAACACGGCCGAGACCTCCACCACCACCGCCTACGACACCCTCAAGGTGCAGGTGCTGAACAGCTCCGGCACCGTCCTCGGCACCCTGGCCACCTACTCCAACCTCAACCACAACACCGGGTACGCGCAGCACACCTTCAACCTCGGCGCGTACGCCGGGCAGCAGGTGACGCTGAAGTTCACCGGCTCCGAGGACTCGGAGTACCAGACCTCGTTCGTGCTCGACGACACCGCGATGAACGTCGGCTGAGCCCGCTGCGACCTGACCGATCGTGAGACAGGCGCCGGGTGGTGCACCGCGGTGCGCCACCCGGCGCTTCAGAACCAGCCGAGGGACGGATGGACGGATGGAAACACCAGTAGCGGTGCGCGGCCGCGGCATCACCAAGGTCTTCGGTGACGTCGTCGCGCTCGACCACGTCGATGTGAGCATCACCCAGGGTCAGATCCACGGCCTGGTCGGCCCGAACGGCGCCGGCAAGACCACGCTGCTCGGCCTGCTCCTGGGCCTGGCCGTCGCCGACGAGGGCAGCCTGGAGATCCTCGGCACGCCCCTGGGACGCGGGCTGGCCGCGCCCGACGGCGTCTCCGGGTTCGTCGACGGGCCCGGGCTCTACCCCACCCTCACCGCCCGGCAGAACCTCGCCACCGTCGCCGCGCTGAGCTTCGACGTGCCGGCCGCGCGGATCGACGAGGCGCTGGAGCAGGTCGGACTCACCGGGGCCGCCGACCACAAGGTCCGCGGCTTCTCCCTGGGCATGCGCCAGCGCCTCGGCCTGGCCGCGGCCGTGCTGACCGGGCCGCGCCTGCTGGTGCTCGACGAGCCCTCCAACGGCCTGGACCCGGCCGGCAAGAAGCACGTGCACGGCGTGCTGCGCCGGCTCGCGGCCGACGGCACCACCGTCGTCCTGTCCAGCCACCGGATGGACGACCTGGAGGCGCTCTGCCCCGAGGTCACCATCCTGTCCACCGGGCGCGTGGTCTTCTCCGGCCCGGTGGCGAAGCTCTCCGACGAGAACCGCGAACTCGACCACCGGCTGCGGGCCTCGGATCCGGCGGGCGCCCGCACGGTCGCGGCCGGCACGCCCGGTGTGACGATCCTCGAAGGCGACGACGCCGCCGCGCGACCGGACACCGACGTCATCGTGGTGCGCGCGCGGGTGGCGGCCATGGACGAGCTCGTGGCCCGGCTGGTGCGCGGGGACATCGCCGTGCGGGAGTTGGCGCCCGTCGTCTCGCCGCTGGAGGCCGCCTTCCTCGCGCTGACCGACCCCGCGGCCATCACCCGACAGGAGGCCGACCGATGAGCGCGACCGTCGCCGACACCCCCACCGCCGGAGCCGGGGCCTCGGCCGGGACGCCGGGCAGGCATCCGGTTCCGGTCGGCCGGATCCTGCGGATGGAGCTGGTCAAGCAGTTCTCCGCCTGGCGGGTCCGCCTGCTGCTGCTGCTCTGCTGGCTCGGCCCGGGCCTGCTGGTCTTCGCGATCGACCAGCAGAGCACCCTGCCCTCGGACACCCTGTTCGGCCGGTGGATGCACGCCACCGGCTGGGCCGGGTCGCTGGTGGTGCTCGGCGTCGCAGGCACCTGGGCGCTGCCGCTGGTCACCTCGATGGTCGCCGGCGACGTCTTCGCCTCCGAGGACCGGCTCGGCACCTGGCGCCACCTGCTCGTCACCGTCCGCTCGTACCAGCGGATCTTCGCGGCCAAGGCGATCGCCAGCCTCACCGTGATCGGGCTGCTCGTCGCGGGCCTGGCGTTCTCCGGCATCGCCGGGGGGCTGCTCGCGGAGGGCAACCAGCCGCTGGTCGGGCTGGACGGCCACCTGCTTACCGGCTCCGCCGCGGCCGGCGACGTCCTGCTGGCCTGGCTCTGCGCGCTGGCGCCCACCCTCGCCCTCGCGGCCATCGGGCTGCTCGGCTCCATCGCCCTGGGCCGCTCCCCGATGGGCCTGCTGCTGCCCATGCTCGCCGCCCTCGGGATGCAGCTCGCCCAGATGCTGCCGCTGCCGGTCGCCGTGCGCCTGGCGCTGCCCGGCTACGCCTTCATCTCCTGGAACGGCCTCTTCACCGCTCCCCGGCAACCCGGTCCGCTGCTGATCGGCATCGCGGTCAGCCTGGTGTGGGCGGTCGTCGCGACGGCCCTGGCCTACCTGCTGTTCCTGCGCCGGGACTTCACCAACCTCAACAACGACGGTGCCGGACGCCGCGTGCTGACCATCGGCGTCCTCCCGCTGGCCGGCCTGCTGGCCGCCACCATCGGCCTGGTCGCCGTGACGACCGGCGCGGGCGGTTCCGGCATCACCCAGGACAAGGTGCAGCGCTCGGTGGCCACCGCCTTCGCCAACCTCTACCAGCGCCAACAGGCCGAGATGCGCCAGCCGCCCGTCATCCAGGCGCAGTTGCAGGCGACTGCCGCCTGCGACAAGAGCGAGGGACTCGGCGCGCAGGAGGGCTCGGGCGCCGACTGGCGCTGCACCGTCTCCTGGAACGTCCCCGGCTACAACTCCACCGCCCAGGCCATCTACCAGCTCGACGTCGCCGCGAACGGGCGCTACACCGCCGACGGGGACGGACCGGTCCAGGTGAACGGGTACTTCCTGATCGTCATCGGCGGGCAGGCGGTGCCGAACCCGCTCTGGCAGTTCGACGGCAACGTCGACCTGCTGCACGGCTGAGCCGCGCCCACGGCGGCCGGCCGGATGCCTATGATCGCCTGTGGCCCGATTCGTCCTGACCCGCCGTTCACCGCTCCCCGCCGACACCTGCTGGAACCGCCTCACCGACTGGCCCCGCCACGGCGACCGGATCCCGTTCACCGAGGTCCGCGTCGCCCGTGGCACCGGCCGGCAGGCGGGTGACCTCGTGCTGGCCCGGACCGGGGTGGGGCGCTGGGCCTTCGACGACCCGATGGAGATCGTCGAGTCGGTGCCCCCGGCCCCGGGCCGGGACGGCGTGTGCCGCCTGGAGAAGCGCGGCCGCGTCGTGCGCGGCTGGGCGGTCCTGACGGTCCGGCAGCTGCCCTCGGGCGGGGGCAGCGAGGTGGTGTGGACGGAGGACATCTCGGTCGCGGGCCTGCCCGGGGTTGTGGACCCGCTGCTGGCCGGGTCGGGGCGAGTGGTGTTCGGCCGGGCGCTGGCGCACCTGCTCGGCTGAGTGACCGTCAGCCCGTCCCGCCCGCCGGCGCGCTCATCCGGTGCGCCAAGTACACCGGCAGCGCGGCGAGGACGATCAGCGCGGACGCGACCACGTTGACGACCGGGCCCTGGTTGGGGCGGGCCAGGTTGTCGAAGATCCAGAGCGGCAGGGTCTGGGTGCCCGGGCCCGCGGTGAAGGTGGTCACCACGATCTCGTCGAAGGAGAGCGCGAAGGCCAGCAGCGCGCCCGCGAGGAGGGCTCCGCGCACGGCCGGGAGCGTCACGTGCCAGAAGGTCTGGAAGGTGTGCGCGCCCAGGTCGGCCGAGGCCTCCTCGCCGCTCGCCGGCAGCCTCCGCAGCCGGGCCGACACGTTGTTGAAGACCACGACGATGCAGAAGGTGGCGTGGCCGATGATCACCGTGGACAGGCCGAAGCCGATCCCGAGGGGTGTCAGCACGGTGCGGAAGGCGGCGTTCAGGGCGATGCCGGTGACGATGCCCGGCAGGGCGATCGGCAGGATCAGCAGGAAGGAGACCGTCTGCCGTCCGAAGAAGCGGTAGCGGGTGGCGGCGAACGCGGCCATGCTGCCGAGCAGCAGGGCCACCGCCGTCGCGCCCAGGCCGGCCCGGACCGAGGTCCACAGGGCCGCGCGCAGTCCGGGCTGCTGCCAGGCGACCGCCCACCAGTGCAGGGTGAAGCCGGTGGGCGGCCAGGCGAAGGAGCGCGAGGCGTTGACGGAGTTGACCAGCACGACCAGCAGCGGCAGGTAGAGCACGGTCAGGCCGAGTCCGGTGGCCAGGCGCAGGGCGAGGCGGGCGCCGCGGGTCAGGTGCATCGTGGTCGCTCCGGGGGCGAGGGTGTGGCAGGTCGGGTACTACAGGCTCTCCAGCGCGCCGGTGCGCCGCACCGCCAGCAGGTAGCCGACGACGATCAGGGCCGGCACGCAGGAGACGGCCGCGGCGAGCGGCAGGTCGAGGGTCACGTTGTCGGCGATCACGTTCCCGATCATCTGGGTGGTGCCGCCGACGATCTGCACCGTCAGGTAGTCGCCCAGGCTGAGCGAGAAGGTGAGCACCGAACCCGCGAGCAGCGCCGGCGTGACCAGCGGCAGGACGACGGTGCGCAGCGCCGTCCAGGGCCGGGCGCCCAGGTCCGCCGCGGCGTCCAGGTAGCTGTCCGGCAGGTGCGACAGGGCCGCGTGGAGCGGCAGCACCATGTAGGGCAGCCACAGGTAGGCGAGGGTGATGACCACGGCGGGCACCCCGAAGCCGGGGGTACCGCCGAGCCAGTCCAGCACCCCGCCGTGACTGAGCATCACCCACCACGCGTACGCCTTGACGAGGTAGCCGGCCCACAGCGGTGTGGTGACGGCGACCAGGAGCAGCCGCCGGCTGCCGGGGCGGGCGATCCGGGCCAGGTACAGGGCCATCGGGACGGCCAGCACCGCGTCGACGGCGGTGACGCCGACCGCGATGCCGAACGTGCGCAGCGCCACCGTCCGGTAGAGCGGATCGGTCGCCACCCGGGTGAAGTTGTCGGTGTTCCAGACGTGTTCGACGCTTGAGGTGAACTCGTCGGTGGTCCAGAACGCCGACAGCAGCAGCACGGCCAGTGAGCCGAGGTAGGCGACCGTCAGCCAGGCGAGCGGGGCGCCGAGGAGCGCGGTCAGCCGCAGGCCGGGGCGCCGGTGCAGCGCCCCGGCGAGCCGGCGCACGGGGGAGGGCATCAGCTCTTGATCCCGTTCCAGGCGCTCACCCACTGCGCGTAGTCGGTGCAGTCGTCCCGGCCGCTGCCGTCGAGGCACTGCTTGGTCGGGGTGTTCCAGTAGTGGACGTTCTGCCACCAGGACTCGTCGGTGGCGTGGTACTGGGCGCAGAAGTCGGGGTTGTCCTTGATCGCCGAGCAGGCGTGGGAGTTGGCCGGTGCCTCGCCGAAGTACTCGGCCACCTGGGCGTTGACGGTCGGTGAGACGATGTAGTTCAGCCACGCGTAGGCGCAGTCGGGGTGCTGTGCGTGGGCAGCGACCATCCAGGTGTCGGACCAGCCGGTGGCGCCCTCGGCGGGCAGGACCGCGGCGGTGCGGACCTTGCCGTCGGCGGCCACCGCTTGCTGGATCACCTCCCAGGTGGTGCCGAGCCAGTAGTCGCCCGAGTCGAAGGAGGACTGCGCCTTGGTGTAGTCGCTCCAGTAGGAGGAGAGGTTCTTCTTCTGGCCCTTGAGCAGGGCCACCGCCTGGGCCAGCTGCGCGGGGGTGAGCGCGTAGGGGTCGCGGATGCCCGAGGAGGGCTGGGTCTTCATCAGGTAGAGGGCCGCGTCGGCGAGGTAGATCGGGTTGTCGTAGGCGGTCAGGTGGCCGGCGTAGGGGGTGTGGGGGTCGAAGACGGCGCCCCAACTGGTGGGCGCCGGTGACACCTTGGCCTCGTTGTACATCAGCAGGTTGGCCCCGCGCCCGTGCGGGATGCCGTAGGGGACGCCGTGCACGGAGTTCCACGGCTGCAGCTTGAGGGAGGGGTAGACGGCGGCGTAGTTCGGCACCAGGTCGGTGTTGACCGGCGCCACGTCGCCGCCGGCGATCAGGCGCAGGGTCGCGTCGCCGGAGGCGGAGACGGTGTCGTACTGGCCGGTCTTCATCAGCGCGACCATCTCGTCGGAGGTGCCCGCGACCTTGACGTTGACCTTGCAGCCGGTCTGCCGGGTGAACGGGGTGACCCAGTCGACGCTGCGGCTGTCCTGGCCGTACTCGACGTACCCGGCCCAGGCGACGATGTTGACGCTGCCTTCGTTCGGGCCCAGGCTGCGCTGCGTCGGGACCGGCGGCGGGCTGGCCCCCGCCGCCGCGGTGCCCCCGTCGGCGGGGTGGGAGCAGGCCGCGGGGAACAGCAGGGCCGCGGTCGCGGCGAGCGCGGCCAGGGGACGGAAAGCGCGGCGCATGGGGTGCCTCTCTTGGGCTCTTGGGCTATTCGGTTCTCGGGCTCGGTCCGGGGCGGGGTCAGTCGCGCAGGGCGATGCTGTGGTCGCGGCGCCAGGCCAGGGTGACGGAGGAGCCGACCGGGTGGGCCGGGCCGGTGTCGTCCAGGTTCTGCCGCAGCGCGACCAGTCGGCCGCCGGTGTCCAGGTCGACCGCGAAGCGGGAGTGCGGGCCGGCGTAGACGACGTCGGCGATCCGGCCGGTGGCCCGCAGCTCCTGCGGCCCGCTCGCCTCGTCCGGCCGCAGCAGCCGGATCCGCTCGGGCCGCACCGCCCAGCTGCCGGGCGCGCCGAAGACGTGGGCGGCCTGCTCGCCGCGCAGCAGGTTCGCGGTGCCGACGAACCCGGCGACGAACGGCGTGGCCGGGTGCTCGTACACCTCGGCGGGGCCGCCGACCTGCTCGATCCGGCCGGCGTTGAGGACGGCGATCCGGTCGCTCATGGTCAGCGCCTCGTCCTGGTCGTGGGTGACGAGGACGAAGGTGATCCCGGACGTGCGCTGGATCCGCCGGAGTTCGAGCTGCATCGCGAGGCGCAGCGTGAGGTCGAGGGCGCCCAGCGGCTCGTCGAGCAGCAGCACCGGCGGACGGTTGACCAGGGCCCGGGCCACCGCGACGCGTTGGCGCTGGCCGCCGGAGAGCTCGGCGGGGCGGCGGTCGGCGAGGTCGGCCAGCCGGACCGTGTCGAGCGCCTCGGCGACCCGCGCCGCGCGCTCGGGGCGTGGCACCCGCCGCACCCGGAGCCCGTACTCGATGTTGCGACGCACCGTCAGGTGCGGGAAGAGCGCGTAGTCTTGGAAGACGGTGTTGACCTGGCGGTCGAAGGGCGCCAGGCGGGTGACGTCCCGTCCGCCCAGCAGTACCCGGCCGGCGGAGGGCTGGTCGAAGCCGGCGATCAGGCGAAGCAGCGTGGTCTTGCCGGAGCCGGAGGGGCCGAGCATCGAGAAGAACTCGCCCGCGCGGATGTCCAGGTCGACTCCGTCGACGGCCCGTGCCGTGCCGAACACCTTGGTCACGGCGCGCAGGGCCACTGCCGCGGGAGCGCTGTCGCCGGTGCCGTCGCCGGTGCTGTCGCCTGTCATGACCAGCGAACCTAGTGGTCCGCCGGGGTGGTGCGGCCGCGAAGTCCGAGCAAAGCGGGCGAATCGCCCATGGACATCCCCCGTCCAGGTGACAACGGCGCTCGGCACGGCGGGCGGGAGCATCGGGCGCGGTACGCCTGGCGGTACGCGGCGGAACGGCTATCGGTGAACCACCGTCCCCCTCGGGCGGACAGCCGCAGCCCGTCGAGGTACTGCCGGCACCTGACCGGCGCCATTCGGGTCAACCTGCCGACGCGGCTCGGGCCGCAGGCGGTGTGGCCGCTTGAACCGTTCACCCGCACGCGATCAGGTTCAGCACCACGACCTCCCGGCCGGCCGCCGCAAGGTCCAGCGCGCACGGTTAGCGTGGAACCCATGAACGAGCAGCAGCGCGCCTGGCGCGTCGCCGTGGACCCGGGCCTGGTCGTCCAGCCGGCCTGCGCCCACCTGGACGACCTGCGGGAGGTGCCGCCGACCACCACCGTCGGCTGCGAGGACTGCCTGCGCACCGGCACCACCTGGGTCCACCTGCGCGCCTGCCTGAGCTGCGGCCACGTCGGCTGCTGCGACAGCTCGCCCAAGCAGCACGCCCACCGGCACGCCGAGGCGCACGACGGACACCACATCGCCCGGTCGATCGAGCCCGGTGAGGACTGGGCCTGGTGCTACACGGACGAGCTCTTCCTGCAGCCCGGCTGACGGTGCGTCAGTCGGCTGCCTGGCCGGCCGCCGGGGCGGCGAGCTTCGGGTCCGGCCCGAAACCCCCTGGACGGTACGGCGGCCGGCTTGCTGGAATGAGGGGACGGCCGCCGTCGGAGTCGAAGGGATGCGGCGATGACGGAGATCAGGCTGCACCTTTCGGTGCGCGGCCTCACCGACGCGGACCTGCCGTCCTGCGGCTGGGCCGGTTCCCCCAAGCACGTGCGCGAGCTCGTCCACCAGATCCGCCGCGCCGAGGCGGGCGAGATCGACTACCTGGCGGTGTGCACCCCGGCGGGGCTCCCGGTCGCGCTCGGCGGCATCGACTACACGGTCAGGCCCGGCGCCGGCACGCTCTGGCAACTCGGCGTCCACCCGGCCCTGCAGTCCTGCGGGATCGGCACACTGCTGGTCCGCTCCGCCGAGCAGCGGATCACCGCCCGGGGCCTGACCCGCGCTGAACTCGGCGTCGAGGAGAGCAACCCGCGCGCCCGCGCCCTCTACGAACGCCTCGGCTACCGCGCCTTCGGCCGCGAGCTCGACTCCTGGGACGTGGAGGCCGAGGACGGCTCGTTCCAGCGGTACGAGACGATGTGCACGCTGATGCGCAAGCACCTGGCGTGACACGGGATTTCGCGGCGTTCGCCGCCCGGGGCGCGGACCTGCTACGGACGCCCCGGCCCACCCGGGCTCCCGACCTGGGCCGGTAGCCGCATCGGGTGGGCGGGGCCGGGCCCGCCGGGCCCGGCCCCGCGGACTCACCGGGTCGAGGCCCGCTTGCGGCGAAGCAGGAAGAACGCCCCGCCGGCCGCGGCCATGCTGGTGCCCGTGCCGCCGACGACCAGCGGGGTGAGCGGGGAGGACGGGGGCTTGCTGACGGCGTGTTTGAAACCGCCGGCCTCGCCGTCCTTGTCGTACTGCGAGCCGGACTGCTCGTCGCCGTAGCGGTCCACGAGGATCTGCTGGTAGTCGGGCAGGGAGGCCGAGGACCGTCCGTCGAGGCCCTTCTGCGCCGAGTCGTTCAGCGGTTCCACGGTGTCGCCGGTGAGCTTGTAGTAGGCCTCGATCTCGGGTTCGTTGAACACCGTGGTGCCGGCGTCGGCCTGGCTCGCGTAGGTGTAGTCGGTGTCGCCCTCGCGGACGGCGGCGAACTCGTAGTCCGACGCGTTCGTGGGGGAGAGCATGACGGTGGCCGAGCGCCCGTCGGTGAACTGCACGGCGGCGATCGCGTACCCGAGCGTTGTCACGTTCGAGGGGGCCGGTTCCACGGCGCCGGTGGCGAAGTCGTGGGCGACCTCGTTCAGCGCGACCGGGCCGCTGATGGTGAAGTCGGGGACGCCCTTGCAGGGGTCGGCCTCGTCGGGGACGGTCGTGACGGTGCCCGGCGCGGCCTCCGGGTCGGGCTCGTCGTAGAAGGTGCAGATCTCGGCGCGGGTGTCGCCCGAGTTCAGCGTGTCGACGGCGGCCTGACGGTTCGGCAGGCTGTCGCCCGGGGCGTCGGCGGCGGCGAGCGGCGCGGCCGCCAGCAGGGTGCAGGAGCTCAGGGCCACGACGGCGGCCAGCCGGAGGAGTCCGGTGCGCCGCTGGGCGGTGGCTTCGGATCGGGTGTGCATGTCGGCCGCCTTCACCTGGAGATTCCGGTGCGGGAGTGGGTCCACGCGAACTGACGGTTCTTCACGTACTCGCTGTACTTCCACCACGTGTACCTGTTGGTCTGCGGCCAGGGGTCCGCGACCCCGATCAGGCTCCGACCGGTCTCGTAGCCGTAGACCACGTTCATGTGGCCGCCGCCCTGCGCCCAGCCGATCCGCGCGGCGACGGGACGACCGGCCCTGACGTCGTTCTTGATCTCGTCGAAGGTGGCCGCACGGTTGAGACCGGTGCCGGTGTGCGTCATGCCGAGGTCGGCCCACGCGCCCGCCATGTCGTCCAGGGTGGCCGGTTGGTTGTCGCAGTTCACCCACCTGCTGCGCTTGGCGGCGCGCTTGCAGAAGTCGGCCTGGGTCGTGCCGTAGTTCTGGAACTGGGCGATGGTCAGACCGGAGGCCACCCAGCACCACTGGGTCTTCTCCTGTGTGTGCATGTTGATCTGGTCCTGGCCGGCATCCGCCCGGGCGGTGCCGGCGGTGGTGCCGATGACGAGTAGGGCCATGAGCGGTGCGATGGCCGAGCGCCTCAGACTGCGGGGCATGCCGCTGCCTTTCTGGAACGAGGAGGGAGGGAGCGGACTACCTGCAGTAAGGCAGGTTGGGGATGGGCTGGTTGACACCGACGCCGGTGGATAGCGCGCCGGCGCGGCGCCGGATGCGTGAAGTGATCATGGATCAGAGGTACCGGTGGCGGTGGGCGCCCGGCTGGATCGGCGTTCGTTCGTGGGCGTGTTGAATCTCCGCTTGACGGGACGAAGGCGCGAAGAGCGGGTCCGAGGCGTTCGACCTCGCCCTCAACCGGTTCGCCGACATCCCGTGACCGACGGCGGGCCCCCGGGGTGCGCCCCCGGGGACCCGCCGGTCAGGTCCGTGCTCGCGTGTGGACGCGGGTCAGCTGATCGTCCACTGCTGCTGCGGCGAGCCGCTGTTGATCTGCTGCGTGACGGTGGCGCCGCTGGTGGTCGTGGCGGTCAGCTGCAACCCGCTGTACGCCGAGGAGATGAGGTAGGAGCCGTTCGCCAGCGGAGTGAGGACCCAGAGCATGTTGGTGCCGAGGCTGCACCACGACTGGTCCGCCGCGAGGCCCGGGGTGATGTTCTGGCCGGGCATCTCGACGCACAGGTTCGAAGCGTCGTTGACGAGTTGGTAGCCTCCGATCTGCTGGACGAGGTGGAACGACTGGTTGATGTTGCCGTTCACGCGCCAGGTGATGAACTCGGTGCCCGCGGTCTGGCTGCTTTCGGGGTCGGCGAGGGCCAGGCTGCCGTTGACCAGGGTGTGGTTGTCAGTCAGGGCGGGGTTGACCCAGTTGGTCGTCCACTGCTGCTGCGACGAGTTGCTGTTCGACTGGAGCGCCGCCGTGGCGCCGTTGCCGTTCGAAGCGAGCAGCTGGCCGGTCGACGAAATGAGGGTGAAGGAGCCGTTCGCCACCGTGGTGACGGTCCAGTGGTCGAGGGGGCCGTCGTTGCACGAGTCCTCGTTCACCGTGCCGCTGTTCGCGGGGGCGTTGAGGCACTGGCCGGTGGAGCCGCTGACGACTTCGTAGGTGCTGTCCGGCTGCTGGAGGAACTGCCAGTTCTGGTAGGCGCTGCCGTTCACGGTCGCGGTGGTGACGGTGCCGTTGCCCGGGTCGTTGAGGGCCAGGCCGCCGGTGACCAGGTTGTGGGAGCCGCTCAGGACGGGGCTGGCCATGCCGATCGTCCACTGCTGCAGCGGCGAGTTGGTGTACGCCTGTTGCGTGAGCGTGGCGCCGCTGCCGGTCGAGGAGGCGGTGAGCGCCAGCCCGCTGACCATCGAGGAGACGATGAACGAGCCGTTCGACAGCGGCGTGAGGAGCCAGTGCACGTTGGCACTGTTGGCACACTGCCACTGGTCCACCACGGCGCCCTGGTAGACGGACCCGCCGTTCACCTCGGCGCACAGGTTCGAAGCGCCGTTGCGCAGGGTGTAGGAGCCGTCGGGCTGCGGGATGAACTGCCAGTTCTGGTTGCTGCCGCCGTTCGCACCGTAGGTGATGAGCCGGGTGCCCCAGCCGGTGCTGCCGTTGGGGTCGTCGACGGCCATTCCGCCGGTGACCAGGGTGTGGGTGCCGTCCAGGGCGTGGGCGGCGAGCGCCCGGGCCCCGGCCGGGCTCGAACCGGTCGTGGCGGTGGCGCGGTGCGCGGCCGGCGCGGTTGCCGTGGCGGCCGAGGCGGTGGTGGTCAGACCGGCGGCGGTCAGGGCGAGGGCCGTGGCGGCGAGCGTGCCGAAGAGTTTTCGCATGAGGGTGGCTGGCACGGAGACTCCTTCGTCGGTGTCCGGGAACGCCCGATGGGCTGCTGAAGAGCAGATCACCGCGCTGGTCGGGGCACCAGGAAGAAGGACGGGACGAACCACCGGACGAACCCGCGTCCGCCCGGACGAACCCGCGTCCGTGGCGCGCCCGACCACGGAGTTGACGCCGCCTCAGCCGACGGGGTCGCCCACCGTGCTACTGAGCGGTAGGGTTCGGGGGCCCGACACTCCCGCCCCTCCGGGCGCGGGAGCCGTCGTGGTGTCCGGACACCAGGGGAGGGTGTGTTGGTCGAACAACGGGGTTCGCTGCGGACGGGTGCGGCGGTGGATCGTTGAGGGGGTTCGGCGATCTGCTGCGGGAGTGCCGCCGGGCGGCCGGGTTGACCCAGGAGGAGCTCGCCGAGGCGGCGGGCCTGTCCGCCCGGTCGGTCAGGGACCTGGAGCACGGCCGACGCGGGCGCCCGCAGCGCCGCACGGTGGAGCAACTGGTCTCGGCGCTGGGGCTGGTGGGAGCCGGTGCCGCCGCCCTGGTGGCCGCCGGACGCCACGGGCGGCCGACGGAGCCGCCGGTCGACCGCAGTCGGGACGGGCCGGTGCTGCTCGACCGGACCGACCAGCTCGCCGAGGTCGAGCGCGCGGCCGCGCAGGCCCGGGCGGGACGGGGCGCGGTGGTGCTGGTGCGGGCGGGCGCGGGGATGGGCAAGACCTCGCTGCTGAACGCCTGGGTGTCCGCCGAACAGGCCGACGGGATGCGGGTGGTGCGGGCCGACGGCGGCGAGCTGGAGCAGGACTTCGCCTTCTCGGTGCTGCGGCAGCTGATCGAACCGCTGCTGGCCCGGGCCGATCCCGCCGGGCGGGAGCGCCTGTTGTCGGGCCCGGCACAGTTGGCCTCGTACGCCCTGCGGGTGGTCGGCACCGACGAGGAAGCGCTGTCGCCGGAGGCGTCCCTGGGTGTCCTGCACGGCCTGTACTGGCTGATGGTGCACGTCGCCGACGACGGGCCGCTCGCGCTGGTGGTCGACGACGCGCACTGGGCTGACGCACCGTCGGTGCGGTGGCTGGAGTACCTGGCCCGGCGGGTGCGCGGACTGCCGCTGCTGCTGGTGCTGGCCGCGCGCCCGGACAGCGGGACGCAGGTCGAGCCGCTGCTGGAGCAGATCGCCGCCCAGCCGCACTGCCGGCCCGTCGAACTGCCGGCCCTCGCCGCCGACAGCGTGGCCGCGCTGGTGCGGACCCGACTGGGCGGGGACGCCGATCCTCGGTTCGCCGTCGCCTGCGCCGAGGCGACCAGGGGCAACCCGCTGCTGCTGCGCGAGCTGCTGCGCACCCTGGCCGACAACGGGGTCAGGCCGGCCGGCGACCAGGCGTGCGTGGTGGAGGAGTTCGGGGGGCGGATCCTGGCGGGCACCGTGGTCAAGCGCCTGGCGGGCGAGCCGGAGCCCGTCCGCACGGTGGTCCGTGCCCTGGTGGTGCTGGGGGACGGCGCCAGCTGGCAGGTCGCGGCCGAGCTGGCGGGGTTGGGCGAGGCCAAGGCCCGGGAGCTCGGCCGCCGGCTGCGGCGGATCGGCGTGCTGGCGCCCGGCGAGGTGGCGCGGTTCGAGCACCCCCTGGTGCGCGCCGCGATCGCCGAAGCCCTGTTCGGACCGGTGGAGTTGGCCGACGCCCATGCCCGGGCGGCTGAACTGCTCCGGCGCGAGGGGGCGTCCGAGGCCGAGGTGGCGGCCCATCTGCTGCTGGCCGAACCCAACGGTGAGGCCTGGCGGGTGGAGGTGCTGCGGGAGGCGGCGCGGGCAACGCGCGGCCGAGGGGCACCCGAAGTCACCGTGACCTACCTGCGCCGCGCCCTGCGCGAGCCGATGTCGGTCAAGGAACGCGGCCCGCTGCTGCTGGAGTTGGGCGCGGACGAGATGCAGGTCGACGTCGACGCGGCCCGGCACCGGCTGGCCCGGGCCGCCGACGCGCTGACCGACCCGTACGCCCGGGCCCACGCGGCCCACCTGCTCGCCCACGCCCTGTTCCTCGGACAGCAGCACGAGGACGCCGTCGACGTGCTCGCCCGCGCGGTGGAGGACCTGCGGGAGGCGGAGGACGGCAGCGGGCTCGCCCGCGAGGTGTCGTGGTACCTGCAGGCCCAGATGCTGCTGACCGGCTACGACCAGCTGGCCACCCTGCCCGCCGCCCGGCAGCGGGCCCGACGGCTGCGCGAGCACGCACTGGCCGGCGACACCCCGGGGGAGTGCGCGGTGCTCGCCGCGCTGTCCGTGGCGGCCCTCAGCGGCGACGGCAGTGCCGCCGACGCCGGCGACCTCGTCGACCGGGCGCTGCGCGGCGGGTTGGGGGGCACGGACCAGGCACAGGTGCTGGTCAGCTTGGCCGGGCTGGCCTTCGTGGCCACCGACCGGCTCGACGACGCGGCGGCGCAGTTCGACCGGATCGCCGAGGTGGCCGGATGCTGGGGCTCCTTCCTCATGGTGTCCGCGGCGCTCACCTGGCAGGTGTCGATCAGCCGCCACCGGGGCCGACAGCTCGCGCTCACCCCGGACTTCGGGCACCCGGCCATGACCGACGAGGGCATGGAGCTGCGGGTCCGGACGGCCATGCTGACCCAGGTGGGCGAGTCGATGATCGAGCGCGGCGACCTGGCCGGGGCGGCGCGGGCACTGGCCCCGGACGCCGACAGCGACCGGGTGGGCTGGGCGTGGCAGGGCCCGCTGGTGCTCGTCCGCAGCCGGCTGCACGCCGAGCGGGGCAATCCGGCCGCCGCGCTCGCGGTCCTGCTGGAGTACGGCGCGCAGGAGCGGTGGGCCCGGGTCACCAACCTCGCCCTGGCGCCCTGGCGGTCACAGGCGGCCCTCGCGCACCATGCGTTGGGGCAGCGCGAGGAGGCACTGCGGCTCGCCGCCGAGGAGTTGGAGCTGGCGCACGGCTGGGGCACCGAGCGGTCCATCGGGGTGGCGTCGCGGTGCCTGGGCGTCGTGACGGGCGGGGCCGAAGGAACCGCCCTGCTGCGCGAAGCCGCCGCCGTGCTGGAGCGGTCCCCGGCTCGCCTCGAACTGGCCCGGGCCCGCTGCGAGTTGGGGATCGCCTTGGCGCGCACCGGCGAGGCCGATCAGGCCCGGCACGGCCTCGCCCGGGCGCTGGACCTCGCGCAGGAATGCGGCAGCGTCCGGCTGGCCGACCGGGCGCGGCACGCGCTTGCCGAGCTGGGCGTGCGCCCCGGCCCGGTGCCGCCGCCCGCGCCCAGCTTGTCGATGACCGAGCACCGCGTGCTGGAGCTGGCCGCTGCCGGCCACAGCGACCGGCAGATCGCCCAGGCCCTGCTGCTCACCCCGCAGGACGTGACCGTGCTGATCGCCCGGGCGGCCCGCAACCGGGGTGCGGCCGGCCGCGCGCCCGCGGGCCCACCGTGACCGGTCGATGTCGATCCGGTCCGGGACCACCCGCTGCCGACCGACCGGCGATCTGACGACCCGTGGGAGCACCGGCCCGGGCGCACGGGGGACACCGGCGTCCGGGTCGGCGTGGCGATCGGGCCGGTGGGCGGGCTGGTCTAACGTCGAGGCAGATCGCCGGGCCCGGTGGACCCGGCAGGCCCGGCGGGGTCGCGACCGATCCGCAGGAGGAGCCCCGGATGTGCTGGAGCGCCGAGGCCGACCTCGTGGCGGGCACGGTCGTCGGCGGGCTCGGGGTGTGGTGCCTGGCCCGGGTGCGGCGGGCGCGGGACGTGCCGCTGGCGGCGCTCCCGCTGGTGCTGGGCGTGCACCAGCTGATCGAGGCGGCCGTCTGGTCGGGGGCCGGCGGGGGTGGTGCGGCGGGCCATGGTGAATCAGCAGACCGCGTTGTTTCGGCGGGCTGGGCTCCGGTCGCCTGGGCCGTGATCGCGCTGCCGCTGTTGCCGGCGCTGGTGTCGCTGGGCGTGTGGTGCAGCGCGGGCCCGGCGGGCCTCGGCACCGCCGCCCAGCGGTGGCGGGCGGTGGTGGCGCTGGTGGGCGTCACCGTGTCCGGGTGCCTCGCCGTGGTGGTGGCGAGCCACCCGATCACCGCCGAAGCCCACGGCCACACGCTCAGGTACGCGATCGGGGCGGCGGGCCCGGCGGGGATCCTGCAAGTCGGCTACCTGATCGCCACGGTGGGTGCCTTGCTGCTCGGCGGCGACCGGCTGCTCCGGCTGCTGGGCGTCCTGGTCGGCCTGGGCGCCGTCCTCTGCCTCGCGCTGTACCGGCTGGCCTTCGTCTCCACCTGGTGCGCGCTCAGTGCGCTGGCGGCGCTGGTCCTGCTGCGCTGGGTCCGCCGCCCGCTGCCCGGACCGGGTGGTACGGTTCGGCCCGCTGGATCATGAAAGTGGTCCGGGTGCTGACCGGACGTCAGCGCGAAGCTCATGGTGCGTGGGGGAGTCGGCGAGTGAGTGGTCAGTCGGAATTCGAAGCGGCGCTCGTTGCCCCTTGGCGCATTCCGTTCCTGGTGAACCTGAGCTACGAGCTCGCGATGGCCGAGCGCGGGGTCTACCGCGGACGGACCATCACCGAGGAGCAGGCCCTGCGGCTGGTGGGCTTCCTCAACGAGCTGCGGCTCGTCGTGTCGAACCAGCTGCGGGCGGACACCTACAGAGCCGGCGCGGGATACCCGGACAGTGCGCTCGTGGAGGTCCTCTTCGGCCGGGTGGAGCGGGCCGGGATGAGCGAGTTCTGGTCCCGGACGGTCAGCCGGGCCGCGTCCGGACTCTCGTAGACGTCACGGACGAGCAGCCACCAGCAGGTCGACGACGTAGCCCTCCACCGCGACCTCAGCGGGGAAAGCCTCCGTCAGGAGCCTGCGCTCCTCGGCGAGGAAGGCCCGGTTCGCGGCCTCGCCGAGGACCAGGAACGCCGAGCGGCTGCTGATGTTGGCGAGGTGTGTGTCGAGCGAGACCTCGCGCTGCCAGCGGATCTGACGGCGCATCACCCGCAGCCCGCTCAGCCCCGCGAGCCGGACGGCCTCCTCGTCATCGGGACGCACCGCGGAGCGCGCGGGGATGCCGCTGTGCTGCGCGATGCGCTCGTGCTGGGCGCGGATCCACGGCACGTCGAAGGCGGTGGTGTTCCACCAGATCGCCAACGCGCCACCCGGGCTCAGCACGCGCAGCGCCTCGGGCACCGAACGGCTGGTGTCGGTCCACTGCCACGACTGCGCGTACGTCAGGAGGTCGCGCGAGGAGTCGGCGAGCGGCAGGGCGTTGCCGTCGCCCCGGACGACCGGCACGTCCGGGAGCACCCGGCGGAACTCGGCCGTCATCGCCGCACCGGGCTCGACGGCGATCACGTCGGCACTGCGCTCGCACAGCAGCCTGGTCGCGATGCCGGTGCCCGCACCGATGTCCGCGACCCGGACACCCGCCAGCGACCGGCCCATGAACTCCTCGACGGCGTCGAAGAGCGCGGGCGGGTACGACGGGCGGCTCGCCTCGTACTGGCCGGCCGCCGAGTTGAACGAATGCGCGCGTGAGTCGGCAGTCATCTCCCCATCATGCTGCATCGTGCTCCGCTAGTGGATCTCTGCCGGGAAGCCGGCCGGCATGGCACCGGCGACGGCGCTGACGGTCTGGGTGGCCCGGTCCATCTGGACGTAGGTCGCGGTGTACGAGACGCCGTCGGGCACGTGGTACTCCAGGTCCGCCTTGTTGGTCGACATCCTGCCGGGGTCGACCGTGACCTCGATCCGGACGCCGTACCAGATCGGGGAGCTGGAGGTGTACTGGGCGTGGTTGGTGCACTTGAGCAGCATGGCCTTGACCGGCTGCTCGAAGGCGCGGTTGAAGCTCTGGTTGGTGCTGGCGGTCATCGGGGTGAGGTTCGCGGACACGCCGGGCCCGCCCAGGTTGTCGTTCAACAGGTGGCCCTTGATCCAGCCGCTGCCGTCCCGCGCGTTGAGCTCCTCGACCAGGGTGCACTCGCCCTGCTGGGGAGTGGAGCCCAGGTAGGTGTTGCCCGGGGCGTTGACGCTCGGCCCCAGGGTGACCGTGGCGCTGGTGCCGCCGAACCGCTTGCTCAGCGTCGGGCCGTAGCTCGGGGCGACCCAGAACGGGCCGACCTTGTCCCAGGCCGGCAGCGGCGGGTTCCCGCTGGAGCTGCGGGTGCGCTGCACGGCGGGCGCCGGGCCGGCCTGGGCGTGCTGGTGGCCCGCGTGCCCGTCGGCCGCCGGCGCCACCGCCGGGGCGGGCCGGCTCATCACACGGCCCGCGTTGGCCTCGGCCTCGCGCTCGAACCGGTCGGACGGGTCGGAGACGCTGAGCCCGCTGCCGTTGTCCGTCCCCGCGACGGGCCCTCGGCGCTGCTGGATGACGTGGGTGAGCTCGTGGGCCAGGGTGTGCTTGTCGCCGCCGCCCTCGCCGATCACGACGTGGTTTCCGCTGGTGTAGGCACGGGCGCCGACCTCGGCGGCGGACGCGCGGGCCGCGCCGTCGTCGTGCACCCGGACATCGGAGAAGTCCGCGCCGAGCCGCGCCTCCATGTCGGTGCGGCTGGCGCTGTCGAGCGGCCGTCCGGCCGACCGCAGCACGTCGTGCACCGCACTGCGCTGCACCTCGGGCAGCCCGGCCCCGGTTTCGGCCTGCTGGTGCCCGCACCCGGCACCGTGCTGGTGCGGCTGCGCGGACTCCCCACCCCGGCGCAGCAGTTGCACGACAGCGGCATTGCCGGCGGTGGCCTGCAGCGCGAGGAGCCGCTGCACGGACACGCCCGCGACGAGGGCCTCCGGGGCTGCGGTGGCGTTGCCGGCCTGCGTCGGCGCCGCGGCCGTCGCCTGCCGGTTCTTGTCGTCCGCGTCCTGTGCCCGCACGGTGTACTCCTCGACTCGGTTCCGGTTCAACAGCGTGCACGAACGTTGGGCGGAAGGGGGTTGGTTTGCCCCCATTGGAGACGTTCGGGCAGCCGCCGTGCCCGAACGGGCGGCGCCACCCCGACCGGAATCAGAGGCGGAACTCCACGGTGGCCAGCAGGCGTTGCAGGTCCGCCTCGTCCCCAGCCCAGCCGGGGGAGCCGGGTTCGGCCTGGAGCAAGAAGACGACCGTGCCCGGGTCGGCGTCGATGTAGACCTTTGCAGTGTCGGTGCGGGCACCGTAGTCCACGAGAACGGCGCGGTGGCCGCCGACGACGAGGCGCTGGATGGACACTGGGCGGTTGCCCTCGACCGGGGCCGCCACATCGACCGTCACCGACTCGAAAGAGTTCGAAACCTCGATCTCGGCGATCTCAGGCGCGTACGCCGGTGCTGGGAGGGCCTGCAGCTCCAATGCGGCGACCGAACCCTGCGGCAGGTCCCACAGTTCCGGGTCGCTCGGACCCTCGCCGGTATCGGCGACGAACCAGCCCGGCGGCATCACGAAGGTGAACTCCGCAAGGGCCTCGACCCGGGCGTCGTCGTTGATGAGCCTGAGGTTCGGCTGTCCGAGGCGGACGAACCCGGCCGCGCCGAGGGCGGCCAACCCCACTGCCGCCATGCGCCATGGATAGCTGCCCCGCCGAGGCTGCGCGGTCGTCGCGGTGGGGCGCTCTGCGGGGTCGGTCCTGGCGAGCCAGCGCCAGAAGGTGATCGAGTGCGGCAGCAGTACCGCGCAGAGGAGCAACGACCCCGCGCCGACGTAGTCGCTCATGAACGTGACGGTGCGCCAGGGGATCGACAGGCAGCCCGGGGAGACGGCCGCCACGCCGAGCGCCGGGACGCAGCCGCCCGCCGAGGGCTGCAGGGCCAGCGCGAGGGTCGCCCCGGCCGCGGCCGTCAGCGCGGCGGTGCCGCCCCGCACCAGCGCTCCGCGGGCCTGGCCGGCGGCGAGCAGGGCGGTGAGGGCCACCAGGGCGTCGCTGCAGGCGACGAGGAGGTGGAGGAAGTGGTGGTAGGCGGCCGCGTCCCAGCGGTCGGACACCGGCGCACGGTGGGCGACCAACGACGCCACCACCGCCAGGACGACGACCGCCTCCGCCCCGATGATGCCGGCGCGCAGCCCCTTCCACAGGTCCGCCTTCCAGGCGGCGCCCGGGGAGCGGCCGTGCCGCGAGCGGTGCAGGGCGTACGCCGTGACGGCGAGGCAGATGGTGAACGCGGTGCAGGAGAAGAGCACCTGGACGACCCAGGAGTGGACCAGGGCGTCGCTGAACACGGCGGGATCCGTGATCTTCGGCAAGCCCATCGCGCTCGCCGCCGGGAAGGGAAAGGTGGTCAGGGCCGTGCTGTGCTGCACCGCCGCCACCTCGGCGAACGCCGCGCCGGCGGGCAGCAGCACAGCCGCCAGCACGGCGCTCTCGCGCCAGCCGCGCCACCCGGCCCGCTCCACGGCGGCGCTCATCGCCCGGGTGGCGCGGACCAGCCAGAACGTGAGCGGTCCGGCCACCAGGGTCACCAGCGGAACCCACACCACCACCCAGAGGGCCAGTGCGCCGGGCCGGATTGTCGGCGTGTCAGGAAACGCGGGGAGGAGCACCATGCCGAGGGCCAGGCCGGTCGCCATGCCGGTACCGAACCGCCACAACGACGGGTCCGACGCGGCGCGCCCCGTGCCGCCCGCCGTCCGCCACCAGCTGGTGACGATGCTGACCGCGAGGAGAGCCCCAGTGACCGCGCCGCCCCACCAGGGCACGAGTGCGAGGAGCGAGCCGTAGGCCGTCATCTGGTCCAAGCCGTACCCGCCGATGCCGCAGGCCACCGCGATGGCCATCCCACTCCCGAGGCCGGTGCCGAAGGCCGGCACCCCGGTGCGCAGCGCCGCCAGCCGGGTGGCAGGGGTGGGGTGCAGCCGGATCCGCCGACGGTCGGGCGTGGGCAGGGCCGCCAGAACACGATCCAGCGCCGCACCCTCCGCACCCCAGTCCCCGACCCGTGCGTCGGCGTTCAGCTCCCGGCTCCGCACGATGGCCGCGGTCAGCGCCAGCACGACGACCAGCAGGCCCACGGTCTTGAGCGCCAGTTCGAAGAAGAACGGCAGGTAGGAGCTGGGACCGAGGACGCTGTAGACGCAGCCTGCGAGCGCCATCGCGCCGTCGAGCAGGGCGAAGGCACCGGTGAACGCCAGTGCGCCGTAGGTGAGGTCCACGTCGCGGTTGCGCAGGTGCGCCAGCTCGTGCAGCACGACGGCGCGGAACGCGGCGGGATCGGTGGCCAGCCGAGCCGCTAGCCCGCCACTGACCACCAGGCGTCGACGCCCCGGCAGTCCGAAGACGAAGGCGGACGGCTTCCAGGCGAACGGCTCCAGCCGGAACGCCACCGGACGGCTGACGCCGGCAAGCCGGCGCAGGCGCTCCAGTTCCGCCACGAGCGCCGCGGCATCTTCGGGGTCCGGCACCCGGAGCCGGCGCCTCCGGGCGATGAGCACAGGGTGCAGCAGGTACAAGGCGAACGCCAGCAGGAGAACAACAGTCGCACCGAGCAGCATCCCCTGGAACTGCTGACGCATCGTCGGCACCAAGCAGGCTCGCAGAGCAGCCCGGTTCGTGCTGATCGGATCGGCCTGTTGTGACGTCAGGGTGCTTGAGGGGCCGAGGAGTTGCGCGTATGCCGATGACGCGCACGTTTCCATTTGCCGGATCTTGGCCGGGCCGCCCAGGACATGGTCCGCCCCGTCTCCGCACGCGGTCGCCACGGACATGGTGACGGTGATCGCGAGCAACACGAACAGGACCGCCGTCGCAGCGCTGCGGTGCTGCGGCCGTCTCGGCACCGAGGGCACCTCAGTCCCCGGCGCCCTCGACGGGAGGCGGCGGCGGATCGAGCGCCACCGGGGCCGCCAGCGCGCCGACGATCGCATCGGCCAGCAACTGGCACTGCGCATCGGGCAGCCCGAGTTGATCGCTGCGCTCCAGCGCGGCCGTCCGGATCAGCCGCAGCTCGGCAACGGTGAACTCCGGGGCCGGGTCGGCCGCCTCACCCGGGCCGGCTGTGCCGCCCGCACCGGTGAGGCGCCGGCGCAGGCGCCGTGCCAGCGCCGCGGCGCCCGCCCAGACGGCCTCGCCGGTCTTCTGCGTGACCGTCTGCCAGACCTGCGTGCACATCTGCAGTGCCGCGGCCGTCACCAGCACGTCGCCCGTGTCGACACCGAATCCGAGCAGCGCGTCCCGCTCCCCGGAGGAGGACAACCCGCCCGCGAAGAACGCACCACTCAGGTCCTTGAACAACGGCATCTCGCCCGGCGCGACTTCACGCACCACCGCCCGGCTCCAGGCGGTCACCACGGATGTGTCGACGTGGTCCATCGCACCCTCAACGGCTTTCGTCACTCTCACATGAGAGCACAACTCGCTTGCTTCGGTGGCTGGTTCGGAGATCTGTTGCCGAGCCCGGGGCGTTCCTCGCCCGAGTGCTGGACGGTTGGTCGGTGGGTGGAAGCGGTGGGACGGTGCCGTGCCGGACACCGGCGAGCCATTGAGCAGCCTTGCGCCGCGTCGCGAAAGCACCTGCTGTCGGAACTCGCCGCCGCGCCGGGCACCGCTGCCGGTACGGCCTTCGACTACGGCCGGCTGTACGCGGCCCAACGCCCTTTGGCCGAGGAGGCGCTGGCTGCCACGCCGGCTGCCTGGCGGCGGGCCCGGCGGCAGCGGCTCTGCACGCCGGGCCGCGGCGACCAGCCTCGGGGCCGACCGGCTACTTGAACGGGGCCAACCGGTTGCCGAGGGCGGTGTACTGCTCGGTGCGGTTCTTGAGGACGCTGGTGACGATGCCCCGAAGTAGTGTGAGGGCGTCGATCAGCTCCTGGAACACCGGCTTGGTGCCGGGAAGTTGACCGGCTATCGCGATGGCCCGGTCGATGTCGGCCGACAGTGCCACCTCGATCCCCTCCAGCGCTTCGGTCTGCGCGGTCGCCATCGCCGCCAGCTCGGCCGCCTGGGGAGCCAGGCCCCGCCAGCGGTCCCTGATCTCCAGCAGGGTGGCCCACTGGAGGTCGGCCGCGAGGTCCTGCCAATCCTGCTGGCCGATCCGCCGAACCTGTGCGCCGGTCAAGGCGGTCAGCACCTGCTGCATCGTCCGGAGCTCGATCGGGCGGTCGTTGGCGACCAGCCAGTCGATGACCTTGCGCCGGTGCGCGGCGAAGGCGGCGACGCCCTGGCCGTCGGTGCTCGCGATCAGCGCGCGCAGGATGCGCTCGCCCAAGGCCAGCACTCCCTCGCCGGTGGCCGCGTAGGGGACGGTCAACCGGCGGGTGCCGGCGTCGTACGTGACCTCCGTGCCGGAGCCGGCCGGAACCGGTTCGAGCTCGGACAGCGCACCCTTCAGCGCCGTCGTGAACTCATGGATCTGACGCAGTGTCCCCTTGTGGGTGTCGGACAGGCCGGTCCGGAAGAAGCCGGCGTAGCGCGGTCCGATCACCTTGCTCTGCTGCAGCAGCGCCTCGATCCTCAACGTCCCGGTCTTGGTCGGGTTGTCCTCCCAGGCCTTCCTGGTCTTCGTCCAGTCGTCGTTGGCGATCTCGATGGCACCCTGGTTCATGCAGTCGTTGCTCCGGATCCAGGCCCGGTTGACCACCAGTTCCACCCAGGCCAGCGCGGGCCCGAGCTCGCCGCCCCGATCGCCGGTGCGCAGCAGCGTGCACTGGGCCGGGATCCGGCCGGGCACCCGGTAGCGGCCAGGATGCTCCTCGATCAGCTCGGCGAGCCGGGCGGCGGCCTCGGCGAAGGTGTCGGCGTTCGCCGCGGCCGCCGTCGGCGTCAGGTAGCCCCAGGCCCAACCTGCCCGGTAGGCGTAGTCCTTGACGGGGAAGTCGGGGCCCTCGTCCAGGGCGTGCGACACTTCGTGGACGAGGACCAGCGCGCGGGGGGTGAGCAGGTGGCCGGGCGTGCTCACCAGCCTCGCTCGGACCTCGATGTTCTGCACGGCCAGCGGCGGTTCCTGGGTGATGGTGGTGTTGGCGTTCATGGCAGGCGGCAGGGCCGGGCTGACCACCACCTTGCTCTCCAACTGCCCCAGCCGGACGCCGAGTCGCCGGAACCTCTCGTAGAACGCGATCTCCACGTCGTTGGTCGCGCCGTGGCCGAGCACACCGGTGTCGTGCAGGGCCGGCCGCTTTCCGGCGGTGACGATGGCGTCGATCTTCCCGCGCAGCAGTCGGAGGTTCTGGGTCTCGGTGGCGGAGAGCGGCTGGTTCAAGGCGGTCCTTCCAGGGTCCGGTCCTGCGGCGGGGGAGCGCCGCAGGGCCGGATCCTGGCCGATGCCGATGGACAACGGATAAACGGAACCCCGGAGTTGGGATTCCGCCCGGTTCCGTCCGGGCCGTCAGCCCCCGAACGGCTGCGGGTGGCTGCCGTACGGACGGGTGAGGATCTCCAGGCCGTGGCCGGCCAGGTCGAGGAAGTAGACGCCGCGGCCGCCGTGGTGGTTGATCTCGCCCGGCAGCTTGAAGTGCGGATCGGCGTAGAAGGTGAGGCCGGCCTCCCGGATGCGGGCGAAGGCGGCGTCGAACTCCTCATCGGAGACGAGGAAGGCGTAGGCGTCGGACCTCGTCGGTCCCATGTTCGGCCTGATCTCAGGTGGGACTCGGGAGCGTACTTCGACGACCCACACCGCCGGGACAGCCGGGGCTATGACGGTGGGGTTGGCCGCACCTCCGCCCGTCGGCGAGCCCAAGGAGGCACGGGAGTAATCGGTGGCGGGACCGGGCGCGGATGGGGGAGACTCCGGCGGTGCGTGATCTTCTCAAGGCGTCGTCGGGACTGTGGTTGCGTCGATGGTCGTCCGATGATGTCCAACCCGTGCTGACGGCGTTCGCCGATCCCTTGATGCGAGGGCAGGCCCCTGAGCCGGTCACGACGGTGGGTGACGCCGAGCGGTGGTTGTCGGCCCAGGCGGAACGGTGGGTGGCGGGTTCCGCCTTCGCCTTCGCGGCGGTTGACGAAGCGGGTGTCGTACTGGGCAATGTCGCCGTGGGGGCGGTTGACCGACGTCACCGGGCCGGTTGGGTGTCGTACTGGACCACGCCGGCGGCTCGGGGACGCGGCGTCGCGGTACGGGCCTGCCGGTCGCTGACCCAGTGGGCCTTCGACGATCTCGGCTTGTTCCGGCTGGAGTTGGGCCACCGTACCAACAACCCGGCCTCCTGCCGGGTGGCTACGGCCGCCGGGTTCGCGGTGGAGGGGCTGCAGCGTCAGAAGCTGGAGTACGACGGCGCCCGTTTCGACGTCGAACTCCATGCGCGGCTGGCGACGGACTCCGCGGAGCCCGGGCCGGCCCAACCCCGGGGCGCACATGACCAGGCCGCCCCGGGACCGCGCCTCAACCTGTAGCTCAGAGGGTGTTGGCCGCGCGCGCTATGTCGGCGGCGAAGTGGGACACCTGGCTGTACACGCCCGGGTAGCCCGGGGCGCCGCAGCCCGAGCCCCAGCTGACGATGCCGACCTCGATCCACTTGCCGTGGTCGTCCTTGCGGAACATCGGCCCGCCCGAGTCGCCCGGGCAGGTGTTGACGTGGCCTCCCAGGTAGCCGGCGCAGATCTCGTCGCTGGGCACGAAGTTGTCCCCGTACTCCTTCTTGCAGGTCGCGTCGTCGATGAACGGGACGGTGGCCTTGCGCAGGTAGCGCTGCTGGTTGCCGCTCCCGTCGTCGCCCCAGCCGACGATGGTGAAATCGCCCTTGTCGTAGTTCCCGTTGGTGACGATGGGCAGGGTGGGCAGGTTGAAGGGCTTCGCGAGCTTGATCAGTGCCCAGTCCTTGCCCCATCCCATGTAGCCCGGGGCCTCGTAGACCTTGGTGGACTGGATGGAGACGGCCTTGCCCGACTGGAGGTCGACGCTGCCCCCGGTGACGGTGATCCTGGTCTCGTTGCGGGTTTCGCCCACGCAGTGCGCGGCGGTGAGCACGATGTCCTTCTTGTAGAGGGCGCCGTCGCAGCCCGTCGACAACCGGACCACGAACGGGAACTCGCCCTCGGTGGCCCGGTTTCCGCCGATCACCCGACCGGGGCCGCCGGAGGGCACCGGCTGGGCGGCGGCCGGGGCGGTCGGCTGGAGGGAGAAGGCGGCGAGGGCGACGGCGCCGGTGGCCAGCGCTCGTCGGGGGGTGAGCATCTTGCGCAGCAGGGTCAACGCGCTTCCATTCGCGGGTAGGGGGATCCGACGCCTCGGCGGCGTGGATCGGCACGTGAACCAGGTGACTCCACACGCTCATCAAGCGGGAGGGGCCTGCTCTGCTGAGTGTTGTGCGTGAGGCGCACCTGACAACTCAGAGAATTCCTGCCGTGCCCTCACGCGGGCAATAAGGGACGGCTGGAATACGTATCCCTACAGGAACCGGCGCCGCACGACGAGCACGTACGCAAGGAGACTGACGATCGGTCACCGCGCACAGCCGCTCCCGCTGCTGAGCCGCTGTGCACGGTGACCGGTCGGACGGCCGCTACGGCAGGGTCCACCGCTGGTTGGTGCCGCCGTTGCAGGTCCAGATCTCCAGCTGGGTGCCGTCGGTGGTGCTGGCGCCGGGGTCGTCGAGGCAGAGGCCGGACTGGGCGCCCTTCAGGGTGCCGTCGGGCTGCGGGGTCCACTGCTGGTTGGCGCCGCCGTTGCAGGTCCACTGGTCGACCAGGGTGCCGGCGGTGGTGCCCTGGCCGATCACGTCCAGGCACTTCCCGTCGTGCTGGAGTTGGCCGTTGTTCCAGGTCCAGGTCTGGGCCGGGTCGGTGGGGTCGCAGGTCCAGAGGATGGCCTGGCTGCCGTCGGCGGCGGAATCGCCGGAGTCGTCCAGGCACTTGCCGGTGAGGCCGGACGGAACCTGGCCGGTGAAGGAACTGCCGCCCGGGGCACCGGGGGTGAGGGTGAAGTTGTCGAACTGGTCGGTCTGGTAGCCGGTGACGCCCAGGCCGGCCATGCCGGAGGTGAAGGAGTAGTCGGTGGCGCTGCCGACCGTCTGGCCGTCGATGGCGGCGGTCAGGGTCGGGCCCTGCATGGTGAGGGCGAGGGTGTGCCAGGTGTTCAGGCCGGGGGCGGTGACGGTGCCGGCGGCGAGGGTGGTGAAGTTCCAGGCGAGGTCGCTCTTGACGATCTGCCAGGCGCCCGTGCTGCTGAGTTGCAGGTGGTAGGCGTTGAGGCCGTTGTTGTTGTGGCTCTGCTGGTTCACCCGGCCCAACACCTCGGTGCTGCCCGGCTGTTCGAACATGGTGTCGGCACTGACGGTGTAGTTGACCCAGCTGCCGTCACCCATGATCGTGTACGGGGCGTTGTCCGACTCGCTGGTCCAGCGCAGCGGGGAGGCCGGGGCCATCTGGCGCAGGCAGGTGCCGGTCCGGCCGCCGCCGCAACCGACGGTCTGGAAGGCGCCGTTCATGTCGGAGAAGTACTTCGGCGAGCTGGTGGTGGCCGGCTTCTCGAAGGTGTCGGAGTAGGGCAGGCTCAGCGGGGCGGCCGGCGGCGGAGTGGCGGTGCCCTTGCCCTGGCCGGTGGTGGTGGTCACCGAGTAGACGTAGCCGGGCTGCAGGGTGAGCGAGTAGCTGCCGTTCACCGGGGTGAGGTCCTGCTGGTGGACGAAGTAGTCCGCCGGGTCGGAGGAGTTGAGGTCGGTCGCCCAGACGTGCACCGTGCCGGTGGACAGGCCGCCGGTGACGGTGAACGTCGCGGTCTGGGCGGCGGTGGCGTCCATCGTCTCGATGATGCTGCTGTAGTCCGAGTTGTTCGGGGACTTCAGCGAGACGTAGCTGCCGTTGTTGCGGTTGCCGCCGAGGTAGCCGCCGGCCGAGTCGAGGTACTGCCAGCCGGGCTGGGTGAACTGGGTGGTCTGGGCGATCGACCAAGTGGTCTTGCCGACCGAGTAGTTGCCCGACCACGGCTGCTGGGCCAGCGACAGGCCGTCGCTGCTGAACTGCAGGTTGGGGTAGACAGCGGCGACGACCGGCCAGTTGATGTAGGAGGTGAGCTTGGCGTCGAGGTAGTCGCGGTTGAGCGCCCGGGCGACCGGCGCGGCGCCGGTGGTGGCGTCCTGCGAGCCGTTCTCACTGGCCCACAGCGGCTTGTTCAGGCCGACGGCGGTGGGGGTGCTGGAGCAGGAGCTCATGGCGCCGAGGTAGCCGCAGGGGTAGTGCATGCCGACGATGTCGATCGCGGAGTTCAGCGCGGGGTCCTTCGCCATGTCGGTGGCGAGGCTCCAGTCGTAGCTGTCCGCCGCGACCACCTTGGTGCCGGCGTGGCCGTTGGCGACCAGGGCGCTCTTGAAGTCCTCGTACCAGGCGGCGTTGTAGCCGTTCTCGTTCCAGCCGCCGACGTAGTCGATCGGCAGGTGGTGCTGGGCCGCGCAGCCGAACCAGCCCATCAGGTAGCTGATCATGTCCTGGGACCAGAAGTACGGCTGCCCGGGGGAGGGGTTGGCCGGGTCGTTCACCCCGACCCAGCCGGGTGCGCCCCAGGCCAGGGCGTAGATCTTGATGGCGGGGTTGCGGGCCTTGGCCTGCTCGGCCAGCCACCACTCGTAGCCCTGGTCGCAGTCGACCGTGCCCTTGGTGTGCTGGTAGCTGGCCTCGGCGCCGTCGGTGGTGTTGGTGTCCCCGCCGATCTCGATCTTGAGGGTCTGCAGCGAGGCGCCGTAGCCCGGCTTGAACAGGTAGTCCAGGATCTGGCTGCGCTGGGGTTCCGGATAGTCCACCAGTAGACGGGAGTTGCCGCCGCCCCCGCTGATCGCGCCGACGCCGTCGAAGACCCGCCCGGTCGCGTGACCGTCCACGGTGATGGCCGTGGAGGCCGGGGCGGGTGCCGCGGCCGCTGCGGCAGGGGCGGCGGCCGGTACGGCCGCGAAGGCGCTGGACAGCAGGAACGCGGCGGCGACGGCCGCCTTTCTGAGTGTGCGTCCGGGGACGCCCAGGACGCGAAGAGGCCCGTGCAAGGGGGATGCCTTTCGACTGACACCCGGAAGCGGCGTTCCGCAGCCGCTTCCGAACGGCGGGGTGGGGGAGCGGCCGCAAGAACTCACGTGTCAACGGATACGACCAGATGCGCACACTAGGGCTGGAGTGAGTCGGCGGTCAATGGGCCGCCTCGCGATTCGGTTCGGGAATGCAGGGAATCGACTTCACGGTTGCGCCGCGAGTGACCCCGCGGAGTCCTCGGCGACCGCTGAATCGGTGGCCGGCCAGCCGTGCGGGGTTCGGCGGACTTCGGGTCGACGGGGTGCGCAGAACACCTGCCGCGCTGGGTCCGATCGACTCGAAGGTGCAGAAACAAGCAGGTGAGAGCCATGAAAGGAGAGGTAGTGCCAGGAGCTGAGCCCGTCCGCACCCCGGTGGTCGCCGGATACTCAGTCAATTGGTTCGCAATTCGTGAGTAGTTCCTGGCGCAGGTATTTCCGGACTTCCGTCCAGGCTTTCCGTAACAATGGGATATCAGTCGACCAGGTGTGTGTTTCGGGTCTCTTGACGGGGAGTCGACAGGCCGCTTCCCTGTGACGGTCGCGTTTGGTAGTGATGACATGCGATCGGTTCTGTTGCATCCGGTCGTGGGGAGGACTTCCCCCACCCCTACCTCCACCCCCCACTCCCAGGAGGTCCCCATGGGACGCCTTCCACGCCCACTGCGCCGCATGATCGCCGGTGCAGTGGGTCTCGGGCTCTCACTCGCGGCCGGGGTCCTGCCCGCGGCCGCCGCACCGGCCGCGGCCGGCACCGCCAGTACGGCCACCGCGACCCAGTCGGTGACGATCGACGGCACCTCCGCCGGCCGGACGTTCGACGGCATGGGCGCGATCAGCGGAGGCGGCGCGACCTCGCGCCTGCTGGTCGACTACCCGGAGCCCGAGCGCTCCCAGATCCTGGACTACCTGTTCAAGCCGGGCTACGGCGCGAACCTGCAGATGCTCAAGGTCGAGATCGGCGCCGACGCCAACTCCAGCGACGGGCCCGAGCCGAGCCACATGCGCAGCCGGACCGATCTGGACTGCAACCGCGGCTACGAGTGGTGGCTGATGGAGCAGGCCAAGCAGCGCAATCCCGCGATCACCTTCTACGGCCTGGAGTGGGCCGGGCCGGGCTGGTTCAACGGCGGGATGTGGTCGCAGGACAACATCACCTACCTGAACAACTGGCTCGGCTGCGCCCAGGGCCACGGGCTGACCATCGGCTACCTCGGTGGCTGGAACGAGGTCGGCTACGACAAGGGCTGGTTCGAGAACCTGCGCACCTCGCTCGACGCGAACGGCTACTCCGGCACGAAGCTGGTGGCGGCCGACACCGACGACGCGAGCGGGACGGTCGCCAACGACCTCGCCACCGACCAGGCGTTCAACAAGGCCGTCGCGGTGTGGGGTTCGCACGGCGTCTGCTGGCACTCCACCCCGGCGTACACCGGCTGCCCGGTTCCCAGTGCGGCGCTGGGCCTGGGCAAGCCGCTGTGGCAGTCCGAGGACGACAACGACAGTGCCGGCGCCGACCCGTCGGCGCTGGCCCGCAACCTGAACCGCGAGTACCTCGACGGAAAGGTCACCGCCGACATCAAGTGGGCGCTGACCAGTTCCTGGCCCGCCCACCTCCCGTACTACGGCTCCGGCATGATGACGGCGGACCAGCCGTGGTCGGGCGCCTACTCGGTGGACCGTGACATCTGGGCGATGGCCCACACCACGCAGTTCGCCCAGCCCGGCTGGCAGTATCTCGACACTGCGGGCGGCTACCTGCCCGGTGCCGGCGCCAACGGCGACCCGCACAGCGGGAGTTACGTGACCCTCAAGTCCGGCCAGGACTACAGCACCGTCATCGAGACCACCGACGCCACCACCCCGACCACCCTGGACTTCAACGTGACCGGCGGATTGTCCACCGGGACCGTCCACGTCTGGGCGACCGACATGGCGTCGGCCGACCCGAGCCAGTGGTTCCTGCACACCCAGGACATCACCCCGCAGGGCGGCGCGTACTCGCTCACCGTGCAGCCGGGCTACCTCTACACCGTCACGACCACCACCGGCCAGGGCAAGGGCACCGCCGTGCCGCCGGCCCGGGCTGCCCTGGCGCTGCCGTACACCGCCGACCTCGGCCAGGCCGCGATCGGCTCCGCCGTCCCGTACTTCCACGACTGGGCGGGCGCGTTCGAGACCGCCCCGTGCCCGGCCGGCGCGGGCGCCGTCAACTGCGCGCGCCAGGTCCTCACCACCGCGCCCATCCCCTGGCACACGGACATGGGCTACACCCCGCTCACCCTGGTCGGCGACCCGGACTGGACCGACTACCAGGTCGGCGTGGACGCCCAGTTGGAGCAGACCGGCTCCGCCGAGGTGCTGGGCCGCCTGGACCACATCGACCACGACCACTCCGCCTACCACCTGCAGATCACCACGGGCGGCAGCTGGACCCTGTTCACCGAGAACACCTCCGGTGCCGACACCACCCTGGCCACCGGCAGCTACTCCGGCAGCGGCCCCGGCACCTGGCACCACCTGCAACTGGCCATGCGGGGTCCGTCGATCACGGCGTCCGTCGACCACGTCCAGGTCGCCTCGGTCACCGACTACAGCCACAGCGGCGGACAGTCGGGCCTGGGGGTCGGCGGCTTCCAGAACGCCGACTTCGCCAACCTGACGGTCACCGCGCCGGCCGGCCCGGCCGTCAGCAGCCTGGTGAACGCCAACAGCGGGATGTGCCTTGACGTCACCGGCGCTTCCACCGCCGACGGTGCCCAGGTGATCCAGTGGACCTGCGGCGGGGGCAAGGCCAACCAGCAGTGGCAGCTGGTCCCGGTCGCCACCGGCACCTACGAGCTGATGTCGGCCGACAGCGGCAAGTGTCTGGACGTCACCGGTGCCTCCACCGCCGACGGTGCCCAGGTGATCCAGTGGACCTGCGGCGAGGGCAAGGCCAACCAGCAGTGGCAGCTCGTTCCGGTGCCCGGGGGCAGCACCGACCAGGTGGTGTCCGTCAACAGCGGCAAGTGCCTGGACGTCACGGGCTACTCGCAGACCGCGGGGACCCAGGTGATCCAGTGGACCTGCGGCAGCGGCAAGACCAACCAGGAGTGGACCGTCTCCTGAGGGCCGACCCGCCGTGACGCGGCCGGTGCCCGGGACCGCCGGGTCCTGGGCACCGGCCCGCGTTGCTACGTGCCCGCATCCCCGTCCGGGGCCACCTGGTAGACGCTCGACACCAGCTTCCGGCTGGTGCCGAGCTTCTTCAGCACCTTGGCCACGTGGTTCTCGGCCGTCCGCGGCGATAGCGACAGGGACTCGGCGATCTGCTGGTTGGTGGCCCCTGCGGTGAGGAGGCCGGCGACCTGGTGCTCGCGCGGTGAAAGGCCGTCACCGTACCCGGGGCGGCCGGGCCCGCGGCGGACGAGGCCGAGGTCGCGCTGGAGCTGCTTGCAGCGCGCGGCGTCGGCGGTGGCCCCGAGGTCGGTGAAGAGCGCCAGGGCCTCGGCCAGCGGATCGTCGGCCGCCCCGGGCCCGCCGCGGTGCCGCGCGCCGGCCTCCCGCTCCAGGGCCCGGGCGGTCTGGTACGGGCGGCCGATCTTCCGCCACGCCTGCACCGCGGCGGCGAAGTGCCCGGCGGCTGCGGCCGGTTCGGCCTCCAGGAGCAGCAGGCCGTGGACGAGCTCCACGTCGGCGGCGGCCGCCGGGGCATCGCGTCCGCGCAGCGCCCGTTCGGCCTCGGCGCCCAGCTGCTCGGCAGCCGTACGCCGACCGCAGGCCAGCGCAGCCTCGACGGCGGCGGGTAGCAGGCCGGCGGTCCGGGGCCACGCGGCGGTGTGCCGCACGGTGGCCACGGCCCGGTCCGCGACCGCCCAGGCGCGGGCGGGGTCGCCGACCGAGAGGTGGACGGCGCACAGGCCGGCGGCGGCCCGCAGCTCGATGCCGACCAGCAGCTGCTCGGCGGCGATCCGGGCAGCCTCGCCGAACAGGTCTCGGGCGAGCGCCAGTTGGCCTTGGGCGGCGGCGAAGGCCCCGGTCAGCACCGCGCGTTCGGCGCGCGGGCCGCCGGCGGTGGGGTACTCGGCGACGAACGAGTCGAGGCGTTCGGCGAGTCCGTCCCACCGCCCGGCGAACGCGTCCAGCCGCAGCAGGGTGCCCCGGGACAGGAACCCCGTGATCGGTCTGCCGGTGTGCGCGGCGAGCTGCCCGGCCTCGGTCGCCAGCGCGGCGGCCCGCCGGTCGTGGCCCAGGTAGGAGGCGGTGTCGGCGACGTTCTGCAGGGCCCGCGCGCTCTGCCGCAGCAGCTCGGTGTCCGCCGCCCGGCGCGGCAGCCGCTCCGTCAATTCCCATACGCCTGCACTGCCCTGACAGGCCATCAGGGTGAGGCGGGTGGCGTGGACGGCGGCGGTCAGCGCCTCGCTGCCGCTCGCGCGGGCCGCGCCGTCGGCGCGCTCCAGCCAGGCGCGGGTGTACTGCGGGCCCTCGGCCTCCTTGAGGGCCAGGGCCACCATCGCCCGGACGGCGCGCTCGGGGCGGCGGTCCGCGAGTTCCCCGGCCGCCCGCTCGACCTCGTCGAAGCCGGCGGCGACGGCGTTCTCGGTCAGCAGCCCCAGGCCCAGGCTGAGCCGGATCTCGCCACGGGTCTCCAGCGACAGGGCGGGGTCGGCCACCAGCCGGCGCAGCAGGTCGACGTCGGTGCGGAAGTCGACGCTGCCGGCGGCGATCGCGGCCAGCGAGAGGGCGGCCCGGGAGCGCGCCTCGCCCCGCAGCTCGGGCTGGTCGAGCAGCCGGCGCAGCAGCGTGGCGGCCGTGCCCCCGTCCCGGACGGCGATCGCCTGGTCGGCGGCCTCCTGCGCGCGCAGCAGCCACCCGGTCCGGTCGCCGGCGGCGAGGGTGTGGTGGGCGATCCGCACCAGCGGGACCGGGGTCTGGGCCTGGAGCAGTTCGATGGCCCGCCGGTGCAGGCGGAGCCGGGCGGGGGTGGGCACGTGCTCGTGGACGACCTGCTGGGCGAGCACGTGCCGGAAGGCGTACGCGCCCCGCTCCTCGCCCTGGTCCTCGTGCAGCACCGAGGCCAGGAGCAGCTCGGTCAGCGCCTCGGCGCCCTGCTCCGTGCTCAACCCGGCCAGGGCGGTCAGCAGTTCCTCGCGCGCGGGGACGGCGAGCACGGCGGCCGCATGGGCGACCGCGACGGCGGCGGGCGACAGCACGGCGAGCCGTTCGAGGACCACCTCGCGCAGCCCGCGCGGCACGGCCGCGTCCTGCAAGTGCTCCAACGCCCCGCGGTGGCCGGGGGTTTCGCCGTGCTCGGCGAGCGTGATCAGGTCCTCCTCGGCGGCCAGCGGCAGGCCCTGGCTGCGCTGGTACAGGGCGGCGCCGAGCGCGGTCGTGGCGTGCGGGCCGAGGGCGGCGGCCGCCAACTCCCGCACCTCGGGCTCCGCCAGCGGGCCGAGCCGGATCGTGGACCCGCCGGTGCCCGGCTGCCGGTGGTAGGCCGCGCCGAGCACGGCGCCATCGGGTGGCAGGTCCTCGTCGCGGTAGGTGAGCACCAGGCCGAGCTGCGGCGGCAGGTCGCGGGCGAGCAGCAGGAGCAGGTCGCGGGTCGCGTCGTCCGCCCAGTGCAGGTCCTCGACGACCAGCGTGGTGGGCCCGAGGGCGGTCAGGAACGACCGCACGGCCTGGACCAGGTGGAAGCGCTGGGCGGAGGCGTCGGCCGGCGGCAGCGGCGGGGGTCCGAGCAGCTCGGCGAGGTCGGGCAGCAGCGGGGCCAGCGCGCCGGTGGTCGGCGGGAACACCGGGCTCCGCGTCAGGTCGGCCTGGCGCAGCGCGTCCACCACCGGCCCGTACGGGAGCGGTTCGCGCAGGGGGTGGCAGAAGCCCGTCAGTACTTGGTGGTGCTCCGCGCGCAGCAGCAGGCCGGCCTCGCGCACCAGGCGGGACTTGCCGATCCCGGCCTCGCCCTCGACCAGCACGACCGCGGGGGGATTGCGCAGCGCGGCTAGCAGTCGCCCGAGCTCGCGGCGTCGACCCACCAGCGGGAACCGCCCGCCGTGGGCGGCGAGTCCGTCGTCGAGGTCCTGGGTCACCTGATCTCCACCATGGCGAGCCACCCTAGAACGCGCGGTCGAACGGCGGCAAACACGTCCGGGGTGATCGGGCCGGGCGGGGGATCACCGGTGCGTCGCCGCCCGTCTCACCTGGCGTCGCTCCCTGTCCGGGCTGACGACATCTGGGCTATTGTGTGCGGAATTCTCCAAGGCGTCTGCACAAAGGGATTCATCGTGTCTGATACGGACCGGGTGGTTGCCGGACGGTATCGGCTGCTGGAACGAATAGGCGCCGGCGGCATGGGCACCGTGTGGCGGGCCGAGGACGTGCTGCTGGGGCGCAGCGTCGCGGTGAAGACCATGCGGATGTGGCCCGGCCGCAGCGACGAGGAACTGGCCACCCTGCTGGAGCGCACCCGGCGCGAGGCGCGCAGCGCGGCCCGGATCAACCACCCCAATGTGGTCGCGGTGTACGACGTGGTCGAGGACCAGGGCCTGCCCTGCGTGATCATGGAGTACGTGCCGTCCCGGACGCTCGGCGAGCTGCTCCGCGAGGACGAGCCGCTGCCCGTCGCGCAGGTGTCCCGGATCGGGCGCGACCTGCTGGCCGCGCTCCGCGCGGCCCACGCGGCGGGCGTGCTGCACCGCGACGTGAAGCCGGGCAACGTGCTGCTCGGCACCGACGGTCGGCTGGTGCTCACCGACTTCGGCATCGCGGTCGCCTCCGGCACGACCACGCTCACCAGGACCGGTGAGCTGATCGGCTCCGTCGACTACCTGGCGCCCGAGCTGGTGAAGGGCGGTGAGCCCAGCCCCGCCTCCGATCTGTGGGCCTTGGGCGCGGTCCTCTACGAGGCGCTGGAGGGCCGGCCGCCCTTCCGCCGCGGTGCGACCTTCGACACGGCGTACGCGATCACGGCGGAGCCGCTGGAGCCGCTGACCCGGGGCGGCGACCTCGTTCCGCTGGTGGAGGGGCTGCTCGCCAAGGACCCCGAGGCTCGGACCTGCGCGGTGGGGGCGGAGCGGCTGCTCGGCACGCCGGGCGCCAAGTCGGGTGCCAAGGCGGCCGCCGAGCGGGCCACCGAGCGGGCCACGGCCGTGCTGCCGCGCCCGGCGGAGCCGGCCGCGACCGCGACGGTCAGCGCCCCTGAAATCAGCGCGCCGACAGCGCGTCCCCGCCGACGGGTGCGGCGCACGCTCGGCTGGACGGCCGTCGCCGTGGCCGTGAGCGGCGCGACCCTGGCCGGCCTGGTGCTGCTGCCCGGAGCAACCCACCGGGTGTCGGGGGCGGGGCCGACCACGGCCGCCTCGTCCGCGCAGGTCTCACCCCTCGCACCGTCCGTGCTGTCCGGGCCGTCCCCGGTCGCCAAGGGCTACCACCTGCAGGCGGAGCCGGACCTCGGCCTCTCCGTCCCGGTCCCGGACGGTTGGACCCGCAGATCGCTCACCGAAGTCGGCGAGACCGCCGGGTGGGCCTACGTCGACCCGGGCAAGCAGATCAGCCTCCGCGTCGGCATGGTCAACCGCCCCGCCACCGTCCCGCTCCAGTTCCTCCAGGAGGACGAGGCGCTGTCCGTCACCAAGGGGAACTTCCCCGGCTACCAGCGCCTCGCCATCCAGGACACCTCCTACCGCGAAATGGCCGCCGCCACCTGGGACTTCACCTTCCAGGGCCACACCGGCGAATACAGCGCCGCGGCTATGGCCTTCGGCAGGTCCGGCACCCGGTACATCGTCTACCTCTCCGCGCCGAGCGCCGACTGGGCCCGCAACCGGTCGGTCTTCGACAACGCGCTGGCCGGCCTTCGGCTCGACCGGTAGCGGGCGGGCGCCGTCGGCCGGGTGACGAGCGGTCAGCCCCTGGGGCCCGCCGCCCCCAGCCGCGTACGGCAAAGCCCCGACGAAGTCATCGCCGGGGCTGACAGGCTGATATTCAATCAGGAAACGGGCAGCTCGCCAGCCTTGATGCCGTTGATGAACGTCGCCCATGACGACTGCGAGAACGTCAGCGCGGGACCCTCCGGGTCCTTGCTGTCCCGGACCGGAATCGCGTGTATGGCTCGGGCGATCTCGACACAGTTGGACTGGTGGTTGCTGTAGCTGGACTTGTACCACTCGGTGGCCGTCAGGTCAGCCATTCTCGTAGCTCCTTGCTGCTTCAGAAATCATCTTCCTTGACTCCTCGGGAGTATGTGCTGCTGCCCAGATGCTTTTGAACGTCTTCTCGTAGAGATCGACTTCCCGGAAGCTGTCGAGGTAGAGATCACCGGCATATCCGTCGGAATACACAGTCGGCGGCTCGGTGTCCTCGCCATCCGGGGTGAGCGGGAAGTGCAGGAGGGTGAATGAGCCGCTGAGGACTCCGAGATGGAGCCCGGCGGCGAACGGGACGATCCGCAGGTCAACGCGGTCGATCAGATCACTCAGGTGTTTCAGTTGGCCAACCATCACCTCGCTGGACCCGATCTGACGCCTGAGTACCGCTTCCCCGATCGCAACTTGCAGCTTGGGCGCCCCGATCCCCCGGTCGAGGATGGCCTTTCGCGCCGTACGCAGGCGGACGCGGCGCTCGATCTCTCGCGGTTCAGCGTCGGGCTGGCCGGCGCGGAAAACGGTGCGCGCATAGTCATCGGTTTGCAGTAGCCCGGGGACCAGGGACGTTTCAAACGTCTTGATCTCCGAGGCGGCCTGCTCCAGGCCGATGTAGAGGTCGAATCCATCCGGGATCACATCTTTGAAGCTGTACCACCAGTCTTTGTTCTTGGTTTCACGAGCAAGGCCCACGAGGGCTTCCATGAGAGAGGGAGTGGCTTCGTACTCCCGGCACATGGCTTCTACTTCCATGGCTCGGACCGAGGTTCGACCGGTTTCAATTCTCCAGAGCTTGGCCTCGGAGATCTCAAAGCTGGCTGCTGCGCGCTTGACCGTGTAGCCCTTCAAGGTGCGTAGGTGTTGCAGCTGCCTCCCCAATTGGCGCCGGGGAACGGTTGATCCGATCGGCCGGTCTCGTTCTGCCACAAGTCACCCCTCCTGGCCCGCCGGGAGCCTTCCCAGCATGGGAAATGAAAGCACTCTTGCATGCCTGCTGCAAGCTCGCTCACCGTTCGAAAGCATGCTAAATGCAAGCTTCGGTGAGAGCTTGCATTTTTCAGGCTGTCAGGAGCAGACTACTCGCCGTGAGACCAGTCTTGACGGACTGTGATCATGACGACTCGTCAGATGCCCAGTGGGCTGTCCTGCTTGTCCCCTGAGCTGGATTGATAGCCCGTTCTGCTCCGGGAGGTGAGAGCGCGATGGGAAGACGCCGCACGAGTTTGATGACCTTGAAGGTCTATCGGCTGACTGATGGCGGTAGACAGGACGTGATCCGCTCCGCGACTGTGCGGTCGGGTGAGCCCTGCCTGCCGGTCGTATCGGATTGGCCGGCGTGCCGGTGTGTCCGGTGTCAGGTGAGACGTGATCCGGGATGAGCGGGGGTTCTCCGGCCCGCGCTGCCGGTTCGGTCAACGCATGTCGGACCTGTAAGGGGTTGGCTGCGGCGGATGGTTGTTCTCATCCGGCGGTTGCTGCGGTGATTCGGCGGGCTCGCGCGATCCGCGATCCTGGGCGGCTGCACCCGGAGCAACGGCCGTGATGGATGGCTTCTCGCTTGATGCCATCACGCCGGAGGTGTGGGCGTTCTTGTGGGCCGAGCCGGATCACACGCGCAATCAGCGGACGTTTCCTCGCGAGCACCTCACGTTGGTGATGCTCAGCGAGGAGTACCGACAGGCTGTTCGCGACAGCGTGGTGCGAACCGCACAGCTGGTGGCCCGTTACGGGCTTCCCGCTGGTCTCGGTGACGGCGACGGGCTGGCGGCCTGGTCCGACTGGTGATGTGAAGACTCCCGTGCTGCTGGGTTGATTTGTCGCCGAGCGGTGCGGGGCTCCTGGGGGCTGAGGTCTCCCGGGGGTGCGCCCCCAACTGCCTGAACGTAACCGGCCGTGGGGGTGGCTCTGGGCGTGAGCGCAAGGCGCGTCCGGAGCGAGGAGTGCGATGCCAGTGGCTGCTGGTGTCGTGCCCGGGTCCCGCTCACTGGCTGGTGGGCACGGTGGGCGGGACCGTCTTTTGTCGCTTCTCGGGTGCCATTCCCCCGAGCGAGCTGTCCCAATTTCCTGCTTTTTGCATCGAGTTGAGGAGAAGTCATGTCGAGTTCCGGGAGTCCCGGGCGCCGGCTGAGGTGTGGTTCGCCGGTGTTGGCGGCCTTCGATCGGGCGGGGCAGCCGTACGCGGGGGTGGCTGCGCGGGTGGCCGCCCGGCTGGTCGCGCAGGAGGGGGCGGCCGACGCGGCCAAGGGCGGGGACGGGCAGGGAAAGGAGGAGGAAGGGGGTGAAGATCGCTGAGTTCACGCATGTGTGGCTGGAGCGCGATGGGTCGGCGGCCTGGTTGCGGGAGGGGCGGGCGCTCACGTGCCTGTGCCCGCTGCGGGAAGAGGGCGGCTGCACGACGGTGGGTGGGCTCTTGCCGGCGTTGGGTGGGCGGGTGGCTGACTCGCGCGGCTCCGTCGGCCGCCTGGTGGCGGTGCGCCGGGAGTTCAACGCCGTGGGCGACGTGGTGCGCACCGCGGTGGGGCTCCACAGGACGATGACGCTGGGGCGGCGGTCGCGCTCGTGGGTGTATCAGTGCGCGGTTGTGCGAGCGGCGCGGGTTCGGCCGGTGGAGACGGGGTGGATCTCGCCCGGTCGGGAGTACCTGTCGGACTTGTACGCGCGCGTCGGGTCGGTGGACGGGGTGGCCGACGCATTGCGGGTCTCCTCCGGGCTGGCGCGCCGGGTGCTGCTGGAGTCCGGGGTTGCGCTGCGCCCTCGCGGCACGGTCCCGGTTGCCCCGGGGCGGCGAGGGGAGGTGCCGTGACGGGCTGGTTGCGGGCGTGCTGGCTATGGCGCTATTGGGCGTGGGTGCGGCGGGTTCTGCCCGGTGACACCACGACTCCTCCGGCCGGGTGGGACGAGCTTCCGCCCAGCTGGTGATTCCTCTGATCTCCCGTCAGGTCTGTCTCCCTCCTGGCGGGTCGGCGGCCCCGGTGTCGCAACGGGCTTCGGGCCGCTCCGGGGCTGCCATCTTCTCGGCCATCAAACGTGATGAATGAAAGGGAACGATCTTCATGGACAGGTCGAACTACGTCAGTCCGCCGCCGCGTCGGATCGGGGCGCAGGCGGTGTTGCTGCACCCGCAACGGGACCAGGTGATGGTCCTTCGGATGCGGGAGCGCCGTTGCGGGTGGTTGCCGGGTGGGCACTGCGCGCCGAACGAGTCGGCGATGGTGGCGGTGGAGCGGATCGTGCGGTTGCAGTTGGGTATCGCGGTGCCGTTCGGCGGCGCGGATCTGGCGGTGGTGGACTACTCGCCGGCCAACCCGGAGCCGGAGGCACGGGAGGGGTACAACTTCGTGTTCGTGCGCCGGTTGGACATGGAACAGGCGGGGTTGGCGCGTCCGCAGGAGGCGGCGGGGCCGGACCTGCTGGGCTACGACTGGGTGAGGGTAGCCGAGTTGGAGACCGTGTGCCTGCCGTATCACGTGCGACGGATCACGCGGGCGGTGGCGGTGGCTGAAGTAGGCCCGACGCTGGGGCGGTTCCTGATGCAGGGTCAGGTGGCGTGATGTCGAGTGGGCCGGGTTTGCCGCCGGGGTGGGGTCTGCGTTGGCGGGTGGACTACTCGTTCAGGCGCGAAGGCGGCACCGGGGCGAGTGGGACGTGCGGAGGGGATCGCTTCCACCACATCGTGGGGGACGTGGTTCGGGCGGCTGTGGGAGCCGATGACGAGCTGGGCCGGCGGCGCGAACGCGCCGCCGGGCCTCTTGACATCTGACGACCGGTCAGTCCGACTGGTCGTCTCAGGACGACAAAGGTCCTGTCGTCAGGCAGCCAGCGAGGCGGCATCCCCCATGACGATGACCGGGTGCCGGGCGGGGGCCAGGCGGTGCAAGAGGTCGACCATGGCGTCGGCCGGCAGGCTGACGCAGCCGTGGGTGGGGCCGCCGTGGTCGACGTGGAGCCAGATGCCGCCGCCGCGGGCGGGGCCGAGGGGCTTGGCGGTGTCGAGCGGGGAGGTGCCCGGCGTGCGGTTGTAGTTGATGGCGATGACGTAGTCGAAGGAGCCGCGCAGGTCTTCGCCGAGGAAGCCGGAACCGCTGGCGACGAAATCCGAGGAGCGGGTGTAGGGGAGCTTGCTGCCGGGGTCGGCCAGCAGGCCGCCGGCGTCGGTGAGCGTGAACACCCCGATCGGGGAACGGAGATCACTGTCGTGGTGGTCGTTGGTCCAGCCGTTGCGCGCGTTGTGGGCTTGCCAGGTCGGCGCGGCCGGGGTCCAGGTGGTGCCGGTGCGTTCGTAGAGCCGGACGGTGGTGCTGGAGGAGTCCTTGTCCTGTCCGGTGGCGAGCACGACCTGCTGGGCGTCGGCGGGGATCGCGGCGGTGGTCTTGGGGCCGAGGCCGGGCAGGGCGGCGCTCGGTGTGCCGGACAACTGTGCGGTGAGCGCGGGCCGTACCGGGACGGCGGCGGCGGTCACGGCGGCGAGCGGGCCCGGCGCCGCACCGTGGGTGGCGCAGCCGGCGAGGAGGAGGCCGGTCGCCGTGAGGACGATGAGGCGGCCGGGGGCACTGGGGGTGAGGGGCATCGCGGGTCCGCTCTGCTGCTCGTCGGGACGGGGAGCGGGCAGCAGCGGTTCCGCTGCTGTCACGGGAACGAGTCTGGCGAGCGGACGTTGGGAACCTGTCAGGAAACCGGCAGCCGCAGGGTCATGGTGGTGCCCGCGCCGAGCGTGCTGTCGGCCTCGATGGTGCCGCCGTGGGCCTGGACGAGCTGGCGGGCGATCGCCAGGCCCAGGCCGCTGCCGCCGGTGCGGCGGCTGCGGGACTTCTCGCCGCGCCAGAAGCGGTCGAAGACGTGGGCCAGATCCTCCGGGGCGATACCGGTGCCGGTGTCGGCCACGGTGATCGTCACGGTGTCCTGATCGCCACGGCACCTCAGGGTGATGCGGCCGCCGGGCGGGGTGTGCCGCACGGCGTTGGAGAGCAGGTTGCCCAGCACCTGGCGCAGCCGGTCGGGGTCGGCGGTGAGCGGCGGGCAGGGCGGCGCGTCGAGGGTGAGGCGCAGGCCGTTGGCGACGGCGTGGGCCCGGTGCGCGGCGGCGACTTGGCGCAGCACGTCGCCGGTGTCGAGCGGGGTGGGGTGCAGGCGCAGGGTGCCGGCGTCGGCGCTGGCCAGGTCCTGGAGGTCCTCGATGACGCGTTGCAGGACGAGTGCCTCGTCGTGCAGGGAGTCGATCAGTTCCGGGGTGGGTTCGACCAGGCCGTCGCGGGTGACCTCCAGCCAGCCGCGGATGTTGGTGAGCGGCGTGCGCAGTTCGTGGGCGATGTCGGCGACCATCGCCTTGCGTTGTTCGTCGATCTGCTGGCGGCGTTCGGTGAGCCGGTTGAACGCCACCGCGAGGTGGCCGGTCTCGTCCCGGGTGGTGACGGGGGCCAGCGCGAACTCGTCGGGATCCTGGCCGGCGGTGCGGATCAGCGCCCTGAGCGGCCGCACCAGGCGCAGGCCGACGAGCGTGGAGACGGCGAGGGTGAGGAGCAGGACCAGGGCGGCGGTCCAGGCGACTTTCGCGTAGTTGGCCGCGGTCAGTTCGAAGCGCCAGGCGGCCGGGGCGCCGGTGTCGACGTACAGCTGCGCGGCGGGCGCGGCGTAGGGCTGCAACTGGGCGCGGCGCGCCTGCTCCAGGCACTGGTCGCCCCGCGCGGCTGCCTCGCTGGCCGGGTCCACGCCCGCCAGCGCGAACCCGGTGGTGACGGTCAGGCTCAACGGGACGTGGACGTCCGCGCGTTGCAGGCAGGCGGCGGTTGCCGACGTCAGCTCGGCGAGGGGTTGGCGTTCGCTGGCCGTGGCGGCGGGTGAGCCGTACACGCTGCAGAACATGACCGCCGACCTGGGCACGTCGCTGCCGTAGCTGATGGTGTACCGGCCGGACGGGAGCCGGACGGCCTGGGCCCGCTGGCCCGCCGCGCGCGCCAGGCAGGTCACCTGCGCGTCCGCCGTTTGCCGCTGCTGCTCGGTCTCGGCCTCGGTGAGCCGGTAGGGCCCGACCAGCCGGGGGTCGATGCCGGGGCGCTGCGCGCCCGGCTCGGTCGAGGTGTCGAAGTGCAGGGGGTCGACGGTGGCCATTGCCGTGCTGGGCAGGGCGCCGGTGCTGGTGCTGGAGGAGGCGATGCCGCTGCCGGCGCCGTCGGTGCCGACCAGGGTGATCCGCACGCGGTTGTCGGAGGCGAGTTGGCGCAGCAGCGGGCCGACCCCGTTCCAGTCCCGGTGGGTGGCGGCGTAGCCGCTGAGCTGCGCCAGGATGTCGGCGTTGCTGGCCAGCGTCTGCCCCTCTTTGCGTGCCAGGGCCTGGGAGGTGGTGGAGGTGGTCAGCCAGGCGGTGGCGGTGATCGCGCAGGCGGCGATCAGGCAGGAGGCGGCCAGCAGCCGCACCAGCAGGCTGCGGTGCAGCGGGATCGGCGCGGCCATCAGCGGGCCTCGGCGAGTTTGTAGCCGACGCCGTAGACGGTGACCAGCCGGGTCGGCGCGGCCGGGTCGGCCTCGATCTTGCGGCGCAGGTTCATCACGTGGACGTCGACCGTGCGCTCGGTCGAGGCGCGGTCGAAGCCGCGGGTGTGGCGCAGCAGTTGGGTCCGGGTGAAGACCTGGCCGGGGCTGGCGGCCATGGCGGCGAGCACCGCGAACTCGTCCGGGGTGCACACCACTGGCCGACCCGCGCAGCTGACGGTGCGGGTGCCCGGGTCCACGAGCAGGTCGCCGACCCGGTGCACCGCGGGCCGGGTCCTGGCGCCGGCCCGGCGCAGCACGGTGCGGATGCGGGCGGCCAGCTCGCGCGGGCTGTAGGGCTTGGTCAGGTAGTCGTCGGCGCCGACGCCGAGCCCGGTCAGCACGTCGTCCTCGGTCGAGCGGGCGGTGAGCATGACCACCGGCAGGTCGCCGCGCTCCCGCAGCCGCCGGCACACGGTGAGCCCGTCGACGCCCGGCAGCATCAGGTCGAGCACCACCAGGTCCACCGCGCCGGCCCCGACCCGCTCCAGCGCGGTGCGGCCGTCGTGCACGACCTCCACCGTGTGGCCGTCGGAGGTCAGGGCCACGCGGATCAGCTCGGCCCCTTTCACGTCGTCCTCGACGACCAGGATGTGCGCGCTCATCAGGTCACCCATCAGGTCACCTCGCGGCGCCGAGCACGAAGAGGCCGGAGGTCAGGGTGAGGGTGCACAGGCCCGAGGGCGGCACGTCGAGCTCGTGCAGGCCCGGGGTGAGCGGGAGGCTCGCGTCCTGGCAGCGTTCGCCCCGGGCGTCGTGGCTGCGCAGGCGGACCAGGCGGGGTGGCGCCGACACCTCGACCAGGACCCGGGAGGCGGTGGTGGCGTTGACGATGGACAGCGAGCGCCAGGCGTCGGTCGGGAGCCGGACGGGCCGGTCGGTGTAGCTGGTGACGACGCGTCGGTTCCCGAGGGCCGCGAGCACCTGGGGGTAGAGCTCGTCCGGGCGGCCGGGCTCGTAGTGGCCGCCGAGCAGCACGCCGGAGAGCCGGCGCCAGGTGGCGAGCCAGAAGGCCAGCACCTCCCGCTGGGCGGCGGGCAGTTCGGCCAGCCGCACGGAGAGCTGCGGCACGGCGTGCAGCGCGCCGTGGAACTGGCGGGCCACCGCCTCCGGCGAGGCCTCCCGGTCCCAGGTCAGCAGGTCGGAGTGGACGGCGCCGCCGGGCGCGAGCAGGGCGATGTCCAGGGTGCGGATCCGGTCGGCGACCGGGTCGCCCGGACTGGCGAGCGGCCGCAGGGCGTTGCCGTACGCGGTGGCGGCCGGGCCGGTGCAGCCCTCGCCGAGCTCCAGCAGGAAGTCGTCGCCGCGCGCGGCCCGCAGTGCGCCCCGGATGTCGGCGAGCATCCGTGCCATCGCCTGGCCGAGGTCCGCGATGTAGCCGGCGCCGGGCCGGGCGGGTGGGCGGGCGCCGCTGTAGGCGAGCGCCTCGTTGAGGAAGTCCAGCCGCAGGCCGTCCGGTTGGTAGGCCGTCACCAGGGCGCGGCAGGTCTCCACCACGTGCAGGCGCACCTCGGCCAGGCGCGGGTCGAGGATGCGGCAGCCGAGGTGGCGCGCCCGGTGCGGCGCGAACGGCGCCCAGGTGCGGTGGGCGGCCGAGCCCCGGCCCAGCAGCAGCGGGGCGATCCACAGCACCTGGCGCAGCCCGGTGCGCCGGACGGCCCGGACGTGCGCGGCGAGGTCGGGGAACCGGGTGGGGGACGGGCGCCAGTCGCCGTAGCCCGCGTAGCCGGGGCCGCGCCCGCGGCGCTGCCAGCCGTCGTCCAGCAGCAGCCGGCCGAAGCCCAACTCGGCGGCCAGCACGGCTTCCTGCTCCACCTCGGTGGCGTTCACCGCCCGCCCGAGCGAGTGCCGGGTCGAGTAGACCGGGGTGCGGCCGAAGGAGGGTACGGGCAGCGGCCGCGCGCTCGGCAGCCCCGCCAGCCAGACTCGCAGCCGGCGCAGCGCCGAGGCCACGGTGCCGCCGGGCGCGACCAGGCGCAGCCGGCAGGACCGGTCGGCCGCCAGCGGGAAGCGCAGCCACACGCCGAACCGCCCGTGCTGCGCCGAGGCGCCGAACCGGACCTGGGTCTCGGCGATCGTGCGGTCGGCGGCGAAGGCGAGCAGGGCGTGCCCGGCGGCGTCGTGCAGGCAGCCGACGGGGGCGGAGCGGACCAGGGAGACCGTGCGCCACGGGGTCAGGTCGGCGGTGACGGTGCGTTCCCAGCCGGCCTCAGGGTGCCAGTAGCCGACGGCCTCGCCCAGCGGCACGTCCAGCCGGACGGTCACCGTGGTCGCCGCGTCGGCGGTCAGCACGAGGTCGGCCCCGGCGGAGTCCTCGCGCTGCACGGTCAGGGTGACGGCGGGGCAGTCCACGCTGATCCGGGCGCCGCAGGCCGGGACCGAGTGGTCCGCGTCGGCCCACGGTGCGGGGTCGAGGGTGGGCTGGTGCTGGCTGGTGTCCATGGCAGGACCTCTCTACGGGACCAGGGGGAGTCCCGGCTGGTGCGGAGTGCTGGGTGCGGGGTGCTGGGGTGACGGGCCGTCAACAGACCGGAATGCGGCGGAGCCAGGCGCCCCGGTGGGGGCGCCTGGCGGTGGGCTGCGGTCCGGGTCAGTTGACGGTGATGCGGTAGGGGCCGCTGATGACGGTGTAGCCGTCGTTGGCGAGCAGGTAGACGTCGTAGTCGCCGGGGCCCTTGAGGCTGCCGGTGCCGAAGGTCAGGGCGCCGTTGGCGTTCGGCGCGTACTGCCAGGTCAGCCAGGACCGCTGGGTGGCGTCCGCGCCGGCCGGGTAGATGCCGATCCAGTTGGTCGAGCTGACGTCCGCGGTGAGCGGGATGGTGTAGTCGATGGTGATGCTCCCGCCGTCCGAGACGGTGGGGGTGCTGCTGCTCAGCGGAGCCGGGTCGGTGGTCACCGGCGGGTCGAAGGCGTCGTTCAGCGGGGTCGCGTAGGTGTCGTTCGCGGTGAGCCCGGGCAGGTGGAGGGCCGCCTCGATGGTGCGGGCGGTGCTGTAGTGGTCGTAGCGGGCCGTGCTGGAGGTGCCGGGCTGCACGGTGCCCTGGGAGCCGACGACGATCGTTGCCACGTGGTTGGCCGCCTCGTTCTGCGACTCGTCCCAGGTGAGGATGAGCAGGGACTTCTGGTCGGTCCAGGCCGGCGAGGAGAGGATCGGTTCCAGGGTGTCGCGCAGCCAGTTGTCCTGCGTCTGCAGGCTCTTGGAGCTGCCGTTGCCGGAGCCCTCGCCGTCGTTGTAGTCGTCGGCGGCGATCCAGGAGAAGTTCGGCGTGGTGTCCGCGCTCTGCAGGTCGGTGGCCAGCTGCGAGGTGTCGAAGAGGTGGGCCGCGCAGCGGTCCGGATCGTCGCTGATGTCGGTGTAGTTGATGAACGGCGCGTCGTCCGGCATGTACTCGCCGTCGTTGTCCTTGCTGGTGTTGCAGGGCGTGCCCATGCCCTGCTCGTAGGCCTTCCAGGTCTTGTGGGCGGCCTCGACGGTGTCGCCGAGGTTGCGCTGCGGGGAGTTGATGTTCGGCCAGTACGTCGCGCCCGAGGTGTAGGTGTCGCCGCCGGAGACGGCGAGGTAGTTCTCGTCGCTCGGGTGGTAGACCGCGTGGTAGTTCGTCATGAGGGCGCCCTGGTCCATCAACCCGTGGATGTACGGGGTGTCGTCCGGGTCGTTCATGATCTGGGAGTAGTCGGTGTTCTCCATCATGACGGTGAACACGTGGTCGTAGCCGGGCACCTTGGAGGCGGGCGGGGTCAGCTTCTTAGCCTTCACCGGGGTGTCGAGGGTGAGCGAGAGGTTGTCCAGGTAGCCGGTCTCGTGGCCGGTCTGCTGGAACTGCACCTGCACCTGGATGGCGCGGGTGCCCGCCGGCACGTCGCCGGTGGTGCTGCGCTGCAGGAACTCGGTGGTGCTCTCGCGGTCGGAGGAGGTGACCGTCGGCAGGTCGGCCGAGTCGAGCTCCGTTCCGTCGGCGCCCTGGAAGTGCAGCGAGACGGTGACGTGGCCCCAGTAGCCGGTCCAGCCGCCGAGCCAGCCGCGCAGGTCGTACGAGACGCCGCCGTTGTCGATCGCGCGGGCGGCGGAGGAGACGTCGACGGTCTGGGTCATCGCGCCGTCACCCTGGTTGCCGGGGGCGAAGAACGCGGTGCCGGGCGCCGAACCGGACGGCAGCCGGAACTCGTCGGGGGTGTAACACATCACGTTCGGGCTGCCGGACTCGACGGTCCAGCCGGGGACGGTGCTGGCCGCGCCCCAGTCCTTGGTGCAGTACCCGGCTTCGGCGTTGCCGTTGACGATGAGGTTCTGGCTGGTGGTGGCCGCGGCGGCGGAGGTCGCTGGGACGGCGGCGAGCAGCACGCCGAGGACGGCGAGGACGCTTCCGGAGGATCTCAGGAGCAGTTTCATTGAGTGGCCTTCTGAGCTGGAGGGAGGGACGGGCGGGCGCGGGGCTCGGCCGTCCGGTGTCCGGCGCGGATCGATGGTGACGCCCGGGGCCCTGGGCGTCGTCGATGCCGATGACCGGGACGCAGGCATCGGCGCGGTTCCAGCGGGGCGGGTCAGTCGGTCCGGCGCAGCCGGATCAGGGAGCTGGCGTAGTCGCCGGCGGGCAGTCGCGGGTCGATGCCCCGGCGCACCAGCAGGGCGCCGGCGTGGGTGGTGCCGGTCTCCAGGTCGAGGTAACGGGCGGTCGGATCCAGGGCGGGCAGCGGGAGTTCGGCGGCGGGGTGGCCGAAGCGGGTGACGGGGCGCCAGATGAGCACCGCGTGCTCGCCGCCGTCCGCGGCGGCGTGGTGCACGGCGGTGACCCCGCCGGGGCCGGTCAGCCGGTACTGGCGTCCGCGCTGCACCAGCGGGCGGATCTCCTTGTAGCGGGCGACCAGGTCGGCGGTCTCGGCGAGCTCCTGCTCGCTCCAGTGGGTCAGGTCGCCGCCCAGGCCGAGCGCGCCGGCCATGGCGACGTGGGCGCGGAAGCGCAGCGGGGTGGCGCGGCCGGTGGTCACGTTGGGGCTGTCGGTGACCCAGGCCGCCATGGCCTGGGCGGGGTAGAGCTGGCTGAAGCCGTGCTGGATGGCGAGCCGGTCGACCGGGTCGGTGTTGTCGGAGGTCCAGGCCTGGTCGGTGCGGGCCAGCACGGCCAGGTCGACCCGGCCGCCGCCGCCCGCGCAGGCCTCGATCCGCAGGCCGGGGTGGTCGCCACGCAGCCGGTCCATCACCCGGTGCACGGCGCGCACGTGCTCGATCCAGAGCCGGTCGGGGTCGGGGTGGCCGGGCCAGCCGGCCTCGGTGACCACCCGGTTGGCGTCCCACTTCAGCCAGTCGACCCGGTGCTCGCGCACCAGGTGGTCCAGGGTGTGCTGCGCCCACGCCTCCACCTCGGGCCGGGCGAAGTTGAGCATCAGCTGGTTGCGCAGCTCGGTGGCGTCCCGGGTCGGGGTGTGGACCACCCAGTCGGGGTGGGCGCGGAACAGGTCGCTGTCGCGGTTGACCATCTCGGGCTCCACCCAGAGGCCGAAGGCCATGCCCAGGCGGTGCACCTCGTCGGCCAGCGGGCGCAGCCCGTCGGGGAAGGCCGCCGGCCGGGGCGTCCAGTCGCCGAGGCCGGCCCGGTCGCTGGTGCGCGCGCCGAACCAGCCGTCGTCCAGCACGAAGAGCTCGGCGCCCGCGCGGGCGGCGAGGCGGGCCAGCCGCACCTGGCCGAGCAGGTCGACGTCGAAGCCGGTGGCCTCCCAGGAGTTGTAGGCCACGGGTCGGTCCCGGTCCGGCTCGGGCAGCACGGCGGTGCGCAGGTGCTGGTGCCAGGCGCGGCTGGCGGCGCCGAAGCCGCCGGTGGTGTGCAGGCCGGCGAAGACCGGGGTGTGCAGGGTCTCGCCGGGCTGCAGGGTCCAGCTGAGGCCCTCGTGGCCGAAGCCGCCGGTCCAGGTGGTCCGGCCGACCGGGTCGCGGTGCACGGTGATCCGCCAACTGCCGCTCCAGGCCAGGGCGGTGCTCCAGACCTGGCCGTGCTCCTCGGTGGCGGTGCCGTCGTCCAGGGCGAGCCAGGGGTTGGCGTGGTGGCTGGTGAGGCCGCGCCGGCTGGTGAGCACGGTCTCGGCGACCGGGAGGCGGTCGCGGTGCAGCTGGAACTCGCTGTTCCAGCCGCCCACCAGGTGGCTGAGCCGGTGGTCGGGCAGCGCGGGTGCGGTCCAGCAGGCCGAGTCGAGCCGGTCGACGGTGATCGGGCCGCTGCCCTCGTCGCCGGTGTGGTTGAGCTCGGTCCAGCGCTCGATCACGTCGCTGCCGGGGCGCAGGCGGTAGCAGAGGTCGGCGGTGAGCGGGTAGTGGCGGTCGGCGAGGCGCAGCCGCAGCTCGCCGCCGCTGACGGTGTGTCCGGCGAAGGTCCACTGGGCGCCGCGGGTGCCGTCCGCGAACCGCACCTGGAGGCCGGCCGGTCCGAACCGCGCGCCGGTCTGCGGGGCGAGCTCGTCGGGGGCCGGGTCGGCCTCGAAGCTGCTCGCCGCGGGGGAGTCGGCGGCGGGCAGCGCGGCGAGCTCGTCCGGGTCGAGCGGGGCTCCCCAGTAGAGGTGCCGGGGGCTGCCGTCGGCTCCGATCCGCAGCGCGTAGGTACTGCCCGGTGTCCGCAGGACGCCGAGGTCGCGGGTGGGGTCGAAGGAGACGGACGGGGGCGTGGCAGGCACTGGTGGGTCCCGTGGGGTCGATCGGGGCGGACGACTGCGATGAGAGCGGCCCGCGCAGGCGGCCAGAGCCTATGGCCGACCCGGAGGTAAATCAATACTGGACAAAGTTATTTAATTAAGAGTACGTTGCCGCCGTGTTTCCGAGCCACTCGCATCCGCTGGTCACCGCACCGGCCGAAACCGCGATCCTCAGCATGCTGCTGGCCGTCAGCCCGCTCAGCCGGGTCGAACTGGCCCGCCGGACCGGCCTGTCCTCCACCGCGGTGACCAAGGCCGCCCGGCCGCTCCTCCAGGGCGGCTACCTGCACGAGCTGCCGCCCGAGCGCACCGCCCCCGGCGCCGGCCGCCCGGTGAACCCGCTGGCGGTCACCCCCGACCGGGAGTTCTTCGCCGGCGTGAAGATCAGCGCCGACGCGCTCTACGGCACGGTCTGCGACCTGCGGGCCCGGATGCGCGTCACCGGCCGGCGCCGGCTGACCGCCCGCGATCCGCGCACGGTGTGCGCGCTGATCGCCGAGCTGGTCAACGAACTGCTTGACAGCGAACCGGAGTTCAGGGAACGTACCAGCCGACTCGGGATCGCCGTCTCCGGCGACGTGGACCGCGACCGCGGCCTGGTGCGCTACTCCGTGCTCCCCGGCTGGCGGGACGTGCCGCTCGCCGCGACCGTCGCGGCCGCCACCGGACTGGCCGTCAGCATCGAGAACGACGTCAAGGCCCTGACCGTCACCGAGCACTGGTTCGGCGACGGGATCGGCACCGAGTACTTCGCGCTGGTCACCATCGGCGCGGGCATCGGCTCCGGACTGGTCGTCAACGGCGAACTGGTCACCGGGGCGTACGGCGTCGCCGGCGAGCTGGGCCACATCTGCGTCGACCGCGCCGGCCCGCGCTGCCACTGCGGCTCGGTCGGCTGCGTCGAGGCCATCGCCTCCAGCAGCGCGATCCTGGCCGGCGTCCGACTCGCGGTCGCCGACCCGGACCTCGCCTTCCCCGGCGCCGTCCGGCTGGCCCGCGACGGGAACCCCGCCGCGCGGCAGGTCTTCGCCGCGGCCGGCCGGGCCATCGGCACCGGCATCGCCACCCTGGTGAGCCTGCTCGGACCCGAACGCGTCGTCGTCACCGGCGAGGGGCTCGACACCTTCGACCTCTTCGGCGCCCAGATCGAGGAGGCCTACACGGCGCACTGCTTCAAGGCCGCGGCGAAGTGCCCGCTGACCCTGCGGCCACTGCCGTGGGAGGAATGGGCCCGCGGCGGAGCGATCACCGCCATCCAGACCCTCTTCCCCTGACCAACCGTCACCCCCACTCCCCACCCCTCCACCCAGCACCAAGGACACGCAATGAGCGCACAGAGAACCCCCCTCAGCCGCAGAGGCTTCCTCGGCGGAACGCTGATGGTCGTCGCCGGAGCCGTGGTCGGCTGCAGCACGAACCCCACCGGCGGGTCCTCCGGCGGCGCCCGGACCACCCTGAACGTCTGGTACCACGCCTACGGCGAGGCCGGCACCCAGCAGGCCGCGCTGCGCTACGCCACCGCGTTCACCAAGGCCAACCCGGACATCGCGGTCAAGGTCACCTGGGTGCCGGGCGACTACACCAGCAAGCTCAACGCCTCGCTGCTCACCACGGCCGCGCCCGACGTCTTCGAGATCGGCGACTTCAGCGAGAGCATGGCCCGCCGCGGCCAGATCGCCGAGCTGGACGACGTCTACGGCAGCGCCGCGAGCGACTTCAACCAGGGCGACCTCGACTACGTCACGGTCCAGGGCAAGCGCTACGGCGTCAAGATGATCGACGACGTCATGATGCTCTACTACCGCAAGAGCGCGCTGGCCAAGGCCGGGATCAACCCGCCGCAGACCTTCGACGAGCTGGTCGCCGCCGCGAAGGCGCTGACCACCAAGAACGGCAAGGGCCTGTTCGTCGGCAACGACGGGCTGGGCGACACCCCGATCCTCGCCGTGCTGTCCAACGGCGGCGGGCAGGTCGAGAACGGCAAGGCGGTCTTCGCCTCCCCGCAGGCCGTCGAGGCGGTGGCCGGCCTCAAGCGGCTGCACGACGACCAGTCACTCCAGCTCGGCTTCACCACCGACTGGTGGGACCCGTCGGCGCTGCTGCAGAACGTCGTGCCGATGCAGTGGTGCGGCCTGTGGGCGATGCCGCAGGTCAAGAGCTCGCTCGGCGACGACTTCGGCGTGCTGCCCTGGCCCGCCTTCAAGGCCGGCGGCACCCCCGTGGTCCGGGTCGGCGGCTGGACCAGCTGCGTCAACGCCAAGGGCCGCCACGTGGACGCGGCCAAGAAGTTCGTCCAGTGGCTCTGGGTCGAGCAGACCGACCTGCAGAAGGACTGGGCCGAGGGCTACGGCTTCCACATCCCGCCGCGCAACTCCGTTGCGGCCGCCGCCGACAAGCTCGCCACCGGCACCGCCAAGGACACCGTGCAGCTGGCCGCCAAGTACGGCCGCAGCAACCCCGGCACCTGGGACAGCGCGGTGGGCAACCTGTTCAGCGGCGCCGCCGCCAAGATCGTCGCCGGCGGCGACGCGGCCACCCTGCTCGCCGACGCGGCGCAGCAGGCCCAGGCCGACATCGACAAGCAGCTCGCGGGATGAAGACCGCACCCCGTGCGATCCGGCCCGGCGGGCGAACCGACCCGCCGCCGCCACCGCCACCGACCACGGTGAAGCCGGCCCGCCGCCCCCGGACGGACCGGCGCGCCTGGGCCGCCTTCGCCCTGCTGACCGGTCCGATGCTGCTCGGCCTCGGCGTCTTCAAGTACCTGGCGATCGGCTGGAGCTTCCTGCTCAGCCTCAGCCAGGCCCGCGGCACCATCACCCTGGGCCACTGGGTCGGGCTGGACAACTACCGCACGCTGCTGGCCGATCCCGCGTTCCGCGGCTCGCTCGTCCAGATCCTGCTGTTCACCGCCTTCATCGTGCCGGTGACCTTCGCCGCCTCGCTGGGCCTGGCCCTGCTGGTGCACCGGATCCGGCGCGGCCGGGCGGTGCTGCGCACCGCCTTCCTGATCCCGACCGCGGTCTCCTACGTCGCCGCCTCGCTGCTCTGGAAGATGTGCCTGTTCAACGGCCTGCCCTCGGGTATCGCCAACATGATCGGCAGCTGGTTCGGCAGCTCCGCCGTGCCGTGGATCCAGAGCACGCACCCCCCGCTCTACTGGGTCGTGCTGGTCACCCTGCGGCTCTGGCTCCAGGTCGGCTTCTACATGGTGCTCTTCCTGGCCGGCCTGCAGGGCATCCCGCGCGACGTCTACGAGGCCGCCGCGCTCGACGGCGCCACCGGCCTGCGCCTGCTGCGCCGGATCACCCTGCCGCTGCTGCGCAACACCTCGGTGGCCGTGCTGATGCTCCAGTTCATCGCGGCCTTCCAGGCCTTCGACGAGTTCTACAACCTCTTCAGCAGCGGGCTCAGCGGCACCGGCACGGCCCCCGTGCAGACGCCGCTGGTCTACCTCTACAACACCGCGATGGGTGACCAGGACTACGGCATCGGCTCGGCCGGCGCCTTCCTGCTCACCGCGCTGATCGTCTGCGTGACCCTGCTCCAGGGCCGGATCACCGGCTTCGGCAAGAAGGAGGGGTGAGTGGGATGACGACCCTGCGAACCGTGTTCCGAGCCTCCCGCCGATCCGGGCGCGGGCTGCTGGCCGGGCTGCTGACGGTGCTTTTCCTGACGCCCTTCTACCTGATGCTGCGCAACGCGCTGATGGACACCAAGGGCCTGACCACGCCGCACTGGACCTGGTGGCCCACCAGCATGCACTGGGAGAACTTCACCGCGCTGTTCTCCGACCCGACCCTGCACATGGGCCAGGCGCTCGGCAACTCGCTGGTGATCGCCGGGATCACCGCACCGGTCTCCACCCTGCTGGCCTCCGCCGCCGGGTACGCCCTGGCCAGGATCCCGGTGCCGGGGCGGGGGGTGGTGCTGGCCCTGGTGGTCGCCACGCTGATGATCCCCGGGTCGGTGACCTTCGTGCCGACCTTCGTGGTGGTCGGCGCGCTGGGCGGGATCAACACGCTGTGGGGCATCATCGCGCCCGGCCTGTTCAACCCGTTCGCGGTGCTGCTCTTCCGCAACTTCTACCTGCAGTTCCCGAGCGAGATCGAGGAGGCCGGCCGGCTCGACGGGCTCGGCTGGCTCGGCCTCTACCGGCGGATCGCGCTGCCCTCCTCCGGGGCGATGCTCGCCTCGCTGGGCGCGCTGGCCTTCATCGACAGCTGGAACGCGTTCCTGTGGCCGCTGGTGGTCGGACAGGACCCGTCCGCCTGGACGGCCCAGATCGCGCTCTCCACCTTCCTCACCTCACAGACCATCAACCTGCCCGGCCTGTTCGCCGGAGCGGTGGTCACGATCACCCCGCTGGTGGTGATGTTCCTCGTCGCCCAGCGCTACATCGTCGAGGGCATCGCCACCAGCGGCCTCAAGGGCTGAGCCGCCCCTAGAAGCGCCGGACCGGTGGCCCATGCCCCCACCTCGGACCACCGGTCCGGTCCGCACCACCCCGACCATCCGCTCTCTCGTCCCCACCCCGGAGAGAAGACCATGAGCTTGGTTCTGCTCAGAAGGAAACGCCTGACCCGCCTGCTGCCGGCGCTCGTCGCGGTCTCGGCGCTGATCCTGGCGGGCGCCCCCGGCGCCGGCGTGGCCGTCGCCTCGACCGGTTCCGCCGCCCCCACCGTGCTGACGGGCCGTCAACTGGCCGCCTCCTGGCAGGCCCCGCTGAGCACCCAGGGCCGGTACGTCGTCGACGCGCGCGGCAACCGGTTCAAGCTGAAGGCCGGCAACTGGGACGGCTCGCAGAGCCACTACCAGGGCAGTGGCGACATGACCGACCCCGCCAACAACGAGGCGGGCGAGGTCTCCAACAACATCCCGATCGGCCTCGACCGTGCGCCGATCGCCAAGATCCTGGCGGACTTCCACAGCCTGGGCCTGAACACCATCCGGCTGCCGTACGCCGACGAGATGATCGACGACGACAGCACCGTGCCGGACTCGGCCGTGAAGGCCAACCCGCAGCTGCGGGGCAAGACCCCGCTGGAGGTCTACGACGCGGTGGTCAAGGCGCTCACCGGAGACGGGTTCGCCGTTGTCCTCAACGACCACACCACCACCTACCACTGGTGCTGCGGCCTGGACGGCAACGAGCGCTGGGACAGCGGGCAGTCCACCCAGAAGTGGGAGGACGACTGGCTGTTCATGGTCGACCGCTACAAGGACAACAAGCGGGTGGTCGGCGCCGACCTGCGCAACGAGGTCCGCCGCGACACCTGGGACGACCCCAACTGGGGCTGGGGCAACGACAAGGACGAGTACGCCGCGTTCCAGGAGGCCGGGGACAAGATCCTCCAGGACGACCCCGACATGCTGATCATCATGGAGGGGATCAACTGGTACGGCATCCCCCTGAACGGTCTGGAGTACGGCCGGCCGCTGCTGCACTCGCTGGTCAACCTGTCCCCGACGCTGATCAAGTCGAACAAGCTGGTGGAGTCGGTCCACTTCTACGGCTACATCGGCCCGAACTACACCGGCGTGGCCAGCGGGCCCGGCCACACCAACGACTGGCCGTACGAGAAGTTCCCGGTCGACCAGCTCAAGCAACTCGTGAACGACGAGGCCCTGTTCGTCACCCAGTCGGGAGAGCACTTCACCGCGCCGGTCTGGGTGAGCGAGTTCGGCGCGGCCGGAACCGGTGAGAGCGACCCGCTGGAGCCGGCCTGGTTCCACAACTTCACCGACATCCTCGCCGCCAGCGACACCGACTTCGCGATCTGGCCGCTGGTCGGCTGGACCGACGCCAACGGCAAGCAGCAGGACAACTGGGCCGCGCTGTCCTACGACGCCAACGGCAACCGGACCCACAGCCTGGAGCAGGACTGGCGGGCCGCCGACTGGAACAAGCTGGTCAACGCGCCCGGCAAGACCGGCAAGGTGGCCAAGGCGGACCACTGGAACATGCTCGACCTCGACTTCCGCAGCCAGAACGAGTCCGCGTACATCCTCGCCAACCCGGTCCAGACCCCCGGCAACCGCCAGGGCTCCTGCACCGACGGCGAGCGCCTGATCGGCCTGAGCCGGGAGAAGCACCGCGGCCTGTGCACCGACGTCAACCAGCCGGCGGCCGGTGACGGCGACTGGGAGGTCGTCACCGACGCCAAGTACACGACCGACGACTGGGCCCCGGGCTGGGAGAAGGCCCAGTGCCCGCAGGGCTCCTTCGTGGCCGGCTACAGCATGTGGGACACCGCGTTCACCGGCGTGATGTGCGAGCCCGCCGCCGGGGACCTCGGGACCAGCAACCGGGTGGTCTGGATGGACCGCGGCGACAACCCGCCGCTGACGCCCACTCAGATCGGCTACGACTGGGCGCCGTACGACTACAAGGGCCAGTGCGACACCGACGAGTACCTGGCGGGCGTCGCCTTCAACTGGTCCAGCAGCCAGAAGTACCACGACACCCCCGACGCGCTGCTCTGCCGTCCGCTCGACTGACCCGCGCGTACACCCCCAAGGGGCGAGCCGCCCCCCTGAGCCCCGGACCGGTGGCCCATGCCCCCGCCTCGGACCACCGGTCCGGTCCGCAGTACCCCCACCACATCCACTCCCTCGACCCCACTCCTCGGAGGGAACACCATGAGACCGCTTCCGAACGGAAGAACCGTCAGACGCCGCTCCACCCGCCTGCTGCCCGCCGTCGTCGCCGTGTCGGCGCTGGTGCTGGCGGGCGCCCCCGGCACCGGCGTGGCCGTCGCCTCGACCGGCTCCGCCGCCCCCACCGTGCTGACCGGCAAGCAGCTGTCCGCCTCCTGGCAGGGCCCGCTGAGCACCAGGGGCCGCTACATCGTCGACGCCCACGGCAACCGCTTCAAGCTCAAGGCCGGCAACTGGGACGGCTCGGAGAGCCACTACCTGGGCAGCGGCGACCCCACCGACCCGGCCAACAACCAGGCCGGTGAGGTGTCCAACAACATCCCGATGGGCCTGGACCGGGCGCCGATCGCGAGCATCCTGGCCGACTTCCACCGCCTCGGCCTGAACAGCATCCGGCTGCCGTTCGCCAACGCGATGATCCACGACGACAGCACCGTGCCGGACTCCGCGGTGCGGGCCAACCCGCAGCTGCGCGGCAAGACCCCGCTGGAGGTCTACGACGCGGTGGTCAAGGCGCTCACCGGCGACGGCTTCGCGGTGATCCTCAACAACCACACCACCACCTACCACTGGTGCTGCGGCCTGGACGGCAACGAGCGCTGGGACAAGGGGCAGTCCACCCAGCAGTGGGAGGACGACTGGCTCTTCCTGGTCGACCGCTACAAGGACAACAAGCGGGTGGTCGGCGCCGACCTGCGCAACGAGGTCCGCCGCGACGGCACCGACGACCCCAACTGGGGCTGGAACAACGACAAGGACGAGTACGCCGCGTTCGAGGAGGCCGGCAACAAGATCCTCCAGGACGACCCCGACATGCTGATCATCATGGAGGGCATCAACTGGCAGGGCATCCCCCAGGGCATGTTCCCGCACGGCCGCCCGATGCTCACCCCGGTCCGCACCCTGTCCAACACCCTGATCGACTCCGGCAAGCTGGTCTACTCCGCGCACTTCTACGGGTTCACCGGCCCCAACCACACCGGCGCCACCGGCGGTGCGCTGAACGGCGAGACCAACGACCCGCGCTACCGCGACCTGAGCCCGGACGAGCTGGAGCAGGCCGTCAACGACGAAGCGCTGTTCGTCACCCAGGCGGGCCAGCACTTCACCGCTCCCGTCTGGGTCAGCGAGTTCGGCACCGCCGGGCGCGGCCAGACGGACGCCAAGGAGAAGGACTGGTTCGACCGGTTCACCGGCATCCTGGAGGCCAACGACACCGACTTCGCGATCTGGCCGCTGATCGGCTGGACCGACGACAACGGCAAGCTCCAGGACAACTGGGCCGCCCTGTCCTACACCGCCGACGGCAAGCGCACCGGCCTGGAGGACTCCGGCGACTGGCGGACCGCCGACTGGAACAGGCTGATCAACTCCTCCGGCAAGACTGGCAAGGTCGCCCAGGTCAACCACTGGAACATGCTCAACGCCCGCAACGGCGACCAGGACGTGTCCCGCACGATGCTCGACCAGGACGACTGGTCCCCGGGCAACTACAAGGGCAACTGCCCCGACTCCCAGCGCCTGATCGCCCTCGGACGCGGCAACGGCACCGGCCTGTGCACCGACGCCGGCCAGCCCGCCAAGGGCGAGGGCGACTGGACCGTCGTCACCAACTGGAGCAACACCAACGAGGGCGACTGGGCCGGCGGCTACGACAAGCTGCAGTGCCCCGACAACTCCTTCGCCGTCGGCTTCAGCAACAACGGCGGCTCGATGGCGGCCCTGCTCTGCGCGCCGTCCGCCGACCCGCTGCCCACCGACGGCCGCGACGTCTGGTTCGACCACGGCGACAACCGGCCCTCGGACGGCGGCTCGGTCGACAGCGACTGGGCCTCCGGCAACTACAAGGGCCAGTGCAACGACGACGAGTACATCGCCGGCGTCGCCGACACCTACCGGTACGACGAGCACGGCGTCCCCGACGTGCTGCTCTGCCGCCCGCTCGACTGATCCCCACCCCCACCCCCTAGGAGCACCACAGCCATGCCTCGACTGGAGATCGCCGCCGACGGATTCCGTCTCGACGACCGGCCGTTCCGCATCATCTCGGGCGGACTGCACTACTTCCGCGTCCACCCGGAGCAGTGGGCCGACCGGCTCCGCAAGGCACGGCTGCTGGGGCTCAACACCGTGGAGACCTACGTCCCGTGGAACCTGCACGAGCCCCGGCCCGGCGAGTTCCACGCGGACGGAGGGCTCGACCTGCCCCGCTTCCTCGACCTGGCCGCCGCCGAAGGCCTGCACGTGCTGCTCCGGCCCGGCCCCTACATCTGCGCCGAGTGGGAGGGCGGCGGCCTGCCCTCCTGGCTGCTCGCCGACCACGACATGGAACTGCGCAGCCGCGACCCGCGGTTCATGTCGGCCGTGGACGAGTACCTCGAAGCCCTGATGGAGGCCGTCCGGCCGCACCTCGGCACCACCGTCATCGCCGTCCAGCTGGAGAACGAGTACGGCGCCTACGGCACCGACACCGCCTACCTCGCCGAACTGGCCGAACTGCTGCGCCGGCACGGCGTCGACGTGCCGCTGTTCACCTGCGACCAGCCCGCCGACCTCGGGCGCGGCGGCCTGGACGGGGTGCTGCGCACCGCCAACTTCGGCAGCCGGGTCGAGGCCGGGCTCACCGAGCTGCGCCGCCACCAGCCCGAAGGCCCGCTGATGTGCGCGGAGTTCTGGATCGGCTGGTTCGACCGCTGGGGCGGCGTGCACGTCACCCGCGACCCCGAGGACGCCGCCGGCAACCTGGACCAGCTGCTTGCCGCCGGCGCCAGCGTCAACATCTACCTGCTCCACGGCGGCACCAACTTCGGCTTCACCAACGGCGCCAACGACAAGGGCGTCTACCGGCCCACCGCCACCTCCTACGACTACGACGCCCTGCTCGACGAGGCCGGCGACCCGACGCCGAAGTACGAGGCCTTCCGCAAGGTGATCGCCAAGTACGCGCCCGTGCCCGAGGAGGAGGTGTCCGCCGCTGCGAAGCTGGCCCCCGTGCGGGTCGAACTCACCGAGCAGGCAGACCTGTTCGACCAGCTGGCCGAGCTCGGCGAGCCCGTGCTGGCCGACCGGCCGCAGACCATGGAGGAGCTCGGCCAGGACGTCGGCTTCGTGCTCTACGAGACCGTGCTGCCGGCCGCCGGCCCGATGGTGCTGCGGGCCGAGCAGGTGCGCGACCGCGCGCAGGTCTTCGTCGACGGCCAGCCGGTCGGCGTGCTGGAGCGCGAGAACCACCAGCAGGCGCTGGCCTTCACCGTGCCCCACCCCGACTCCTGGCTGGCCGTGCTGGTGGAGAACCAGGGCCGGGTCAACTACGGGCGCCAGATCCACGACCGCAAGGGCCTGCTCGGCGAGGTGACGCTCGACGGCCGGACCGTGTCCAGTTGGAACAGCCGCTCGCTGCCGCTCGACCGCCTGGACGCGCTGACCTTCGACGACGCCGGACGCGCCGTGGCGGGCCCGGCCTTCCGGCGCGGCACCGTGGACATCGAGGAGCCCGCCGACGCCTACCTCGCGCTCGACGGCTGGACCAAGGGCCTCACCTGGATCAACGGCTTCGCGCTCGGCCGCTACTGGTCCCGCGGCCCGCAGACCACCCTCTACGTCCCCGCACCCGTCCTGCGGGCCGGCCGCAACGAGATCACCGTGCTGGAACTGCACGCCGCCACCACGCCTTGGGTGGAGCTGCGGGACCGCCCCGACCTCGGGCCGACCGAGGACTGAAACCCACTCTTCCCGACCGCTCGATCAACCACGCAAGACGCTGTTCCGTCCCCGTACCCCACCCGAAGGTGACGCAACGTCATGTCGATAGGAAAGAAGACCGCCACCGTTCTCGCGGTCGGCTCACTGCTCACCCTCAGCGGCCTGGCCGCCGCCCCGACGGCGAGTGCCGCCGCCGTCGGGTCGGCCCAGCCCGCGCCCGCCGTCGTCACCGGCGCCGGCGGAGACCAGCTGGCCTCGTACGACCCGGCCACCGGGCAGGCCGTGCTGACCACCGGCACCGCCGCCCCCGGCCAGACCGCCTCCGGCAGCAAGCCCGGCGGCGTCAAGGTCGGCCAGGTGATCGACAACCCGCCGACCCCGGCCGCCCCGAAGGGCGCGCTGCTCGTCGTCACGGCCGCGCAGCCGGCCGCCGACGGCAAGCAGACCGTCAGCACCCGCCCCGCCGCCGTCAACGAGCTGCTCGGCGATACGACCGCCTCCGTGCACACCGCGCTGGCGCCGGCCAGCGTGCAGGTCGACTCGCAGGTGCCCGGACTCCAGGTCGGCTACGTGCCCAGGATCGACGGCGCCTCGGGCTCGTCCTCGATGAGCCTGAAGCTCAGCGCCGACACCGACCTCGACCTGCCGGACGGGACTTCGGCCGCCTTCTCGGGCTCCATGAGCCTCGAACCGAGCATCGACTTCGACTACACGGGCACCGCCTTCGACCTCCAGCACGCCCACGTCGGCTTCCAGAGCGACACCGAGGCCGACTGGCACGTCGCGGGCACCTTCAAGGCGGGCACCGGCACCATCAAGGTCCCGCTCGCCAGCCTGAAGGCCGCGCCGGTGATCTGGGTCGGGGTGGTGCCGGTGGTCGTCAACGTGGACCTCACGCTCTACGCCGACGTCTCGGCCAACGGCACCGTCACCGTCGACACCGAGCAGAGCTACAGCGACAACTGGGGTGTGCACTCGGACTACACCAAGGAGGACGGCTGGAGCTCGGACAGCGACCAGGGCAGCCCCGAGCTCTCGCCGCCGGCCGGCTCGATCTCCGGCCGCGGAGACATCCACACCGGCCTGCTCACCGAGGGCACCGTCGCCATCTTCGACGACCTCGGCGTCAAGGCCGACATCGAGCCCTACCTGCGCACGGTGGTCTCCGGCAGCGCCACCTTCGACGACGACGGCGGCCTGGTGAACAAGAAGGGCTCGGTCAAGCTCTACGGCGGCATCGACATCGGCGGCGCGCTGATGGCCCGCCTGCGGATCCTCAGCACCACGTTCTTCGAGAAGGACCTGCCGTTCACCGTCTACCACGACGAATGGCCGGTGCCGCTCAGCCAGGACTGATCCGGTCCGCGGCCGGCGGGGCGAGCCGCCCCGCCGGCCCCCGGAGATCCTCCGAACTGCCTTTTCCCACATGGAGATCAGAACGCCATGCACAGCAAGCGACGCCTCACCGAGGCCCGGCTCGACCGGGTGCTGAACGAGCGCCTGCGGCCTGCCGTCCACGCCCGCACCGTCCCCATCGACGTGGAGATCTGGGACGCGCCCGGCGAGCCGGTGCCGGTCGGCGAGGCGCTCGCCGCCCCCTACCGGCCGATCGGCGTCGGGCACCGCTGGGGGCCGCTCTGGTCCACCAGCTGGTTCCGGATCACCGGCCGGGTGCCCGAGGAGTGGGCCGGGCAGCGGGTCGAGGCCGTCCTCGACATCGGCTTCAACAAGACCGGGCCCGGCTTCTCCGCCGAGGGGCTGGTGCACCGCGCCGACGGCACCGTGGTGAAGGCGCTGCACCCGCGCAACGCCTGGGTTCTGGTCGCCGAACCCGCCGTCGGGGGCGAGGAGTTCACCTACTACATCGAGGGCGCCGCCAACCCGGTGCTGTGCGACGACCACCTGATCACCCGGGCCGGCGACCGCCCCGGCTGGCTGACCGGCGCCGACCCGGACACCGACCCGCTCTACCGGGTGCTCCGGGCCGACCTGGCGGTCCTCGACCGGGGTGTCTGGGGGCTGGTCCAGGACCTCGACGTGCTCGGCGGGCTGATGCGGGAGCTCCCCGAACACGAGCCGCGCCGCTGGCAGTTGCTCGGCGCCATCGAGCGCGCGCTGGACGCCGTGGACCTGCGCGACATCGCCGGCAGCGCCGCGGCGGCGCGGGTCGAGCTGGCCCCGGCCTTCGCCTCGCCCGCCGCGTTCAGCGCCCACCGGCTCTCCGCCGTCGGCCACGCGCACATCGACACCGCCTGGCTCTGGCCGCTGCGCGAGACGGTGCGCAAGGTCACCCGGACCGTCGCCAACGTGGTCCAGCTGATGGACGACCACCCGCAGTTCCAGTTCGTCATGTCCCAGGCCCAGCAGCTCGCCTGGCTGAAGGAGCAGCGGCCCGAGGTCTACGCGCGGGTGCGGGAGAAGGTGACGGAGGGTCAGTTCCTGCCGGTGGGCAGCCTCTGGGTGGAGCCGGACACCAACATCACCGGCGGCGAGGCGCTGGCCCGCCAGCTCATCCACGGCAAGCGGTTCTACCTGGAGGAGTTCGGGGTCGAGACCGAGGAGATGTGGCTGCCGGACACCTTCGGCTACAACGCGGCGATGCCGCAGCTGATGAAGCTCGCCGGGGTGCGCTGGTTCCTCACCCAGAAGATCTCCTGGAACACCACCAACAAGTTCCCGCACCACACCTTCTGGTGGGAGGGCCTGGACGGCACCCGGATCTTCACCCACTTCCCGCCCGTGGACAGCTACAACTGCGAGGTCTCCGGCGCCGAGGTCGCCCTCGCCGTCGCCAACTTCCAGGACAAGGCCGCCGCCACCTGCTCACTGATGCCGTTCGGTTACGGCGACGGCGGGGGCGGCCCCAACCGCGAGATGCTGGCCCGCGCCGAACGGTTCGCCGACCTGGAGGGCGCGGCCCGGGTCGTCATCGAGAGCCCGGCGCGCTTCTTCGAGCGGGCGCACGCCGAGTACCCCGACGCGCCGGTCTGGGTGGGGGAGCTCTACCTGGAGTTCCACCGGGGCACGCTGACCAGCCAGTTGCGCACCAAGCAGGGCAACCGGCGCAGCGAGCAGCTGCTGCGCGAGGCCGAACTGTGGGCGGCGACGGCGGCGGTGCGGACCGGGTTCGCCTACCCGCACCAGGAGTTGGACCGGCTGTGGAAGACGGTGCTGCTGCACCAGTTCCACGACATCCTGCCCGGCTCCTCGATCGCCTGGGTGCACCAGGAGGCGGAGCAGGCCTACGCCGCCGTCCTCGCCGAGCTGCACGGCATCGTCGAGGCCGCCCAGCGGGCGTTGGCGGGGGAGGGGCAGCAGGAGATCGTCTTCAACGCCGCACCGTTCGCCCGCGGCGGGGTGCCGGCCCTGGGCGCGGTGACGCGCGGCGGGCCGGCCGCCCCCAGGGTCGCTCCGGTGCCCGAGGCGGACGGCTTCGTGCTGGACAACGGGCTGGTCCGGATCCGGATCGACGCGCGCGGTCTGGTCACCTCGGCGTACGACCTGGTGGCCGACCGGGAGGCACTCGCCCCCGGACGGGTGGGCAACCTGCTCCAGCTGCACCAGGACTTCCCGAACGAGTACGACGCCTGGGACATCGACGAGTTCTACCGCAACACGGTGCGCGACCTGGTCGAGGCGGAGTCGGTCGAGGTCCGCGACGGCGCGGTCGTGGTGGTGCGCCGGTTCGGCAACTCCTGGGTGGAGCAGGCGATCTCGCTCGCCGAGGGCGCCCGGCGGCTGGACATCGAGACCGAGATCGACTGGCACGAGCAGGAGAAGCTGCTCAAGGCCGCCTTCCCGCTCGACCTGCGGGCCGACCACTCCAGCGCCGAGACCCCGTTCGGCCACGTCCAGCGGCCCACCCACACCAACACCAGCTGGGACGCCGCCAAGTTCGAGTTCTGCGCCCACCGCTTCCTGCACCTCGGCGAACGGGGCTGGGGTGCGGCACTGGTGAACGACTCGACCTACGGCCACGAGGTCACCCGCGACGTCCGCCCCGACGGTGGGACCACCACCACCGCGCGGCTCTCGCTGCTGCGCGCCGCCCGCTTCCCCGACCCCGAGGCCGACCAGGGCTGGCACCGGCTGCGCTACGCCCTGGTGCTCGGCGCGGACATCGCCGACGCCGTGCGCGAGGGCTACGCCTTCAACCAGCCGGAACGCGTGCTCACCGGCGCGGCCGAGGTCGCGCCGCTGGTCGGGGTCGACGGCGACGCCGTCGTCATCGAGGCGGTCAAGCTCGCCGACGACGGCTCCGGCGACGTGGTCGTGCGCCTCTACGAGGCCCACGGCGGGCGCGCCACCGCCCTGCTGAGCGCCGGCTTCCCGGTCGCCTCGGCAGCGGTGACCGACCTGCTGGAGCGCGAGCTCGAACCGGCCTCACTGACGGAGAGTCAGATCGAGCTGAAGCTCCGTCCGTTCGAGATCCGCACCCTCCGACTGCGGCCGCTGCACGGCTAGCCCGCAGTCCCCGAGCGGCGGAGGGCCGTCGAGGGTCGGCCCCACCGCCTGGGTCACCGCGCCCCGCTGACCGCACACAGCGCACGGCGCGGTGGCCCACACACCCTCACCCAAACCCCCAACCCCCTCGCTGCGTCAGGCAGCGCAGGTGTGGAACACAGGAGTTGACGATGCATCAGGACACTGGCTTCAGAGCCCGGCGGCTCACCGCAGCCGCCCTCGCCCTCCCGCTGGCCGCCACCGGCCTGCTCACCGTGACCGCCGGCCCGGCCCAGGCCGCCGCGCCGCACAGTGGAACCGCCATCACCGTCTCGATGGGCGACAGCTACATCTCCGGCGAGGCCGGCCGCTGGGCCGGCAACAGCGACACCTTCACCGGCAGCCGCAACGGCACCGACCGCGCGTACACCGGCCACGGCTACGACGCGAGCCAGGTCTACGGGGCCACGGCGCAGAACGGCTGCGACCGCTCCGACTCCGCCGAGGTGCTCAGCGCCTTCGGCAGCGGCCGCGCGGTCAACATCGCCTGTTCCGGTGCCACCACCGAGAACGTCTTCCGCGCCGCCGACGGCGGCCAGTCGCTCAAGGGCGAGGCGCCGCAGGCCGACCAGCTCGCCGCCATCGCGGCCCACCGCCGGGTCGGCACCGTGGTGCTGTCGATCGGCGGCAACGACCTCGGCTTCGTCCACGACATCACCCAGTGCGTGCTGGACTACGAGGCCTCGGCCGGCGACTGCCGGGACTCCCAGCAGGACGCGGTCGACTCGCAGATCGACGGTGCGATGGACAACGTCGGCAAGTCGATCGACGAGATCCGTGCGGTGATGAAGGCCGACGGCTACGCCTCCTCCGCCTACCGGATCGTGCTGCAGTCCTACCCCTCCCCGTTCCCGCGCAGCTCGGAGGACCGCTACTCGCAGAAGGGCTGGAACCGCACCACCAAGGGCGGCTGCCCCGCGAGCAACGACGACCTCGACTGGGCGCGCGACCAGCTGGTCCCGCAGGTCGCCCAGCGGCTCTCCGACGTCGCCGCCGACCGGGGCGTGCAGTTCCTCGACGTCCAGGACCTGCTCCAGGGCCACGAGGTCTGCTCCACCTCCGACCAGCTGGCCACCTCCTCGCAGCCCCCGTCAGCGGAGACCTCCGAGTGGGCCCGCTTCCTCACCCTCGGCCTGACCCAGGGCTCCAAGCAGGAGTCCTTCCACCCCAACTACTACGGGCAGTTGGCGCTCGGCCGGTGCCTGAGCCTGGTCGCCGCCGAGCCGGCCGACCAGAGCTTCAGCTGCCAGAACACGCCGGGCGAGGGCACCGACGGCGTCTACCTGACGCCGGCCTCCTGACGCTCGGGTCCTGACCTGACAGGCCCTGACCTGACGGGTGCTCACCCGTCAGGTCGGGACCGTCGGCTCGACGCACGGTGACGGGCTGTCAACCTCTTTGAGTACGTACTCGCTTGCGGTGGCGACTAGGGATACGCATTTCAGCTCTCCCTTATGGAACAGATGGGGTCGCGGCAGGAATTCTCGAAGTTGTCAGGTGCACCCCCATGCGCAGCACTCATCAGAGCCGACCCCTCTTGCTCGCTCCCGCCCGGTCGGCTCGCGCTCGATCTGCTCGATGCGCGTGCGGAGTCACCTGGTTCACCTGTCGATCCACGCCACCGAGGCGTCGGATCCCCCACGCCCTCACCGGGAGGAACTCATGCGCATCCGCGCACTGCACACCGCCGTGCTGGCCGCCTTCGCGCTCGGCGCCGCACTCCTGCCCACCAGTGCCCAGGCCGGCGTCGGCACCGGTACCCACTTCGGTGTAAAGCCGCTCGCCCACGGCGTGCACGCGGCGGTCACCGCCACGTCCAGCAGCACGCTGTCGGTGGACTCCAGCGCCAGCCAGGGCGTGGTCTCCCCGACCCCGAAGGTCTACCTGGTCTTCTGGGGTTCGCAGTGGAAGAACGACCCGGCGGGCGTGGCCCCCGATATGCAGGCCATGTTCAAGGGCCTGTACGGCAGCCAGGACACCTGGGGCACCATCCTCGACCAGTACTGCGAGGGTGTTGCCGCCGGCACCGTCACCTGTGGCACCAAGGGCATCCACGTCAACCACCCGACCTCGACCCCGCTGGCCGGGGTCTGGTTCGACAACGGCTCTGCCGAGCCCGCCGACGCCACCGCCACCCAGCTCGGCGCCGAGGCTGCGAAGGCCGCCAAGCACTTCGGCAACACCACCCAGGCGCCGAACCTGAACGCCCAGTACGTCATCGTCTCGCCGACCGGTACCCACCCTGACGGCTTCCCCGACAGCGGTTTCTGCGGCTGGCACGACGTGACCAGCAGCAGCTACGGCAACCTCGCCTACACCAACCTGCCGTACGTCCCGGACATGGGCGCCGGCGCCTGCACCACCCTCACCGACGGCCGGATGCTCTCCGGCATCGAGTCCACCGAGACCCACGAGTACGCGGAGACGGTGACCGACTTCTGGCCGAGCATCGGCTGGAACGGCGGCGACGGCGAGATCGGTGACGCCTGCGTGGACATGGATGCCTACGTCAAGCTCAGCACCGGCACCTTCGACCTGCAGGGCCTCTGGTCGAACGCCGCCAACGCCTGCGTCACCAAGGGCTGACGCCGCACGCTACTGAACCGTCGGCCGGGACCGTAACAGGTCAAGCCGGCCACGGACACCCGGCCCGAACTCCGGCCGCGCACCCGAACGTCGGGTGCGCGGCCGGGGCGGCCCCACTCGCAGCGTGGCTGCCGGGGACTGCGGTGACGGCTCATCAGCAGGCGGTGCAGGGGTGACCTGCTTCTTGAAGCGGCCTCTCAGAGCAGCGGCCGGGACCGCTGCGGCGCCCACCCGGGCCGGGGTCCCTGCGCAACCCCCTGGTGGAGGAGGGGCGGCGGTGCCACCGGAGTGGGCAGGGCGAGGATCCGGCCGCACCCGGCCGCGGAGAGCAGTCGGAGGGTGAGCCGCAGCCGCTCCTCGGTGCCGGCCAGCACCCAGAACCCGGGCACCAGCAGCAGCCGGTGGGAGCCCGCCAGGACCTCGTGCACCAGCGCCTCGAACCTGGGCGGGCACCGGCCGGCCGTGCGGTCCGGACCGGTGTGGTCCTCGTAGAAGACGGGCGCGGGGACGCCGAGTCGGACGGCGAAGTTCCGCAGTGCCGCGCGCTGGCCCTCCAGGGCGCCCGGCTGGGCGGCCCGGCAGCGCAGGTAGGCAGCGGGGGACAGGGCGGGCAGCAAGTCGGTCGAGATGGTCACGGGGCTGTCTCCTTCGGACGGGCCGGTCAGTGGCACAGGCGCCAGGCGAACAGCCGCAGCCGGTGCCACCGCTGGCACAGCGGCCCGGCCGACCGGTGGCCCGGGCTCAGGCGGCGCACAGGTCCGCCCAGTGGGTGCCGGCGCCGGGCCGGACCCGGCAGCCGTGCTCGCGGGCGATGGCGGTGACGATCGCGAGGCCGCGACCGTGCTCCTCCGGCATGCACCCGGCCGTCCACGCGCCGTCCCGGGCCGCCGGGCCGCCGTCCGCCACCTCGATGTGCAGGGCGTGCGGGTGCCGGGACAGGCGCAGCGTGACCGGCGGCAGCGCGTGCTCGACGGCGTTGGTGACCAGTTCGGAGACCACCAGCAGGGCCTGGTCGACCGTGTCGGCGTCCGTGCCCCAGCGGCGCAGCGCGGCGTGCGCGAGCCGGCGGGCGGTGCGGGCGGAGCGGGGGCTGTGGGGGAGCAGCCAGGCCGGTGGTGCGGCCGGGGGTGTCAGGGCGGGCCCGGTGTCGGTCGGGAAGGTGCCGACGGTGGCGGTGGCGTCCATGGGGAGATCCAGTGCGGTGGTCCGATGGGGCGTGCTCAACGCTCCCGGACCGCAAAGGTGAGGAACAGGGGAGAACTACTCAGATCGGGCACTTCGGGTGGGCCCGGCGGGTGCGTGGCGGGCGACCCAGACGGCGATCTGCGTCCGCGAGGAGAAGCCGAGCTTGGCGAGCACGTGCTCGATGTGGTTCTCGGCCGTGCGCAGCGAGATCACCAGCGCCGCCGAGATCTCCTTGTTGCTCATGCCCTGCGCCACCAGCTCCGCGACCTGCATCTCCCGCTTGGTCAGCCGCACGCCCCGGTCGTCGGCGGCCGGCTGCTCCCGGTCCCGGTCCCGCTCCCGCAGGATGTCCTCGACGATCTGCTCCGTGCTGAGCCGACTGCCGCGGTCCGCCGCCGTCCGGAAAGCGCGGGGTGCCAGCGCGCCGCGCACCTGCTCCGCGTAGTGCTCGTGCACCTGGACCATGAACGGCACGGACTCCTCCAGCGAGGCCCCCTGCGCCTGCCAGAGCGCGTGCAGGCAGCCCAGCAGGTACGCCGCCCGGTCCCAGTCCTTCGCCTCGGCCGCACTCCAGAAGGTCAGCTCGACGCACAGGGCCAGGCCCCACCGGTCGTGGAACGGCTCCTTGAGCCGGATCGCCTTGCGCAGCAGCTCGCCGGCGGCCGGCTGGTCGCCGGTCATCCAGGTGGCCAGCCCCTCGGCGAAGACCGCGTAGGAGTGCAGCAGCGACTCGCCCGCCGCCGCGGCGACCGCCACCGCCTCCCGGCTCAGCGCCAGCGCCCGGCCCGCTTCCCCGACCATCGACTCGCCGAAGGACTGCTTGAACAGCGCGCTGGTCAGGCCCGAGAGGTCGCCGGCCGCCCGGTGCCGGGCGGCCGCCTCCGCGAACACCGCGATCGACTCGAAGCCCTCGTCGGCGAAGCCCATCGCCGCGCCCCGGTACTGCAGCGCCCAGGCCGCCTCGGCCTCGTCCCCGAGCCGGCCGGCCCGTTCGGCGTGCGCGACGAGCAGCGGCTCCGCCTCGGTGAGGTTCCCCTGGAGCACCGCGAACCAGGCGTCCAGGCCCATCGCCCGGGTGCGCGCCGCACCGCCGTCCCCGGCGACCGCCAGCAGCCGGGCCAGCCACTGCCGCCCCTCGCCGAGCGCGCCCGAGGCGATCCAGTACTCGCGCGGCAGCACCACCATCGCCAGGCCCGCCTCCGCCTCGCCCGGCTCGGTCACGCAGAACTCCAGCGCCGCGCGCAGGTTCGCGTGGTCGGCGCGCAGCACGGCGAACCAGTGCGGCTGCCGCGGGCCGAACCACTGCGCCTCGGCCTGCTCGGCCAACCGCCGGAAGTGGTTGCGGTGCCGGCGCTGCTCGGCGGGCCTGCCGTCGCCCAACTGCCGGGCGCCGTACTCGCGGACCGTCTCCAGCAGCCGGTAGCGGGCGCCGCCCGGGGCCTGCTGCCGGATCAGCACCGACTTGTCCACCAGGCCCGCCACCAGCACCAGCAGCTCCGAGCGCTCGATCCCGTCGCCGGAGCAGACCGCCTCGGCCGCCGCCAGGTCGAAGCCGCCGGAGAAGACCGACACCCGGGCCCAGAGCAGCCGCTCCGCCGGGGAGCAGAGCCCGTAGCTCCAGTCCATCAGGTCGCGCAGGGTCCGTCGGGCCTGCTGCGGCCGCCCGTCCAGCAGGGCGAACCGGTCGGTGAGGCGGTCCAGCACCTCCTGCACGCCGAGCACCCGCAGCCAGGAGGCGGCCAGCTCGATCGCCAGCGGCAGCCCGTCCAGCGCCGTCACCAGGTGGGCCACGGCGGTGGCGTTCTCGTCGTCGACGGCGAAGCCCGGCAGCACGGCGGCCGCCCGCTGCTCGAACAGCTTCACCGCCTCGAACCGGGCCAGCGCCTTCGCGCCGGTGATCCGCTCGGAGCTCGGCACCCGCATCGGCGGGACGGCGTAGACGTGCTCGCCGAGCAGGCCCAGCGCCTGCCGGCTGGTGGCCAGCACCTTGAGCCCGGGCGCCGCCCGCAGCAGCTCCTCCACCAGCCGGGCACTGGGCTCGGCCAGGTGCTCGCAGTTGTCCAGCACCAACAGGAGTTGACGGTCCGCCAGGTAGCCGGCCAGCACCGCGGTGGGCGAGCGCTCGGAGCGGTCCTGCACGTCCAGCGCGTCCACCACGCCCTGCGCCAGCAGCAGCGGGTCGCGCAGCTGGGCCAGTTCGACCAGCCGCGCGCCGTCCAGGAAGGACTGCTGCGCCGCCGCGGCCGCCCGCAGTGCGAGCCTGGTCTTGCCGACCCCGCCCGGCCCGGTCAGCGTCACCAGCCGGGCGGTGCCGAGCAGCCGCCCGATCTCGCCCAGCGCGCCCCGCCGGCCGACGAAGCCCGCCACCTCGGCGGGCAGGCGGCCGGTGCCGGACGCGTGGCTGGAGGTCGACGGCTCGCCCATGCCGGATCGCTTCCTGTCGCTCGTGGTCCCTAGATCATTATGGCCGCCCCGGTCCCCTCCGGGCGAGGACCGTGAGCATGCGTATACCTACTTCGGCGACCCCTGATTGTCCGCAGGGCCGGGCAGGACGATCGTCGTCATCAGCCCCGTGCGCTTGCACCACCTACGGGATGCACCAGGAGTCAGCCATGGCCCTCGCCTCCGTCCGCCCCGAGACCGCCGACCCGGTGCTGCCGCTCCGCCCGAAGGCGGCCGCCCGCCTCGACGCCCCCGCGACCGAGGCCGCGGTGCCGGGACTGCGGCACTTCGCCGTCGACACGGCCCGCCGCTGGAACGTTCCCGCCGAGGCCGCCGACCGTTTGGCGCTGGTCGTCACGGAGCTGGTCACCAACGTGGTGCTGCACAGCCGCAGCTCCGACGTCGCGCTGGTCATCGAGTCCGACGGCGAGGCCCTGACCGTCGAGGTCCTGGACTCCGGGAGCTGGTGCGGCCGGTGGTCGGCCCGGCAGATCGCCGAGGACGACGTGACCGGTGGGCGGGGGCTGGGCATCGTCCGGTGCTGCTCCAGCTGGCTACGGGTGTTCGCCTCGGCCGCCGGGACCCGGGTGGTGGCCTGCCTGGCGCTCGGCCCGATGATCGGTCACTGACGTCCGCACGAGCCGGCAGCGAGTCCGCCCGTCTCGCCGTCGATCACGTACAGGTGGTCGTGCTCGGTGCCTCGTTCGACGAGCAGGACCTGGTCGTCGACCGGTACCGCCAAGGACGATCTGCCCTCGCGCTGCCAGAGCACCTGGTCGCCGCGGACCGCGATGGTTCGGCGCGTCCCGTCGCGGTGCCACCCGTGGACGTAGAGGTGGTTGCGCCCCGCTATCAGGTCCTTCCACATGACGTGCCGTTCGCCGTCCGGGATCGCCGCGGGCCAGTGCACGGGGGTGAGCCGGCGGTTACGGCCCGGGCGGTTCACCCTGGCCGCCACCACCAGGGTGCCGTTCCGCTCCTCCCAGGGAGTGTCCTCGGGCTCGTCGTCCGGGCGGGCCAGCGCGTAGAGCCAGCCGGCCGCCTCGGCGAGGTCGGGAGTGCTGTAAGCCAGCCGGCGAGACAGTGGGGTGAAGGTTCGGGTGCGCCGCCAGGCGGCGAACGGGCGCAGGCGGTCGATCCGGCGCTTGTCGTTGGTCGTGAGCCACAGGCTCTTGCCGTCGGCGCGCATCAGCGGGTCGTCGCTGCCGTAGAAGCTGGTCCTGGGGCGCACCACGAGTGAGCCGAGCTTCCTGCCGGTGACGGGGGAGAACCACCGCAGTTGCTTGCCGAGCCAGGTCCAGGCCACGACCACCGGCTCGGCCGAGGGGTCCTGGCTCGAGAGCCGCAGCGATGCCGGCCAGCCGTGCTCCTCGGTCCGCCACAGCTGCTCGCCGCCGGGCAGGCCGAAGGCCCGCACCTCCCGCTTCCCCTCGCCGGCCGTGCTGGCGATGACCCGGTCGTCGGTGGGCAGCACCGCGCGGAGCGCGTCGAGATCGTGCCGCCACCGCAGGCTGCCGGTGGCGAGGTCCACCGCGGTGATCGCCCCCCGCTCCTCCCGGTCGAGGCGCCAGAACACCAGGGTGCGGCCGTGCGCCGAGAAGCCCGAGATCCGCTCGGGCTCCCGGGACCAGCTCAGGTCACCGGTCGCGGTGCTCAGCACGGCGAACGAGATCATGTCGTCATCGGTCCCGTAGGCATGGGAGTTGGGCACCACGAGGTGCTCACCGGCCGCGAAGACGGCGCTCTCGTGGTCGCTCTGGAACTCGACCCGGTGCGGGGTCTGCCAGAGCACCCGGCCCGTGGCGCGGTCGAGCGCGGTGACCCGGCCGTCGACCGGGAGGTAGACCCGGTCGGCGAAGACGACCGGCGCACCCAGCGTCCTGCGAGGCGCCGTCAGGGTCCACAGTCCTGACGCGGCGTCATGGCGGACGGACATCGGTACGGTATCGGCGACCACAGGACTTCCCCCCGCGAGCTCGGCAGTGCGCCGGATGATCATGGCGGACGCAGTGAGGCATTGTCATCCGATCGAGTCCGCCCGGGTGGACCCCGACCTACGACTCCGAGAAGCCGGAGTCGGCAGGGCCGGCCCCGGCCGGCGGCACCCGTGGTGGACAAAGCCACAGGCGGCAAGTACCTTGCCGAGGTGTTCCCGAACCACGCGAACCCGCTGGTCACGGCGCCCGCGGAAACCACCATCCTCGCCATCCTGCTGGCCGAGAGCCCGCTCAGCAGGGTGGAGCTGGCCCGGCGCACGGGTCTGTCGTCGACGGCGGTGACCAAGGCGGCCCGGCCGCTGATCGACGGCGGCTACCTGCACGAGCTGCCGCCGGAGCGCACCGCCCCGGGCGCGGGCCGACCGGTGAACCCGCTGGCGGTGACCCCGGACCGGGAGTTCTTCGTCGGCGTGTGGATCGGCGCCGACTCGCTGCACGGCGCGGTCTGCGACCTGCGGGCCCGGGTCAGGGCCACCGCCGAGCGCCCGCTGGACCGGCTCGATCCCGCCCCGGTGGTCGCGCAGCTGGCCGAGCTGGTCGACGAACTGCTGGACAGTGCCGGGGAGTTCAGGGAGCGGACCCGGCAGCTGGGGATCGTCGTCGCCGGCTGGGCGAACCGCGACACGGGGCAGGTCAGTCACCAACTGCTGCCCGGCTGGGAGGACGTCGCGCTGGCCGAGCCGGTGGCGGCGGCGACCGGCCTGACCGTCACTGTCGAGAACGACGTCAAGGCGCTGACCGTCGCCGAGCACTGGTTCGGCGAGGGCATCGGCACCGAGTACTTCGCGCTGGTCACCCTCGGAGCCCGGGTCGCCTCCGGACTCGTCGTCAACGGCGAGCTGGTGACGGGCGCGTACGGGGCGGCCGGCGAGCTGGGCCACGTCCGGGTCGACCCGGACGGCCCGGCGTGCCGCTGCGGCTCGAACGGCTGCGTCGAGGCGATCGCCTCCACCGACGCGATCCTCGCTGCCGTCCGCGAGGCCGCGGGCGACCCCGAGCTGGACCTCGAAGGCGCCGTCCGGCTCGCCCGCGACGGCGACCCGGGCGCGCGGGAGGCCTTCGTCCGGGCCGGCCGGGCCGTCGGGACGGGCATCGCCACCCTGGTGACCCTGTTCGGCCCCGAGCGCGTGGTCATCGCGGCGGAGTCGTCCGACACCCTCGACCTGCTCGACGGCCCGATCCGGGAGGCCTACGCGGAGCTCTGCTTCAAGGCGGCCGCCCGCTGCCCGCTGAGCCTGCGCCCGCTCCCGCCGGAGGAGTGGGCGCGCGGCGGCGCCGTGATCGGGATCCAGGCGCTGTTCCCCTGATGCGCCGTCAGCCCAGTCGGCGGGCCCGGGCCGGGGAGTAGGCCGGGCCCGCGTTGCGGCGTCCCCGGCCGACCCGGACCAGTTGTCCGGGGGCGGGGAGCGCCAGGATCCGGCCGCAGCCGGCCGAGGTGAGCCGGCGCAGCGCGTCGCGGACCCGGTCCTCGCAGTCGCCGAGCACCGAGGGGCCGGGTACCAGCAGCAGGCGGTGGCTGCCGTCCTGCACGGCACGGGTGAGGGCCTGGAACCGGGGCCGGTCGTGCGGCGGCTCGGCGCCGGACGCGGTGAGGTCCTCGTAGAAGTCCGGCGCGGGCAGGCCGAGGCGTGCGGCGAAGTGCTCCAGTGCTTCGCGTTGGTCGCGCCGGGCGCGCGTGGCGCCGATCGGGCAGCGCAGGTACGCGGCGGGCGGCAGGGCCGGGTCGACGGGGCCGGTGGTCGGCCGGATGGCCGGTGCGGCGGCGTCCATGGGGGACTCCTGGAAGCGGTCGGGGCACGAGGCGGACACCCATACGTTCGGTGATCACCCCCGGGGTCGCCCACGGGGGAAGTACTCAGATTCGCCGCCGAAGCTGGGAGCCCGGTCAGGGGATCAGCCCGGGGGAGGAGTCGGCCGCTGTCGTGCGGCTACCGGCTGGCAGGTCGCTGATCTGCGTCACCGGGCCCACCGCTGATCCACCGTCACTGCGCGGCCGCCCGGCGGGGACGGCGGTTCGAGTAATTAAGAAACCTGGGGGATTAATGTTGACAGTGTCACGACAGGGCTGCTTTGCTTTACCGCAAGCAAGCCGAGGGATCCGCTGACAGAGGCTCAACGGCCGCTCAGTGCAGAGAACTTGGTGGATCCAGCCGCCCGCCGTCTGCGGCAGCAACGGCTTGCCCGGAGAACCGCGCACCAGGCCCGACGGGGCCCCCGTGCGCCCGGTGACTCCCGCACCACCGCTTCCGGAAGCGCCCACTGACCCCGTGTCACTTCCCGGCCGTGCCACCGTCCCCAACCGGTACGGCCGATCGACGAGAGGAACTCCCGATCATGGGTACCCCCACGCTCCGCGGCTCGGCCCGCGCCGCCTTCACCGGCGTCGCCGCCCTGTCCCTCGCCGCCGGAGCATTCCTGGCCGCCGCCCCGAACGCCGTCGCGGCCAGTGCGCACACCCACCACGGCGCCATTCCGTTCGTCTCGCAGGTCGACGGGGCCCGGGCCCACACCGCCGCGAAGGTCGCCACCGGCCCGAACACCCTGTCCTACGGCGGCGGCGTCGACGGCGTCGGCGTGAACGACGGCAAGTCCAAGGTCTACCTGGTCTTCTACGGCAACCAGTGGGGCAAGCAGGGCACCGACAAGAACGGGAACGCCACCTTCTCCGGCGACCCCGCGGGCGCCGCGCCGGTCACCCAGCAGATGTTCAAGGGCATCGGCACCGGCGGCGAGAAGTGGTCCGCCGACCTCACCCAGTGGTGCGACGGCCCGAACGTGAAGAAGGGCGCCACCAGCTGCCCGGCCAACGCCGCGTTCGTGCCGTACCAGAAGGGCGGCGTGCTGTCCGGCATCTGGTACGACAACTCCGGCGCCGAGCCCACGGACGCCACCGGCCACCAGCTCGGCCAGGAGGCCGTCAAGGCCGCCAAGCACTTCGGCAACACCACCGCCGCCTCCAACCGGCACACCTACTACATCGTCCTCTCGCCCCACGGCACCGACCCCGACGGCTACGCGGACCCGCTCACCGGCTACTGCGCCTGGCACGACTACACCGGTGACGCCCAGCTCGACGGCGGCGCGGTCAACTCCCCGTACGGCCAGCTGGCCTTCAGCAACCAGCCGTACAACATCGACGCCGGCGAGAACTGCGGCGTCAACTTCGTCAACAAGTCCGGCAAGCTGGACGGTTACACGATGACCCTCGGCCACGAGTGGCACGAGATGATGTCCGACCAGTTCCCGGCCGGCGGCTGGACCGCTGCCAGCGGCGACGAGAACTCCGACGAGTGCGCCTGGATCGCCCCGGGCAAGGCCGGCGGCGCGGCCATGGTGAGCATGGGCACCGGCAAGTTCGCCGAGCAGGCCAGCTGGTCGAACGACACCAACTCCTGCGCGATCACCCACGCGATCCTGCACTGACGTCCCACCGCACCGCATGACCGAGCGGGCTCGTCTCCTGAGGGAGGCGGGCCCGCCTGCGTGGTGTGTCGGCCCTCGCTCTGCGGAACAATGTCTCCGAAACAACCAGCGACCGCAGATCTCCCGCACGCCAGCGGCCGGTGCGCCCGGCACGTCGACCCCCAGGTGATCCCCATGCCAACGAACCTCACGGCCACCATCCGGCACATCCTGAACCGGGAGTGCCCGCAGGCCCGCGTCGAGTCGGTCCGCCCGCTCGACCGGGGCCACACCAGCGAGCAGTGGGTGGCCGCCACCGACGAGGGCCGGTTGCTGGTCAAGGTGCCGCGGCGCAACCGGGATCCCGAGCACCTGAAGCGGCTCGTCGCCAGCACGCGGGTGGCGGGCGAGCACGGCATCCCGGTGGTGCGGTACCGCCGGCTGGTGCCGTACGAGGCGGCCCTGGACGGCCCGGTGGTCATCCAGGAGTACCAGGAGGGCGACGCGGCCGACGAGGTGTGGGAGTCCCTCGACGAGGGCCGGCGGCTGGTGCTGCTCCAGGATCTCGGTGACGTCGTCGGGCGGCTGCACGCCATCGAGGGGCCGTGGTTCGGGGACGTGCTGGGCGGCGGCCGGGCGTCGTCGCTGCGGGAGTCGGTCGAGGCCGAGGCGGCGGCGCTGCTCTCCCGGGCTGACCCCGAGCTGATCGGCGACCCCGGCCGCTTCCGGTCCGCGATCGCCGCCGCGGTGGCGCGACTGGAGGACGGGCCGAACGTCCCGGCCCTCACCCACGGCGACCTGTGGCTGCCGAACGTGCTGGTGCGCGACGGGCGGATCAGCTGCGTCCTCGACTTCGAACACGCGGGGTACGCCGACAGGTTCCGCGACTTCGGCAAGCTCGACGAGCACGTCTTCGGCCCGCTCGCCGGCCGCGACGTCTTCCTCAGGTCCTACGCCGCCGCGTGTCCGCTGCCGGACGACTGGGAGCGGCGGGTCGAGCTCGGGCAGGTGCTGCACGCGCTGAGCATGCACGTCTACTTCCTGCGCTGGTCGCCGCAGTGGGCGCCCGAGTACGCCCAGGAGGCGAAGGAGTGGCTCGGGCGCTAGATATATCGGAAACATCGTGAGACGGGCTTGTCCTCGGGAGGCCGCGCTCCGTAGAGTCTGAAACATCCGGGGGCGCGATGCGACCAGGCCGATCACGGCGGCCGCCGCCCGCGAGTGCACCAACCTTCACGGAGACCTCATGCACGACAACCGACGCCTCACCGAGCAGCGCCTCGACCGGGTGCTCAGTCGGCGGATCCGGCCCGCCGTCCATGCCGAGTGCGTACCGCTGGAGGTGGCGGTCTGGGATGCGCCCGGCGAGCCGGTGCCGGTGGGCGAGGCGCTGGCCGCGCCCTACCGGCCGGTCGGCGTCGGTCACCGCTGGGGGCCGCCGTGGTCCACCAGCTGGTTCCGGATCACCGGCCGGGTGCCCGAGGAGTGGGCCGGGCGGCGGGTCGAGGCCGTGCTCGACCTCGGCTTCGCCAAGGCCGACCCGGGCATGTCCGCCGAGGGTCTGGTGCACCGCGCCGACGGGACGCTGGTGAAGGCGCTCAACCCGCGCAACGCCTGGCTGCCCGTCGCCGAAGCAGCCGTGGGCGGCGAGGAGTTCACGTTCTACATCGAGGCCGCCGCCAACCCGGCGCTGCTCGAAAGCTTCGATCCGACGCACCTCGGCGGCCGCCCCGACTGGCCGGCCGGCACCGGCGCCGACCCGCTCTACCAGGTGCTCCGGGCGGACCTCGCGGTCTTCGACCGGGAGGTCTGGGAACTGGTCCAGGACCTCGACGTGCTCGGCGAGTTGATGCACGCGCTGCCCGAGGACTCCCCCCGGCGCCGGCAGCTCCTCACCGCGATCGAGCGGGCGCTCGACGCCGTGGACCTGCGGGACGTCGCGGGCAGCGCGCCCGCCGCGCGCGCGGTGCTGCGCCCGGCGCTGGACGCCCGCGCGGCGCCCAGCAGCCACCGGATCTCGGCCGTCGGCCACGCGCACATCGACACCGCCTGGCTCTGGCCGCTGCGCGAATCGGTGCGCAAGGTCACCCGGACCGTCGCCAACGTGACGCAACTGATGGACGATCACCCCGACTTCCGCTTCGTGATGTCCCAGGCCCAGCACCTGGCCTGGCTGAAGGAGCAGCGGCCCGAGGTGTACGCCCGGGTGCGAGAGAAGGTGACGGAAGGTCAGTTCCTGCTGGTGGGCAGCCTCTGGGTGGAGCCGGACACCAACCTGACGGGCGGTGAGGCGCTGGTGCGGCAGCTGGTCCACGGCAAGCGGTTCTACCTGGCGGAGTTCGGGGTGGATACCGAGGAGATGTGGCTGCCGGACACCTTCGGCTACAACGCGGCGATGCCGCAGCTGATGAAGCTCGCCGGGGTGCGCTGGTTCCTCACCCAGAAGATCTCCTGGAACACCACCAACAAGTTCCCGCACCACACCTTCTGGTGGGAGGGCATCGACGGCACCCGGATGTTCACCCACTTCCCGCCCGTCGACGCCTACAACGCCGAACTGACCGGCACCGAACTGGCGCACGCCGTACGGAACTTCCAGGACAAGGGACCGGCGAACAGCTCGCTGCTGCCGTTCGGCTACGGCGACGGCGGAGGCGGCCCGACCCGCGAGATGCTGGCCCGGGCCGAGCGGGTGGCCGACCTGGACGGCTCGGCCCGGGTCGTGTTGGAGAGCCCCGCGCAGTTCTTCGAGCGCGCGCACGCCGAGTACCCCGACGCGCCGGTCTGGGTCGGCGAGCTCTACCTGGAACTCCACCGGGGCACGCTGACCAGCCAGTTGCGCACCAAGCAGGGCAACCGCCGCAGCGAGCACCTGCTGCGCGAGGCCGAACTGTGGGCGGCCACGGCGGCCATTCGGACCGGATTCGCCTACCCGTACCAGGAGTTGGACCGACTGTGGAAGACGGTGCTGCTGCACCAGTTCCACGACATCCTGCCCGGCTCCTCGATCGCCTGGGTGCACCGCGAGGCGGAGGAGGCCTACGCCGAGGTGACCGCCGAACTCGCGGGGATCGTCGGCGCGGCCCAGCGCGCCCTGGCCGGCCCCGGCGAGCAGGAAGTGGTCTTCAACGCCTCGCCGTTCGCCCGCGACGGCATCCCCGCCTTCGGCGCGCTGCCCCGGCCGGCGGCGGACGCCGGCGTGGTGCCGGAGGCGGTGGGGGACCGCCTCGTCCTGGACAACGGCCTGGTCCGGGTCGTCGTCGACGGCCGAGGGCTGGTCACCTCCGCCTACGACCGCACCGCCGGCCGCGAGGCCCTGCCCCCGGGCGCCGTGGCCAACCTGCTGCAACTGCACCAGGACTTCCCCAACGAGTGGGACGCCTGGGACATCGACGCGTTCTACCGCAACACCGTGCGCGACCTGGTCGACGCCGAGTCGGTGACCGCGACCGCCGAGGGCATCCGGGTGGTGCGCCGCTTCGGCGACTCACGGATCGTGCAACTGCTCTCGCTGGGCGAGGGCTCCCGCCGGTTGGACGTCGACACCCAGATCGACTGGCAGGAGCGGGAGACGCTGCTCAAGGCGGCCTTCCCGCTCGACCTGCGGGCCGACCACTCCAGCGCCGAGATCCCGTTCGGCCACGTCCAGCGGCCCACCCACACCAACACCAGCTGGGAGGCCGCCAAGTTCGAGATCTGCGCACACCGCTTCCTGCACGTCGGCGAGCCCGGCTGGGGCGCGGCCCTGGTCAACGACTCCACCTACGGCCACGAGGTCACCCGCGACGTCCGCCCCGACGGCGGCAGCACCACCACGGTGCGCCTCACCCTGCTCCGGGCCGCGAGCTACCCCGACCCGGACGCCGACCGGGGCCACCACCGGCTGCGCTACGGCTTCGTGATCGGCGCCGAGCTCACCGACGCCGTCCGCGAGGGCTACGCCGTCAACCTGCCCGAGCGCGCCGTCCCCGGCGCCGCACCGGTCGAACCACTGGTCGCCGTCGTCGAGGACGCCGTCGAGGACCTCGTCGTGGTCGAGGCGGTGAAGCTCGCCGACGACGAGTCGGGCGACGTGGTGGTCCGCCTCTACGAGGCCCGGGGCGCCCGCACCACGGCGGTGCTGACCGCCGGCTTCCCACTCGCCTCGGTGGCCGTCACCGACCTGCTGGAACGCCCGCTCGGCGAAGGAGCGGGCGCGGGTGCCGAGCTGGACGGCGATGTTGTGCGCCTGACGCTGCGTCCCTTCCAGATCCTCACCGTCCGGCTGCTGCCTCGTCCTCGGTGAGCTTGGCTGCGACGTTCTTGCGGGTGGTGTCGAGCTTGCGCAGGGCGTTGGCGACGTGCTGCTCCACCGTCCTCGGGGACAGGAAGAGGGCGTCGGCGATCTCCTGGTTGGTGGCGTTCCTGGCGAGCAGTTCGGCGACCTGCCGCTCGCGGGGGGAGAGCCGGTCCCCGTAGCCGCGCTGCCCGCCGCTCCCGGGCTTGGTGAGTCCGAGGCTGCGGGAGAGGTGGTCGGCGCGCGCGAGGTCGGCGGTGGCGCCGAGCGAGGTGAAGGCGGCCGTGGCCTGGGCGACCGGCTCGGCGGCTTCGGCGGGGTCGGTCTCGGTCTCCGCGAGGGCGCGGGCGCGGTGTTCGGCGGCGAGGGCGGTCTCGTAGGGGCGGCCGATGTCCTGCCACAGCTGCTGGGCGGTGGCGAAGTGGTCGGCGGCGCGCGGGGGTTGGGCTGCCATGGCCAGCAGGCCGCGGGCGAGGTGGAGTTCGGCGGTGGCGGCGGGGGTGTCTCGGCCGGCCAGGGCACCTGCGGCGTCCTCGACGAGCTGCTCGGCGGCCTCCCGGGCCTCGCAGGCCAGCTCCGCCTCGACCGCGACCGGCACCAGGCCGGTCGCCTTCGGCCAGGCTCCTGCCTGACGGAGCAGGTCCAAGGCCTTCCTCGCCACCGCCTGGGCCAGGCCCGGGTTGCCCTGGGCCAGGTGGATGGCGGTCAGTCCGGCGGCCGCGCGCAGCGCTGCGCTGACCGCGCGCTGCTGGACTTCCTCGGCCGCCGTGGTGAAGTGCTCCAGGGCCTGGGCACGTCGGCCATCGGCTGCCGTGAGCCGCCCCAGGCACAGGGCCTGCTCGATCCGGGGAAGCGTCATCGCGGGGTAGGCGGCCACGATGTCGGCGAAGCGCCCCTCCAGGGTGTCCCAGCGGCCCGCCAGCAGTTCCATGCGCAGGAGCGCGACGGCGATGTAGCACTCGGCCAGGGGATATCCGACCTGGCGGGCCAGCTCGCGGGCCTCGGCCATGAGGCGGGCGGCCCGCCGGTCGTGTCCGAGCTCGAAGGCGACATCGGCGACGTTGTGCAGTGTCCGGGCGCTCTGGCGCACGATGTCGGGATCGTCCGCCCGGCGGGGCAGCGGATCCAGCAGCGACCAGTCGAACGGATCGCCCGACCGCATCAGCAGCGCCAGCCGGTTGCCGTGGACCAGCGCCCGCACCGCCTCGTCCCGGCCGTCCTCGACCGCGCGTTCGGCCCGCTCCTGCCACGCCCGGGCCATCTCCTGTCCCTGCCCCTCGTTGAGCGTGAGAGTGCTCATCGCGCGTGCGGCACGGGACGGGTTCTCGCCGAGCTCCTCGACCGCCTTCTCCAACTCCTCGGCCCCCGCGGTGTCGGCGAGCTCGTTGAAGATGACGAGACCGAGTCCGAACCTGATCTCACCGCGGGCGGCCTTCGACAGCTGGGGGTCGGCCAGGATGCGGCGCAGCCGTCTGGCGTGGGCGGCCGGGTCCACGCCGCGGGCCGCGAGGCCGGCCAGGGCCAGGGCCGCACGTGAACGGACCGCCGGGTCCAGGTCGGGCTCGTCGAGGATCTGGCCGATGAGGGTCTCGGCAGTGCCGGTGTCGCCCACCGCGGTCGCGTGGTCGACGGCCTCCTCGGCTGCCTTCAGCCAGGCCGCGCGATCGCCGAGGGCCCGGGTGTGGTGGGCGATCTGCACCAGCGGCGGCGCCGGCTGCTGCCGCAGTTCCTCCAGGGCCCGCTCGTGCAGGTGGATCCGCCGGGGCCCGCGCACGTACCCGTACGCGACCTGCTGCGCGAGGACGTGGCGGAAGGCGTACCGGCCGCCGCCGTCCTCCCGCAGCACCGAGGCGTCCAGCGCCTCGACGAGCCCGCGCTCCGCCTGATCCTCAGTCAATCCCGCGACCCCGGTGAGGAGTTCCTGGCTGGCCGGGACGGCGAGGACGGCCACTGCCGAGGTGACCGCGACGCCTTCGGGGGAGAGCGCGGCGAGCCGCTCGGTCAACGCCTCGCGCAGCCCCCGGGGCACGTCCGCGTCCCGCAGTCGGCCGGCGATGCCCTCGAAGCCGTGCGTGCGGGAGTGCTCGGCCAGGGTGAGCAGATCCTCCTCGGCGACCAGCGGGAGCCCTTCGCTGCGGGCGAAGAGCGCGGCGGCGAGTGCCGGGGTGGCGTGGAAGCCCAGGGAGTCGGTGGCCAGGTCGTGCAGATCGCTCTCGCCGAGACGCGACAGGGGGATCACCGCGCCGCCGATGCCGGGCGGGCGCCGGAACGCGGAGCCCAGCACCGGGGTGCGCGGCCCGGCGGCGTCGGTCCGGTACGACAGCACGACGCTCAGTTGTGGTGGCAGGTCGCGGGCCAGGAGCAGGAGCAGTTCGCGGGTGGCCGCGTCGACCCAGTGCAGGTCCTCGACGACCAGCACGGCCTCGCCCATCGCGGCAAGCAGCGAGCGCACGCCCTGGATCACCCGCAACCGCTCCGCCCGGGGATCGTCGGTCGGTGGCGGTGGCGGTGGGAACCGGTCGGCGAGGTCCGGCAGCAGCGGGGCCAGCGCTCCGGTGGCGGGCGGCAACAAACCGGTGGGCAGGCACGGTCCGGCCTTGCCCAGTGCGTCCACCACCGGGCCGTACGGGAACGGCTCTCGCAACGGGTGGCAGAAGCCAACCAGCACCGGCCGGTGCTCCCGGGTCAGCGCGGTGGTGGCCTCGGCGATCAGCCGGGACTTGCCGATCCCGGCCTCGCCCTCCACCAGCACCACCGCCGGCGGATGTCGCACCGCGCTGAGCAGCAGATCGAGCTCGCGCTGTCGGCCGACGAACCGCAGCGGCCCGCCCGGAGTGAGGCCACGTACACCCTGCACACGATCACCTGCCCTGTTACGACCACGCTAGCCCGCAACCATGCGCCCGGCGAAGCAGCTCAGCGGCCGGGTCGCGTGGGACTTCGCACCACCGCGCCGGTCAGCGAACCGGGGGCCACAGCCGGGGGCACACGGCGGGGTCGGCGTAGTCGGGTGTGCCGTCCGGCCGGGCGGCGGCCAGCCGGTCGTTGCCGTGGCGGACCAGGGAGCCGTCGGCGTTGTGCGCGTGCACGTGGTGGTTGTCGCCGGGCTGCAGGTGGACGGCGATGGACCGGCGCGCTTCGCCGCTGTGGTTGGGACCGCTGCCGTGCAGGGTCCTGACGTGGTGGAAGCTGACCTGGCCCCGGCCGAGCGTCGCGGTGACGATGCGCAGGTCGTGGGCGTCGGCGTACCGCCCGATCGTGCTGAGGTCCTGGTCGAAGAAGCTCAGGTCGGCCTCCTCCTGCCAACGGTGGCTGCCCGCCGCGAACATCAGGGGCCCGTGGGCCTCGGTGACGTCGTGGAAGGGCACCCAGGCGGTCAGCATCTGCTGGCTGGCGCAGGAGCGCCAGTACTGCCGGTCGGTGTGCCAGCCGACGTTGCCCGGCCGGGCCGCACCGCTGGGCTTGTACAGCAGCTGGTCGTGCCAGAGTCGGATCTCCGCCGCTCCCGAGAGCCGGGCCGCGGTCGCGGAGATGACCGACTGGCCTACCAGGAGGGCGAGTTCGTCGACCCGCAGGGAGGCGTAGTCGTTCTTGCGCAGCACCTCCCCGTCGGTGGCGCGCCAGCCCCACAGCTCCCGGTGCGGGTCGCCGGCCAGATCGTGGTCGACGTCCTCGGCGTAGTGGCGGTGCATGCCGCGCTCGGCGGCGTCCAGCACCTCGTCGGAGAGGATCGGTGGCGAGATCCAGTAGCCGTTCTCCTGGTAGGACGCCACGTCCTGGTCGGTCGGCAGCAGGTCGAGCACATTGTTCACCATGCCCCAGACGCTATGAGCAACGGCCCTGCTGGAGCGTGCGGGAGACCCCTGCGTTTGTACATAATCCTCGGGTGACCATAGACCGCCCCGCCGGACTGAGCGCCGGGTTCCACGCGAACCTGCGCCAGGCCGGCGTGCCCGGCCTGGCGCACGCGGGCGACCAGCACGCCCCCACCAGCTGGGTCATCGGCACCCACGCCCACGACACCTGGGAGCTCTACCTGCAGCTGGCCGGTCCGCCGACGCGGTGGACCGTGGCGGACCGCACCTGCGAGGTCCCCGCGCGCGGCCTGCTGATGGTGCCGCCGGCCGTGCCGCACGCGCTCGCGGAATCCGGCCCGGAGCCCTACCACTTCTACTTCGCCGCACTCGCGCCCGCCGAGCTCGTACCACCGGACGACCTCCACCCGCTGTGGCGGCAACGCCGGCCGATCGTGATCACGGACGCCGGATCCCTGGTTGCGCCGTTCGAGCTGTTCCTGCGCGAGGTCACCACCCACCAGCCGCAGCGCGCGGCCGGCCTGGCCTGCACCGCCGCGCTGCTCGTCATCGAGGCCTCCCGGCTGGCCCGGAGTCGGCCCCCAGGGCGTCACCTCGCCATGCACCCGGCCGTCGCGACGGCCAAACGGCACATCGAGCACCGGCTCGCCGAGGGCCTGACGGTCGATCAGCTGGCCACCGAAGTGCGGCTCTCACCCGCCCACTTCGCGGAACTGTTCCGCGTCGAGACCGGCGAGACCCCCGCCCGCTACCGCACCCGCCTGCGCACCGAGCGCGCCCGGCTGCTGCTCGCCGAGACCGACCTGACGGTCACCGCGATCGCCGTCGACCTCGGCTACTCCTCGTCCCAGCACTTCGCCACCGCGTTCCGCCGGGAGACCGGCGAGACGCCGTCGCGGCACCGGCGTCGGGTGCGGAGCGGTGGTGGTGACGGCTGAGGCACGGCGCCGGAAGCGAACTGACGAGTGGTCAGCCAGTTCCCCAGTGGGCGGCGCGGTACTCCGTGGGTCGCAGCCCCTTCAGTTCGCGGAAGCGGCGGTTGAAGTTCGACAGGTTCTGGTAGCCGCTGCGGGCCGCGACCTCGGTGACCGGCAGTGACGTGTCGGCCAGCAGGGCGCACGCCGTCTCCACCCGGAGCTGGTTGACGTAGTCGGTGAGCGTGCGGCCCATGGCCTGCCGGAAGAAGCGGCTGAAGGACGTGGGCGACATGTGCACCAGGGCCGCCACCTCCTCCTGGTGCACCGGCGCGGTGTGGGCCTGTTGGAGGTGGCGGCAGACGGTGTCCACGCGCTCGCGCACGGCGCCGTTCGGAGCCGCGGTGTATCCGGGCCCGGTGATCGGAGCGGCCGTGGTGTCGCCGGAAACCCGGTGCAGTACGTCGAGGAGTCCCACCGTCCGTGCCGCACCGTCCAGTTGGGGAAGCCGGGCGAGGGCCGCTCGCACCTCGGTCGGCGTGCTGCCGAAGCGCAGGCCACGGGTGGAGCGGGTCAACAGGCTTTGGAGGGAACGGAACTGGGGCAGTGCGAAGAACTCCGGGCCGAGGAAGTCGTGCCGGAACTGCGTCACCACCGCTCCGGCCGGCCCCTCGTGCGGCTCGGAGGCGAACGTGTGCGGCAGGTCCGGGCCGAGCAGCACGAGGTCGCCGGGGTGGTAGCGCTCCACGGTGGTACCCACGTAGCGCGTTCCCGAGCCCTGGGTGATGAGCGTGAGCTCGTACTCCTGGTGGTGGTGCCAGGAGAAGCCGAAAGCGTCATCGCGGCGGATGAAGCACGCGAACGTGGTTCCGTCGGATGTCCCCGGCGCCTCGTAGCGGGGCTTCATGCGGGCACCCTAGCTCGGACCGCCACCGGGCAACAGTGACAACCGAGTACCAGAAGTGGACAACGGGGGCGTGGCACCGCCCTCGGTCTCCTGGAACGGTTGGCACCGGCAACCCGCCGCCACCGCAGGCACGATGAGCAGGAGCCCAGATGACCGACATGCCCCAGGCACCCTCCAACGAGTTGGACCTCCCCTACGAGGGCCTGCCGCCGACCGCGACCGCCGACTTCAACCGGGACGGCTTCGTCCACCTCTCCGGGGTGCTGTCGCCGGAGACGATCGCGCGGTACGAGCCGACGATCACCGCCGAGGTGATCCGGCTGAACACCCAGCACCTTCCGCTGAGCGAGCGCGACACCTACGGCAAGGCGTTCCTCCAGATCGAGAACCTGTGGCAGGAGAGCGCGCCGGCCAAGGAGTTGGTCTTCTCGCGCCGCCTGGCCGGCATCGCGGCCCGGCTCCTCGGCGTGCACGCCGTGCGGCTCTACCACGACCAGGCCCTCTACAAGGAGCCCGGCGGCGGCATCACCCCCTGGCACGCCGACCAGTACTACTGGCCGCTGTCGTCCGACCGCACCGTCACCCTGTGGCTGCCGCTCCAGGAGACCGGGCTGGACATGGGCCCCCTGGCCTTCGCCCCGGGCAGCCACAACTTCTCCCACGGCCGTGACCTCCCGATCTCCGACGAGTCCGAGGCACGGCTGGAGCGACTCCTGGCCGAGCAGGACTTCGGGGACGTCGTCGAGCCCTTCGCCCTCGGCGACGCCAGCTTCCACCGCGGCTGGACCTTCCACCACGCGGGACCGAACCGCGGGACGGCGCCGCGGCGGGTGATGACGGTCATCTACATGGACGCGGACATCCGCATCACCGAGCCCACCAACGAGTACCAGGCCATCGAGCGGTTCTTCCCCGGTGTCGAGGCCGGCCAGGTGGCCGACTCGCCGATCAACCCGGTCCTGTTCGACGGTCGGGTGGCCTGAGCGCGTGGCGGGTCCGTCGCCGCCGGCCGCGTGTCCGTTTCACGAACACCGCCGTCCGTCGCAGGTCTACGGCGGACGGCGGCCCGGTACCTAGTGTCGTTCCCGAGCCCGGCCGCAGTCCGGCCGGGCAGTTCACAGGAGGAGGCAACGACAATGACCTCGCGAACGGCCGAACTCACGGACCTGGCAAGCCACTACAACGAGCACGGGTACGTGCTCGTCAAGGGGCTGCTGAGCCGGGAGGAGGCGGCGGCCTACCGCCAGTGCGCCCACGAGGCGCTGGCCACGGTCGGCGGCCACGAGAATCCGACGTGGGACTCGGCGGCCGGCCTGGCGGGCGGAGCACCGACGCGGCTGCAGCACCTGCACGACGTGCAGTTCCACTCCGCCGCGTTCTCCCGGCTGCTGACGGACGAGCGCTTCACCAGCGTCGCCGCAGCGGTGCTGGGCGGGCCGAACGTGCAGCTGCACCACACCAAGCTGTTCGTGAAGCCGCCGGAGAACGGATCGCCGTTCCCGCCGCACCAGGACCACCCGTTCTTCCCGCACACCCACCACCGCGTCGCTGCCGCGATCTTCCACCTGGACGACGCCCCGCAGGAGAAGGGCTGCGTCCGGATCGTGCCGGGCAACCACCACCAGGGGCCGCTGGAGCACGTGGAGGAGGGCAGCTACCACCTGCCCGACGTGCCGTTCGACGCGGCCGTACCGCTTCCCGCCGAGGCCGGTGATGTGCTTTTCTTCTCCTACCTGACGGTCCACGCCTCCGGCGTCAACGTCAGTGACGAGGCCCGCACCACCTGGCTGGTGCAGTTCCGGGACCCGGCGGATCCGCCGGCGGTCCGCGCGCACGACCACTCACTGGGACAGGGCATGATGCTGGCGGGCGTCGACCCCACGGGCAGGAGGACCGGTTGAGCCTGGGGAACGTGGCGAACGCCGGGCGGCTCACGGAGCTGTCCGGCGTGCTGCGGACCTGCCAGGCCGGGGCCTTCAAGGCCGACTTCCTCAGCTGGGGCTTCTACCCGACGTCGCCCTGGCGCAACTACTGGCACCGGCACTCCTTCTACGAGGTCTGCCTCGCCTACGGCGGCGCCGGGCGGTTCAGCACCGGCGACGAGCACCACGAGGTCGGTGCCGGTGACCTCTTCCTCGCCCGGCCCGGCGACGTGCACGAGATCGAGTCGAGCCACACCGACCCCCTGGGCATCGCCTTCTGGAGCTTCACCCTGCGGGCCGGGCCCCACGGCCCGAGTCCCGCCGAGCGGGGCTGGTGGTCCGGGCTCACCGACCCTACCGGGCCGACGGTGTCACGGCGTGCTGGTTCGCTGGCGTCCCTGCTCACCGTGCTCGCCGAGCACGCGGCGCCGGTGCGGTCCGGGTACGAGTCCGCACTGGCCGGGCTCGGGGCCGCACTCGTGGTGGACACCGCGCGGGCCTTCGCAGCCGACGACGACCTGAGTGCGCTGCCTCCTGCGGTGAGTCGGCTGTCGCCCGCCGTGGTGGCGATGCAGCGGTACTTGTCCGACAACCTGTCCCGGCCCATGACGGTCCGGGACGTCGCGGCCGCCGTCCACCTGTCGGAGCGTCACGCCGAGCGGCTGTTCCGGCAGGAGACCGGAACCTCGCTGATCGCCACCCTGCGCCGCCAGCGGCTCGACCTGGCGGCGGTCCTGCTCCTCGACACCGGCACCACGGTGACGGAGGTGGCCCAGGCCTGCGGCTACCTCGACGTCCGCGCCTTCAGCACCGCCTTCCGCCGCCTGCACGGCCACTCACCACTCGCCCATCGCGCGCTCAAGGGCACGCTGCACCTGTGACGACAAGGAAGTTGACGTGAGAATCGATTGTGGCCCGATCGCGTACGAGTGGGTCGACGCCTGGGCGGCGGTGCCCGATCCCGCCCTCGCGGGGACGGGCTGGGCGCATCCCGGGATCCAGGTCACCGATGCCGGTGAGGTGGTGACGTTCCACCCCCGGGAGCCACTGGTCCTGGTGCTCGGCACGGACGGCTCGCTGCTGCGCTCCTTCCCGGTCCGGCTGGGCGAGGGCCACGGCCTGCGGATCGACGGCGACGCGGTGTGGATCGCCGATCCGGGCGGGAAGAGCGTCCTGCGGCCGGACGGCACCCTGGGCGACGACGGCTGGGGGCCGGCCGTGGCCAAGTACTCGCTGGACGGCCGGGAGTTGGGGCGCGTCGAGCGTCCGCCGGCCGAGGTGTACGCCGACGGCGGGCACTACGCGCCGACCGACGTCGCGGTGGACGCCGCCACCGGGGACCTCTGGGTGACCGACGGCTACGGATCCAGCCTGGTCCACAAGTTCGACGGGGACGGCCGGTACCTGCTGAGCATCAACGGCCAGGAGGGCGGGTCACCCTTCGACTGCCCGCACTCGATCGCGCTCGACACCCGCCGGGGCGCACCCGAGCTGTACGTCGCCGACCGGGGGAACGCGCGGATCCAGGTCTACGGGACGGACGGCACGTTCCGCCGCACCGTCGGCCAGGGCGTGCTCAACTCGCCCAGCGTCTTCGCCTTCGACGGCGACCACCTGATCGTGGGCGAGCTGTACTCGCGCCTGGCCGTGCTGGACGGCGACGACGAACTGGTCGGCTACCTGGGCGACAACGGCGCCGTCACCCAGGAGCCGGGCTGGCCCAACGCCCTCGACACCGAGGGCCGCCCGGTGCCCACCGACCGCCTGCAACCGGGCAAGTTCAACTCCCCGCACGGCCTGGCGAGCGACCCGGACGGCAACCTGTACATCGCAGAGTGGCTGCTCGGCGGCCGCTACACCAAACTCGCCAAGCAGACCGGGAGCTGATGATCCGTCAGCAATTGCCCAGCACGTCGGCGATCTCGACGCGGCTGCGGGTCCGCGAGGAGGCGATGGCCGCGTAGACCATCGCCAGGCTCAGCAGGTTGTCGTGGCACTCGCCCATCGGCACCCGGCCGGTGCGCAGCGCCTCGACGAACTCGGCGAGGGCGCCCGCGGTGTTCTCCGCGGGTGGCAGCGGGACGGTCGGTCGGGCGTCGTCCGGCCGGCCGTCCGCATACTGGGCGACCGGTGCGGTCTCACCGTCCCAGAGGGCGCTTCCGCCTGCGGCGCTGAGGCGCCAGCGGCTGTTCCAGGAGGTCTCCAGGCCCTCGCTGCACCAACTGCCGGTGTAGACGAAGCGGGTGCCGCCGGTCATCTCGAACACGGCGGTGCTCGCGGCGTCGCCCGCGTACCAGCTCCACGGCGGGTTGTACTCCTCGCAGTAGACGGCCACCGGGTCGGCGTCCAGGACGAACCGCGCGGCGTCGAAGTTGTGGATCGCCATGTCGAGGATCAGCGGGTGCGCCATGGCGTCCCGGAATCCGCCGAACCGGGGTGCCTTGAAGAACTCCTGGGTGAGCACCCCCACCGGCCCCAACTGGGCGGCGTGATGGCGCAGCGACCACAAGTGCCGGTCGTAGCGGCGGTTCTGGCTCACCATGAACAGTTCACCGGCCTGCTCCGCCGCCCGGACCAGGGTGGCCGCCGCCGCCAGGCCGTCGGCCAGCGGCTTCTCGCCGAGCACCGGCAGCCCCAGGTCCAGGGCCTCCAGGGTGACCGGGAGGTGGGCGGCGGGCACCGTCACGTTGATCACGGCGTCCGCTGCGCAGCGCGGCGCCACCTCGCGCAGGGAGGTGCCCACGACGACCGGTGCGCCCGCGGCCTCGCCGAGTTCCTCGGTGACGACTCGTCGGGCGAGTGCGGCGTCCAGGTCGACGACGCCCGCCAACTCGACCCGGTCCGCCGCCTGGAGGGTGTGCAGCCAGGTCCGGCCCATGCCGCCGGCGCCGACCAGCACCACGCGCAGGGGTCCGTCCTGGGGGTGGATCCGGAAGCTGAGCGGTGTCGTCATCGGTTCTCCTCCTCGAACCAGCCGGTGGCGCGGTTCCGGATCTGCGGCAGCGACCGCTCGCCCGCGTCCTGCCGGGCCCACGCGGCTCCGTTGGCGATGACGCGGCGCACATCGGGGTGGAAGTAGACGGGGTAGTCCTGGTCGCCGGGACTGAAGTAGAAGATCCGCCCGTGGCCGCGGCGGAACGTGCAGCCGGAGCGGAAGACCTCGCCGCCGCTGAAGGAGCTGATGAAGACCAGTTCGTCCGGGGCGGGGATGTCGAAGTGCTCGCCGTACATCTCCTGTTGCGGGATGACGATCGGGCTGGGGACCCCGCGGGTGATCGGGTGCGTCGGGTCCACGGTCCAGACGAGTTCCCGGTCGTGGCCCGACCGCCAGGCAAGGTTGCAGGTGGTGCCCAGCAGCGAGGTGAAGATCTTCGACAGGTGGCCGGAGTGCAGGACGACCAGGCCCATGCCGGCGAGCACCTGCTGCTTGACCCGCTCCACGACCTCGTCCTCGACCAGGTGGTGCGCGATGTGGCCCCACCAGACGAGCACGTCGGTCCGCGCCAACACGCTCTCGCTCAGGCCGTGTTCCGGCTCGGCCTGGGTGGCCGTGCCGACCTCGGCGTCGGGTAGGTGCTCGCGGATCGCGTCGGCCACCGCGCCGTGGATGCCGTTCGGGTAGCGGGCGGCGATGGCGGGTTCGGTGGTCTCGTGGACGTTCTCGTTCCAGACCGTGACCCGGAGCGGGCGGGGGGACGTCTTGCTCATGTGCTGATGCCTTTCTGGACTGGGAAGGGGAAGTAGCCGATTGGTCCCTGACGGAGCGTCAGAGACCGACGGGCGGCTCCCGGGACGCGAGGGTCCCGAGCGCCGCCCGTCGGCTTGCCTAGGCGGAGGCGGTCACGCGCCCGGGCCGCTCTGCCCCCGGTTCAGGAACAGGCCCGGCTCCGTCGCGGTGGCGGTCGGGGCGGGCGCGGCCAGGGTGAGCTGGGCGATCGCCTCGGGGGAGTACTGCGGCAGGTCCTGGTAGGTGGCCTGGACGGGCAGGTTGTAGTCGCCGAGCTTGGCGTCGGCGGGCGGGGTGACGGTCCAGGTGGCGGTGACGGTCTGGCCGGGCTTCACGGTGGCGAACGTGGTGTGCGAAGTCGCCACGGCCGTCCAGCCCTTGGGGGCCGCCAGGGTGAGCTGGACGTCCTTCAGCTTGTCGGTGCCGTGGTTGGTGTAGCTGCTGGTCACGGTGTTGGCGGAGCCGGGGGCGGCGGTGGCGGGCGCGTCGGCGGTGATCGGGGCGGTCACCTTCTGGGCGGCGCCGTAAGTGATCAGGTGGATCTGGGAGTTCGAGTTGTCCCCGGTCGCGTGGTAGCTGATGGTCTGGTCTCCGGCGGCGAGGCTCACCGAGCCCTGCGGGGCGACCGTCTTGAGCACGTGCTGGGTGTGGTCGTAGACCTTCGCGGTGCCGGTGGCGTCGGCGACCAGGGTGTCGCCGTGGGGCACGGTGACGGGGTAGGTCACGGTCTGGCCGCCCACGGTGAACGAGGGGTTGGTGACGTCCCCGTTCGCGGCCAGCAGCTGGAACTGGAGGGCCTGCGCCTGGTGGGTGTTGCTGTAGGTCCAGCTGGTCGTGTTGCCGCTCGGCGCGGTGACCGGGGTCTTCGCGTAGTCGACGTCGTAGAGGTTCCACTCCTTGCCCGGCACGGTGTTCTCCAGGTGCCAGTAGGAGTCGGCGTCCTTCATCGCGTCCATCTGCGCCTGGGTGAAGGCATGGGCGTTGCGGGCGGCCTCCCACTGCTTCCAGGCCTCCAGCACACCCGCTGTGTTTCCGCTGCTCTTGAGGGCGCCGACGCTGGTCTGCAGGCCGGCGCCCGCGTTCCAGGCCGCCATCTTGGACAGCTGCCACTCCTGGGTGAGCACCGTGTCGGAGTTGTTGTAGACGACCCAACCCATCATGTCGGGCATGTAGTTGCGCTGGTAGTAGGCCTGGTGGGCGAGCAACGACCCGGTGTACGTGTTCCCGTGGGCGCCCTCGCCCCAGCTCACCCGGGTGGTGGCGTCCCAGGTGCCGGGCAGCAGGTTGCTGGCCTCCGAGACGAAGTTGTCGGTGTCCGTGATGCCCCGGTACATGCCGTTGACCAGCTTGTTGGTGGCGAAAGTGCCGTAGCCGGTCAGGGTGGCGGTCTCCAGGCCGTCGAAGGACATCGCCTTGATGCCGGTGGTGTTGAAGATCTGCGCCAGCCGGTCGGAGAGTGCAGGGAGCATCGTCATCCCGGCGTCGAACTGGTCGTAGGCGTACCAGGTCATCCGGGCCAGGTCGTCGCCCGCGGCGTGGGCGGCCGCCTTGGTGCCCCAGCCGCCGCGGCCGTTGAGGTGGATCTGGTACTCGTTGGCGGAGCCGGCCACCTTGGTCACCGCGCCGTAGCTGATCAGCTCGTTGCCGATCCGGAGGGCGTTGCCGTTGCCGCCGTTGAAGGGGGAGTCGCCGTCGACGTAGACCGTCCTGGACGAGGCGTCCAGTGGCCGGGTCAGCTTGACCGTGCCCTGGGTCGCCAGGCCCTGGGGGTCCGACTTCACGTACGGGTCCCAGGTGTCGACGGTGTTGGAGAGCGTGTGCACGCCCACTGAGACACCGTTCGTCGCGGCCGTGGCGGCCAGACCGGCAGCGCGCGTGTCCGAGCCGCCGAAGGAACCGTCGAAGTCGTAGTGCCCGGTGGACTGCCAGGGGCCCTCCGAGTTCGGCAGCGAGTAGACGGTCCGGATCCCGGCCGCCTTGGCGAGCGCGCTCGCCTGGGCGGCATTGCCGGTGTTGAGGTCGTTCAGCACGAGGAAGGACTGCGAGGCGCCCTGCGAGGTCTTCTCCCACTGCCCGTCGACGAGGGGGTGGATCAGGTGCTCGCCGGTCTCGATCCCGGACAGGGTGGTGACCACGTTGCCGGGTGCGGTGCCGAACAGGGCGATCTTGGAGCCCTTGATCTGCGCGTCGTCACCGGTTAGCGCCGGCACGTCCTGTGACGTGATGTTGTTCCAACCGGGGTTTCGGGTACGGGCTTTGGTGTAGTCGTAGGTGTAGGCCTGGAGGACGCTGCCCCAGTCGGTCTGGGAGGCGCTGAACCAGCCGAACGGCCAGTCGGAGACGCCCACCTTGGTCGGGCCGTCGGGGAAGCTGAGGTCGTTGTCCTCGGTGGGCCAGCCGCCGACGCTCTTGTCGTTGAGTCCGTGGATGCCGATGGCGAAGTCGTTGTCGCGCACCACGCCGACGGTCTCGCCGATGGTCTGGGTGATGGTGGTGGTGAGCGGGCCCCACAGGAGGGTCTGCACGTCCACCCCCTTGGGGGCGTCGACGCTGGTGACCTCCAGGGTCGCGTACCCGTTCTTGGAGTCCGCCTTGACGCCGACCTTGATCCCCTTGGCACCGAAGGTGAAGGTGTAGGTGGACGCGCACTTGTCGTACGAGACCGCGGTGGGGAGCTGCTGGTCACCGTCGGCGACCAGCTTGATCAGCGGCTCGGGGTGGTCGGTGCTGGCGTAGTCGTGGCCGTTGGCGGTGTCGACCAGGCTGGTGACCGTGCCGTTCGAGCTCAGGCCGATCCGCAGCGAGCCCGCGGTGAGTCTGGACGCCGTGTTGGCGGGGGCGGGGGCGCTGGCCATGGCAGGGGTGGTGGAGACGAGGCCGGCCGTGATGGCCAGGGCGAAGGCGGCCGTCACCGCTCTGAGGGCGGTGTTGCGCTGCTTCTTCATGGGGGGACTCCTCGGGTGGGGACACGGCCGGAGGGTCGGCCGCGAAGGGGGTTGAGGAAGTGTCACGAGCGGTTGTGCGCACCGCCCGCAGGCCGGGTGGACCCGACCGGTCAAGGGGGGAAGGGGGCCAGGGGACGGCTGGACTGGGGCTGATCCAGCCGTCCCCTGGCCGGCTCACTGCGGCCCGTCCGCGAAGTGCGCGGCCACCTCCGCGGGCGAGCGGGCGGCTGCCGTCAGTGGCTGGTGAGGGCCACCGGGGCGGGGCGTTCGCAGGTGCTGGTGACCGGGAGCGCCCGGCCCTGCTCCGCCGCGTCGAGGAGGGTGAGCATGACGTCGAGGACGTGGGCGGCGAGCTCGGCGCAGGCGCGGTGCGGGCGGTCGTCCGTCAGCGCCTCGGCCAGGTCGGCGAGGCCGCTGCCCCGGTCGCCGTCCTGGTAGCCGGCGCTCGGCGGCAGGGTCTCCCACTGGTCGCCGCGGTTGATCTCGACCGGTCCCTCGAAGAGGTTGGGGTCGGGCACGGACAGCGAGGCCAGGGTGCCGTGCACCTCGATCCGCGGCAGGCGGGCGGCCTCGACGTCGAAGCTCATGATCAGGGTGGTGAGCGTGCCGTCGGCGTGCTCCAGGATGCCGGTGATGTGGGTGTCCACCTCCACCCCGAAGGTCTGCCCCTCGCGGGGGCCGCTGCCGATGGTGCGCTCGGCGCGCGGCCGCGCGGAGGCGCCGGTCACCTTGACGACGGGCCCGAGCAGGTGGACGAGCGCGGACAGGTAGTACGGCCCCATGTCGAGCAGCGGGCCGCCGCCGGGACGGTAGTAGAACTCCGGGTCCGGGTGCCACCGCTCGTGGCCGGCGCAGGTCATGAAGGCGGTGGCGGAGACCGGTCGGCCGATCAGGCCGTCGTCGACGGCCTTGCGGGCGGTCTGCGTGCCGGTACCCAGCACGGTGTCGGGGGCGCACCCCACCCGCAGGCCTGCCGCGCGGGCCGCGGCGAGCACGGCCTCGGCCTCCTCCCGAGTGGCCGCGAGCGGCTTCTCGCCGTAGACGTGCTTGCCGGCGGCGAGCGCGGCGAGGGCGACCTCGGCGTGCGCGGCGGGAATGGTCAGGTTGAGCACCGCGTCGACGTCGTCCCGGGCGACCAGCTCCGCGACGGATCCGACGACGGCGACCTCGCTCCCGTTGCCCGCGCCCCCGGCCGTGCCCTCCTCGGCGAGCCTGCGGGCGCGCTCCTCGTCGAGGTCGGTGACGGCGGTGAGTCGAACGGACGTCAGGCGGTTCAGCGTGCGTAGGTAGACCCCGCTGATCTTGCCCGCGCCCACGATCCCGACCCTCAACGGCTCGCCCACAGCAGGCCCCTCTCGGTCAGCGTGCGCACCTGCGGCACGTCGAAGTCGTCGGGCTTGTGCCCGATGGTCGAGACGAAGACCCGCCCGGCGCCCCAGGTGCGGGTCCACACCGCCGGGGTGACGGCGGGTCGGTCGCGCAGCTCGTCGGGCGGGAAGACGGTGGTGGCCAGCACCTCGATGTGCGGGTCGGTGAGCATCCAGTACTGCTCGGTGTGCACCTCGAAGTCCTCCAGCCCCGCGATGATCGGGTGCTCGGCCTGCTCGGGGACCAGGTGGACGGTGTGGTCGTGGAAGCCGGGCGGGTGCATCACGAACCGGCCGCCGGTGAGCAGGTGGTAGCCGTGGTCCATGAAGGAGTCGACGATGCCGCCGTGCCAGCCGGCGAAGCCGCTGCCGGCCACGACCGCCGCCGTGAGGTTGTCGCACTGCTCGCGGGTGAGCGTGCCCATGGTCCAGCACTGCACGATCAGGTCGGTGGCGGCCAGGCGCTCGGCGTCGTCGTAGACCGCGAGGTCCTCGGAGGTCTCGACGGCGTACCCGTGCTCCTGGAGGAACGGGACGAAGCTGTCGCTGATCGCCACCGGCTGGTGTCCGTCCCAGCCGCCGCGGACGACCAGCGCCCGCCGGGTGGTGTGAGTGGTCAAGGTGGATGCACGCTCCTGTCGGCGCCGCGTGTCGTCACACGGCGGGGATCGGGTGGTGGTCGCGCGGGAGCTCCGCGCCGGGCCCCGGGTCGGCCTCACAGTGGTTACCGACCCGAGGAGTTGACGTTATGTCAGAGGAAGCCGACCGGGGTCACGCGCCCGGGTCGCTCTGCACCCGGTTCGAGAGCGGGTCCTGGACCGTGGCGGTGGCCGTCGGGGAGGGGGCGACCAGGGTGATCCGGGCGATCGACTCCGGCGAGAACTGCTGCTGGCCCTGGTAGGTGGCCTGGACGGGCAGGTTGTAGTCGCCGAGTTTGGCGTCCGCCGGCGGGGTGATGGTCCAGGTGGCGGTGACGGTCTGGCCGGGCTTCACGGTGGCGAACGTGGTGTGCGAAGTCGCCACGGCCGTCCAGCCCTTGGGGGCCGCGGGGGTCAGCTGGACGCCCTTGACCGTGCTGGTGCCGGGGTTGGTGTAGCTGGCCGTCACGGTGTTCGCGGAGCCGGGGGCGGCGGTGGCGGGCGCGTCGGTGGTGACCTGGGCGGTGAGCTTCTGGGGGGCGCTGTAGGTGATGATGCGGACTTGGGCGTTCGAGCCGGTGGCCCCGGTCGCCTGGTAGCTGACGGTCTGGTCGCCGGCGGCGAGCTTCACCGAGCCCTGCGGGGTGACCGTCTTGACCACGTGCTGGGTGCGGTCGGTCACCTTCGCCGTGCCGGCGGCGTCGACCACCAAGGTGTCGCCGCGGGGCACGGTGACCGGGTAGGTGACGGTCCTACCGCCCACCGTGAAGGACGGGTTGGCGACGTCTCCCTTGGCGGCCAGCAGCTCGAACTGCAGGGACTGTGCCGGGTTGATGTTGGTGTAGTCCCAGTCGGTCGTCGTGCCGTCGTCCGGCGCGGTGAGCGCGGTCTTCGGGTAGTCGACCTGGTAGAGGTTCCACGCCTTGCCCGGCACGGTGTTCTCCAGGTGCCAGCGGGAGTTGGTGTCCTTCATGGCGTCCATCTGCGCCTGGGTGAAGGCGTGGGCGTTGCGGGCGGCCTCCCACTGCTTCCAGGCCTCCAGCACGCCGGCGGTGTTGCCGCTGCTGTTGAGCGCCGCGACGCTGGTCTGCAGACCGGCGCCCGCGTTCCAGGCCGCCATCTGGGACAGCGTCCACTCCTGGTCGCGCACGGTGTCGGTGGGGTTGTAGGTGACCCAGCCCATCATGTCGGGCATGTAGTTGCGCTGGTAGTACGGCTGGTGGCCGAGGACCTGCGACCACGGCGTGCCATGGGAGCCCTCGCCCCAGCTCACCCGGGTGGTGGCGTCCCAGGTGCCGGGCAGCAGGTTGCTGGCCTCCGAGACGAAGTTGTCGGTGTCGTTGATGTCCCGGTACATGCCGTTGACGAGCCGGTTGGTGGCGAAGGTGCCGTAGCCGGTCAGGGTGGCGCTCTCCAGACCGTCGAAGGACATCGACCTGAGCCCGGTGGTGTTGAAGATCTGCGCCAGCCGGCCGGAGAGCCCGGGGAGTATCGGCATCCCGGCCACGGCCCGCTCGTCGTACCCCTGCAGCCGGGCCGCGTTGTCACCCGCGGCGTGGTCGGCGGGGGTGGTGCCCCACGTGCCGCGCTTCGTGAGCGTCACCTGGTACTCGTTCGCGGAGCCCGCCACCTGCGTCACCGCGCCGAAGCCCATCATCTCGTCGCCGATCCAGATGGTGTCCCCGCCTGCGCCCTTGAGGGCGGTGTTGCCGTCGACGTAGGCCGTGGTGTCCGTGGCCGACAGCGGCCGGGTCAGCTTGACCGAGCCGATGGTGGCCATGCCCTTGTCAGGTACCGGCGCCACGTACGGGTCGCCGCCGTCGACCAGGTTGGACAGCGTGTGCACGCCGACCGTCACGCCGTCGGTCGCGGCCGTGTCGGCCACCTGGGTGGCGCCGGCGTCCGAGCTGCCGAAGTGCTTGTTGAACTGGAAGTGCCCGTTGGACTGCCAGGGGCCGTTCGTGCCCGGCAGCGAGTAGACGGTCCGGATCCCGGCGGCCTTGGCGTACGCGCTGGCCTGGGCCGCCGTGTCGGTGCCCAGGTCGCTGAGCACGAGGAAGGACTGCGAGGCGCCCTGGGACGTCTTCTCCCACTGGCCGTCGACGAGGGGGTGGATCAGGTGCTCGCCGGTCTCGATCCCGGACAGGGCGGTGACCACGTTGCCCGGCGCGGTGCCGAACAGGGCGATCTTCGAGCCCTTGATCTGCGCGTCGTCACCGGTCAGCGCAGGCGCGGTGATCGACGATTCGCCGTCCCAACCGGGGTTTCGCGTACGGGCTTTGGTGTAGTCGTAGGTGTAGGCCTGGAGGACGCTGCCCCAGCCGGTCTGGGCGGCACTGAACGTGCCGAACGGCCACGACGGCTTGCCGGTCGGCGACGGACCGCCGGGGAAGCTGAGGTTGTTGTCCTCGGTGGGCCAGCCGCCGACGCTCTTGTCGTTGAGCCCGTGGATGCCGATGGCGAAGTCGTTGTCGTGCACCACGCCGACGGTCTCGCCGATGGTCTGGGTGATGGTGGTGGTGAGCGGGCCCCAGAGCAGCGTCTGCACATCCACCCCCTTGGGCGCGCTGACGCTGGTCACCTCCAGGGTCGCGTACCCGTCCTTGGAGACCGCCTTGACGCCGACCTTGATCCCCTTGCCACCGAAGGTGAAGGTGTAGGTGGACGCGTGGTTGTCGTACGCCACCGCGGTGGGCAGCTGCTGGCCACCGTCGGCGACCAGCTTGATCAGCGGCTCGGGGTGGTCGGTGCTGGCGTAGTCGTGGCCGTTGGCGGTGTCGACCAGGCTGGTGACCGTGCCGTTCGAGCTCAGGCCGATCCGCAGCGAGCCCGCGGTGAGCCTGGAGGAGGTGTTGGCGGGGGCGCTCGGACTGGCGGTCGCTGGGGTGATGGAGACGAGACCGGTCGTGATGGCCAGGGCGAACGCCGCCGTCACAGCTCTGAGGGCGGTGTTCCGCTGCTTCTTCATGGGGGGCTCCGAGGGGGGACACGGCCGGGGGCAGCCGCAAAGGGGGGGAAGGGGAGGTCAGGGGACGGCTGGGCGGCATCGGCCGCACAAGGGGAGGTTCAGCCGGCCCCTGACCGGCTCACTGCTGGCCGTCGGCGAAGTACGCGGCCAGGTCCGGGGCGACGGGGGCCACGTCCAGGGCCCGACCGCCGTCCCGCAGCGACATGGTGGCCGCGTACCCGGCGGCCACCGCCTCGCGGGCCGCGACCGGCGAGGTGACGGTGGCGCCGCCGTCCCGGGCGAACCGCAGGAACTCCGCGACCAGCACCGGGTCGGCGCCGCCGTGGGTGCCGGTCGGGGTGTGCACGCGCACCACCAGGTCCGCCTCGGCGCGGTAGTCGGAGCGGCGGTTCCAGACCCGGATCTCGGAGCCCTCGGAGTCGCCGAAGTTCTCCAGCCGTCCCTCGGTGCCGATCACCGTGTAATTGCGCCAGTTGTCGGGCGTGTAGTGGCACTGCTGGTAGCCGGCGAGGACGCCGTTGTCGAGGTGCATCTGCATCATGCTCAGGTCCTCGATGTCCACCACCGGATGCAGCCCGGTCTGGCTCAGCGGCGGCCAGTTCTCGTGGGACAGCCACTCGGTCATCCGCTCGCCGCTGCGGTCGCGGCGCGAGGTGATGCCGCCGTAGACGGTGAGCCCGCCCATGGCGTTCACCCGGCGCGTGTAGCCGCCGGCCAGGTAGTGGATGACGTCGATGTCATGGGCGCCCTTCTGGAGCAGCAGGCCGGTGGTGTTGCGCCGGTCGGCGTGCCAGTCCTTGAAGTAGTAGTCCCCGCCGTTGCCGACGAAGTGGCGGCACCAGACCGCCTTGACCTCGCCGATCGCGCCCTTGGCGATGAGGTCGCGCATGGCCACCACGACGGGCATGTGCCGCATGTTGTGGCCGACGTAGAGCGGTGTGCGGTGCTCGTGCGCCGCTGCGAGCAGGCGGTCGCAGCCCTCGGTGGTGATCGCCATCGGCTTCTCCAGGAAGACCGGGACGCCGGCGGCGAGGAAGTCCAGCGCGATCTGCTCGTGGGTGTGGTCGGGGGTGAGCACGAACACCCCGTCGAGTCCGGCGCCGAGCAGGTCGTGGTGGTCCGGGGTGGTCCGCACCTGGTCACCGAAGCGGCCGGGGGCAGCCTGCAGCAGGCGCGGGTCACGGTCGCAGACGGCGGCCACCAGGGACCCCGAGCCGGGGCGGTGGGCCAGGTCGGCGAGGTCGCTGCGGTTGCCGAGGCCGACTACGCCGAGCTTCAGGTCGTCCAATGTGCTGGTCCTTTCGAGGTGCTGGGGCGTCACTTGCCGCCGCTGAAGGCGATGCTCTGGATGAAGTGCCGCTGGAGCAGGACGAAGATGACGATCATCGGCGCGGTCGCCATCAGCGAGCCCGCCATCAGCACCGAGTAGTCGGTGAAGTGCTCGCCCTGGAGGGAGGCCAGGCCGGCGGAGAGCGTCATCTTCTGCGGATCGGTGTTGACGATCAGCGGGTACATCAGGTCGTTCCACGACGACAGCACGGTCAGGATGGTGAGCGCGAGCAGTCCGGGCCTGGCCAGCGGGAGCACCACGCGCCAGAAGACCTGCCAGGGGTTGGCCCCGTCCAGCCGGGCGGCCTCCTCGATGTCGGTCGGCAGCGACATGAAGAACTGACGCATCATGAAGGTGCCGAAGGCGCTGCACATCATCGGGACGATCAGGCCCTGCAGGGTGTTCAGCCAGCCGAGCTGCTCGATGATCAGGTACTGCGGGATCAGGAAGACCAGGCCCGGCACCATCAGGACCGACAGGAACAGCGCGAACAGCACCGCGCTGCCGCGGAACCGCATCCGGGCGAAGGCGTAGCCGGCCATCGCGGAGAAGGCCACCTGGCAGACGGTCCGTCCCACCGTCATCAGCACGGTGTTGAGGAACATCCGCCCGAACGGCAGGCTCCGGAACACCGTGGTGAAGTTCGACAGCTGCCAGTGGTGCGGCAGCAGGGTCGGCGGCAGCTGGGTGGTCTCGGAGAACGGCTTGAGCGCCGTCACCAGCTCCCAGAGGAACGGGCCGAGCATGACCACCGAGCCGGCGATCAGCACCGCGTGGACGGCCACGGAGCGGGCCCGGTGCCGCGGCGCGCGGCTGCTGGACTGGACCTCAGGCATAGTGCACCCACCGCTTCTGCAGGCGGAACTGAATGACCGTCACCAGCACCACGAAGGCGACCAGGACGAAGGCCACCGCGGCCCCGAAGCCGGTGTCGTGCTCGACGAAGGCCTTCTCGAAGAACAGGTACGAGATCGACCGGACCCTGGGAAGCGCGGGGTTGGCGGTTCCCGCGGCGGAGCCGGGGGTGCTCATCATCATGTAGGCGATGTCGAACATCTGCAGGGAGTTGATCACCGTCAGGACGGTGACGAAGAAGATGTTCGGGCTCACCAGCGGAACCGTGATCCGCAGGAAGGTCCGGACCGGTCCGGCCCCGTCGACCCGGGCGGCCTCGTAGTACTCGGCGGGGATGCCCTGCAGGCCGGCCAGGAAGATCACCAGGTTGTAGCCGAACGACATCCAGATGCCGATCGCGGCCACCGAGTACAGCGCGTAGTCCGGGTCGGAGGCCCAGTGCGGACCGTGGATCCCCACCAGCGACAGCAGGTAGTTCACCAGGCCGTAGTCACCCTGGTACATCCAGCGCCACAGCATCGCCACGGCGACCGGCATGGTCACCACCGGCAGGAAGAAGATCACCCGGTAGACCGAACGCCCCCGCAGACCAGGCTGGTTGAGCAGCGCGGCCACCAGCAGGGCGAACGGGATGGCGGCCAACTGGATGCCGGTGTACAGCAGCGTGTTGAGCACGGACTGGCCGACCGACGGATCGCCGCCGAGCGCCTGGTAGTTGGCGAGGCCGGTCCAGGTGTGGCCGCCGAACGGGCCGGAGCTGGTGAAGCTGTAGTAGAGGGTCTGGGCGATGGGCCACAGGTAGAAGACCGACAGGCCGATGGTGGTCGGCGCGATCATCAGGTAGGCCCATCCCCAGCCGTGGTTGCGGCTGGGGCGCCGCCCGCGCCGGGAGCCGGCGCGTGCGGGCTGACCCGCGGTCCGCTGAGCCGCGAAGGGAGTCATGAGCTCACTTTTCCTTGCTCAGCGCCGTGTTCATGATGCCGGCCATCTGCTTCGCGACCGACGCCACGTCCGCCGAGCCGTCCCAGGCCGGCCCGAAGACGGTGGCCTCCTGGTTCTGCCAGACGGAGGTGTTCTTCGAAGTGGGGAACGGCACCGAGTAGGGCACCTCGTCCAGGAAGGACTGCAGGTGGAACTGGGAGTTGGCGTTCACCCAGGCCTGCTGGGTGCCGTTGTAGGCCGGGATGACCCCGCCCTGCTGCGCCTCGATCTCGGCCGCCTGCTGGGAGCCGAGGAAGCCGATGAAGGCGGCGGTCTCCTTGGGGTGCTTGGTCTTGGCGTAGCCCACGTTCGCCAGGCCGTGGATCACCACCGCGCGCTTGGCGCCCTGCGGCAGGACGGTGACGTCGGTGTTGCCCTTGAGGTTGGGGTTCTTGCCGAACTCCAGGGTGTCCCAGCTGCCGCCGTAGTACATGGCGACCTTGCCGCCCTCGAACAGCTGGCTCGGGTAGGTGTCGGTCATCGACTTGAGCGACGGGGAGTAGCCGGCCTTGACCAGGTCGGTCCAGAACTTCAGGCCCGCGATGTCGGCCGGCTGGTCGTAGCCGGAGGTCTTGCCGTCGGGCGAGATGATCGAGCCGCCGGCCTGGAGGATCGTGTCGTAGTAGTTCTCCTGGCCGAACGGCGGCGCGAGGATGCCGTACTGGCCCTTGGCGGAGTCGGTGAGCTTGGCAGCGGCGCTCTGCAGGTCCTGCCAGGTCCAGGTCGCGTCGGGGTACTTCACGCCGGCCGCGTCGAAGAGCTTCTTGTTGTACCAGAGGCCGACGGTGTCGAAGTCCTTCGGGATGCCGTACTGGGTGCCCTTGTAGCTGTAGAGGCTGTCCAGGCTCGACGGGTAGTTCGAGAGGCTCAGGCCGTTGGCGGTGAGCTTGTCCGACAGCGGCATCAGGATGCCGTTCGACTCGTACAGCTGGGCGTTGGGGCCGTTCATCCAGAACACGTCCGGTGCGCTGCCGCTGGTGGCGTCGGCCTGCATCTTGGTCCAGTACTCCGAGCTCGCGGTGAGCTGGACGGTGACGCTGATGTTCGGGTGCGCCGCGTGGAAGGCGTCGGCGATGCTCTGCATGGCCGGCTGCTGGCTGGCGTCCCAGATCCGGTAGGTGAGCTGGACCGGGCCGCTCGCCGTGCCGCCGCCGTTCGAGCCGGCCGAACAGCCGGCCGCGCCGAGAACCACAGCGGCTACCGCGGCGAGCGCTGCCCGGCGTCTGCCGGTCCGGGAGGTTTGCTTGCTGCTACGCCGAATGTCCATGTGCCTTGCCTATCTCTGCGTGCGGGGCTCGTCACCATAGATCCGAAACATGTCAGGATCCAGCGGTCTGAGGGGCCGATTCCGCAGGGGGACAGCTCCTCCGATGGTGCGGGAACTGGCTCCTGCGTCGGGTGCTGCGGTGGGAATGGGGTGAAACCACCCAGGTGGGATGGGGAAGAGTCTGTAGTCGCCAGATCCTGGCGTCAAGAGTTTTGATGTGCTTCACTGAATCGTGAGCTAGCCGATGTATCTGAAACAAGACGTCGATCGGGTGTCGAAGTGAATCCGAGCCGACCGACGCCTCCAGAACGAACAGGGGGAGAGCGGATGACCGACTCAGTGAAGGTCTCGGCACCTGCGGGCGCGAACGGCGCCTACCGTCCCGGCTACGAGGTCGCCGCCGAACGCATCCTCGAATACGTCGTCCGGGCCGGCCTGCGTCCGGGGGCCCGGCTGCCCACCGAGAAGGAGCTCGCGGACGAGGTGCAGATGAGCCGCACCGTGGTCCGGGAGGCGGTGAAGATCCTCTCCGCCCTCGGGCGGCTGTCCGTCCAGAAGGGCCGCGGCATCCACGTGGCCAAACCCGAACAATCCGCCTGGCAGCGGTCGCTGGCCAGCTTCCTGCCGGCCGACCTGCGCCAGGTGGACGAACTCTTCGAGTTCCGCCGCCACGTCGAGACCATCAGCGCCAGGCTCGCCGCGCAGCGGGCCACCCCGGTGCAGGTCAGGGAGCTTCGCGAGGCCGCACGGCAGACCGCCGAAGAAGCGGAGCGGAACGACCTGAAGGCCTTCGCTGCCGCCGACGTGGCCTTCCACCTCGCCGTCGCGGCAGCCGCCTCCAACATGTTCTTCGCCTCCGCCGTGGATGCCGCCCACTACCTGCAACGCCAGGTCGAGGCCATCGGCCTGGCCGGGGCCGCCGGCGGATCGCTGCGGGTGGCCGCCGGGCAGCACGAGGCGATAGCCGAAGCCGTCGCCGCGGGTGAGCCCGTCCTTGCCGAGGCCCTGATGGCCGAACACATCGGCATCACCGCCAAGCAGTTCCAACGGGAGATCTGGCGCCACGTGCTGCCCGGCGACGACGCCGACTCCTGAAGTTCCAGCCCAACCGTCTGAAGGAAACCCATGAGAATCACCGATGTGACCGTCGAACTGGTCGAGCTGCCCGCGTCGCCGCCCTTCCGCTGGCGGGCCGGCCTGCCGGGCTCGGAACCCGCGGTGCTCGGCGGCATCCTGCGCGTCCACACGGACGAGGGCGTGATCGGTGAGGCGCACACGCGGCGCGGAGTGATCGTCGCCGACCTGGTCGACCGCCGGATCCGCGCCGACCTGATCGGGCGCGACCCGCTGATGCGCGAGCTGCTCTGGCACCGGATGTGGGAGCTGGACCGGATCGAGGAGTTTCCGATCTATGCCCTCGGCCTGGTCGACGTGGCGCTGTGGGACCTGGCCGGCAAGGCGGCCGGACTCCCGGTCCACCGGCTGCTCGGCGGCTACCGCGAGGCGATCCCGGCCTACGCCAGCACCGTCACCTACGGCAGCGTCGAGGAGTACCTCGACGTGGCCGACCAGTGCCTGGAGCTGGGCTACGGTGCCATCAAGCTGCACGCCTGGGGCGACCCGAAGGCGGACGCCGACCTGTGCCAGAAGCTGCGCGCGCACGTTGGCGACGACGTGCCGCTGATGTACGACGGCTCGGCCGGCTTCGACCTCCTCGACTCGATCTACGTCGGCCGGGCCGCCGCCGAGGCCGGCTACCTGTGGTACGAGGAGCCGATGCGCGAGTTCAGCGTGACCTCCTACCGCCGGCTCGCCGAGCAGGTCGACATCCCGCTGCTGGTCGCCGAGACCTCCGACGGCGCCCACATGAACACCGGCGACTTCATCGCGGCCGGCGCGGCGGGCCTGGTCCGCACCAGCGCGCAGCTCAAGGGCGGCATCACCGGCGCCATGCGGATCGCGCACCTGGCCGACAGCTACCAGCTGCGCGCCGAGGTGCACGGCAACGGCGTGGTCAACGCGCACCTGTGCATGGCGATACCCAACACCACCTACTACGAGTCCCTGGTGTACACCAACCCCGTGGTGCGCGAGCCGGCGGTGGGCGCCGACGGCCTGGTGCAGGCCCCGACCGCGCCCGGGATCGGGTTCGACCAGCCCGGCTGGTGACCAGACGGCCCGTCGGCCCCCTCGCGAGGGGGCCGACGGGCCTTGACCATCCATCAGAAAGAGCTGACATCATGCCAGTTCAACGCTTCGCGACGGTCATCCGCCTGCGCCCGGAACTGGAGGCCGAGTATCGCGCGCTGCACGCCGCGGCCTGGCCCGAGGTGCTCGCGACCCTCAAGCGCGCCAACATCCGCAACTACTCGATCTTCCTGCGCGACGGACTGCTCTTCAGCTACCTGGAATACAGCGGCGAGGACTGGGCGGCCGACTCCGCCCGGATCGGCGAGTGCCCCGTCACCCGCGAGTGGTGGACCCGCACCGACCCCTGCCAGCAGCCGCTGGACAGCGCGGAGTCGGGCGAGTGGTGGGCGCCGGCGGAGGAGGTCTTCCACCTCGACTGACGCGGCGGCGCGAAAGGGGTGAGGGGCGGACGCAGCTGCGTCCGCCCCTCACCCCCTTACGCCTGCGTCACAGCCCGTAGACGCGGGCCGCCGTCCCGCTGAGGACCTCGCGCCGCTCGTCAGCCGACAGGTCCGCCAGCAACTCGCTCGTGGTCGCGACCACTTGTGTGTAGTCGGCCGCCAGCGTGCACACCGGCCAGTCCGAGCCGAACATCAGCCGCTGCGGGCCGAAGGCCTCCAGCGCCACCGAGACGCAGGACCGCAGGTCCGCGATGTCCCAGGCGTGCCAGTCGGCCTGGGTGACCAGGCCGGAGAGCTTGGCCACGGTGTTGGGGAGCCCGGCCAGCGCGCGCAGGTCGGCTGCCCAGCTGTCCGGAGTGCGGGGGCGGATCGGGGGAGCGCCCAAGTGGTCCAGCACGAAGGTCAGTTCGGGCCGGGATCGGGCGGCCTCGACGGCCGCCGACAGCTGCTCGGGGCGCAGCACCAGGTCGTAGACCAGTCCGGCCTGAGCGACCGCGGCCAGCCCCCGGTCCACCTTCGGGCGCAGCAGCCACTCCGGGTCGGCCTCGCCCTGGACCTGGTGGCGGATCCCCACCAGCCGCTCGCCGCCCGGAAGTTCACGCAGCTCGGCGAGGGCGTCGGCGACGGCGGGCGAGGTCAGGTCGGTCCAGCCGACGACGCCGGCCACCAGCGGGTCGGCGGCGGCCAGCGCCAGGAACTCGGGCGTCTCCTCGGGCACGCAGATCGTCTGCACCAGCACGGTGGCGTCGACCCCGGCGGTCGCGGCCTGCGGGCGCAGCTCGTCCATGGTGAAGTCACGTCGCAGCGGCGCGAGTTCGGGTCCGGTGAGCCAGCCCTGGTCGCGGACCGCGAGGTCCCAGACGTGCTGGTGGGCGTCGATGACGGGCACGGCCGCCCCCTTCGTCGTGGTGGGCCGCTTCACGAACGCTCCCCGGGGAACGGTGCGTCCGAGGCGAGCAGACCGTGCCAGAGCAGGGCGCGCCACAGTGCCCGGGGAATGGGGTGGCGCAGCATCGCGACGGCGTCGGCGACCTCCGCGCCGCTGCGCGCCCCGAGCAGGATCCCCGGGACCGCGGGGTGGCCGAGCGGGAACTGCAGTGCGGCCGCCCGCAGCGGGACGTCGTACTCCTTGCACAGCGCCTTCAGGGCCAGCGCCCGGTCCAGCAGCTGGCGGGAGGCCGGCGCGTAGTCGAAGGTCGCGCCGGGCTTGGGATCCGCCAGCAGGCCCGAGTTGAACACCCCGCCGACCAGCACCGAGACGCCGCGCCGCGCCGCCTCGGGCAGCAGCGAGCGCAGCCCGCCCTGGTCGAGCAGTGAGTAGCGGCCGGCCAGCAGGACCACGTCGACGTCGGTGTCCTGGACGAACCGGGTCAGGGTGTCGGTCTGGTTCATGCCGACACCGATCGCACCCACCGTCCCTTCCGCCCGCAGCCGTTCGAGTTCCGGGTAGGCCTGCTCGAAGGCCTCGCGCTCGTGCTCCTCGGGGTCGTGCAGGTAGACGGTGTCCACCCGGTCCAGGCCGAGCCGGTCGAGGCTGTCCTCGATGCTCGTGCGCACGCCGCGGGCGCTGAAGTCCCAGACCCGGGAGTGCGTGGCGGGGACGGCGAAGCCGTTCGCCAGGTCGTCGCCGTGCGGCCCGACCCGGGGCAGCAGCAGGCGGCCCACCTTCGTGGAGAGCGTGTACTGCTCGCGCGGCCGGGTGTGCAGCGCGGCGCCCAATCGGCGCTCGGACAGGCCCAGTCCGTAGTGCGGGGCGGTGTCGAAGCTGCGGATCCCGCACTCCCACGCGGTGTCGACGGTGGCGGCGGCCTCCTCGTCGCTCACCGCGTGGAACAGGTTGCCGAGCGCCGCGGCGCCCAGGGACAGCTCGGTGACGAGGGTGCCGGTACGCCCGAGGGCGGTCGTGCGCAGGGACATCGTGGGGTCGCCTCTCACTGAAAGTGCCCCGGCCGGACCAGTGCGCCCCTCACAACGCACGGGTCCGGCCGGGGAGTTCGGGGGTGGTCAGCCCTGGGCGGGGCGGACGCGCAGGCCGGCCATGCCGCCGTCGACGGGCAGCGCGACGCCGGTCGTCGAGCCCGCGAGCGGGCTGGCCAGGTAGGCGATCGCGGCGGCGACCTCCTGGGCGCCGACCAGCCGGCCGTGCGGCTGGCGGGCCTGGAGCGCCGCCAGCTCGGCCGCGGCATCGGGGGAGCGGTCCAGCAGCCGGGTCACCCAAGGGGTGGCCACGGTACCGGGGTTGACGCAGGTGACCCGGATCCCCTCGGCGACGTGGTCGGCCGCCATCGCCAGGGTCAGCGCCTGCACGGCGCCCTTGCTCGCCGAGTACAGTGCCCGCCCGGGCAGTCCGGCGGTCGCGGCGATCGAGCAGGTGTTCACGATCGCGGGGTGCGCCGAGCGCCGCAGGTGCGGCAGGGCGGCCCGGGTGGTGCGGACGACGCCGAGCACATTGATGTCGAGCACCTGCCGCCACTGGTCGTCCGGGTTCTCCTCGACCGTGCCGGTCGCGCCGATCCCGGCGTTGTTCACCAGGATGTCCAGGCCGTCCAGTGCGAGCACGGCGGTGTCGACCGCGGCGCGCACGCTCGCGTCGTCCGCCACGTCGGCCCTGAAGCCGAGCAGCGGGGACGGCAGCCCGCCGGGCGCCAGGTCGAGCACGGCCACCGCCGCACCGCGCCGGGCCAACAGCTCGGCGGTGGCCAGGCCGATGCCCGAGGCGCCGCCGGTGACGATGGCCCGCAGGCCGGTCAGTTCGGTCATGGTGGTGCCTCCTCTCAGGCGGCTGCGAAGACTTGGCGCTGCTCGCCGAGCCCGTCGATGGCGAGCTCGACGATGTCGCCCGGGCGCAGGTACGGCCGGCCGGGCAGGCCCAGCGCGACGCCGGCGGGCGTCCCGGTGTTGACCACGTCGCCGGGCTCCAGCACCAGGTACTGGCTCAAGTACCAGAGCAGGTGGGCCACTTCGAAGATCATGTCGTTGGTGGCGCCGTGCTGGCGGATGACGCCGTTCACCTTGGTGGTCAGCCGCAGCTCCTGCGGGTCGACCACCTCGTCCGGGGTGACCAGCCACGGGCCCAGCGGGTTGAAGGTCTCGCAGGACTTGCCGAGGTCCCACTGGCCCGAGTACTCCAGCTGGAACTCCCGCTCCGACACGTCGTTGCTGATCGCGTACCCCGCCACGCACGCCAGGGCGTCCGCGGGCGAGTCCAGGTAGCGGGCGCGGCGGCCGATGACCACCGCGAGCTCCACCTCCCAGTCGGTCTTCACCGACCCGCGGGGGATCAGCACCTGGTCGTACGGGCCGACCACGGTGCCCGGGTCCTTCATGAACACCACCGGCCGGGGCGGGATGGGCGCGCCGGTTTCCGCCGCGTGGTCACGGTAGTTGAGGCCGATGCAGACCACCTTGCCCGGGCGGGCCACCGGCACCCCGACCCGCAGGCCGGTCCCGTCCAGCTCGGGCAGCCGGCCCTCGGCCAGCGCCGCGCGGACCCGGGACACCCCGTCGTCGGCCAGGAAGCGGCCGTCGATGTCGGGAGTGATCGCCGACAGGTCCAGCAGCCGTCCGTCCGGCGTTCGCACCGCCGGTACTTCCCGGCCGGCGAGACCGACCCGCAGCAGTTTCATCGGGGAGCTCCTCATCAGGCCTCTGGTCTGGGTGTGGTGGGACTCTAGGAGAGATCGCGGGGCCGTGCAAGCAGTGGATCAGATTTATTTCCGCCGGCCCGGTCGACATGGAACCCCTGTCTGCGCAGGTGGGGGCCTCCCAATGGCATTGCGGACCCTAGATTGTTCAGAAACATCGACGGGAGCGCTTGTTCCGGGATGTCGGCGGTGGTTAGAGTCTGATCGCATCCGCAGGACGCCACTGCGAGTTCGCCCCGGGGTGCCAGGCGTGGCCGACGTGCCCGCACATCTGCGCCAACTCGGCGCCACCAATCTAGAGTTGCTCAGACGTCGACCCACCGTCCAGCGCGTGACGGGGACCCGGTCCAGAGCAGCACACCCTGTCGATCCCCCATGCTGGGAGGCCGTTGTGAGTCATGTGGAGCAGGAGATCGCCGAGTCCTGCGGCCTGGACCCGGACCGGCCGTGCAACCTGACCCGCTCGATCGTGCTGAACCAGCCGTGACCGTCACCACCATCGCGCTGGACGTCGGCGGCACCTACATCAAGGGCGGCGCCACGGGACCGGACGGCACCCTGCGAACGACCGGACGCTGGCCCACCCTCGCCGACCGGGGGCCGGACGCGGTGCTGGACTCCGTGCTCGCGGCCGCCGCCGAACTCGCCGAGCGGCACCGGCCGGCGGCCGCGGGCATCGCGGTGCCGGGGATCGTCGACGAGGCGACCGGCGTCTGCCTGCTGGCCGCCAACCTCGGCTGGCGCGGGCTGGCGGTCCGCGAGCGGCTGACCGAGGCACTCGGCATCCCGGTGGCGCTCGGCCACGACGTGCGGGCCGGCGGCCTGGCCGAGGCCCGGCTCGGCGCGGGGCGCGGCAGCCGCAACTTCCTCTTCGTCCCGGTAGGCACCGGGGTCGCCGCCGCCCTGATGATCGGCGGGCGGGCGCTGGCCGGCAGCCACTCGACGGCCGGCGAGCTCGGCCACCTGCCGCTGCTCGCGGGTGGCGGGGCGTGCCCCTGCGGCGGCCGGAACTGCCTGGAGACGGTCGCCTCCGCCGCCGCCATCGCTCGCCACTACGCCGCCGACACCGGTGAGCGGGACGTCACGGCCAAGGAGGTCGGCGAACGCGCCGCGGCCGGCGACCGCAGTGCGGTGGCGGTCTGGCACACCGCGATCGAGGCGCTCGCCGAGGGCCTCGCCGCCGCCACCACGCTGTTCGACCCCGAGCGCATCGTGATCGGCGGGGGTCTCGCCCGGGCCGGCGAACGGTACTTCGGACCGCTGCGCGCGGCGGTCGCCGAACGGCTGGCGTTCCCGCGTACCCCCGAGATCGTCCCGGCCGAACTCGGCCACCACGCCGGCTGCCAGGGCGCCGCGCTGCTCGCCACCGACCTGCTCGCTGTGCGGACCGCGCGCCAGGCCCACCCGAGGAGTCCGTCGTGCCGCTGACCGGTACCGGCGCCATCGTGTCGCCCGCGGCCGGGGCCGCACGCGGCAGCGGCCGGTACGAGGGAGTCGGCAGGTTCGACGCCCTGCGCGGCACCCGGCCCGGGCCGCTGCTCGGCGCCCCGCTGCCGGCCACGGGTAAGGATCCGGGGGCCGGGCCCGCGATACGTATACCTAGTCCGGCCACCACGGATTGCCCGCCGTAGCCGGCGCCGGGCACGGTCGTAGGTATCCGAGGGGGTGTGCACCACCTGGGGGACCCACCAGGGAGCTGACATGGCCTTTTCCTCTTCATCGCCGACGACCGCCGCCCCTGTCCCCGGGACGGCCGACTCCGACGGGCGCTCCGCCTGGGACCTCCACGGCGGGGCGAGGCCGGTCGCGCTGCGGGTGCTGCCCGCCTCCCCGGCGGCCGTCCCGGCGCTTCGCCGGTTCGCCCGTGAGGCCGCCCGCGGCTGGCACCTCGACGACGCGGTGGTCGACCGGCTGCTGCTGGTCGTCTCGGAACTCGCCACGAACGCGGTGCTGCACAGCGGCAGCCAGGACGTGGCCCTGCTGATCGAGCACGACGGCGCCGACCTGACCGTCGAGGTCAGGGACTGGGGCCGGTGGCGCAGCCGGCTGCTCCCGCGCCACGTGCCGCCCGGCGGCGACCCGGTCGGGCGGGGCCTGGAGCTGGTGCGCCGCTCCAGCAGCCGGTGGCTGGTGCGGGCCTGCGCCGACGGGACCAGGGTGCTGGCCTGCCTGACCGTCAGCGCGGCGGCGGCGATGGCGGGGTGACGCGGACCGGCGGCCGGGGCGGCGGTTAGGACGGCGGAGGGGAGCGGCCCCGGCGCGCACCGATGGTGGTGTCAGGTGTGCCCGTGTGCTTCACTGAACCCGAAATCAGCCGAATGTGTGTGAAGCATCGGGCGCCGACCAAGGGCAGGTAAGGCTCGCAGCGGAACCCGTCAGCCTCGCTCGCGAGCATGGGGAGTGCCGTTGACCGGGTCCGAGAAGTCGTCCGCGACGTCTGCGGAGGCAGCGGGCGCCTACCGCCCCGGCTACGAGGTGGCGGCCGAGCGGATCCTTGAGTACGTGGTCCGGTCGGGCCTGCAGCCGGGCGCCCGGCTGCCCACCGAGAAGGACCTCGCGGACGAGGTCCAGATGAGCCGCACGGTGGTCCGGGAGGCGGTCAAGATCCTCTCGGCGCTGGGGCGGCTGTCGGTGCAGAAGGGGCGCGGCATCTACGTGGCCGAGCCGGAGCCGCCGTCCTGGCAGCAGTCGGTGGCGAACTTCCTGCCGGCCGACCTGCAACAGGTGGACGAGCTGTTCGAGTTCCGCCGCTACCTGGAGACCATCTCGGCCAACCTGGCGGCGCAGCGGGCCAGGCCCGCCCAGGTGAAGGCGGTGCGGGAGGCCGCGCAGCAGTCGGCCCAGGCCGCCGAGCAGGGCGACATCGAGGCCTTCACCGCCGCCGATGACGCCTTCCACATCGGTGTCGCGACGGCCGCCGGGAACATGTTCATCGCCTCCACCGTCGAGGCGGTGCGACGCCTGCAGCGCCAGGTCGCCACGATCGGCCTGACGGGAGTCGCCGCCGGTTCGCTCACGGCCGCCGCCGAACAACACGCGGCGATCGCCGAGGCGGTCGCCGCCGGTGAGCCGGATCAGGCCGAGGCGCTGATGGCCGAGCACGTCGAGCTGACCACCCGTCAGTTCCAGCAGGAGATCTGGCGCCGCGTCATCCCCGGCAGCGAGAGCGCCTCCTGACCACGGCTCGGGAGCGCAGCACCGAGGGCGCGGCCGCCCGAGCGCGCTCCGCCCGGCCTGATCGACAGCGGCCGTAGCATCGACACAGGGGCCCGGCGCCGCGCCCGGCGCCGCCGGGCTGGTCCCCGCAGGACAGCTCAGGAGGCTGACGCTCGTGGTGAAGGTCCTCGACCCCGACTCGGCGGCAACGGGAGGCGACCTCCCGTTCGTGGGGCGGCGGCGCGAGCTGGAGCTGCTGCTCGCCGCGGTCCGGCAGCCGCCGGCGGTCGTGCTGGTCGAGGGCGAGGCCGGGATCGGCAAGTCCCGGCTGGTGCACGAGGCGGCGCTGGTGCTGTCCGGCGAGGGCGGCCGGGTGCTCACCGGCTCGTGCCATCCGCTGCGCGAGCCGTTCCCGTTCAGCCCGGTGATCGACGCGCTGCACGGGGCGGGCGACTGGCTGCCCACGGCGGGCGTCCCGCCGACCGCCGGGGCCCTGGCACCGCTGCTCCCGGACCTGGCCGACCGGCTGCCGCCCCCGCCCGAGCCGGCCGGGGACCCGCACGTCGAGCGGCGCCGGCTGGTCCAGGGCGTGCGCTCCTTCCTCGGCGCGCTCGGGCCGGTCGTGCTGGTCGTCGAGGACCTGCACTGGGTCGACGAGGCGACCCGCGACCTGCTCCTGCTGCTCGCCCGCGACCTGCCCGCGCAGCTCTCCCTCGTCCTCACCTACCGGGCCGAGGACCTGGGCCCCGGCACCCCCGTGCTCGGCGCCGCCTACCGCCACCCGCCGGGGGTGAACGGCGCCACCATCCGCCTGGACGCGCTCGGCGAGGCCGACATCCGGGCGCTGGCCACCGCCACGCTCGGCCAGCACGCCACCCCGGCCCTGGGCCGCACCCTCCACCAGCGCAGCGAAGGGCTCCCGCTGGTGGCCGTCGAGGACCTGATCACCCTGCGGGAGCAGGGCCGCCGCAGCGGCTACGACGACGCGGCGCAGCGGCTGCACCGCGCGGACGCGCCGCACGGCCTGCGCGAGGCCGTCACCGAGCGGCTCGTCGCACTGTCGCCGGCCGGCGCGGCCGTGGTGGACGCGGCCGCCGTGCTCGCCGTCGCCACCGCCGAACCGCTGCTCGTCGAGATCGCGGGGATCGACCCGGCCGAGGGCGCCCAGGGCATCACCGAGGCGCTGGCGGCCTCGGTGCTGCGCGAGACCGAGACCGGGCGCTACACCTTCCGCCACGTGCTGGCCCAGCAGGTCGCCTACCAGCACGTGCCCGGACCGGAGCGCCGGCGGCTGCACCAGCGGGCGATTGAGCGCCTCCGGGCCCACCAGCCGGTGCCCTTGGTGCAGATCGCCCACCACACCCGGGCCCTCGGCGACCGGGAGGAGTGGCTGCGCCGGGCGGAGCAGGCCGCCGACCAGTCGATCGCCGTCGGCGACACCGGCACCGCCGCCACGCTGCTCCGGCAGATTCTCGAAGAGCCCCGTCTCGACCACGACTTGAGGTCGCGCGCCGCACTCGCCCTGGCCGACATCGCGAGCTTCGGCGCGGACTACACCGCGAACGCCGCACTGCTGCGCCACATCGTCTCGGACCCGCAGCTGTCCGACGCCACCCGCGGCGAGGCCCGCCTCAGCCTCGGCCTGCTCATGCTCACCCAGGCCGGCGACCGCGCGGGCTTCGGCGAGATCGAGCGGGCCGCCGGCGAGCTGGCGAGCCGCCCGGAGCGGGCGGCCCGGGCGATGGTCGCGCTCGCCATGAACGAGTGGGACGGCGCCGTCGAGCGGGCCGGGGAGTGGATGGACCGGGCCGAGGCCGCCGTGGCCGACTCCCGCGACGACGGCATGCGGGCGGCCGTCCGCGCCTCGCGGATCACCCTGATGGCGCGCGAGGGCGACCCCGCGCTCTGGTCCCTGGTGGACCGGCTGCCGCCGGACTCCCCGGACCAGGCGGTCGCCCGGCAGGTCGCGCGCGCCGTGCACAACACCGGCACCTTCGCCGCGGAGCTCGGCCACGACGCCCGCGCCCGGCAGCTGCTGACCCGCAACCGGGAGCCCGCCGACCGTTCGGGCATCCCGTACCTGAGGGTCTACGGCCAGGCCACCCTGCTGACCCTCGACCTCCAGGGCGGCCACTGGGACGGCCTTGAGCAGCGGATCGGCGCCCTCGCCGACGAGTACCCGGACATCGTGCTGGTGCGCGTCGAACGCGCCCTGATCCTCGGCACGCTCGCGGCGGCCCGCGGGCAGAGCAGCCTGGCGCTCGAACACTTCGGTGCCGCGGCGGCCCACGGCGAGACGCACTCCGAGGTGAGCGTCGCGCTGCGGGCCGCCGCCGGGCTGGTCACCCTGCGGCTGGCCCTGGGCAGCACCGAGGAGGCCGTCGCCACGGTGGCCCCGGCGGTCGCGCTGCTGCGCGAGACCGAGGCCTGGCCGAGGTCCGCCGGCATGGTCCCGGCCGCCGTCGAGGCGGCCCTGGCCGCCGGCGACCGCGGCGGCGCCGAACAGCTCGCCGACGACGCCGAGCACGGGCTGCGCGGCCGCGACACGCCCGCAGCCGACGCCGATCTCCACGTTGCCCGCGGCCTGTTGAGCGCTTCCGACCCGTCCGAGGCGGCCGCGCACTTCGCCCGGGCTCGCCGCGCCTGGCAGGAGATCGGCCGCCCCTACGAGGCGGCCCGCGTCGCTGAGCGACTCGGGCGCACCGAGCTGCTCGCCCGCCCCGACGACGAGCCGCAGCACCTCGTCACGGCGCTGGCGGAGTACGAGCGCCTCGGCGCGACCGCCGCCGTCGCGCGCTGCCGGCAGCTGCTGGGCGAGCGGGGAGCGAGCCGGCCTGCGCCCCCCGGCCGCGGCTACGGCGACCGGCTCTCCCCGCGCGAACGCGAGGTCGCCGAACTGCTCGCGCGCGGCGCGACCAACCAGGACATCGCCGGCGCGCTCTTCCTCTCACCCCGCACCGTCGAGCAGCACGTCGCCCGGGTGCTGCGCAAGCTCGGCACCACCCGCAGGGCGGTCGCCGAGGCCCTGCGGGGGCTGGGGGGCGGTGCCTGAGCGGTTCCGGCCCGCCGGGCTGTCCGAGCGGCCGGTGCGGAGAGACGATGGAGGGCGACCCGCGGACAGGGCGAGGTGGCGCGGCGCAGCCGGAACGGGACAGCGGGCCGCCGGAACCGGTGGCAGGCGGAAGGAGGGCCGGGGATGGGTGCCTCCGATGCGCGGCGGCCGGCGCCCGGCGCGGTGCGGCCCACCACGTCCGAACCCGGCGGCCTGCTGGACCTGCTCGGGGTGGCCGCGGCGGTGCTGGACGCGGAGGGGCGGGTAGCGCTGTGGAGCCCGCAGGCCCAGGACCTGTTCGGCTGGAGCGCCGAGGAGGCGCTCGGCCGGTACGCGGCCGAGCTGCTGGTCGCCGAGGAGCACTGGGGGATGATCCTGGAGCTGTTCGCCGAGGTGATGCACGGCGGCGGGCACTGGGCCGGGGTGTTCCCGGTGCGGCACAAGGACGGCAGCACCCGGCAGGTGGAGTTCCGGAACATGCGGCTGCAGGACGAGCACGGCCGGGTCTACGCCCTGGGGATCGCCACCGACGAGGCCACGCTGCGCGGTGTCGAGCGCGACCTGGCCCTGTCGGTGCGGATGGTGGCCCAGTCGCCGATCGGGCTGGCCGTGCTCGACACCGATCTGCGGTACGTCATGGTCAACCCGGCGCTGGAGCGGCTCAACGGCCTGCCGGCCGCGCAGCACATCGGCCGCGACGTCCGGGAGGCACTGCCGTTCCTCGACACGGCGGCGGTGGAGGCGTCGATGCGTCAGGTGCTGGCGAGCGGTGAGCCGTTGGTCGACCAGTTCACCTTCGGGCGCACCCTCGCCGACCAAGGCGCCGACCGCGCCTGGCGGGCGTCGTACTTCCGGCTGGAGGACTCGATCGGGCGGGTGATCGGCCTGGCGGTCTCGGTGCTGGACGTCACCGAGCAGCAGCGCGTGACGGCCGAGGCCGCCCGCGCCCGGCAGCGGCTGGCGCTGGTCGCCCAGGCGTCCATGCGGATCGGCACCACCCTCGACCTTGGCCGGACCGCCCAGGAACTCGCCGACTTCGTCATCCCCGACCTGGCCGACGTCGCCGCGGTCGACGTGCTGGACTCGGTGCTCAGCGGTCGCCCGCCCACCCGCGGGCCGGTGGCCGGGCCGGTGACCCTGCGGGCCCTGGCCGTGGCCGCGGCCCAGCCGTCCGACGCCCTGCACGCCGCGGACCCGGTGGGGGAGATCGCCAAGTACGCCGCGGACCGCCTGGTCACCCGGTGCGTGACCAGCGGCCGCCCGGTCCTGGTGGCCCGGGTGGCGGGCACGGACCTGCCGGCCATCGCCCGCGACGACGAGGCCGCGGCCCTGCTCGGCCGGGCGGGCCTGCACTCCTACCTGGCGGTGCCGCTGATCGCCCGCGGCGAGGTGCTCGGCGCGCTGGACCTCAAACGCCTGGGCGACTCGCGGCCGTTCGACGAGGACGACATCCTGCTCGCCGAGGAGCTGGCCGCCCGCGCCGCCGTGTGCATCGACAACGCCCGCTGGTACCAGAGCCAGCGCAACGCCGCCCTGACCCTGCAACGCCACCTGCTGCCGCGCACGCCCACCCGGTCCGCGGGCCTGCGGCTCGCCTCCCGGTACCAGCCCGCCGGCCGCACCGCGCTGGCCGGCGGCGACTGGTTCGACGTCATCGAGCTCGCCGGCGACAAGACCGCACTGGTCGTCGGCGACGTGATGGGCCACGACATCAACGCCGCCGCCGGCATGGGCCAACTGCACACCGCCACCCGCACCCTGGCCGACCTGGACCTCGACCCCGCCCAGGTGCTCGGCCACCTCGACCGCGTCACCGCCGACCTGGAGGAGACCATCGCCACCTGCGTCTACGCCGTGCACGACCCGCACAGCGGGCAGTGCCGCGTCGCGCTGGCCGGCCATCCGCCGCCCGTGCTCGAACGCCCCGGCCGGGAACCCGAGTTCCTGGACCTGCCGCCGGGCGCGCCGCTGGGCGTCGGGGGAGTCCGGTTCGAGTCCAGCTGCGTCGAGCTGGCCCCCGGCGACCGGCTGCTGCTCTACACCGACGGCCTGGTGGAGACGCGCACCCAGCCCATCTCCACCCGCCTCGCCGCGCTCCTCGACCTGCTGCGCGGGCCCCGGCAGCCGCTCGAAGTCACGTGCGACCGCCTGCTGGCCGCGCTGCGGCAGGCGGACGACGACGAGGACGACGTGGTGCTGCTCATCGCGGAGGTAGACAGTCCCTAGCGTGCGGCGGTCATCCCGTCGAGCCGCGCGCGCAGCTCGGTGACCTCCGGCGGGACCGGTTCGCCCTGGGCCACCCGGACCGCGTAGGCGGTGGTGGCGTCGACCACGCGCTCCAGCTCCGCCACCACCGGCGCCGCCTGCGCGCCGTGGCGCGCCAGCGTCGGGTGTTCGGCACCCGCGAGCTCCACCGCCCGGCGGGCGTCCGCGAGCGTGCGGTAGGCGGAGCGGCGCAGCGCGGTCCGGCGGGCCGGGTCGCCGTGCAGCCCGGCCAGGTAGCCGCGCGCGGCCTCCACCGCGGCGCCGACCCGCGCCGACAGCGTGCGGCCGTTGTGACCCGGGATCGGCAGGTGGCCGACCGCGAGCACGATCGCGCAGGCCAACAGGGTGTCCGCGACCCGGTCCCCGATCGCCTGCGGGCCGCTGGCCACACCGATCAGTGCCAGCACCAGCACCGTCACCACCGCGGTCAGCCCGGCGAAGTGGCGCCCCGCGACCGGGATGGCCGCCGCCGCGAGCACCACCGCGGCGACCGCCCAGACGGTGCCCGGCAGCACCGTCGCCCAGGCCGCGAACAGCAGCGCCCCCGCGACGGTGCCCGCCGCGCGCGACAGCACCCGCGAGACCAGCGGACCGAGATCGGGCTTGACCAGGAAGGCCGCGGTGAGGGGGAGCCAGTACCAGCGCTGGGCGTGCAGCGTCATGGCGACGGCCGTGCTCGACAGGATGGCCACGGCCACGCGCAGCCCGTACTCACGACCCGCCGCGCCCGCCGCCCGTCGCAGCCGGGCGCCCGGACGGCTGGTCGCCGGCAGCCCGGAACCGGCGCCGCCGTCCCGGCTCCCGAACGCCAGGGCCGCGGCGAGCACCGCGTCGTCGAGCGCGCGCAGCTCGGAGGTCCGGCGCTGCGGTGCGGCCAGCGGACCGCACGGGCCGTCCTCGCGGACCGCGCGGGCCAGTCGGCGCGGCGCCGTCGCGAGCCGCTCCGGCACCGGCGTGCCGTTCCAGGCCAGGGCGGCCGCCGCCTCCGCGAGCGGCAGCACCGCCGCGAACCTGGCGTGCAGCCTGCGCTCGGCCGCGCCCGCCGCCCGCAGGCGCGGCCCGCCGAGCGCCTCCTGCGCCCGGTCGAGCGCCTCGCTCAACGCCACCCGGCGGGCGGGCGCCGCCTGCGTGCCCACCGCCTCCAGGAGCTCGGCGACCCGCAGGTACGCGGCGGCGACCGCCTCCCGTTCGCCGTCGAGGAACGACAGCCCTCCCGGCCGTCCGCCGGGCAGCGCCAGACGCAGCGTCAGCACCCAGGCCGCGCCCGCCAGGAACGCGACCGCCATCGTCCACGGCGCGAGCCGGGAGGGCATCCCGGCACCGATCGCCGCCATGATCAGCAACTGGGTGCCGGCCGCCGAGGCGACCGGCCCGATCACGCTGACCATCCCGGCCAACAGCCCCACCACCGTCAGCACGCACGCCGTCAGCACCTTCCCGGCGTGCGCCGCCTGCAAGGCCGCGCCCAGCGCGAGCAACGCCGCACCGGCGGCAGCGGGGACGCCGATCCGCGGCACCGCCGCCCGCCGCCCGCCCGGACGGTCGTTCACCGTCGCCAGCATCGCGCCGAGCGCGGCGAACACCCCGACGGCGGCGGGCAGGCCGCTCAGCAGCACCACGGGCAGTACGGCGGTGCCGAGTGCGGCCCGCCCGACGGCGCCCCAGGCCCGGGGCCCGCGCGGCCAGGCGAGCGCGTGGGTCAGCCACCTGGGAAGGGAGCGAGGGGATATGACCAAGGCTCAGATCCGTATCGTCCGACGGCGGATGGGTGCGGGATGCCGACGGGATCGCCGCCGGCCGCCGTGGACGTCTTCGGCCTGGCTGCCGACCAGCCTAACCGGCGACGCTGTCCGTCTTGTTCCGCGCGCGTTGCGCGCGGGTGAAGCGGCCCGGCGGTCGGGGATTCGCCGGCCGAGCGCCGAACCGTCCTCCGGGTGGGCCTTCTTGTGGCAGAGTGCTGCCCGTGGGAGATCAGGAACTGATCAACATCGGGCGGTCGATCGCCCAGGACCTCGACCGGATACTCGGCGCCGCGGCCGCCGAAGTCCGTCCGCGGCTGGTGGAGTTGCTGGACCGCGCCGAGGCGGGGGAGCCGGTGCGGGCCGAGCTCGTGGCGCTGCTGGCCGAGCGCGCGGAGCTGCGGCGGGCGGTGCGCAGCCGTCAGGCGGGCGATCAGCAGTACCGGCTGTACGATCCGCTCCCCGGCGACCCGGGGGCCTGGGCGCCGCCGCGGTACGTCTGCCCGAACTGCGATCAGGAGTGGTACCGGTTCGACGCCGGCGAGGCGGTGCCGCGTTGTGACCAGCACGACGTTCCGCTAGAGCCGTGCTGACCGCCTTCTGGGAGGGGCTCGGCGGGAAGCTGGGGGAGCGGGGCTCCGCCGGGTACGGCGGGCCGCTGCTGGTGCTGCTCGCCGGATGGCTCGCCTGGACCTACCACCGGCACGGTCTCACCGGCCTGGAACCCGGGCACTGGAAAGACCGTTCGGCGGAGCTGACGCGGCTGGAGGCCTCCGAGCAGCTCCTGCTCGTGCTGCTCCTGATGCTCCTCGCGTACGCGCTCGGCGTCGTCGGGCGCCGGCTGTCCGTGCCGCTGCTGCGGCTGCTGGAGGGGTACTGGCCCGCACGGGCCGCGCAGCCCCTGGCCTTCCGTCGGTTCGAGCGGCGGCAGGCCGATCGCACCGCCGCGACGCAGCTGCACCGGGCGCACGCGGCCGCCCCGCACGAGGTGGCCGCGCGGCAGCGGATGGCGAGGTTGGCCAGGCTGGAGCGGCGCATCGCCGCCGTGCCCGCCGACCCCGATGCGGTGCTGCCGACGCGGCTGGGCAACCTGCTGCGCACCGCCGAGGAGGGGCCCCGGCACCGGTACGGGATCGATCCCGTGGTCTGCTGGCCGCACCTGTGGCTGCTGCTGGACGACGGCGAACGGGCCGAACTCACCGCCGCCCGCGGCACCTTGCAGGCCGCCACCGGCTCGTTCCTCTGGGGGCTGGCGCTGCTGCTCTACGTGCCCCTGGCCTGGTGGATGCTGCTGCTCGCGCCGATCGTCTGCGCGCTCTCGTACTACGGCACCGCGCTCGCCGCGGCCCGCACCTACCGGGACCTGGTGCTGGCGGCCACTGACCTGCACCGGTTCGACCTGTACGCGGCCGTGCACTGGCCGCCGCCCGCGGACCCGTCGCAGGACGTGGCGTCCGGTCGTGCCCTGACGGAGTTCCTGCGGCGCGGCATCCCGCCGAAGGACCTGCGCTACGCAGACGGTAGCCCTGGGTCCGCCGCCGGCAGCTGAGCGGAAGCCCGGCGGCCAACGCCGCTGCACGGCATAGTGGTTCGGGTGGACGACGGGGAGCCGGCGCGCGCCGGGCGGGGGATCGCGGGGAAGCTCGGGCGGCTGCTGGGACGGCGCGCGAAACCCGGGCGCCCGGGACCGGAGGCACAGCCCCTGGACGAGCACGACGAACACCAGGAGGAGCTCAACGAGTTCGTCCAAGCCATCTACTCGGCCACGAGCTGGGTCGAGACCCGGCAGCTGATCCTCGACCATCCGCAGCTGGTCACCGCCGAGGCGATCGCGCTGATCGAGCGGTACGAGGGCCTGGCCGCTGCCCGGGGTGACGAGGACTCACGCGCCCGGTTCGTCAACCACCGGCGGCTGCTGCAGGGCACCATCGACGCGGACGTCGACATCGCCCTCGGCGATGCCACCCCCCTCAAGGACCAGGCCGGGTTCGGCGCCGATCTCGACTGGTACGTCGACCTGTTGAACGAGATGCTCAACCTGCCCCGGTGGATCGAGCGGCGCTGGATGATGGAGGCGCGGCCCTACCTGCTGCACGGTCCGGTCGCCGACGTCGCCGAGGACCTGGCGCAGCGCCAGCCGGACCCGCTGGTCGTCCACCGGCTGCGGCTCATCGCCCAGTTCCTGCGCCGGGCCAAGGAGACCGACCCGGCCCGCGCCGTACTGGAGCAGGTCGCCCGCGCGCTCTTCGCCCACGGCCCCGCCGACGACGAGCCGACGCTCGCCTCGGCCGTCGCCGCCTACCTCCCACTGGCCCAGGAGAGTTCCGACGCGGTGCTCGCCGAACTGGTCGACGAGATCGCGGACCCCGACGAGCGGCGCCGCGCCGAGGGCTGGCTGCACGCGCTGCGCAGGTTCCGGGCCGAGGGGAACTCGGTGCTCGGGCGCGACCGGGTGCTCGTGCTGCAGGCGGTCGACCTGCTCGACGAACTGCTGCGCACGCCGAGGACCGAGGACATCGTCGCGCTGATCACCGAGCACCCGGTGCTGCTGGAGCCGGCGGTGCGCGAGCACGTGCACACCTCCCTGCGGGGAGACACGCCGAGCATCCGGCTCCGCTGGCAGTTCGTGGCGCGGCTGCTCGACCGGGCCGCGCAGGTCGGCCCGGTGCGGGCCGTGCCGGAGATCGCCCACCGCGAGCGGTACGAGACGGCGGTGGCGCTGGACGCGTTCGTGCACGCGCGCTCGGAGGCGGAGGAGGAGCTGCTGTTCGTCGGCTTCCCCGGCCTGAGCTCCGAGGAGACCCGCGCGATGCTGGCGGAGCTGGTGGCCGACGGCGAGGACGCCAACGGGCAGAAGCGGCGGGCGGAACGGCTCGACGCCTTTCGCGCGGGCCATCGCATGACGGACTACCCGATGTGGGAGCGGAGTTCGCTCAGCGACCGGGCCTTCCACCAGCTGGCCGCGCACCTGCTGGAGGAGCTGCGGCAACAGTCGCCGGACGACGGGCTGCGCCTGGTCGGCCTGCTGGAAGTCACGCTGCGGCTGGCCCCGCCCGATGCCCCGACCGAGCTGCTCGACGTGCTCCGGGGCCGGCTGATGGCCGGCTACCTGGCCGAACTCGACTCGCCGTACCAGGAGTTCGCGCTGGACCGGGTGGTGGAGCTGCACCGGATCCCGATCGCCGGCGCGCTGGGGGTGGACCCCGGGATGTGGCACCGCAGCCTGGCCACCGTCCTCGACCGGCGGGCCGCCTACCGGGAGGGCGACGGGAGCGACCGGGAGGAGGCCGTGGCGGCCATCCGCCGGGCGATCGACTCGGCGACCGATCCCGACCAGCGCAGCCACTGGCTGCTCGACCTGGCCGACATCGCCACCTCCGGCGAGGCGGCCGGCTACCGTCCCGCGTCGCTCCGCCAGGCGCGGGCGGCGCTGCGGGAGGTCGCCGAGATCGCGGAGGCCGGGGAGGCGGTGGAGGTCGACCTGGAGGCGCACTCGTTCTTCTCCTGGCGCCTGCTGGCCTACGCCGTGCGGTTCGGCGATCCGGCCGAGGTGGCGGACCGGGTGGCCGAGGCCGAGGCGCTGCCCGGTCGGAGCGGCGGCTGGCTGTCGCTGCTGCAGGCCGTCGTCGAGGCGTACAACCGGCACCCGGCCGAGGAGCTCTGGCTGCTGGTGCGGCGGGTGGCCGCCGCGGCCGAGGCCGCTGCCGAACCCGGCGACGAGGAGTACGCGCAGCAGCTGCGGTCGGCCCGGCTGGGAATGCTGCTGAGTCGGACCGGGCGGATGCGGGACCCGGAGGCCGAGGCCGACCAGGCGCTCGTCCTGACGGAACACCTGGTTGCTGACCCCCGGGACGACCGGCTGGTCGCCCTGCTGCTCCGGCTGAGCGGGGGCGAGGGCACCCGGGCCGATGTCGACGAGGCGATCGGCCTGCTGCGGGCCGCCCACGGCGCCGTTCCCGGACTCGGCGGCCTGCTGGCCGAGGTGCTCGTGCTGCGGCACGAGCTGACCGGAGAGCCGGCCCTGCTCGACGAGGCGATCCGGCTCGCCGACGAGTCGTCAGGGCGGACGGGCCAGCCGCTGGCGACCCGCAACAGCCTCGCGGTCTTCTACCGCCGGCGGTTCCAGCACACCGGCCAACTCGCCGACCTGGAGACCGCGATCGCCCTCCTGGAGGAGGTGATCGACACGGAGGCGGGCAGCTTCGCGCACACCCAGGCGCTCGGCACCCTGGGAATCGCCTACCAGGACCACTACGCCACCACCGGCGACCCCGCCGCCCTGGACACCGCGATCCGCCTCCTGCGCGCAGGCCGCGACCAGGCCCTGCCGGGGGCGAGCACGCTGCCCAGCCTGCTCACCAACCTGGGCACGGCCCTGGTGGCCCGCGCCAACCACCCCGACCGCGAGGACGAGGACCTCCGGGAGGCGTTGGAAGCGGCCGCGCTCGCGGTCGAGCTCACGCCCGCGGGGTCGTCGCGGTTGGCGCGCAGGCTGGTGAACCTGGCGGTCGTGGAGCAGACGGTTGCCGCCCACCGCCGCGACGCCCGGTACGCGGAATCGGCGGGCGCCCACGTCCGCCGGGCCCTCGACCTGATCGGCCCCGACTCGCCGTTCCGACCCCTCTACCAGGCCAACCTGGCGCAGTCCCTCCTGCTGCTGTCCGACCTCACCGCCGACGACGCGGCCGAGCAGGAGGCGTTCGCCCAGGCGCGGCAGGCCCTCGCGTACGGCCCCGGCTGGTCGCCGCAGACGGTGGTCCGGCTCGCCGGGGCAACCGGCCGGTTGCTGGCCGCGCGCTCGCGCTGGGCGGAGGCGGCGGAGGCCTTCGGGGTCGGGGCCGACGCGCGCCGACTCCTGGTGCAGGGCCAGCCGCTGCGGCGACAACGGGAGGCCTGGCTGCGCAGGGACGGCGGTCTGCCCCTGCTCGCCGCGTTCGCGACCGCCGTCGCCGGCGACCCGGCGCGGGCGGTGGAACTGGTGGAGAGCGCCCGCGCCACGGAGCTGACCAGGGTGCTCGACCTGCGGCCCCGGCAGCTGGAGCTGGCCGCCGGCCGCGGCCACGACGAGCTGGTCAGACGCTGGAACCAGCTGACGCTCAGGCTGAACCGGCTGGGCACCGAGCATTCCGGCGCCCCGGGGGCCCTGCTCAGCGCCGACGGCTGGCAGGTGCCGGAGCTGGTGCGCGAACTGGAGGAGCTGGCCACCGAGCTCGAACTGGCTGGCTCTGCACAACTGGTGACTAATCGTCAGACCGTGGACGTCACACAGGTGCACCTGCTCGCCACCGAGTGGATCGGCCTCGCCCTGGTCGTCCGCGACACCGGCGACGGGCCCGAGGTCGACACGCTGCTGCTGCCGGAACTGACCGGGGCCTGGGTCGCGGGCGCCGCCACGGCGTTGAGCCGAGTGCCCGCGGCGAAGGTCGGCGCCCTGCTGCCCACGCTCCTCGCTGAGCTGGGCCGTCGCGTCACGGGTCCGCTGGCGCAGGCCCTGGGCGACGACGGCCGACCGGTGGTGCTGCTGGCCGGCGGACACCTGGGGTTGCTGCCGCTGCACGCAGCCACCCTGCCCGACCGGCCCGGGACGGCCGCACTCGACGTCCTCGACATCCGCCACGCGCCCAACGCCCGGGTCCTGGCGGCCGCCACCGCCGCGGCCGAGGGGCAGGCGATCGACCAGGCCCTCGCCGTCGGCGGCCAGGGCGGAGCACCGCAGCTGCGGCACGCGGCCGTCGAGGCGCGGCTCGCCTCCGCCGCGCTCGGCCGCGGCCGGGTGCTGGACGGCGCCGACGCCCGCACCGGCGGGGCGGCCGAGGCGCTGCTCGCGGCACTGGGCCGGGCGTCCGTCGTCCACTACGCCGGCCACGCCCGCGCGGTGCCGGCGGATCCGCTCGCCAGCGCCCTTGTCCTGTCCGGCGAGGACACCCTCACCATGGCCGAACTGCTGGGCCGTCAGCTGCGGGCCCGACTCGTCGTCATGTCCGCCTGCCGGACCGGCGTGGTTGGCGAGGACCTGCCGGACGAGCTCATCGGCTTCCCGACCGCCCTGCTCCAGGCGGGCGTGGCCGGGGTGATCGCCACCCTGTGGCCGGTGCCCGACGACTCCTGCCTGATCCTGATGCTGCGCTTCTACCAAGCCCTGCGCGCCGGCACCACCCCGCCCGAGGCCCTGCGCGCCGCCCAACGCTGGCTGCGCGACCTCACCGCGGCCGAGCTCCGCGCCCACCTCGCCGAGATCCGCGAGACCGGCGCCGACTGGCCACCGCCGGACGTGCTGGACGGCTGCTTCGAGGTCGTCGCCTTCCGCGAGCCCGACGAACGCCCGTTCGCCAGGCCGGAGCACTGGGCGGGCTTCGTGTACATCGGGGCGTGAGGGGATTCCCGGGGCGTGGTCGAAATCGTCACGCCATGCCGTAACCCCGCATCAGCGCGCCCAGGATGTCGGCGAGCTTCGGCGCGACATCGACGAGGGCGTGGGCCAGCTCGGGGGAGTCCTGGTAGAAGCGGCGCAGTTCGGTTCCCGGCGCGGCCATCTGCCACAGCGCGCCGGCCATGGAGACGGCGGTGGCGACGACGTTGCCGGCCTGTTCCTCCGTCAGGTTCAGGACGCCGCGCAGGGCGGTGCCGACTGCCCCGACCTCGCCGATGGCGATCAGCTTGAAGGACCGGACGGCCGTGAAGGAGACGCCGCGCTCCAGGTTGAGCGGCGTGTGGGCGAGCAGGTCGCAGAAGAGCGGCCGCGCGACGAGCGAGTCGGCGAGGACTGCCGCGACGGCGATCGGCGTGCCGGGATCCGCCGGGCGTGCGCCGTCCAACTCGCCGAGCCGGTTCCGCACGTCCTGCGACCACTGGACCCACTCGCCGGCTGCCAGACGGAGGAAGATCTCCTCCCTGGTCTCGAAGTAACGCAGCATCGCCGACTTGTGCATGCCCACCACCGCAGCGATGTCGGTGAGGGTCACCGCGCGCACGCCGTGCTCGCCGGCGAGGCGTGCGGCGGCTTCCAGGATCGACGTCTCGCGGGCTTGCTTGGCCTCCGCGCTTCGGGCGCGCTCAAACTGCGGTGCGGTCACCTACACAGACTACCGCAACCAGGTTTCACTAAGAGATGCCCCGGCGCTGTCAGCCGAGGCCTTCGATGATGCGGAAGTCGCGCTCGACGCCGTCGGCGAGTGCGGCCAGCGCCTCCTGGTAGGCCGCGCTCGCGCGCGCGGCGACCGCCTGCTCGAAGCTGTCGAACTCGATCAGGATGGTGCGCTGGGCGATTCCGGCGTCGTGGGCGACGACCTGGCCGTCGCGGGCGAGCACCCGCCCGCCCGCGGCCCTGACGGCCGGACCGGCCAGCTCGTTGTAGGCGGCCAGCTTCTCGGGGTCCACGATGGTGCGGTAGACGCTGACCCAGTAGCCCTTGGGCACGGTAACCTCCGGTGTTTCGGAATTGATGGTCGGACACATGCTCGGACCTATGTCCGGCGGGCGAGGGCGAGGGCGGCCACCGTCGTGATCGCCATCGCGGCGACGCCGATCAACGCCGCGCTCGTGTAGGCGCCGTCGTCCGGGAAGAGGTGGCCCGTGGCGGTGCCGGCGGCCAGCACCAGACCGCCGAGGGCGCTGCCCAGGGAGTACCCGACGCTGCGGACGACGTAGTTGAAGCTCATGGCGCTCGACGTCTCGCTCTTGGGGGTGACGGCCAGGATGACGCCGGGCATGGCGGCCGAGAAGCTGCCGACGCCGAAGCCCAGCACGCCCATGGCCGCGAGCAGTTCGGCCAGGTCGGACCGCGCGGTGGCGAACAGGACGAACCCGCCGCCGACGATGGCGGCGCTGCCGGCCAGCAGCAGGGGGCCGTCGATCCTGGTCCGGACCCGCGGCGTGAGCTTTCCGGCGACGAACCCCAGCGCGGAGAACGGGATGAGGACCAGCCCCGCCACGAAGGTGGTCAGTCCGAAGCCGTAGCCGGCGCTGCGCGGCGTCTGCGCGTAGCGGGTGATGAGGGTGAGCAGCAGGTACATGCCGCTCCCGCCGACGAACATGGCGATGTTCGCCCCGGCGACCGCCGGGTGCCGGGCCGCCCGGACGTCGACCAGGGGCGTCTTGCTCCGCAGCTCGGAGACGGTCCAGGCGCAGAGCAGGAGGACGGCGGCGACGGCCAGGGCCAGCGCCACGGAGAGGTGCCGGCTCCACAGGCCGCTCTCGCCGGCCAGGAACAGGACGAGGAGCAGGCCGCCCGCCAAGGCGAGCGCAGCGGCCACGTTCACCCGGGCGGAGCGCCCGTCGGGAGCCGCGGGCACGGAGCGCCACGCGGTCACGAAGGCGAGGGCGGTGACGAGCAGGCCGAGGCCGTAGGCGGCCCGCGGCCCGCCGAGCTCGGCGAGCAGCGCGGCCAGCGGGTAGCCGACGCCGGCTCCGATGATGGAGACCACCGAGATCAGGGCGATCGTGGCCGCGCCGCGCTCCTCGGGGAGGTGGTCGCGGGCCACGCCCATCATCAGCGCCGTGAGACCGAGTCCGACGCCCTGGGCCGCCCTGCCCGCGAGCAGCCAGGCGAACGGCAGCGGCAGCACGGTGAGCGCGCTGCCGCCGACGACGATCGCCAGTGTGGCGAGGATCGCGGGCCGCCGGTGCGGACCGGCTCCGAGTCGGCCGAGGACGGGTGTGGCGAGGGCGCCGCTGAGCAGGGCGATGGTCAGCGTCCACTGCGCGCTGTCGAGGGAGACGTGGAAGGTGGTCGCCACGCTGGTGATGAGCGGCGTCCCGAGGCTGGCGACCGCCGCCACGACCAGGGCGATGAAGACCAGGGCGGGGACCAGCGGACGTGCCTCGGGACGTATCGGGGCGGTGCTCACGGGCCGGCCGTGAGCCTGAGCCGACGTCACTGGTCCGGCTCCGCCGGGGCGTTGCTTTCGAGCTCCGCCAGGTGCAGCAGTGCCGGCAGGGCTGCCGCCAGGGCCTCGGCCTCGTCACCGGTGAGCTGGTCGATCAACCGTGCGTACGCGTCGACGCCTGCCTGGTGCCGCGTCCGGACGTACGTCGCGCCGGCCTCGGTCAGGCAGACCAGCGTGACCCGCCGGTCGGACGGATCGCCCGTCCGCTCGACCAGCCCGGATTCCTCCATCACCCGGACCAGGACGGTCATCGCGGGCTGGGTGACGCCCTCGGCCGACGCCAGATCGGTGATCCGTCGCGGGCCGGTCTTGGCCAGGGTGGCCAGGGTGGCGGCGGAGGTCAGGCTCATGTCGCGGGGAAGGCGCCTCACGGCCCGGGTGGCCAGGCCGTAGAGGGCTGACCCGATGGCATCGGAAGCGCCGTGCGCGGCGTCTGGGCGACTCATGCCAGAAGCATAGCGAATTTATATGAATCCTTTATGCATCTTGGGCGACCTCAGTCGGCGGCCTCCGGGTCGTCGAGGTCGTGCAGCCCCGCCGGGTCCTCGTCGGTCAGCACTTCGCCGGTCGCGGTGACGAACCGTTGGGCGTGGCCCCGGTGGACGCACAGGAGTTGGTCGCGGGTGCCGGTCCGGTTCGGGAGCACGGCCAGGGCCGGACCGTACTTGCTGCTGTGGCCCGGCAGTTCGGTGTCCGTGCTCCAGGCGGTGCCGTCGAAGGCCGACCACCACAGTTGCTGGCGGGCGGGGTCGCGGTGGACGCACAGCAGCTTGCCGTCGAAGACGGCGAGGCCGATGTTGCTCCGGGTGCGGTGGCCGGGCAGCGCGCCCTCGGGGGTCCAGGCGGTGTCGCGTAGGCGGCTCCAGTGGATCGCCCCGTCCTTGGGGTTGCCGTGCAGCAGGTGCAGGGCGCCGTCGTACACGGCGAGGGCCGGGGACCTCGTGGTGGCGCAGCCGGGGACGGGTTCGGGGGGTGTCCAACTGCGGCCGTCCCGGCTGGTGGTGACCATGATCCGCTGGGCGGCGTCGGCGTAGGCGAGGTGGAGCGCGTCGCGGAAGACGGCCAGCGCCGGGCCGTAGACGCTCTCGGCGCCCGGGACCGGCCGGTCCGGCTCCCAGGTACCGCCGTCGTAGGAGGTCAGCGCGATGCTCCAGTCGCCCGAGCCGCCGCGGTGCGCGCAGTACAGCCGGTCCTGGAACACGGCCAGGGCCGGGCTGCCCAGGGTGTGGTGGGCGGGGAACGGCTGGTCCTCGGACCAACTGCCGTCGGCGCGGTGCGCGGTCCACCAGAGCTCGGGGTCATCGCCCCGGCCCTGGTAGACGCAGTACAGGTCATCGCGGTGGACGGCCAGGGCGGGGGCCTCGGAGGCGTAGTGGGCCGTGAACGGCAGGTCGGGCCCCCAGCCCGCGCCCGCTTCGAACACGCTGAACCACAGGCCGGTCTCGCGCGGCCGCGCGTCGAGTGCCGTGGGGGCGAGCAGGGTGGGGGCGGCCCACGGTGAGAACAGTTCGCACCCGGCGCCGCGGGCGCTCGACCTGATCCGTTCGGCGCGTCCGGCCAGCTCCGCGCCGACGGCCTCGGCCATGGCCTCGGGCAGGGAACCGGCGAGCACCTCCGACACCAGGCCGAGGAAGCCGCTGTCGGGCCCGGCGCCGTCGGCGGGGCCGAGGCGGTCGGCGGCCCGCTGGTCGAGGTGGAGGGCGAAGCCCCACCCCAGTGGGCGGACCGAGACGTGAGCCCCTGCCGCGGCGAGCTCCTCGCTCGCCCGTTCCGCGCGCTCCACGGCCTTGGCTGACGGGGCGTCAGCGCCGAACTCCGGTGCCGTGCCGCTCTCCCACTCGGGGGCGGCGCCTTCGAAGGTCATGCTGTCGTCCTGTCTGCAGAGGCCGGAACGGGGGGCAGCAGCGGCAGTGCGTCGTGCGGGGGCGGCAGGACCCGGTCGCCCACCCGGATCGTCCCGCCGCGGACCACCTCGGCCCGCAGCCCGCCGCGGTGCAGCAGGCCGCGGATCAGGCCGGGGCGGACCAACTCTTCGAGGCGGGCGCAGGGTTCGCTGAGCCTGAGGCCGCGCAGCACCACCGCGCCGACCTGGAACTCCTGGTCCACCAGCGGGTTGAGCCGGATGCCGCGGCAGACGAGGTTGCGGCGGCACTCGGCGGCGGTGAGCGTGATGCCGTGTTCGCGGGCCAGCGCGTCGAGCGCCTCGGCCTCGATGAGGGTGACGTCGCAGACCCCGGAGGCCCGGCCGGCCCCCCGGCGCCGGGGCCGGGGGCCTTCGCCCGCCCAGTAGTTGCGGTCCCCGGCCAGGCCGCGGCCGGTCACCGCGCGGGCCTGCGGGACCCGGAAGGTGGGCTCGCCGGGGCGCCCGGCGAGGTGCAGGGAGAGGACCCGGCCGGGTCCGGTCGGCGGCGGAGCCAGCGTCATGGCCTGCTCACCCCTTCAGGAAGTGGTCCGCGAGGGAACGCAGGGTGCGGAACTGGTCCACGTCGATCTGGTCGAGCTGCAGTTCCCTGCCGATCAGGTCCTCCAGCAGCAGGACGAACTCCATGAATCCGAGCGAGTCGATCAGCCGGTTCTCGATCAGGTCGAGGTCCTCCGGGATCTCCTCGAAGCTGGGGTTGCGTTCGAGCAGCCAGTCCACGACCGGCTTGATGGCGGCGTCCATGGGTCACCTCTCCTGGATCCGGTGCGGCTCTTCGGTCGCGCTCTCGTATTCCTGGCGGACCCGGGCGACGGTCGCGGCGGCCGGGTGCGCGGTGGTGACGCGGGTGCAGGACCGGCCGCAGTACATGGCCATCTCCTCGATGCGGCCGGTGGTGCCGTCCCCCGGAGCCGCCGCGCTGTAGCGCGGTACCGGGTAGTCCCGCCCGTCCACCCGGGTGGTGGCGATGAAGGTGGCCGGGTAGCGGTCCGCGGCGTCGGTGAGCGGGTTGCGCAGGACGCGGTGCGGGCGGTGCGGCCAGCCGATGTGGAAGAGCGAGGTGATGACGGTGTCGTCGGCCACGGCCTCGACCACCCGCCGTTTGAACTCCGGGTGCGCGGTGGATTCCGCCGCCGGAACGAACAGGGTGCCGGCCATCGCCCCGTCCGCGCCGCGTGCCACGGCGTCCGCGAGGTCCCGCCCCGTCGCGATCCCGCCCGCGACGGCCAGCACGGCGTACGGGTGGCGGGACCGGACGCTCGCCAGCAGGGCGTCCACCGGCAGCTCGCCGAGCAGGTGGCCGCCGGCTTCGGTGCCCTGGAGGACCAGGACGGCCGCGCCCAGGGCGAGGGCGGTGCCGGCGTCCGCGAGGGTGCCGACCTGGACGACCAGCGGGTGTCCGGCGTCCCGGACGGCCCGGGCCGCGTCGGTGTCGGGCAGCCCGAAGGAGGTGACGAAGCCGCCCCGGGGCAGTTCGGGCAGGACGGCCCGGAGCTGGCTCAGGCAGGCGGCCGGGCCGGTGACCTCGGGAACCACGTTCACCCCGAACGGGCGGGAGGTGGCGGCCGCCACCTCCCGGACCAGCCGGGCGGCCCGCGCGGGCGGTTCCTTGTACAGCGCGAGGGTGCCGCCCGCCCCGGCCCGGGACACCTCGGCGCACAGCGCGGGCCCGGCCACGCCGCCCATCCCGGCCTGCAGCAACGGCAGTTCGAGGCCGAGCCGGGCGGCCAGCCGGGTCACGAACCGGCCCCCGCCCGCTGGACCGCGCGGAGTGCGGCGCCCAGGTCCCCCTCGAAGCGGTCGCCGAGGGCGTGCACCCAGCGCTCCAGGCCGAAGGCGACGCAGCCGCTGAAGGCCGGGCGGCCCGCGTGGCGGATGCCGCGGCGTTCGCCGAAGAAGTTGCGGTGGTTGTTGGTGGAGGCGATGGCGGTGCCGTCGGTGTGCAGGTACTCCTCCTTGACCGGAGCGAGCAGCTGCATGACGGTGCGGGCGCCGTCCTTCTCGAAGAAGGGGTCGGTGGCGGGCTGCCGGTCCAGGGTGAGGCCCAGCGCCGCGCCGAAGGTGGCGATCCGCTCCCGGTGCCGGTCGAGGTGGGCCCGCACGGCGTCGGCGGAGCCGACGCAGACGATCTCCCGCATGGTGAACCCCCAGAGCCTGCGCAGCCCGTCGTGGTGGTCCTCGTGGCGGAAGCACTGCGCGACGGTGGTGACCAGGACGGGAGCGTCGGAACTGCTGCCGCTGAGGTGCAGGAGGCAGCCGTAGCAGGCGGCGGAGGGCAGCAGGTGGGTGGCGTCGGCCAGGTCGGCCGCGGGCAGTGCGGGCAGCGCGGTGGCTCCGGGCTGGTCCGCGGCGAGGGCGGTCAGCCGGTCGGGGCGGATCCGGGTGACCGGGCTGCCCAGGTGCGGGAAGTTGCGGAAGTAGTCGAGGGAGCGCAGGTCCTCGGCCCGCAGCAGCGGCGGGTAGCTCTGCTGCCGGGCGCCGGCCTCGGCGCCCCAGCGGGTGAACACCGCGTCGAGTGCGGCCTTCAGCAGGACGGCGGGCTCGTCGAGGGTGGCCAGTCCGTCCCGGACCGACCAGGCGGTCCCGGTGCCGGTGTCGGTGTCCCCGGTGGCCGTGGGGTCAGTGACGGTCATCGAACACCCCGATCCGCTGGAGGAAGTCGGTGGTCTTGTGCAGGACCTTGGCGTGGGCGGCCTGCCGGGCGGGGTGGGCGAGCAGCCGCCGGCGCAGCGCGAAGCCGTCGGTGAGGCCCGCGTCCCGGTAGACCGCCGGGTTGTAGAAGGACTCCATGCTGGTGGTGAGGTAGCGGCCCAGGTAGTCGCGCAGTTCGAGCCGGGCCTCCTGGTCCAGGCCGCCGGCGAGGAGCCGCTCCCACAGGAGTTGCACCAGGCGGCGGCCGAAGGTGATGTGGCGGGACTCGTCCTGGTGGTGCAGCTGGTTGATGTGCCGCACGGTCGGGTGCAGGCGGCGGTCGGCGGCCATCCGGACGTTGTAGTGGTCCACGATCTGCTCGAAGACCAGGATCCGGGCGAAGACCAGGAAGTTCTCGACGTCCGGGTGGCGTGGTGCCTGGGGAAGCTTGACCGACTTGTCGGGGTAGATCTTGTCGGCGTACTTGAGGCAGAAGGTGGCGAAGAACCACATGTGGTCGTTCTCCTCACCGATGAAGTGGTGGAAGAACTCGGAGGGGACCTCGAAGCCGGGCGTGTGGATGCGCCGGGTCACCTCGATCAGCAGCTCGCGGATGCCGTGCACGTTCAGGCTGTAGAAGTTGACGCTCTCCCAGCGGCTCAGGGCCTGGAGCTGAGCCGGGCTCAGTTCGTCGATCAGCTCGGTGCCGTGGACCGAGAGCAGCTCGGGGGACATCCAGAGCCCGTCGGTGGGGATCTCCGGCGGCCAGTCGAAGGTGGTGAACGGGTTGTAGTAGTCCGCGGTGGCCTTGTCCGAGAGCCGGTCGAGCAGGGCCCGGAACTCGGCGTCGGGCGGGCTGAGTTGGGAAGGCAAGGTCGTCACTCCTTCCAGCGGACGGCCGAGAGCAGGGCCCGGTGGAGTTCGGGGGTGGACGCGGCCACGCAGGACTGCTGGTTGCCGACGGTGAGATCGGTCAGCACCGTGCCGCCGAGCGGCTGCCCGTAGCCGTCGGTGATGACCGCCCCGGCCCGCTCGGCGAGGAAGACGGCCGCGGCGATGTCGTACGGGAACAGGTGCAGGACCCGGCCGTTGCCGACGCGCTCGAACTCGGGCAGCAGCGCCGGGTCGTCGCGCAGCAGCCGGTTGCCGATGTCCACGTACGCGTCGAGCTGGCCGGTGAGCAGCCGGGAGATCGACCAGGTGGCGCTGTTGAAGACGAAGACCCCGCCGGTGTTGGCCGAGCGGTCGATGAGGTGGCCGTAGGCCTCGGTCATCAGGCGGGCCGGGTGGCCGTTGAACTCCAGCGACCAGAACATCCGCGAGAGGTCGGTGGTCCGGGTCAGCGCCGGGACGGGGTGGTGGTAGCCGTGCGCGGTGATGCCGGGCGTCGCCAGGTCCCCGTAGAGGTAGGCGCCCGTGCGCAGTTCCATCAGCAGCGCGTGCTCGACGTCGGCGATGCGCGGGCGCTCCGACAGGCGGGCGACGGCGACCGAGACGGTGGCCGACTCCAGGCCGGCGACGGCGGGCCGGGTGCCGTCGATCGGGTCGACGACCAGCAGGTGGCGCGGGTCCGTGCCGTGGTACTTCAGCCCCCGGTCCTCGGAGTAGACGGCGACCGGCAGGTCGTGGTCCACGATGTACTGCCAGACGGCCGCCTCCGCGACCTCGTCGAGGCCGAACTGGGCGTCCCCGCCCGGCGAATGACCGCGCACCAGCCGGCTGCCGGCCCGGTGCTGGGCCGCCAGCACGGCCGCGCGGACGGCGCCGGCCAGGCCGATCACGTACTGCCGGACAGCCGTGGGGCTGCCGTGCTCGGGGACGGTCATGCGGCGGCCTCCGCGGCGAAGAGGGCTTCGAGCCGGTCGCAGAGCAGATCGGCCTCCGTACGGGTCAGGATCAGCGGCGGGCGGATCTTGATCACATTGCCCCGGCCGTAGCGGGAGGTGCGCAGGATCAGGCCGTGGTCCATGCCGCGCCGGGCGAGGACCTGGGCCCGTTCGCTGTGCGGGCGGCCCCGGTCGTCGCCGATCTCGATCCCGATCATCAGGCCCAGGCCGCGCACGTCCACGATGGCGGGGTGCCGGGCGGCCAGCGCGTGCAGCCGGTCCATGATGTGGGCGCCGACCTCCCGGACGTTCTCCAGGAAGCCGGGGCGGCCGATCACGTCGAGGGTGGTGGCCGCCGCGGCGGCGGCGAGGACGTTGCCGCCGTAGGTGAAGGAGTGGTGGTCGGCGCTGAGCCCGGACATCCGCTCGTCGGCGACGATGGCCGCGATCTGGGCGCCGGAGCCGCCGAGGCCCTTGGCGGTGGTCAGGATGTCGGGCCGGACCCCGTAGTGCTCCGCGGCGAACATCCGGCCGACCCGGCCGATGCCGGTCTGGATCTCGTCGAAGATGAGGACGATGCCGCGTTCGTCGCACAGGGCGCGCAGCGCGGCCAGGTAGCCGTCGGGCGGCACGATGTTGCCGCCGCTGCCGGAGACCGGTTCGACGACCACGCAGGCGACACTGCCGGAACTGGCGTGGTCCAGGAAGTCGTTGATCCGTTCCACGCACAACATGCCGCAGCTGTCCGGCCCCGCCTGGCGGTAGAAGCAGCGCAGGCAGTAGGGGTCGGGAACCTGGAGCACGCCCGGCATCAGGTGCGGGAAGGGCGCCTTGCGGAACGACTCGCCCGACATGGTGGTCGTCATCATGGTCTGGCCGTGGTGGCTGCGGAACAGGGTGACGACGTCGCGGCGGCCGGTGGCGAGCTGCGCCATCTTGACCGCGCCCTCGTTGGCCGTGGAGCCGCCGGACACCTTGAGGTGCACCTTGGTCAGGTTCGGCGGGGTGATCTCGACCAGCCGGCGGACCAACTCGTTGACGGGGGCGGTCTGGAAGGTCGAGGTGGCGTGCACCAGCCGTTCCACCTGGTCGCGCATGGCCTTGACCACCTCGGGGTGCCCGTAGCCGAGGCTCAGGTTGAAGGTGCCGGACGCGCAGTCGAGGTACTCGTTGCCGTCGGTGTCGTACAGGTGGATGCCCTCGCCGTGGTCCATCTCGTACGCACTGACCGGGTAGTACAGGTGCTTCTGGGCGTAGCTCAGGGCGTCACCGCGGACGTCGCCCCGGGCACCGTTCTCCGTGGCTGGCTGGTCGCGCATGAGGTCGGCCATGTATCTCCTGTCGAATTCCGTCCTGTTCCGTCCTGCGGACACGACGGACGGCGGATACCGATGTCGCGGATTTCTCCGGGGAGCGGAATACGAGGCTCCCCGGAATTACTGGCAGCGGGAGTTCACACGTCCAGCACGAACGTGAACTCGGCGTCCCAGCCCTCGGCGGTCTCCCGCACGTCCATCAGGCATTCCGGCCGGAAATACTTGTCGAGGTGGTTCCGGCGTTCGCCGGGGAAATACAGCATCGTGGTCAGCACGGATCCGCCGGGCGGCTGCACCTTCACGTGCACGTGCCGCGTGCGACCCGGGTACAGCGCGGGCAGCACCGTTTCCAGCCGCCACCGCCCCTCGGCGTCCGTGAACTGGTGGCCGCGCAGCCGAAAACCGTCGGCGTCGTACACCCCGGCCTCCCCGACCTGCCAGAAGTCGAGCAGGGTGCCCGCTATCGGCTTGCCCTCGGGGGTGCGCACGGCGCCGTGCAGCAGCATCGGGACGCCGGCCACCTCGTCGCTGCGGAAGCTGGTCCGGAAAGGGGTGTCGGGTTTGTAGTACGGCCCTTCACGCAGGGCGGGCGTGGGCGGCGTCCCGTTGCAGCGAACGGTCGGGGTGAGCGTCGTCAGGACATTCTCCGGGGTTCCGTTCGCCATGGCAGAATTCTCCCTCGATCAAGGATCTGTCACTTCGACCCAGGCAGACTAACCGTTTTTCCCGATGCTGAGAAGAAGGCCGTGCGTCACCTCTGCGCCATCTGTTCGGCACTTGCGACCGGAATTCCGTGATCCGCACGGAAAGCAGTTGCCTCCTGGGATTCGAGCGGCGCACGGGCCGAACGGGACGAGGGGCGAACGGGACGAGCGACGGCCGGTGGCGCCGCTCGTCCCGTTCGCCCGGCCGGTCGCGGTCAGTTCCGGTGGGCGGTGGACCGGTGCAGCACGGCGCGGGCGCGGGCGAAGTAGGCCGGGTCGGGCGGGGCGGTGAGGATGTCCGCGAGAGCGAAGAGGTCCAGCGTCCGGCTGAGCCCCAGCCGGTCGTCGTCCAGCCGGCCGTTCCCGCCCCGGAAGCCGTCGACGAAGCCCGCGGCGAAGGACGGCGGGTACTCGTGGGCGAAGCGCAGCATGTTCCCGACGTCGAACAGCGGGGAGCCGCTGAACGCGAGCTCCCAGTCGAGCACGGCGGCCACCGCCCACTGCCCGGCACGCCGGTGGACCAGGACGTTCTTCGGGTTGAAGTCGCCGTGCACCAGGCTCCGTTCACCCGCCACGGCGGCCAGTGCCCGGGGCCCGCCGTGGGCCAGGGCGCGCAGCACGGCGGAGTCCGCCCCGCTCAGCGGTCCGCCCGGGACGGCCTCGACCAGACAGCGCTCGACGAAACCGGGCAGGTCGCCCAGCGGGACCGCGCCGTCCGGGGCCGGCACCAGCGAAGGGTCGCCGAACGCGCCCGGCCGGGGCAGCTCGACCCGGCCGATCCGCGCCAGCACCCTGCCGACGGCCCGGCCCAGCACCCGCGCGTCGCCGCTCACCGGGCCGTCCGCGAGCACCTGGCTGAGCGGGATCCCGTCCACGAACCGGTAGAGCAGGGTGGGGCGGCCGGTGGCCCGGCCGTGCGGATCGGCCGCGACCACCGTGGTCACCGGGACGGTGCGGGCCTGCGCCCGGCCGAGGACGGCGAGCTCCACCGCGCAGGTGTTGCGCGGGACCCGGCTGTCGCTGGGCCGGTAGCGGCGCAGCACGTAGCGCTCCGCGCCCGGCGCGTCGGGGGGCTGGGCGGTGAGCAGCGCCATGTCGTTGGTGAACCCGCCGGGCAGCGGGTCCACCTCGTGCAGCAGGGCGCCGGGCAGGGCGTGCCCGGTCAGCCAGGCGTGGGTGGCCGGGTCGAGGAGACCCACCGGATCGGGGCGCATCACACCGGCCAGCCTGCCCGGCCCGGGGCCGTCCTCATGCGTCCGGTCCCCCTGATGGCCCATCATCGGGCCGCGGCCGTGCGGCTGCTGCTGCCGCCGCTGCCGCTGCCGAGTCCGCCAGGACCAGTCCGCCGGCCGGTCCGGCGAGCCGGCCGAGCCGTGCCGGGACGACGAAGTCCTCGGCCGCGTGCTCCGGCAGCCCGGGGTATCCGCCCAGGACCGCGGCCAGTTCGGCGCGGAGCAGCGGGAAGAGCCCGGGGAGCACCGCGACGCCGCCGCCGATCACGATCCGCTGGGGTGCGGTGGTGTAGATGATGTTGCGCAGCCCCGCGGCCAGGTAGGCCGCCTCCAGCCGCAGCGCCTCGCGCAGTGCGTCGCCGGTCAGTTCCTCGGCCGGCACTCCCCAGCGGGCTCCCATCGCCTCGCCGCCCGCCATCCCCTCCCAGCAGTCGCCGTGGAAGGGGCACGAGCCGGGAAAGGCGTCGCCCGCGACCCGTGGCACCGAGAGGTGGCCCATCTCGGTGTGGACCAGGCCGTTGACCACCTTCCCGCCGATCACCGCGCCGCCGCCGATCCCGGTGCCGACGGTGAGGTAGACGTAGGTGTCCAAGCCCTTCGCCGCGCCCCAGCGGCCCTCGCCGAGGGCCGCACCGTTGACGTCGGTGTTGATGCCCACCGGCACGCCGAGCGCGGCGGCGATCGGGCCGGCGACGTCCACCCCGGACCAGCCGGGCTTGGGGGTGGCGGCGAGGTGGCCGAACTTGGCGTGGCCCGGCCGCAGTTCGAGGGGGCCGAAGGAGGCGATGCCGACCGCGTCAAGCGGTCCGGTGCTGGCGGCCGTCTCCTGGAAGAAGGCGATGGCCCGGGCCAGGGTGGGGCCCGGTTCGCCGGTCGGGAACCGGGTCTCGGCCTCGATCCGGTCGGGGGCCGAGCCGACCAGGCAGACGAACTTGGTCCCCCCGGACTCGATCGACCCGAGGCGCGGCGCGCTCACTCGGCCACCGGCCAGCCGTCGGCGCCGACCGGGCCGCGGTGCGAGCGGATGACGACCTTGAGCGCGTCGTAGCGCGGGGGCGGTTGGGTGCTGTTGCCGCTGCCGGCTCGGTCGGCCTGGTCGGCCTGGGTGAGGCCGCCAAGTGCGGCGAACGCCTCCGGGTACTGCTCCAGCGGGAACTCGTGCGTCACCAGCCGGTCCAGGAGGGTGCTGGTGCTGGTGCTGGTGCTGGTGCTGGTGCCGGGGCGCCGCGGGGCGGCGCTGAGTTCGGCGGCCAGGTCGACGGCGACCGGGAAGATGTCGGCCCGGTAGTCCCCGGCGCCAATCACCTGGATGCCCCGGTTGGTGAGCTGGAGCGGGCGCAGCGGCACCGTGTAGGTGTCGTCGAAGCCCATCACCACCACCCGGCCGCCGTCGTCGATCAGCCGCAACGCCGCGTCCAGGCCGGTGCCCGTGGTGTCGAAGACGACGGAGGGACGCTCGCCGTCCGAGGTCTTCAGCAGGGTTTCGGCCGGGTCCGTGCCGGCCACGTCCACCACGTGCGTGAAGTGTTCGCGGGCCCGCTCCAGCCGGTAGCCGTCCGTCTCGGCGACGGTGACCCGGCGCGCCTCGCGGGCGGCGACCAGTGCGGTCAGCATTCCGATCGGGCCCGCGCCGAGCACCACCACGGTGTCGTCGAAGGTCAGGGACGCGGCCCTGACGTTGCTCAGGACGCAGGCGAGCGGTTCGATGAGGACCGCACTGCGGAAGGGCAGCCCGGCGGGCACCCGTTCGACGAAACGTTCCGGCAGGGCCACGGTCTCCGCGTACGTGCCGTCCCGGTCGACGCCGACCTCGGTCCCGGCCTTGTGACGGCAGAAGTTGGTCGCTCCCCGGCGGCACGGGACGCACCACCCGCAGTACAGCGTCGGGTTGACCACCACCCGGTCCCCGACCCCGACCGACCGCACCTGCGCCCCGGTCTCCCGCACCACACCCACCGACTCGTGCCCGAGCACCACGCCCGGCCGGGCCGGGAACCGCCCGAGCAGGATCTTGCGGTCCGTTCCGCAGACCCCGGTACCGACGATCTCCACCACGACGTCATCGTCGTGCACGAGCTGTGCGGCGGGCCTGTCCTGTAGTTCGGCGGAGCCTGGAGCCAGATAGACGAGAGCGCGCACGTGACCTCCCCATCGCTGTTGGAGGGCGACGCTAACGCAGCGGAATGCGACCGGACAGACACCTCTGAGCCAATTCGCCGCTGATGTCACATAGGTGAGGAAGCGGCCGGTGTGGGCGATGTGGGCGGTGTTGGCAGTGTGCGGGGTGGGGTCAGTGTCAGCCGTCGGCGCTGATGGGCCGTGGCCCCAACTCGCGCGCGGTCTCCACGAAGGCGTTCAGGTGCAGGCTCTCGTTGGCGCGCGCCCACACCAGCGCCCACTCCGTCAGCGCCGCATCGCTGATCGGCAGCCACACGACGCCCGGCGGGTTGTAGGCCCACTGCACGTGCGCGTTCACCGGGGCCACCACGCGGCCGGCGGCGATGTGCGGGAGCATCTCGTGGAACGTGGCCGCTCCGCCCACGCTGCCACGGGAGATGAGGCGGCCGGCGGGCGTACGGGCGGGCAGCATGTGCTCGATCCAGTAGGCGGGGACGAGCGGGCCGGGGTCCGGGACGGTTCGACCGCCGAGGTCCTCCAGGTGGACCGCCGCGCGGTCGGCGAGGTCCGAACCCGAAGCCGTTCCGAGGACCTGACCCTCCGTCAGGACGATCGGACCCACCGCCAGCCCCGGCTCCCGGACCGGCAGCCAGAGCAGCGCCGCGTCGACCCGCCCGTCACGCAGCGGTCGGAACGGGTCGCTGGGGTGGATCTCGACGAACTCCACGTCACAGTCGGGGTATTGAGCCGTGAAGGCCGAGACCAACCACCTCAGGTGGCCGCCCACGACGCCCATGGTGCCCAGCCGCACGGTGCCGCGCAGCCCGCGTGCGGCGGCCCCCGCGCGGGCCAGGGCCTGCTGGATCTGTTCCTGGGCCGCCCGCAGGTCGTCGCGCAGGCGGCGGCCGATGGGCGTCAGCCGGACCGTCCGGCTGGTGCGGTCGAACAGCAGGCCGCCGATGCGGCGTTCCTGCTTCTTCACCGACTGGCTGACCCGGGCCCGGGAGACGCCGAGGCGCTCGGCGGTGCGGCCGAAGTGCAGCTCCTCGGCCAGTACCAGGAAGATCTCGATGTCGCGCAGTTCCACGGCCGTTCCCCCGGGTCGGTAACCGTGCAGTGTCCGATGCGGGCGCGAAGTCTACCTTGATCAGCACTTTGCGGGGTTCGACGATGAGTTGACCAGCCGTCAGGTCCGCTGTGGGGCTGCCGGCCAAGCGCAGTCAGCGAGAGGAAGAACCCCGTGATCCTGATCATCGGAGCCACCGGAACGGTCGGCCGCGCCACCATCGACGTCCTGGCGGCGCAGGGACGCAAGGTCACCGCGATCACCCGCTCACCCCAGTCGGCCCGCCTGCCGGAGACGGTGACCGTGCTCCAGGGCGACCCCGCCGTGCCGAACATCCCGGAGCAGGCCTGGGACGGCGTCGAGGCCGTGCTGCTGTCCCCGCGCGCCGTCGCGGGCGCCGCCGCACCGCTGCTGGCCCAGGCGGCCCGACACGGCGTCCGGCACGTCGTGGTGATCTCGTCGTCGACCGTGCCACACCCCGCCGGCGAACCCCGGTTCGCCGCGCACTTCGCCGCCGTCGAGGCCGCTGCCACGGCCTCCGGCCTGGACTGGACGTTCCTGCGCTGCGCCGACTTCGCGGCCAACAGCCTGGCCTGGGCACCACAGATCCTCGCGACCGGCACGGTCCGCGGCGCGTACGCCGCCGCCACCACGTCGCCGATCCACGAGCGCGACATCGCCGAGGTCGCGGCGCTGGCGCTCACCCACCCGGAACACGCCGGCCGTGCCTACGTCCTGACCGGGCCGCACCCGCTCGACCAGACCGAGAAGGTCCGCCTCCTGGGCGAAGTGCTGGGCCGCGACCTGAGCTTCATCGAGGTCGCCCCGGACCACCTCCGGGCCGCCATGCTCGGCCAAGGCCTGCCGGAGGAGGTCCCCGCCCGCCTGCTTGGCTCACTGGCCGACTACGCCCACCACCCCGGCCCCACAACGGAAACGGTGCGGGACCTGCTGGGCCGGCCCGCGCTCGACTACGCCCAGTGGGCCCGCGACAACGCCGCCGCGTTCAAGGCCTGACCTTAGATGAAGTGACTGACCGTCAACTCAGGTACGGGCGTACCGTGACGCCCTGGCGCCGGCTCAGCTGTTAGGTTCGGGGAGCCCACAGCCGCCGGTGCACCGCGAAGGAAGCGATGAGCGACTCCCCGTACGTCCCGCGCACGTTCCCGATCTCCGTCAAGGGCGTCGTGCTCGACTCGCAGGACAGAGTGCTGCTGCTCAAGAACGAACGGGAGGAGTGGGAGCTGCCCGGCGGCAAGCTCGAACTCGGCGAGGAGCCTGCGGACTGCGCGGCCCGGGAGGTCCAGGAGGAGAGCGGCTGGGACGTGGCGGCCGGCCCGCTCCTGGACGTCTGGATGTACCAGCCGATCCCCGACCGGCACGTCTTCATCGTCACCTACGGCTGTCGGCGCCTCGGGCCCGAGCAGGCCCCGGTGGTGAGCGACGAGCACAAGGAAGTCGGCCTGTTCGCCAGGGCCCAGGTCCACGACCTGGTCATGCCGCAGGGCTACAAGGACTCCATCGCCCGCTGGTACGACCAGCTCGGCATCGCCTGATCGACCGTGTCCGGGAACGGCGGCACTTCTCGTGAAGGGGAGCTGAAGGATGCCGGAGAAGGTGCTCGTGCTCTGGGACATCGACCGCACGCTGCTCTACGTCGGCACCACTGACCGGCGCGTCTATCAGGACGCCTTCGCCCGCGTCGTCGGCCGCCCGGCTGAGCGGCTGCCCGCGCGGGGGACCGGCGTCACCATGCCGCTCGCGGTCCGCGAGCTGCTGCGCGCCAACGGAGTGACCGGCGAGGCGGAGGTCGAGCGGCTGGCTGATCGTGTGATCGAGCTGATGCCCGAACTGTTGGAGTCGCGAGTGCCCGAGATGCGGCAGGAGGGGCAGGTGATGGTCGGGGCCGAGGCCGCGCTGCGAGCGGTGTGGGCTGCGGATGCTCTGGTGCCCGGAGTGCTGACCGGGAACCTTCGGCGGAGTGCGGAGATCAAGCTCGGGGTGTTCAGTTTGGACGGATTCGTGGACACCGAGGTGGGCGCCTACGCCTCCGATGACGCGCACCGACCGGCGCTCGTCTCGATCGCCCAGCAGCGGGCCGCTGCGAAGTACGGCACCCGCTTCGCTCGCGACAACACGGTGATCATCGGGGACTCGCTGGAGGACGTCCGTACCGGTCTCCTGGGTGGTGCCAAGGTCATCGGTGTCGCGTCCGGCACAGTCGGCGCACGGGACCTCGCGGACGCCGGTGCGGACAGGGTTGTCGCCGATCTGCTGAACCCGCGCCTCCTGCTCAAGTCGATCGCTGATCTGACGTCAGCAGCGAGGAGAGAACAGAAAGCAGGAGATGCTGGCTGAGATGATCTCAACCAGCATCCGGGGGTCGGCCGCGCCAGGACTTGGCAGGGGCCGTCAGTTCGTGGTTGCGATGCCTCGTTGCCCTGATGACGCGGCGTTGTTGAGCCTCGTCAGCCGAGTAACTCTCCGCACCAGCCCCATCGAACAACGACACATCAGCCGGACTCCTCCTCGGCAGCAACCGGGAGCGCTCGACGGGCGTGCCGCCGGTGCAGGCCCCAGGCCGCCAGCGCGGTGACCAGCGTCACCGCGAGTCCGCCGAGGAACTCCGGGACCGCGGCCACCAGCAGCTCCGGGATGCCGGCCAGGTGAGCAGCACATCCCGGGCCGATCGCCTGGACTGTCTCGTTGATCTCCGTCGACATCGCAGTACGCCTCCACTACTTGGAACACCTCACGGCCGCCGTCGACCGCGCAACCAGCGTGCTCGGCGCCCGCGGTGCCCCCAACCCTCGCTGGGACAGCCTGGGACAGCCCGGGACCGTTCGGGGCATTCGCCTGCTGGCGAGGCCCCGACTTGGGAGGATGGCGGGTGTCCCGGGCCCTTCCCAGGGACGCGCCTGAGGCACATTCGGGGCAGGGAGTCGAAGGACCAGCGATGAGCGCATCAACGGCGGGGGACGGCACCAGTGCCGCGTGCGGACTCGGCGACTTCCTCCGGACCCGGGCTCAGGAGGCGGGCCTGAGCACGCGTGAGATCGCCCAGGCCTTCCAGCAGCGGGTCGACCGGGAGGAGGCGCGGATCACGGCGGGGGCGGGCGGGCCGGCCGACCCGGTGGGCGGGTTGAGCTTCTCCAAGTCGCACCTCGACCGCCTCTTCAAGGGCGGTGCCGCGCTGCCGTCCCTCCGATTCCTCAGGGTCTTCCTGGAGATCACCAGCGCCGGCGCCGGCCTGCATCCGCAGCGCCACCAGGCGCTGTACCGGGAGGCGACGGAACTACTGACCGAGGCCCGACAGCTGCGGGCCCGCCCTACTGCGCAGCCGCAGCCGCAGCCGCAGCCGCAGCCGCCCACCACGGCGGCGGCCGTCGCCGCGTTGCAGACGCAGCTCGACCTCGAACGCGCGAACCGCACCGGGGACCGCCTCCGCCGGGAGTTGAGCGACACCCAGGCACTGATGGGCACACTGCTGCAGATCATCGACGCGCTGCGGGACATCATCACCGAGCTCGATCTCGACCTGTCCGGCATGCCACGCACTGCCGGGCGGACAGTTCCGCGCTCGCTGGCCGAGCGCCAGCGCACCGACGCGGTCGAGTACAAGGCGGCGGCGGAGGCGGAGTTCGACCGGGTCGACCACCGGCGGCGGGTGCTGGAGCTGTTGTGGGACCAGGCGCAGGGCAACCTGCGGAGGCTGGCAGCGCATGCCGAGGTCGGGTACCTGCGGCCCTTGCCCGACCTCCCGCCGCTGCCGGCCCGGGGCGCCCTCTCCTCCGGTCTCAACGCCGAGCCCGCGCTCGTGGACATCGCGACTGCCCTCGGCCGGGTCCAGGAGTACAACGCCGCGGAGGAGCAGAAGATCACCGAGCTGCGTCGCGTCCTCGCGGACAACGCGCCACTGGCCCCCGACGACGAACTGGCGATCCTGGTGGACGCCACCCGCCTGAGCGACCCGCGCGCCCGCGGCGCCGCCCTGCGGACCGTCCTGGCGAGCTGGGCCCACCACCCGAGCACCCGCGACACCCTCCTCCGCCTGGTCCATGACGACCAGTCGGCCATCCGCCACAACGCGGTTTGGGGCCTGGCAGCCGCCTGGGCCGGGACCCCCGAGGCTCGGGACGCCGTCGCGGCGCTGGCCGGTGACCCCGAGTACGACGTTCGGAAGACGGCGGCGCTGGGGCTGGTACACGGCTGGGCGGGAGACCACACCGCGCGGGACGCGCTGGCCCGGCTCGTCCAGCACGAGGACCCGGGAGTCCGGCACACGATGGTACAGGCGCTGGTTCAGGGATGGGGGGACGATCCGGTGGTCCGCGACTGCCTGATCACTCTCACCTGTGATGGCGAGGTACTGGTCCGGGCCCTTGCCGCGGAGTGCCTGGTCGGAGGCTGGCCAGGCGACGGCGCGGCACTCGCCGCGCTCCGCTCCCTCTGCGGCGATGTCGCGGAGTCCGTCCGCTGGATCGCCGTGCAGGGGCTCGCACGCCAGGGCTACACCCCGGCCACCTCGCTGGTGACGGGCAACGCCATTCTTCAGGCTGCCGAACTGCCGGATTCCTATCAGGAGCTCGGGACCCTGCCGATCGTCGCGGCGTTGCGTCAGGGAATCGGCTTCCACGAGGGGATCACCGTGCTCGTGGGCGCCAACGGCACAGGGAAGACCATTTTGCTGGAGGCCCTGGCCCTGTCGCTGCAGCGGACGAAATTCGCTCTCCCGGTCGATCGGCTGACCCAGGTGAGTCTTGACCTGGCCAGTCACCTCCGGATTTCCCGGAACGCCCAACGGACTCCGTACAGTTGCCACTGCGTCAACGATCGCACTTACCGGGCTCCCGACAGGCGGGCCTCCGGGCTGGAGAACAGGCTGGCGTATCTGCGCTCCCTGGCCGAGTCGGGAGGTGCGCCGAACCGGATTGTCCTCATCGACGAGCCCCTCGCATACCTGCATCCCAAGGAGGAACACGGGGTCTTCGACGCAGTCTCGGAACTCGCGGACCAGGGCATCCAGCTGATCGTCGCTTCGTCGCAAGCCACCTGGACCGCCCTCCCCGCTGCCCGCGTCATCGAGATCGACCGAAGCGCCCAGCGCGTCGCCTCCTTTGATCCAACGAAGCTCCCTGGTTAGTTCGGTGGTGGTGTCCACCGTTCCCGTGAACACCATTACCGTTGCCCCACCTGGTGCAGTGGCCAATCCGTCGGACAGGCCGGGCGCACGCACTCGACCACCTGCGGGCCTGTCCTTCGGCCTACCCGAGATGGGGCCGACCGCCTTCGTCGATGGGAGGGTGCGTCGATTTCGGGTCATTCGGGTGCCGCGGGTTTCGATCACCGCTGTCGGGTCGATGATCATGACGGGAAGATCCCGCCGGGGCGGCGAGAGGGAGTGGGGGCGGCGGTGGTGCGTGCGATCGGGAGAGCCGTCGGCGGCGCGGGAGCGTCCGAGCCGTCCCCGTTCTGGTGCCGGGTCAGGGCTGTCAGAGACCGCGCCCGCCGTGCACCCGGTCGCTGACCATCCGTCATCCGGACACACGAACCCGTCAGGGACCAGGAGGCTCGATCCAGCATGCACTTCGACCGGCCGAGCAGTGCCATCGCCGTGGTGGGGATGAGCGGGCGCTTTCCGGGGGCGAAGGACGTCGACGCGCTGTGGCGGGTTCTGGAGGAGCGCCGGGAGACGGTGGCCACGGCTCCGGCGGACCGCGCCTGGATGCGCGAACTGCACGATCCCGAGCCCCGGACGCCCGGCCGCATTCCCACCGACCGGGGCGGGTTCCTGCCCGGGATCGACCGGTTCGACGGCTTCTTCTTCGACATGTCACCCCGCGAGGCCCAGCGCACCGACCCGCAGCTGCGGCTGCTGCTGGAGACGGCGCACGAGGTGCTGGAGGACGCGTGCATGCCCCGGGAGCGGCTGGCGGACGCGTCCGCCGGGGTGTTCGTCGGGGCGAACTCCGGCGACTACCTGCTGCGGCACCTGCCGGACCTGGACGCGCTGGACATCTACTCCGAGCTGGGGACGGCCCGGTCGGTGTACTCGGGGAAGCTGTCCTACGCCCTCGGCCTGGACGGGCCCTCGCTCTCGGTGGACACGGCTTGCTCGTCCTCGCTGCTCGCGGTCCACCTGGCCTGCGAGAGCCTGCGGGCGGGCGAGTGCGAGGTGGCCCTCGCGGGCGGCGTGAACCTGATCCTCACGCCGCACACCCACCTGACCTTCGGCTGGGCCGGCGGCCTGTCGCCGGACGGCAGTTGCAAGTTCGCCGATGCCTCGGCCAACGGGTTCGTGCGCAGCGAGGCCGTCGGGTTGGTGCTGCTCAAGCCGCTCGACGCCGCGCTCGCCGACGGCGACCGGATCCGCGCGGTGATCCTGGGCAGCGCCACCAACAACAACGGCTTCACCGGCAACGGGCTGGCCGCCCCCAGCCGCAGCGCGCAGGTGGCGGTGCTGCGCCGGGCCCTGCGGTCGGCCGGACGGTCCGCGGCGGAGGTGGACTTCGTCGAGGCGCACGGCACCGGGACCCCGCTCGGCGATCGGGTCGAACTGGCCGCGCTGGGCGAGGTGCTGGCCGTGCCCGGCGAGCGGGAGACGCCCTGCCTGGTCGGGTCGGTGAAGACCAACCTGGGGCACACCGAGGCGGCCGCCGGGATCACCGGGCTGATCAAGGCGGTGCTGTGCATGGAGCGCCGCCGCTTCCCCGGCAACCCGCACCTGCTGGTGCCGAACCCGGACGTGGACTGGCGCGGCGGCCTGCTGCGCGTCCCGGCGGACACCGTGGAGCTCGCCGCGGCCGGGCAGCCGCTGCTGGCCGGGGTGAACAGCTTCGGCGTCAGCGGCTCGAACGTGCACCTGGTGCTCGAATCCGCCCCGGTGCCGTCACGGGTCCGGACCGCACCCGCCGCCGCGCGGACCGCACCGCGGTCACCCGTTGTGCTGCCGCTGGCCGCACGGAGCGGACCCGCCCTGGCCGCCCTCGCCGACCGGTACCGGAGCGCGCTGCGCGAGTCCGGCGACGCGGGCCCGGCGGAGCTGTGCCGGGCCGCAGCGCAGGGCCGCACCCACTGGGAGCGCAGGCTCGCCGTCACGGGAGGGTCCGCCGGCGAGCTGGCCGAGGCGCTCGCGGGCGCGGCCGACCGCCGGTCCGGCTCCGCCGAAGGGTCGCCGAGGGTGGTCTTCGTCTTCCCCGGACAGGGCTCGCAGTGGCTCGGCATGGGACGTGAACTCCTGGACCACGAACCGGTGTTCCGCGCGACGCTGGAGAAGTGCGAGGAGATCGTCGGCGAGCACGCGGGCTGGTCCCTGCTCGAAGCGCTGCGGTCGGACGACGCCGCGTGGCAGCGCCGCACCTCACGGGTGCAGCCGGCGCTCTGGGCGGTGGGCGTCGCGCTGGCCGACCTGTGGCGGTCCTGGGGCATCGAGCCCGCCGCCGTGGTCGGCCAGAGCCAGGGTGAGATCGCCGCGGCGTACTGCGCCGGTGCCCTGAGCCTGGCCGAGGCGGGCCGGTTGAGCTGCGTGCGGGCCGAACTCCTGGAGCGGCTGGCACCGCCCGGCGCGATGGCCCGGATCGGGGCGGGCCCGGCGCAGGCGCGCGCCCTGCTGGCGGAGTTCGCGCCGGACGCCTCGGTCGCGGTGGAGGAGAGCGGCTCCGCCACGGTCGTCGCCGGGGCACCGGACGAGATCGGCGCCCTGGTCCTCGGCTGCGAGGAGCGCGGCATCGCCTGCCGCTCCGTCAAGGTCGCCTACGCCGCCCACAGCGCGCGGATCGACCCCGTGCGCCGACCGCTGGGCGAGGCCCTGCGCGGGTTGGCCCCGACCGCCACCAGGGTGCCGTTCCTGTCGACCGTCACCGGGGCGCAGACGCCGGGGACCGCCCTGGACGCGGCGTACTGGTGGCGCAACCTGCGCGAGACGGTGCGGTTGGACGCGGCCGTCAGGGCCGCGCGGGGACCGGCCCCCACGGTGTTCCTGGAGGTCTCGCCCCACCCGCTGCTCACCGCGGCCCTCGACGCGCAGGCCGGGCCGGCGGACCTGGTCCTCGGTTCGCTGTGGCGGGACGAACCCGAACGGCTCTCGCTGTACGGGTCGTTGGGCCGGCTGTACGAGGCCGGGGCCGACGTCGACTGGAGCGCGGTCCAGGGCCCGGCCGACCGAACCGCCGCCCCGCCCCTGCCGCGCTACCCCTGGCAGCGCGAGCGCCACTGGTACCAGGCACCCGGCTACCGCTGGCCCGAGATCGGGGCGGAGCAGCAGGAGCAGCAGGAGTGGCCGGAGTCGCCGGAGCGGCCGGAGTGGCCGGAGTCGCCGGAGCACCCGCTGTTGGGCGATCCGCTCGACCTGACGGGACGAGCGGTGTACCTGATGGACCATCAGGTGGGCGGGACGCCGGTGCTGGCCGGCGCGGCGCTGGTCGAGCTGCTGCTGGCGCAGGCCGCACCGGCCCGGGAACTGGTCGGCATCGAGTTCACCGAGGCCCTGCCGCTGGCGGTGGGCGCGGGCCTGCGGCTGCGCGCCGGTGCGGCCGGCGTCGGTGCGGACGACGCCGCCGGGCCCGGGGCCACCGGGCCGGCCGGGCTCGTGGCGGAGAGCCGCACGGGCACCTCCGCGCACTGGGTCCGGCACGCCCGGGCGGCCGTCGGGAACGGCGGGCCGCCGCCCGCGGCCGCCGAGTCCCCGGCCGCGGTGCGTGAGCGGGGCACCCGGCTGGACGGTGCCGAGTTCTACCGCCGCCACTCCGCGGGGGCGAACAGCTGGGGCGGGGCCTTCGCGGGCGTGCGGGAGATCTGGCTCGGCCCTGCCGAATGCCTGGCCCGCGTCGCGGTGCCACCCGCCGCCGGGCACCTCGTCCACCCGGTGCTGCTGGACGCCTGCATGCAGCCGGTCGCCGCACTCCTCGCGCACACCGCCGACGCGGACGCCGGGCGGGGGTTCGTGCTCAGCGGCATCGACCGAGTGTGGGCCGGCGCGATCCCGCAGGGCGGGCACGTCTGGTCGCACGTCCGGCTGGTCGGCCACGGCGGCGGATCCGCGGTCGCGGACATCACCATCAGCGACGAAGAGGGGAACGTGGTCATGGCGGTCACAGGCGTTCGGTCGGCGGCACTGACGGCCGGGGCCGCGCCGACGGCGGAGCCGTGGGCGACGGAGGCACGGGGGACGGAGGCACGCGGGACGGCGCGGGCGGATGCGGAGACCTTCCCCGGCCCCGTCGCCGACCGGTCGGACTGGGTGCGGCGGATCCAGTGGCACCCGGTAGACCTCCCCACCGCCCCGAGCGGCCGCAGCGGCGGGAACTGGCTGCTGCTCGGCGCCGACGGACCGCTCGGGCGCCGGCTCGCCCGCGCGCTCACCCGGTCCGGAGCGGAGGTCACCCAGGTCGCGGAGCTCCCCGGCTCCGCCGGTGCCGTCCGCGAGCTGCTGGACGAGGCGGCCGAGGACGGCGCCCTGGACGGCGTGATCGCCCTGTGGACCTCGCCGGTGCCAGGCGCCGACGAGCCCGGGGCGTCGTCCGAGCGGGTCCAGGAGGAGGCGGTGCGCGGCTGCGCCGTGCTCAGCACCTTGGTGGGCGCGGTGGCCTCCGGCGCCGGCCCCGTCCGCCTGTACGCGGTCACCCGCGGCGCTCAACAAGCCCCGGACGGTGCCGCCGTACCGGTCCACGCCCCTTGGCGGTCCGCCCTGTGGGGCCTCGGCCTGGTGGCCGGTCAGGAGAACCCGGGCCCGGGCCTGACCATGGTGGACCTGGACCCGGACCCGGACCCGGGCCAGACCGAGGCGGCCGACGCCGCCCGGCTCGCACAGCTGGTCCTCAGCGGCGTGGCGGAACCCCGGGTCGCGCTGCGGGGCACGCAGGTGCTGGCGCCCCGACTGGACCCCGCCCCGGCACCGACCGCCGCCAGAGCCCGCGAACTGGTCGGCGACGGCGGCCTCACCGGCCTCGAACTGCGGGACGTGGCACGGCCGTTGCCCGGCCCCGGCGAGGTCGAGATCGAGGTCTCGCACGCCGGCCTCAACTTCCACGACGTCCTCGCGCTCACCGGCACCGACCTCACGCACCCGGCCGGACCCCCGAAACTGGGCTGCGAGAGCGCCGGAACCGTCACCGCCGTCGGTGAGGGCGTCGGCGAACTCGCCGTCGGCGACCGGGTGCTGGCGTTCGCGTACCCGGCGCTGCGCAGCCACGTCCTGGCACCCGCCGCGCTGGTGCGCCGGCGGCCGGACGGGCTCGGCGCGGCCGAGGCGGCGGCCCTGCCCGCCGCGCACGCCACCGCCTACCACGCGCTCGTCGAGCAGGCCCGCCTGGCGCCCGGGGAGTGCGTCCTGATCCACTCCGCCACCGGCGGCGTCGGCCTCGCGGCCATCGACATCGCCCGGATGTGCGGCGCCACCGTCTACGCCACGGCCGGCACCCCGGCCAAGCGGAGCCTGCTCCGCCAGATGGGCGTGGCGAAGGTCGGCGACTCCCGGTCCACCCGGTTCGCCGAGGAGTTCCGGGATCCCGACGACCCGGAGCGCGGCGGCGTCGACGTGGTCCTGGGCACCCAGATCGGGGACGCCGTCGAGGCCAACTTCGGCCTGCTGAACCCCTTCGGACGGTACGTCGACCTGGCCGTCAACGACATCGCCGCCCACCGCCCGCTCCCGATGGGGGTCTTCACGCGCAGCCGCTGCTACCTGCCGGTCAACCTGGTGGACCTCTACGAGCACGGCAGGGAGCGGCTGGCCGCGCTCGTCCGCACGGTGACCGACCTGGTCGCCGAGGGCCTGCTGGCCCCTCCCGCCCCCCGGGTCTTCCCGGTGGAGGACGCGGCCGAGGCGTTCGCCCTGCTCGCCCGCTCCGGCCACACCGGCAAGGTGGTGCTCTCCTTCCCGACCCGGGAACGGGCCGGGGACCGAGGCCCCGTGCAGATCCGGCCCGGGGCGACCTACCTGGTCACCGGCGGTCTCAGCGGCGTCGGCGGGCTGGCCTCCCGGTGGCTGGCGCAGCGCGGGGCGGGACACCTGCTGCTGACCGGCCGCACCCCGGAGTCCGCGCTGGCCGCCGCCGACCCGCGCGGCCGCCTGCTGGCCGAACTGCGTGCAACCGGCACGCAGGTGGAGTACGCGGCACTGGACGCGGCCGACGAGTCGGCGCTGGCCGCGCTGCTTGAGCGGCGCAGGCGGGACGGGCTGCCCGCGGTCGCCGGAGCCGTCCACTCCGCAGTCTCCCTGCAGTCGGGGCCGGCCGACGGGCTGACCGCCGAGGAACTGCGGGAGACCTTCGGCCCGAAGGTCGCCGGCGGCTGGGCCCTGCACCGGGCCCTCGCCGACGAGCCGCTCGACTTCTTCACCCTCTTCTCCTCCGCGGTCTCCGTGCTCGGCGGCCTCGCCCTCGGCCACCACCTCGGCGCCTACGCAGCCGCCAACGCGTTCACCGACGCCCTCGCCGCCCACCGGCTGGCGCAGGGCCTGCCCGCCACGGTCGTCAACTGGGGCTACTGGTCCGAGGTCGGCCTCGCCGCCCGGCTGAGCGCCAGCAACGGCCACGACGTCCGGCCGCGGGGCATGTTCCCGCTCGCTCCGGACGACGCACCGCGCCTCTTCGACACCCACCTCACCGCGCCGGGCCGCCACCTGCTGTTCCCGCCCGCCGACTGGAACGCCTACCTCGCCGCCTACCCGCAGGACAAGGGCAACCCGCTCCTGGCGGAGCTCGCGCCGACAGCCACCCGGTCGACGCCCGCCACCGCGCCCGTCCCCGTTCTGCCGGTGGCCGGGCCGCAGCCCCCCGCGCCGCCGCAGCGCCCGACCCCGACCGCCCCCCTCCGGCACGATCCCGCCCAGCTCACCGCCTACCTGAAGGAGCGCCTCAGCGGCATCCTCGGCATGCGCGCCGACCAGATCGACGCCGCCCGGGCGATGAACCGGTTCGGCCTCGACTCCCTGATGGCCACTCAACTGCGCTCGGGACTGCGCAAGGACTTCGGGATCGACGCGCCCCTGTCACGGCTCATGGGCAGCGACCCGCTCTCCGCGGTCGCCGCCGCCCTGGCCAGCGAGGCGCCGGGGGAGACCGGATGAGGCCGTACGACGCGCTCCGACCGCACGCCGTCCTGCTCACCGGTGCCACCGGCAGCCTCGGGAGCAGGATCTGCGCCCACCTCCTCACCGCCACCGCCGCCACGGTGCACTGCCTGGTCCGCGCCGCGGACGCCGCCTCCGCCTCGGCCCGGCTCACCGAGCGGCTGCGCGCCGCGGGTCTGACGGAGGAGACGTACCGGGACCGGGTCGTCGCCGTGCCCGGCGACCTCGCCGACCACCGGCTCGGTCTCGGCGCCCGCTCGTACGACGCGCTCGCCGAGACCACGGGCCTGATCGTGCACTGCGGCGCGACGGTCAACCTCGCGGCCGACTACGAGCAGTTGGCGCCCGTCAACCTCGGCGGTACCCGCGCCGTCGTCGCCTTCGCCGAGCGGCACGCGCTGCTCACCGGCCGGCCCGCACACCTGAACCACGTCTCCACCCTCGGATCGCTACTCGGCGCCCGGGCCGCCGGACTGCCCGCGGTCGACGAGCGCACCAGGGCGAGCCCGCAGACCGCCGGGCCGCTGGGCTACCCGCGCAGCAAGGCCGCGGCCGAGGGCGAGGTGCGCGCCGCCGCCGACCGGGGCGTGCGGGTGACCGTGTTCCGTCCCGGCGTCGTCACCGCCGACGGCGGTGCCACCGCGGGATTCGAGTCCGACCTGCTGGTGCCGCTGCTCCGCGCGGCCGTCGCCCTCGGCGCGGTGCCGCGGACGGACGCCGCGCTCCCCGTCGCCACGGCGGACACCGTCGCCGGCGCCGTCGTGCGCCTGGCCGGCCTTCCGCAGGAGTCGGGCGACCGGACGTTCCACCTGGTCGGACCGCGACCGCTGGAACTGGCAGACCTCTTCGCGGCCGTACGGCGGGCCGGATTCCCGCTCGAACCCGTCCCGGTCGACCTGTGGTGGCAGCGGCTCGACGACTCCGACCACCCCGCCGTCCGGGAGATGCTCGCGCTGAGCGGGGTCTACCGGTACACGCTCGCCCCGGATCCCGCGCAGCGCGCTCCCGAGGTGCACAGCGCGCGGACCTGGGAGGCGCTGGAGGCCGCCGGGGTCCGCGCACCCGACCTCGACGCCGCGTTCCTGGACGGCCTGGTCGGCAGCCTCATCGCCCAGCGAACCCTCCCCAGCCCGGTAAGGACGCACCGCGCATGACGACCACCGAACTGCTCGAACGGGTCCGCTCGTTCACCGCCGACCGACGGTGGCTCCAGCGGGACGGAGAGGCATCCGCCCGAGGCCCGGTGCCGGTGCCCACCCCGCTCCAACAGAGCTTCCACCAGGAGGGGTTGGCGAACTGGTGGCTCCCGGCGGACTGCGGCGGCCGGGGCGTTGCGCTCCGGGACGGCGTCGACCTCGTCTCGGAGCTGGCCTACGCCGACGCGGGCACCGCCTTCACGCTGTTCATCTCGATCCTGGGCACCACCATGGTCGACCTGTTCGGCTCGACCGCCCTGCGCCGCACCCTCCTCGAACCGCTCGCGCTGCGCGGCGGCTACTGCGCGACCCTCGCCAGCGAGGAGGCGGCGGGCAGCGAGCTCCTGCGCACGGCCACCGTCGCCAGTCCGAGCGGCGCCGAACTGTCCCTCACCGGCGAGAAGTTCTTCTCCACCAACGCGGACTTCGCCGACTTCCTGGTCGTCACGGCCACGGACGCCGACGAGGAGCACCTCGCGGTGGTCGTGCCCCGCGACACACCCGGGATCCACATCGTCAAACGCTGGCAGCTGCGCGGGCTCCCCGCCTCGGCCACCTACCAGGTGAGCCTGCGCGACTGCCGGGTGCCCCGCGAGAACGTGCTGTCCGGCCACGGGCTGCGGATCCTCGAAGTCGGGTTGAACACCAGCCGCATCCTGATGGCCGCCTCGGCGGTGGGGGTGGCACGCCGGATCCGCGACCTCTGCCTGGACTACGCCGCTCACAAGCGCGTCCATGGCACCCTGCTGGAGGCGCACCCCGTCTTCGCCGCCAAGCTCGCCCGGATCGAGACCACCATCATGGTGATGCGCAACCAGTGCCTGAGCGCGGCCGAGGAGTTCGACGCACTGGCCCGACTCCCGGACGGTGCGACCGCGCTGCTGCGCACCGGCAGTCTGAAGTCGGCCCTCGCCGCGAAGCTGTTCTGCGGCCGGGCCGGCTGGGAGATCGCGACCACCGGCACCGAGATGTTCGGCGGACTGGGCTACACCCAGGACTCCCCGATGGGCGACCTGGCCGATGACATGCGCTACGTGTCCATCGTCGAAGGCGGCGAGGACGTTCTGCAGGAGCTCCTCTACACCCGCCACGTCCTCCCGCCCGAGCGCAGGACCTGACGAGGGGAGTGCCCGTCACCCCTGCCGAGCAGGTGCCGTTCAGGTCGATGCCGGCGGAGCCGGCGCAGGGCAGGCGAACGACGGCCACCGCTCCGCCGCCCACTCCCGCCAGGTCGGCCACCCCGGGGGCGGGCCGTCGAGCTCGCGCCCTTCGAGTTCCGTCGCGTCGGGCTCCTCGAAGTGCGCGCGCCCGAGCATGATGTCGGCCTCGGTCATCGGGAACGTTTCCTCCGGGGTGGTCGCCCATCGGTGGGCGATCCGGGTGCGCTGGGTCGCGTCGTTGACCGGCAGGTAGACCATGCGGAAGTGCGCGTCCTCCGCCTCCGCCAGCCAGCGGATCGCGGAGCGCTCGTGCCGGGACCAGCAGCCGTAGTCCACCACGACGTTGGTGCCGAGCCGCACCGCCTCCAGGGCGAGCCAGAGCATCCGCCCTTCCAGCACGTCGCGCTTCCCCTCCGCCTCCGGCACACCGAACAGCGGAAGCATCCAGTCGTCGGGCGTGAGCCGCAGCGCGCCGTGCTCCTCGGCGAGTTGCCGGGCGCGCGTCGTCTTGCCGGCCCCCGGCAGGCCGACCATCAGGAACAAGGTGGTCACACCGAAATCGTGTCAGGGAAGGCTGGGGGACGACCACTGTTTTAGCCACAGGCGGTGGCCGCCCGGGCACCGCACGAACTCCTCCGCCCCACCTCCGAGCCGACGGCGCCGGGAGCCGAGTGGCCGTCAGGGTGTCCCGCTACGGGTGTCCGCCGCCCCGTCCAGCAGGGTGTCCCGCTAATCACGGGACACCCCCGGCCGGCGTGTTCGTGCAGGTCAGGGGTGTGACGGAGGTGATGATGGTGCCCAGGCTGAATACCGGAAGAGGTACTTCTCCGGTCTTCGTGGTCTCCGCAGCCGACCCGCTGCCGGTACGGCTCCCGGCGCCGATGCCGCAGGCTGGCTGACCGTCACTCAGCCCACGGTCCACCCCGCCGACCCCGGCCGCCTGCAGCACACACCCGTCAGCGTCCGCGGGCCGGCTCGCCGCGCTGCCACGTCTCAGAGCATCCGCTCAGCCGTCGCCGCCCGTGCGCGCAGCGCCTCAGCCTCCTCGTGCTGCCCCCGGGCAGCCAGGATCCGGGCTCGGTACTCCATCGCGTACCCGTCGCCCAGTTCCTCGGCGCGCAGGAACGCCTGCACGGCCCGTGCCAAGTCGCCGTGCTCCCGGAAGGCCACGCCCAAGGCGGTGATCGGGAACGCCTCGTCCTGCGCGAGGATCACCGGCACCCAGCGTTCGACACCGGCCGCATCGCCGCGGTCGAGCGCCTGCTTGACCAGGCCCAGCATGGCGTCCGGATCGCCGAGCGCGGCGACCTTCTCCCAGACCACCTGCGCGCGGTTCGCGTCACCGGCGACCGCGTGCTGCATCCCCAGGTTGAAGCCGGCCACCACGTTCCCGGCTTCCCAGGCCCGGCCCCACCAGTGCAGCGCGCCGGCCTGGTCGCCCTTCCGGTGCAGGACCGCCGCCAGGTTGCCCATCGCCACGTCGTCGCCCTGCTCCGCCCCGGCCGTCAGTTCGGCCAGTTCTTCGTCGCGCGGGAGCTCGACCTCGTGGCTGGCCGGCAGTCGGACCGACACCACCTCGTCGTCCGGCTCCGACCGCCGACGGAACCACCAAGCCATCAGCAACCACCCCAGCAGCGAAACCGCACCGGTCCCCGGAATGCGGGCAAGCGAACATCTGTCACTCGGTGATCATGCCAGCTCCGACGCTGAACGCTCAGCTCGCCAGGTGCTGAGGCACAGCTGACCGTCGATTCACGGAAAGTGATGGAGAGCCAGTGGGCCTCGGCCGTGGGCTGGTGAGTGTTTCTCGTCGTTCCGATCGTGAGCGCGGTGGTTGCCGCAGCGCCGCGCGGTCACGCGGCCCGGCGAACTTGCAGCTCGGCCAGCCATGATCTCACCTGGGCATCGTCGTGGAGGAAGCCGTCCTCCGGTCCGGCTGGCAGATCGATGCCGTGCAGCAGCCCCAGTGCCCACCAGGACACGTCGTCCCAGGCGAGACCCTCGGCGGTGATCCACTCTCCCGCCCACCGGTCGGCCTCGTCCCGGCTCAGTCGCCCGGCCAGCACAGCGGCGAACCGCTCTTCGATCTCGTCCAACCTTGGCTGCTGACTCGCGCTCATGGAGCGACGGTACACACCACAGGACGCGACGTGTCCGGAGCCTCCGCGCCGGGCTTCGCGTCGAGCACGGCCCAGGCCTTGCGGGCGAACTCTGGCTCCGGTGGTCCCGTGCCGGGTGGGTCCGTCGCGGTGGCCCTGGACGATGTGGGCGCAGGCCACCTCCGGATCCACCGGAGGGCCGGGGTGCGCACCCCTGGTGCTCGGGTGCGGTGCGCAGGTGCGCGAGTGGGTGCGCACCGGATCGGGGCGGCAAGGTGTCCGGGTGCGGTGTGCAGGTGCGCAGGTGCGCAGGTGCGCGGAACACGCGCGGAGGCGAAACGGAGTTCGGACGGAGGTCCGCCGCCTCCGTGCCGCCGCCATCTGGTTGTTGAGCTGGGGAGAGCGAGTGTCTGCGGGGGCGAGCTGGCGCCGAGCACCGTGGCCCACCTCCACCTCACCTCCGTGCCGACTCCGGTCCACCTCCGCCGCACCCCACACCCCCGCACTGATCGCCGCCTGCGCGCGATCCCTGCGGCCGTCACCCGCACATCCTGGCCATCCGCTGACACCCCATCACCATCTCCCCGGCCGCCCCGTGGCCCGCGGAGTACCACTCTTGATCATGGATCTGATAGTCGTTGCTCCTGGGAGGGGATGTACATGGCGGAACTGGTGGACACCGGCGGGGACCTGATCGAAGCGCTGGCGCGCGGCACGGCGGAGGAGCAGGACCGGACGCTGGTCGAGCAGTCCGCGGCGGTGGCCGAGTTGATGGCGCACGGGTTCGCCCGGCGGCATCCGGAGTTGGCGGCGAGCAGCGGGTTCGCCCGTTGGCAGCTCATGGCGGTCGCGGTCGGCGTCGCCGCGGCCGTGGCCGGGCTGGTGTTCGTGCCGCTGGTCGTCCTCGGGCTGCTGACCGTGCTGGTGACGGCGTACAGCGTGTTGAACGCGGTGGTCATGGTGGCCGGCCTGCCGGGTGCGGGCCGGCACGGCGGCTCGGACGATCCGCCGCTGGCGTCCGAGGAGCTCCCGTTCTACACCGTGCTGGTGCCCGCCTACCGGGAGGCCGGGGTGATCGGCGACCTGGTCCGGCACCTGGCCGGGCTGGACTACCCGGCGGACCGGCTGGAGGTGCTGGTGCTGGTGGAACGGCACGACCCGGACACCGCCCGGGCGGTGCTGGCCGCGAATCCGCCCGGGTTCGTCCGCGTGGTCCAACTCCCGTCCGGCCCGCCGCAGACGAAGCCCCGCTCGGTGAACCTGGGGCTGATGCTGGCCCGTGGCGAACTGCTGGTGATCTTCGACGCGGAGGACCGGCCCGATCCCGGCCAACTGCGCCAGGTCGCGGCCCGGTTCGCCGCGCGTGACGGACGGCTGGCCTGCGTGCAGGCGCGGCTGCTGTTCCACAACGCCGAGCGGAACTGGCTGACCGGGCAGTTCGCCATGGAGTACGCCCTGCGGTTCATCCTGGCGCTGCCGGGGATGGTGCGGCTCGGGCTGCCGATACCGCTCGGCGGGACCAGCAACCACTTCCGCACGGCCACCCTGCGGGCGCTCGGCGGTTGGGACGCCTGGAACGTCACCGAGGACGCCGACCTCGGCATGCGCTGCGCGGCCCTGGGCTACCGCACCGAGACCATCGAGGCGGTCACCTGGGAGGAGGCGGTCGACGCCGTGGGCCCGTACGTGCGCCAGCGCACCCGGTGGTTCAAGGGCTTCCTGATGACGACGATGGTGCACACCCGCCGCCCCCACCGGACCGCCCGCCGGTTCGGGCCCGGCGGACTCCTCGTGCTGCTCGGCATCGTCGCGAGCGCCCCGGTGACCGCCCTGGTCCAGCCGGTGCTCGCCGCCCTCACGGTCACCGCCCTGTGCGGACCGTGGCGGACCGCCGACGCCGGGCTGGTGCTGTCGGCGACCGCCGCCCAGCTGGCGGCGGCCGGCCTCTGGATGGCCATCACCTTCGTGGCCGCCAGACGGGCCGGGCTGCGGGCCCCGTGGCGCGCGGTGTTCACGCCGCTCTACTCGGTGCTGTGGTGGGTCGCGGCCTGGCGGGCAGTGCACCAACTGGCGTTCTCGCCGTTCAGCTGGGAGAAGACACCGCACGGCCACGCGGCACCTTGACGGCTCGTTCGGGCGAGCAGCTCGGCGCAGGCGGTCAGTCGGCTCTCCCGATCCGGCCGCAGGAACCGGCCATTCTGCGCCTTCCCGCGACGTGGTGGATGACGACGCGTCAGTCTTGGTGCCGGGAACGGAAGACACCGGGCCGTGTCACACCACGAAGGAGACCGGACATGTCCACCTGGGCGAGCGTGTCGAACCTCTCGGTGACACTCCGGAGCGGCGGCCAGGACTGCCACATCTACGCGAACGGACAGAACAGGATCGCCGTGGCGATCACCGTCGAGCCGACCGACGAGGACGGAAATCCCGTCCAGGTCGACCTCCAGCACCTGGCGGAGAACCTGTGGCTCATCGACTACGACGACGAGTCGAAACTCGACTGGAACGGCTACTCGGGGTGGGCCTACACGGACGCCGCGAACGAGTTCACCGCAACCCCTGACGGGGTCGGCGAGCGCGCCGAATCGACGATCGAAGACGACGGGGCTCAGTGCGTCACGTTCTACGTGTACGGCTGGCCGGGGGTGAGTCGGAAGTCGATTGGGGTTCGTGTCAAAACCGACTCCGGAGCTACCGTCAGCAGCTCCCGAGGCGGGGCGTACCAGAGTCGCGTCACGTTCAGTCCGCGATCGGCGGTGACGTACACGTGGGGGGACATCACCTGGGACTGCTCGCGTGCGTCGACCCGCGAAGGCGGCAACACGGGTCGTGTGACGACAGATGCGTGGAACTACTACCTGTCCTTGAAAGCCGAGGACAACTACTTCGTCGCCTTCCGCGTGCAGGACTACGCCAGCGAGCCTGGCTATGACGGGCTCTTCGCTTGCAGGATCACCCCTGAGGACGGTCGGAGGAACTTCTACGGCGGCTATGTCTGGTACCGCGAGCCGCACGACCGCGGTACGGGACGGATCGTCAATTTCCCGGACGGGAACGACTGGTGCGATGACGTTGCCATGTACGACAGGGCGGATCCCGAACGCTACCTGTGCTTCACCTGGGTGCACGCCACCATCGGCGGCGACGGGTGGCACATCCCCAACGGGCCGGTAAACGACTGGAAGTGGTACTACAGCCCGAAGATCGTCGCGTGGGACAGGTACGGGAATGCGGGCACGTTCTGGGTGTACGGGGATGACATCGTTGATTCGCTCAAGGGCTACGACCACCCGCAGTAGGGGCAGGGCCAGTTGATCCGCACAGCTCACCCGTCCTTCCGGGCCAGCAGGCGGTAGGCGTTGGAGAGCCCGGCCGGGCCGGCCGCGCGGGCGAGCAGGCGGTCGGCCAGGGCGGCGAGCAGCAGCGCCGGCGCTCCGGCGAGGAACACCGCGGCGCGCAGGGCCTGGCGCAGGCGGCCGGGTGGGGTGCCCGGGTGCCATGGGGCGTCCTCGCGTGGGGCGAGGGCGTCGAGGAGGAGCCAGCAGGCGGCGAGCAGGTCGATCGGGTCGTGGGCCTCGGCGTGCTGTTCGAGCAGGACGGTGAAGCCGAGTTCGGCGAGGCGGGCGCGCAGGTTGGCAGCCGGGGCCAGGTGGAGGTGCTGGGGTTGGAGCCAGGGCAGCCACCAGCGGCCGAGCAGGCGGGCGTAGCGGCTCTGCGGGTCGGGGACCTCGATCAGCAGCAGGCCGTCCGGGCGCAACACCTGGCGGGCGGCGGCGAGTTCGCGGCGGGGGTCGGTGCTGTGTTCGAGGTAGTGGAACATGCTCACCACGTCGTACTGGCCCTCCAGGCCGGGGAGGTCGGGGAACGCGCCGCGGTGGGCGTGGGCGATCCGGCCGTGCTGGGCGGCCAGTTCGACGCCTGCGCTGAGGTCGAGGCCGTCGAACACGGTCGTGGGGAACAGCTCGCGCGCGGCCTCGCAGAAGTGTCCGTGCCCGGTGCCGACGTCCAGCCAGCGCTCGGGTGCGGCGGCGAACGGGAGTACGGAGCGGGCGCGCCCCAGGTAGGTGCGGCGGCGGGTGCCGAACGCGCCGCCGAGCCGTTGTTCGCCGAGGCCGTCGTAGAAGTCGCGGTAGTAGAAGGCCAGGCCGTCCTCGGTCAGGGCGGGGTTCTGGAAGACGTGGCCGCAGCCGTCGCACCGGTCGAGTGCGAAGTGCCCGGGCTTGTACTGGAACAGGTCGCGGGTGCGCAGCCTGGCGCGTAACTGGTGGGCGCCGCACCAGGGGCAGTCGGTGCGGCGCGGCTGGAAGAACCGGTCGGTGCCGTCGGCGAGTTCGGCCTGGTAGGCGTCGCGCAGCGCGTCGACGACGGCGGTGCGGGGCTGCGGGACTGCGGTGCGCGGCTCGGTCAACGGGACTCCTGCGTGGACGCGGTGGGCGGAGGGTCGGTGGCGGCCAGGGTTTCCAGGTGGTCGGCGGCGCGGGAGGCGCCGCCCGCGGCGCGGAACGAGGCGCCGATCCGGCGGGCGGCGTCACGGTGGGCGGGGTCGTCGAGCACGGCGTCGACCGCCCGGCCGAGGCGGTCGGCGTCGGTGCGGCCGAACCGGATCCGGACTCCGGCGCCGGTTTCGGCCACCTGGTGGGCCACCACCGGTTGGTCGTCGCGGATCGGGGCGACCACCAGCGGCACGCCGTGCCAGAGTGCCTCGCAGACGGTGTTGTGGCCGGCGTGGCAGACCACGGCGGCGGTGCGCGGCAGCAGGCTGAGCTGGGGGACGGCGGGCAGCGCGAGGAGGTCGGGGTTGGGCGGCAGGTCGGACAGTGCGCCTGCCGGGTCCACGATCACCGCCTGCACGCGGTCGGACCGGGCCTGGAGGGCGTTCCTACAGACGGTCAGGAAGGCCGCGCCGGCGTCGGTGTTGGCGGTGCCGAGGGTGACCAGGACGGTGGCGCGGGCCGGGTCGAGCCACTGCCACGGGAACGCCGCGGACGTCGGACGGGCCGCCAGGGACGGGCCGACGAAGCGGACCCGGCCGGTTCCGGCGCCGGTCGGCCTGCCGGCCAGCTCCGCCGTGGTGAACGCGAGCACCAGGGCGGGGGAGAACCGCGGGTCGGTGCCGGTCGTGGGGGTGCCCAACCGTTCGCGCAGCCTGTCGAGTTGCTCGCGGACCCAGGCCGCGACCAGCGGCATGCCGTCGAGCGCCCCGGTGAACTCGGCGGAGGTGGTCGCGGAGGTGGCCCACGGCAGACCGAGCCGCTCCGCGACCAGTGCGCCCGCCACCGCCTGCTGGTCCGCCACCACGACGTCGGGACGGAAGCGGTGGCAGGCCGTCACGACGTCGGGTGCCATCGCCTCGGCGAGCGGGACCAGGAACTCCTGCCAGAGGAACTTCAGCGCGGCCGGCCCGCGCAGCTCCGGCGGGCGGTGGGGGGCCAGGGGCGGGACGGCGCACGGGAACACCTCGGCGTCCTCGCCGGCCAACTGCGTTACCAGCTCGGGCAGTCCGGCCCAGGCGACGGTGTGCCCGCGGGCCGTGAGGGCGGCGGCGACGCCGACGAGCGGGTTCACGTGCCCGACCAGCGGCGGCACGACGAGCAGGAACCGGCTCACCGCAGGCTCCGTTCCAGGGGCTCGCGCAGCCCGGTGACGCCTTGTTCGCGCAGCCAATCCAACGTCAAGGTCCGCACCAGTGACGGAGCTTCGATGAGGACGGAGTGCTCCTGCCCGGCCGCGAACTCGCTGCGGCAGTCGGGCAGCAGGCCGTCCAGCCAGGACGCCTGCTCGGCCAGGTCCGACTCCGTGCCGTACACCGTGAGCACCGGGCAGCGGATCGCGCGCAGCTGCGACTCGCTGGGCAGCCGGCTCGCCGGGATGTCCCGGGCGAGCGAGGTGGCGGCCAGCAGCCGGCCCGCCGTGCGCGCCAACCTGGCGGTGTGCCGGCCGCGTTCGGCGGCGACCCAGGCCAGGGCGGTCTCGTCGGTGAGTTCGGTGCCGGCCCGGCGCAGGATGCCGTCCAGTTTGGCGGACCAGGCGGGCGAGGCGGGCTCGGACTCGATGGCCAGGATGCTCGCGACCCGCTCCGGCCGGTTGACGGCCAGGTCGAACGCGACGGTGCCGCCGAACGAGTTGCCCACCAGGTGCACCGGCCCGGCGATCGCGAGCCGGTCGAGCAGCGCGTCGAGGTCGGCCGTGAACCGCTCCAACTGGTATCCGGTGGAGGGGCGTTCGGAGCGTCCGTGGCCGCGCTGGTCGTACATCACCACGGCCAGGCCGGCGGCGGCGAGCGCGGGGGCCAGGGTGAAGTAGTAGCTGGCGAGACTGTCGGTCAGCAGCCCGTGCACCAGGACGACGGTCGCGCAGGGCGGGCCGCCGTCGCTCGGGGCGAGCCGTTGCACGTGGCAGCGCAGCCCGTCGAGGTCGAGGAAGGCCACGGTCAGCCCCGCTCGTCGTGGTCGTCGGTGGTCAGCTGGGCTACCACGTAGTCGACCAGTCGGCCCACGGTCAGGTCGATGATCTCGTCCAGTTCCATGCCCGCGAGGAACTCGGCGAAGTTGACGCGCTCGCCCCAGCGTTCCTGGAGCTGTCCGGCCAGCGTGACCAGGTCGATGCTCTCCAGTTCGAGGTCCTCGGTGAACCGGGTCGCCATGGTGACCTCGGCGTCCTGCAGGCCGTACTCGTCGAGCACTTCGGCCAGCATGGCGGTGATCTCACCGAGGACCCACTCGGCGGTGTTCTCGCCGAGGACCCGCTCGGTGGTGGGCGGGGTGCGGTCCGTGGTCTGCTCGCTGACGGTCACGTCGTTGTCGTCCTCTCGAAGTCGTGCTGGTGCGTGTGGAGTTGTTCCTCGGGCCGGTCGCCGGTGGTCCAGGCCGCCACGTAGCTGCGCGGCGGCAGGCCCGGCGGGCTGTCGACCACGGCCCAGTGCACGTGGTGGCGCCACGGGCCGCGCGGCCCGGCGGCCTCGACCACCAGGGCGGACCTTTCGGCGGCGACCACGGCGAAGTCGCGGGGACGGCCGCGCAGTCCGGTGCCCGCCGCCTTGGCCGCAGCCTCCTTGGCGGCCCAGAACCGGGTGAACCAGAGGGCCGTGCTGCCACCGTCGCGCTCCTGACACTCCGTCAGCAGTGCTGATTCGGCTGCACCGAGGGCCACCTGCCGGGTCTCGGCGGGCCGGTCCACGACCTCTTCGAGGTCGATGCCGACCCCGACTCCGACTCCGTCCCCGGCCGGCCGGACCAGGGCGGCCGCCGCCTCGGCGCGGTGCGCGAGCGAGACGTCCAGCGGCGGGAGCACGCGGCCGTGCACCCCGGCCACCACCGGCCGTCCGGCCGGATCGTTGCGCACCTCGATCTCGGCCGGGAAGACCGGGCCCTCGCCCTGTTCCCAGAGCCACCGGCGGACGGCGTCCTTCACGGCGATCCGGCCGAGCAGCCAGGCCCGGCGGGTGCGCGGCGGCTGCTGCGCGTACCGCTCCCGTTCGGCCGCGCCGAGGTGGTTGCGCATGATCAGCTCGCGGGAGGCGAGGTCCGGCCAGCGCTCGTGCAGCAGCAGCCAGCCGCCGGGCTGCGGTCGCGCGAGGGTGTGGCGGTCGACGAACCGCTCGACCGGGCGGGTCTCGGGGTGGCTGTCGAAGCGGCGGTCCTGCCAGCCGTGCAGTTCGGCCCAGACCGTGCCGTCGGCGAGCCGCAGCTGTCCCTCGGCTTCGAGCACGCTCTCGGTGAGGGCGGTGATCCGCAGGTGGCAGTGCAGCCGGGTGCCGGGCCGCGGGGCCGGTCCGTGGTAGCGAAGTCGGCGGATGCCGACCGGGAAGACCACGGTCCGCTCGGTGCGGCTGGCCATGATCCAGTACCCGAGCAGCTGCCCGACGTTGTCCAGCAGTGCACCGGGTGCGGCGGGCGCGGTGATCACGCCGCGCACGTGCGCGGCGCCGATGGCGGTGAGCTCGGTCAGGCCCTGGAAGGCCGGGCCGTGGAACATCCACCGGTCCTGGTACAGGCGGGCGGCGGTGAGCTCGGGGGGCTGCTCGGCCGCCGGGTCGACGGGCCAGGGGGCGGGCGGGGCCTCATGACGGTCACTCAGCTCGACGACGCCGTCCGCGTACTGGCCGAACTTGGCGTTCACCAGGTCCGGGTCGATCTGTTGGAGGGCGATCTCGACGTCGAGCGGCTCGGCGGCCGGCACCCACTGGCCGAACCGCAAGTCCCGTGCGCCGACGGCGATCCGGCCCGGCGCGGCTGCCTCGGCGGCGTCCAGCAGATGCTGGGCGATCGTGGTCGCGGGGACGACCGGCCAGCGGTCCGAGGGATCGGGCCAGTCCGGGCGCTGGCGGAAGAAGCAGTGGTCGGCGAGGTAGGGCATGGCGTCGAGCGAGATGTGCAGCCGGGTGACCGGCTCGGCTGCGGGCACACGCCTCTCGAACTGACCAGCCGCACCGATGAGTTCGACGGCGGTGCGTTCGGTCTCGCGAAGCAGGGCGTGGAGCTCGGCGGCCACGGGGGAGTGCTCGCCGAGCCGCCCGAGGGGGTCGGCCTCGGGACGCAGGTGCGCAGCCGGCTCGGGGATCAGCGGCCCGAGCGTCGCCGGGTCCAGCGAGACCAGCGCGCTGCCGAGATCCAGCGGCACGGCCACGTGCTCACGCGCCGCCGGCACCGCCGGTCCTCCGGCCCGGCCCGGCAGCAGCGAGGCGGCGTCCGGTTCGGCGCCCTCGACCCACAACGCCGCCGCCACTCGCCGCAGTTGGGCGAGCCCGTCGCGCTGCGGGGCGTTCGCCGCGACGGCGAGGTGTTCCCGGTCGTGCAGCGTGTCCGCCACCAGCGAGCCCAGCTGCCCGGTGCCCACCTGCACGAACGCCCGGAAGCCGGCCGCGTACATGGCCTCGACCAGCGGGCGGAACCGCACCGGCTCCAGCAGGTGGCGCAGGAAGAGTTCGCGCACCTCGGCCTCGGCGGCCGGGAACGGCGCGGCCGTGGTGCCGGACCAGACCGGCACGGCGGGCGCGTGCAGCTCGAACCGTTCGGCGGCCTGCCGGATCGGCGCCAGGTACGGGCCCAGCATCGGGGTGTGGAACCCGGAGCGGAACGGCAGCACCTGGCCGAGCACCCCGCGCTCGCGGAACCGGCGGACCAGCTCGGCGACCGGCTGCTCCGGTCCGCAGACGATCGCCTGCTGCGGGGCGTTGTCGTGCGAGAGCACGACCTCGGTCATGCCGGGCAGGGTGGCCAGCGCTTCGAGCACCCGCTCCGCGGGCGCGCCGAGCGCGGCGAACGCCAGGCCGGGCACCCGCAGCGCGTCCGGGTCGAAGGCGGCCAGGAACGCGTCGACCGAGGCGCCGGAGTACAGGCCGGCGGTGATCATGGCGGTCCACTCGCCGACGCTGTGGCCGGCCACGGCGTCCGGCCGCAGGCCGATCCGGCGCAGGGCCGCGTCGAGCAGGCGCCCGACGGCGACCACACCGGCGCCGTGCCGGCCGACGTCGCCGACGCGGGGCGGGTCGCCGACCTTGCCGGTGCCGTCGCCGACGGGCGGTCGGGGCAGCCCGAAGTGGTCCGCGACGTCGGCCACCCGGGGCGCGAACTCGCCTTCCAAGCCGGGGAAGAGGAACGCCAGTCGGCCGCCGCCCGGGCCGAGCAGCGGCGCCGGTGCGAACCAGACGTCGCTCCGGCCGCGCCACGCCCGGCCCCGGGCCACGGCGCGCCGGGCCACGGCGAGGCGCTTGGGCGTCGGGTCGACCACCGCGAGGCGGTAGCGCGGGGCGGGGCCGCCGTCCTCGGGCCGGCCCGCGCGGAGCAGGGCCGGGTCGTCGGAGGCGGCGACCAGCGCGGCCAGTTGCTCGGGCGTGTCGGCGGCCAGGCGCAGCACCCGTTCTGGCTCCACCACCTGCGCGGGGCCGGCACCGGTCGGCCGAGCGGCTCGCCCGGCGAGCGGCAGGACGGGCGACGGCGCGCTGCCGGGCGCCTGTTCCAGCACGACGTGCGCATTGATCCCGCCGAAGCCGAAGGCGTTCACCCCGGCGCGCCGGGGACCGCCGCGCACGGTCTCCCAGGGCTCGGCGGCGGCGATCGGCCGGAATCGGGTGTCGGCCAGCGCCGGGTGCGGCTCCTCGCAGTGCAGCGTCGGCAGCAGCACCCCGTGGTGCACGGCCAGCGCGGCCTTGACCAGCCCGGCGATGCCCGCGGCCGGCATGGTGTGGCCGATCATCGACTTGACCGAGCCGAGCACGGCCCGGCGCTCGCCGGTCCGTGCCTGGCCGAACACCTGTGCCAGGGTGGTCAGTTCGGCCGCGTCCCCGGCCGGCGTCGCGGTACCGTGCGCCTCCAGCAGGCCGAGCGCGCCGGGTGCCGCCGGGTCGCACCCGGCGGCCCGCCAGGCCTGCTCCACCGCGCGCCGCTGGCCGCCCGGGTCGGGGCTGGCCAGTGCGGCGGTGCGTCCGTCGCCGGCCACTCCGGTGCCGCGGATCACCGCGTACACCCGGTCCCCGTCCCGCTCGGCGTCGGCGAGCCGCTTGAGCACGACCACGCCGGTGCCCTCGCCGATCAGGATGCCGTCCGCACCGCGGTGGAACGGGCGGATCCGCTCGCTCGGGGAGAGCGCCCCGAGCTGGGCGAAGACGCTCCACAGGGTGACGTCGTGGCAGTGGTGCACCCCGCCCGCGAGCACCGCGTCGCACCGTCCGCTCGCCAGCTCGCCGACGGCCTGGTCCACCGCGACCAGCGAGGAGGCGCAGGCGGCGTCGACGGTGTACGCGGGCCCGCGCAGGTCGAGCCGGTTGGCCAGCCGGGAGGCGGCCAGGTTGGGCACCAGGCCGATCGCCGCCTCCGGCCGGTCCGGTCCGAGCCGCTCGGTGAACGCCGCCCGCACCCGGTCGAGCTGATCAGCCGTCAGATGGGGCAGCACCTCGCCGAGAGTGCGGGTCAACTGGTGGGCCCCGCGCACCCGTTGGTCGAGCCGGGCGAGGCCCGGGGTCAGGTACCCGCCACGGCCGAGCACCACGCCGACCCGGTCCCGGTCCGGCAGTCGGTCCGGGCCGCCGGCGTCCTCGATCGCGGCGGCGGCGGTCTGCAGGGCGATCAGCTGGTCCGGCTCGGTGGCGGTGACGGAGTTCGGCATCAGGCCGAACCGGGTCGGCTGCACCCGGGCGATGCCGTCCACGAAGCCGCCGCGACGGCAGTACAGCCGGTCGGGCGAGCCGTCGGCGGCCGACGGGTCGTAGTACTCCGGGTCCCAACGGCCGGGCGGCACCTCGCCGATCGCGTCGGCGCCGGCGAGCAGGTTGCGCCAGTAGGCGGCCAGGTCCGGGGCGCCCGGCAGCAGCACCGCCATCCCGACGACGGCCACGGGTGGCAGGTGACGGGTCGTCATCCCCGTCACCAGCCCGACGCCGTGTAGACCACGGAGCTCGACTGCGGCTCGCCCCAGGCGAGTTCGCGCAGCAGGGCGAGGGCGCCCGCCTGCGGGTCGATCAGCTTCACCCCGCGGTCGGCGTAGGAGCCGGCGAGCTCGGCGGAGACCATGCCGCCGTGCAAGGCGGACGGTGCCCACGGGCCCCAGTGCACGGTCAGCGCCCGCCGTCCCGTTCGGCGGGCCCACCGGGCGCCGAGCTGCTCCAGGGCGTCGTTGGCCGCCGCGTAGTCGGCCTGGCCGCGGTTGCCGAGAGCCGCCGCGATGCTGCCGAACAGCACGGTGAACCTTGGCCCGACCGGCAGTTCGGCGAGCGCGTCGAGCAGCGCGCGGGCGCCGTCCGCCTTGGTGGCGAAGACTCGCCGGAACGAGGCCGGGTCCTTCTCGGCCAGCACCTTGTCCTCGATCACGCCCGCGGCGAACACCACGCCGTCCAGCCGTCCGTGCTCGGCGTACACCTCCTTGACCGCCTGGCGCAGCGCGACGCCGTCGGCCACGTCCACGGTGCGGTAGCCGGTCGGCGAGCCCAGCGCGTCGAGCTCGGCCAGCGTCGCGGCGACCTCGCGGCCCGCGAGCAGCCGGGAGGCGGCGGCGTCCACCTGCGGCAGCGGCACGCCCTGGCGGGCCAGCGCGGCGCGCAGCGCGGCGCGGTCGCGGGCCGTGGCGGTCGCGGGGTCCTCGGGGCCGTCCGGCAGCGCGGTGCGGCCGAGCAGCTCCAGCCGGCAGCGGCTCGCGGCGGCCAGCGCGGCCGCCACGTGGGCGGTGATGCCGCGAGCGCCGCCGACCAGCAGCACGACGGCCTCCCGGTCCAGGCCCAGCGCGGCGGCCTCGGCCACACCGTCGCCGGCCGGGCCGGCGCCCGTGTTGCCGAGCGCGCCGAGGCCGCGCTCGCGCAGCGCGAGGCCGTGCCGCGCGGTCGCGGTGCGCAGCACCACCGCCTCGTGGTCGTCGGCGAGCAGTTCGGCGACGACGGCCTCCACGGCCTGCGCCTGCTCCTCGGGCCCGGCCGGGCCGTCGGAGCGGTCGAGTTCGAGCAGGCGGGCCGACAGCGCGGGGTACTCGCGGGCGAGGGTGCGGAACAGGCCGCGCAGGCCGTCCGCCCGTCCTCTCTCACCCTGCCCGTCGCGCTCGGCGCGGCTGACCGCGAGGAGCCGGCGCGGTGCGCGGGCCAGCGCCGCCTGGAGCGCGGGCACGGCGCCGGGGAGCACCGGGGCGCCGTCGGCGGCGAGCGGATCGAGCAGCAGGACCGCGTCCGCTTCGCCGTCGGCGGGGGAGAGCTGATGGTCCGCCGGGTGGGCGGCCACCTGGGCGCCGAGCGCGGCGAGGCGGGTGGCCAGCGCGGTGGCGAGGCCGTGGCCGTCGTCGCCGAGGAGGTGGAGGTGCTGTCCGGCGAGGGTGTCGGCGGGCGCGGGGGCCTGGGGGAGCGGGACCTCCTCGAAGCAGAGTCGGACCGGGTCGTGACCCGCCGGCGCTGCGGGGACGTCCTGCGGAGCATCGGCGGTGGCCGGTGTCGGTTGGCCGAACCGTATGGTGAGCCAGTCGGCGATGGCGGTGGCGGTGCGTGCGTGGGCGAGCTGTTCGACCTCGTCGTCGTTCAGCTGCACGGTGTCGTTCTGGTCGGTGAGTCGGCGGACGAGTTGGCCGATGATTTCGGTGCGTTTGATGGAGTCGACGCTGAGGTCGGCTTCGAGGTCGAGGTCGGGTTCGATCATGTCGGCGGGGTAGCCGGTGCGTTCGCCGATGACCTCGATGACGGTGGCCAACAGGTCGCCCGGGTGCGGCTGGGCGGTGGCCGGTGTCGGTTGGCCGAACCGTGCGGTGAGCCAGTCGGCGATGGCGGTGGCGGTGCGTGCGCGGGCGAGTTGTTCGACCTCGTCGTCGTTCAACGACACGGTGTCGCTCTGGTCGGTGAGTCGGCGGACGAGTTGGCCGATGATTTCGGTGCGTTTGATGGAGTCGACGCTGAGGTCGGCTTCGAGGTCGAGGTCGGGTTCGATCATGTCGGCGGGGTAGCCGGTGCGTTCGCCGATCACTTCGATGACGGTGGCCAGCAGATCGCCCGTGCTCCCCGGGCCGGCCGGCTGCGGTGCCACGCGCTCGGGGACGGGCAACTGCGCGGCGGGCTGCGGAAGCTGAGGAACGGTGGCGCGGACCGGCGGCACCGCAGGTCGGGCCTCCCCGAGGTAGGTCAGCAGCACGTCCCGCTGAGCGGCGATCAACTCCCGGCTGGTGCTGAGGAAATCGGCGATCAGCGCCTGCGGGTCCGCGGATCGCGGGTCGTGCGTGGACACCAGGGCCTCCGGTACGGGTCGGGCCGGTGCCAGCGCACCGGGCAAGGTCTCTCCTGCGGCGGTCCGCACCAGCTGGCCGTCCACCGTCCAGCCGGGGCGGCGGGGGGCCGGCGCGCGGCCCGCGGGCACCGCGTCGCGGCCGCGGAACAGCCGGTCGGTGTGCACCGGCACGCCGGCGACGGCGAGTTCGGCGAGCGCGTCGAGGTAGCCGGGCAGGCCGGTGCGCCGCCGCTCCAGCGGCACGGCCCGGTGTGGCCGGTCGCCGAGCACCTCGGACACCAGGCGGGTCAGCACCGAACCGGGCCCGGCCTCCACGAACACCCGGGCACCAGCCAGGTACATCGCCTCGATCTGTGCCGCGAACCGCACCGGCGCGCCGATCTGCGCCGCGAGTTCCGCCCGGATCGCGGCCGGGTCGGTGGGATAGACCCCCGCCGTGCGGTTCGACCAGACCGGGAACTCCGTTGCCCGCAGCGTCCGTTCGGCCAGCGCCGCGCCGAACTGCTCGCCCGCGCCGGCGACCAGCGGACTGTGGAACGCGCAGGCCACCGGCAGCCGCTTCGCCTCGTACCCGGCCTCCCGCAGCAGCTCGGTGGCGGCCGCCACCTGCTCGGTCGGCCCCGAGATCACCGCCTGCCGCGGCGCGTTGTGGTTCGCCACCACCACACCGCCGACCGATTCGGTGCCCGACAGCACCTTCTCGATCTCCTCGGCCCCGGCCCGGACGGCGGCCATCGCGCCGGGGTCCCGCCCCGGGCCGGCACCGTCCCCTACCGCGGCCAGGATCGCCCGGGCCCGCTCCGCGCTGAGCTCCGGCAGGTCCTGCGCCGCCAGCGCCCCCGCCGCGCAGAGCGCGACCAGCTCGCCGTAGCTGTGGCCCGCCGCGAGCTGCGGCCGTACGCCCGCGAGCGCGAGCAGTTCGTGGGCCGCGAGCCCGGTCAGGCCCAGCACCGGCTGGGCGACCCGGGTGTCGGTCAGCGCGGCCCGCTGGGCCGCCCGCGCCTCGGGGGTGAACGCGGCGGGCGGGTGCAGCAGGTCGGCGTACCGCCGCCCGAGCCGCACCTGCCCCTGCAGCGCGGGGAACGCGGTGAACAGCTCGGCGAACATCCCCGGCCGCTGGCTGCCCTGGCCGGGGAAGAGGAAGGCGAGCTCACCGCCGGGCGCGCCGTCCGCCGGGTCCAGGTGCAGCCCGTCCTGCGGCGCGTGCTCCTCGGCCAGCGCCCGGTTCAGCAGCGCGACGAGCTGCGCGAGATCACCCGCCACCACCGCGACCCGCACCGGCCCGTGCCCGGCCGAAGCCCGCCGGGAGGCGGCCAGCGCGAGGTCGCGCAGCCGCCACGGCTGACCCGGCTCCATCGCCAGCCCCAGTAGTTCGCTGACGCCGCGCAGCGCCCGGGCCCGGTCGGCGCCGCGGAACAGGAACAGCTCGGCCGGCCACTCCTGGAGGCCGTGCACCGGCACCGCTCCCTCGTAACCCCGCAGCACCGCGTGGAAGTTGGTGCCGCCGAAGCCGAACGCGCTGACCCCGGCGACCCGTTCGCCCGCCGACGCGGCCCACGGCCGGGCCTCGGTGTGGAAGGCGAACGGGCTCCGGTCCGGCTCCCAGGCGGCGTTCGGCCGCTCCAGGTGCAGGGTCGGCGGCAGCACGCCGGTGTGCAGCGCGAGCGAGGCCTTGATCAGCCCGGCCAGCCCGGCCGCGCACTTGGTGTGCCCGATCTGGGACTTCACCGACCCGAGCGCGCAACTCCCGGGCGCCGCCCCGGCCTCGGTGAACACCTCGGTGAGGGTGGCCAGTTCGGTGCGGTCGCCGACCACGGTGCCGGTCCCGTGCGCCTCCACCAGGCCCACGGCGGCCGGTGCGACGCCGGCGCCCCGGTAGGCCCGTTCGAGCGCGGCCCGCTGGCCCTCGGGCCGGGGTGCGGTCAGCCCGAGCGAGCGGCCGTCGCTCGCGCTGCCGACCCCCTGCACCACCGCGTACACCCGGTCGCCGTCCCGCTCCGCGTCGGCCAGCCGCTTCAGCACCAGGCAGGCGACGCCTTCGCCGAGCGCGATGCCGTCGGCCGCGGCGTCGAACGGGCGGGACCGGCCGGTGGGGGAGAGCGCGTGCACCGAGGCGAACAGCAGGTAGTCGTTGATCCCGTTGTGCAGGTCGGCGCCGCCGCAGAGCATCAGATCGGCCGTGCCGGCGACGAGTTCCTTGCACGCCACGTCGAGCGCGGCCAGCGAGGAGGCGCACGCGGCGTCCACCGTGAAGTTGGCGCCGCCCAGGTCCAGCCGGTTGGCGATCCGCCCCGAGATCACGTTGGCCAGCATGCCGGGGAAGGAGTCCTCGGTGAGCTTGGGCAGCTGCTCGGCGAGCGGGCCCGGCACCCGACCCAGGTAGGCGGGAAGCACCGCCCCCAGCACGCCCGCGTTCGACAGGTCGCTGCCCGCCTCCGCGCCGAACACCACGCCGGCCCGCGAGCGGTCGAAGGCCCGGCCGCCGTCACCCGCGCCGCTGTCGTACCCCGCGTCCAGCAGCGAGCGCCGGGCCGCCTCCAGCGCGAGCAGCTGGACCGGCTCGATGCTGCCGAGCGCGGCCGGCGGGATGCCGTAGGCGAGCGCGTCGAACGGGATCCGGGGCAGGAAGCCGCCCCACTTGGACGGGGTGCGGCCCGGCTCGCCCTCCGGGTCGTAGTAGAGCGCCGGATCCCAGCGCTCCGCCGGAACCTCGGTCACCGCGTCCACACCGTGCAGCACGTTCGCCCAGAACGCGGGCAGGTCGGGGGCCTGCGGGAACATGCCCGCCATGCCGACCACCGCGATCTCCAGCGGTCTGGGCTGCTCGACCGGTGCGGCGGACCCGCCGAGCCGGTCCGTGAGTTCGGCCGCCCGCCGGGCGAGGAAGGCCCCGGCCCCGCCGGTCACCGCGGCGTGCAGCTCGGGGATGGTGGTGGTGGCCGAGCGCAGCACGGCGACCTGGCCGGCCATGAACATCCCCCGGGCCAGCTGCCCCTCCTCGTCGACCGGGGTGAGCTCCCCGGCCACCCGGTCCAGGCCCTTGCTGGCGATCCGCAGCCGCCCGACGTTCAGCCGCTCCAGCTGCTCCCAGACCTCCCGGTCCGGCCGTCCCTCGGACCGCAGCCGTTCGCTGGTCTGCCGGAACTCCTCGGTGAACGGGCTCGGCACGCAGCGCGTCGCGTGCCCGGGTGCCGAGTGCAGCAGTTCGGTGGCGCTCGCCGCCAGCACCTGGCGCTGGAAGCGCGGTTGCACGGCGCCGAGCGCCACCGCCTCCTCGGTGACCAGGTACGCGGTGCCCATCAGCAGGCCGGCCGCGACGCCGCGCCCGGCCAGCGGCGCGGCGAGCGCGGCCACCATCGCCGCCGAGCGCTCGTCGTGCACGCCGCCCGCGAACAGCACCTCGATCGTCGGCGGTTCGCCGCGCTGCTCGTCGAGCAAGTCCGCCAGCACTCCCAACTGCGCCTCCCAGAGCGGGAAGCTGTGCAGCGGCCCGACGTGGCCGCCGCACTCCGAGCCCTCGAAGACGAACCGGCGGGCGCCGTCGGCCAGGAACTGCCGCAGCAGGCCGGGCGAGGGCACGTGCAGGAAGGTGCGGATCCCGGCCTCTTCCAGCACCCGGGCCTGTGCCGGGCGTCCGCCGGCGATCACCGCGTGGCTGGGCCGGGCGGCCAGCACCTCCGCGAGCTGGGCGCTGCGCACCTCCTCGGCGGCGAAGCCCAGCACGCCGACACCCCAGGGCAGTTCGCCGAGCGCGGCGGCGGTGCGGGCGAGCAGGTCACGGGTCTGTGCGCCGTCCGCGAGGGCGAGTGCGACGAACGGCAGCGCGCCCGCCTCGGCCACCGCGGCGGCGAACCGCGGCTGGTCGCTGACCCTGGTCATCGGGCCCTGGGCGAGCGGGAGCCGGGTGCCGAGCGCGGCGGAGAGCGGTGCCCCGGCGCTGCTCGCCGCCTGCCGGACGGCGTCCCGGAGGGTGTCCTGCAGGGCGTGCACGGTCCGTCCGGCGGTTCCCCACCGCTCGGCCAACCTGGCTGCCAGGAAGCCATCCTGACCGATCGTCAGCTCGATTGGCAGGGCGGACCCGCCGCCGCGCCGGAGCACCCGGCGCCCGTCGACCACCGCGGTCTCGGACCCGTCCATCGAGCGCAGCACGGCCGCGACCTGCTCCGGCACGGCCGACTCGGCGAGCAGGGCCAGCTGGCTGTCCAGCACCACCCCGGCCGCGCCGCCGACCACGGCGGCCGCCGCCGTGTGCGGACCGATGCCGCCCGCCGCCCAGACCGGGACCTCGATCCCCGGGCTGGCCAGCAGCAGTTGGAGCAGCACGAAGGTGCTCAGCTCGCCGACCCGTCCGCCGCTCTCGCTGCCGCGCGCGATCAGCCCGTCCGCCCCGGCGTGCACCGCGGCGAGCGCCTGCTCCAGACCGGTCACCTCGACCAGCAGGCGCAGGCCGGTGAACGGGGCCGGGTCCCAGTCGGGCGTGCCCGGTGCGGGAGCGGCGTCCGGCGCCAGCAGCACGGTGTGCGGTCCGGTCCCGTCGGCCCGGCGCAGTTCGCCGGGCGACAGTGCGCAGCCGGGGCCCAGCCGGACCCCGAAGCGGCCGGGGACGCGTTCGCGCAGCCGGTCGAGCTCCTCGCGCGCCCGGCGGTCGCCGGCGCCGAGGTCGAGCACGCCGAGCGCGCCGGCCCGGCAGACGGCCTCGGCCAGCGCGGCATCCGGTTCCTGGTGCGGGGTGACGCCGATGATCAGGTCGTCCGGCGGCGAGTTGGGCCTCATGGGCACTCCGATGGGCAGCATGGCGGATGCGGGGGAACGCGGGACTCCGGCACGGCGCAGCGCCGGGCCGCTCTGCTGGGGGCATGCCGATGCCCGAGCACCGTGAAGGAACCGGGGGCAGGGTTCCCCGGCGCCGTTTCGGTGTTCCGATGTCCGGGCCCGCGCTGACGCTACCGGCCGGTAGCGTCACACAGGTTAAGCCCGACCGGCGCGCTCATGTCAACCATGCGTCAGGGTCCGGAGGATGATCTGACGGATCATCAACAACGGTACCCCGGCAGCTGCTGATGAGGCTGACCTGGTCACTGTCGACAGGACTGACCAACTCGGCCCGGGCGGACGCGTGGGCCCCTTGGGTAACGGATGCCGTAGTTCTACCCATGCGCCGCCGTCACGGCCCTTGCGAGCATGACGGCCGCCGGTCCCCGGGCGGGACCGGCCGCCAGGCAGCGCGGCGACGGTCGCCCCACCGACCGCCGGCGCCACCTCGCAGCCCTCACTCAGACTTGGGGTAGCTTTGCGTGACACAGCCATCGTCGGCATGGGGTGCAGGTTCCCCGGCGCGCGGGACCTGCCGGACTACTGGCGCCTCCTGCGGCGCGCCGAGCGCCAGTTCCGGCCCGTCCCCCCGGAGCGCTGGAACCACGCGCCGCTCCACACACCCGACGACCGCCGGGCCCGCCACGGCACCTACACCGACCGGCTCGCGACGATCGCTCAGGTCGACCGGTTCGACGCCCGGTACTACCGGATGCCGCCCCGGCGCGTGCAGGGGATGGACCCCCAGCACCGGCTGCTGCTGGACGCCTCGCGCGAGGCGCTGCAGGACGCCGGCTGGGAGAAGGGCGGTTTCGACCGCGAGCGGACCGGTGTGTTCTTCGGGCTCAACCTGTCCGAGTACGTCGAACTCGTCCCGGACGTCCGCACCATGGGGCCCTTCGTGCTGCCCGGGGCGCTGCTGAACATGGCCGCGGCCAACGTCAGCCGGTTCTTCGGCCTGCACGGGCCGAGCTTCGCCGTCGACGCGGCCTGTTCCGCCTCCACGGTGGCGCTGCACCAGGCGGTGGCCAGCCTGACGGCCGGCGAGTCGAGGGTGGCGCTGGTCGGCGGGGCCTACCTGGCCCTGGACCCCAGGACCCTGCTGGCCTTCTCGAAGATCGGCGCCGTCTCGGCGGCCGGGGCGTGCCGGCCGTTCGACACCCGGGCCGACGGCTTCGTGCTCGGCGACGGCGTCGGCGTCCTGGTGCTCCGGCCGCTCGACGAGGCGCTGGCCGCCGGCGACCGGGTCTACGCCGTGATCCGCGGCGTGGGGATGTCCAACGACGGCGCGTCCGAAGGGCCGATGACCCCCCGGGCGGGCGGCCAACTGCTGGCCCTGGAACGGGCCTACCGGGACGCGGGCTGCTCCGCCCGCTCGGTCGGTGCCTTCGAGGCGCACGGCACCGCGACCGTCGTCGGCGACGCCACCGAGATCGAGGCGATCACCCGGATCCGCGACGAGGGCACCGGCGAGCGCGTCGAGGCGAGCCTGGGGTCGGTGAAGTCACTGATCGGGCACTCGCTGGGCGCCTCGGGCGCCGCCTCGGTGATCAAGGCCGCGCTGATGCTCCATCACCGGACCATCCCGCCGATGCCGGCCACCCGGACCGCCCGCGCCGACCAGCTGCACGGCGCGGACCTGCGGATCCCCGACCGGCTCGGGCCCTGGCAGCACACCGCCGCGACGCCGCGCCGCGCCGGCGTCAGCAACTTCGGCTTCGGCGGGACGAACGTGCACGTCGTGCTGGAGGAGGCCCCGGTACGGGCGCGCACCCCCGTGCGGCGCCCGCCCGCCCGCACCGAGCCGCCGCACCTGTTCCTCTTCTCCGCCGGCTCGGTGGCGGGCCTCGTCACCCACCTCGACCGGTTCCGCGAGACGGTCGCCGAGACGCCGGACCTGCCGCTCGCGGGCATCGCGCGGACCCTGGCGGCCCGTCAGCTGCTGACGGCCCGGCTGGCCGTGGTCGCGGCCGGGCACGAGGAACTGGTCGCCCGGGTCGAGCAGGCCCGCCGTGCCCTCGCCCAGGGCCGCACCGGCACTCTCGGGGAGGGCGCCTGGGCCGCCGACCGGCCGCTGCCCGAGTCGGAGCGGGCGGTGGCGTTCCTGCTGCCCGGGCAGGGCAGCCAGCGCCCCGGGATGCTGCGCGACCTGCTGGACCGCTTCCCGGCCGTGCGGGAGAGCGTGCACGCCTGGGACGCGGCCGCGACCGCGCACCCGGGCGGGTTCTCGCTGCTGGCGGCCGTCCACGGGCCGGACGCCGACAGCCCGCAGGGGCGGGCCCGACTGACCGGCACCGACGTGTGCCAGCCCGTCCTCGGCGCGCTCGGCGTGGCGGTCGGCTCCCTGCTGCGCTCGCTCGGGCTCGCCCCGGCGGTCAGCCTCGGCCACAGCGTGGGCGAGTTCCCCGCGGCGGTGCTGGCCGGCGCGCTCGCACCTCAGGAGTGCGCGCGGCTGCTGCTCACCCGCGGCGCCCACATGCGCCGCGCGGAGGCGCACCGCCGGGGCGGGATGCTCGCCGTCCGCGCGACCGTGGACCAGGCGGAAGGCCTCACCCGCGACCTCGACGACGTCTGGGCGGCCTGCCACAACCACCCCGGCCAGACCGTCTGGAGCGGAACGGCCTCCGGGCTCGCGGAGTTGGCCCGCCGCTGCGCCGCCGCCGGGGTGACCAGTAGCGCACTGGAGGTGTCGAACGGGTTCCACTCCCCGCTGCTCGACCCGGTCCGCGCGGACCTCGCCGCCGACCTGGCCACCCGGCGGATCGACCGGCCCGTGGGCGGGTTCGTGTCCACGGTCAGCGGCCGGGCGGAGTCGGACCCCGCCGTCCTGCGCGAGCTGTGGGCCGGGCACGCGAGCGCCCCGGTCCGCTTCGGCGACGCGGTGCACTCCGCCCACCAGGGCGGCGCCCGGATCTTCGTGCAGCTGCTGGGCGGCGCCAGCCTGCTCGGCGCGGTGCGGCACAGCGTCCCCGACCCGGCGGGGGTGCGCTGCGTCGCGCTCACCGGGCCGGACCCGGACGACGCGCGCAGCCTGCTCGGCGGCCTCGGAGAACTCGCCGTCGCCGGCGTGGAGTTCGATGCGACCGGGTTGGTGCCGGCCGGCACGCAGCTGGTCACGCTGCCGCCCTCGCCGCTCGCCGCGACGCCGCACTGGCACCCCCGGGTCGCCTCCCGGGTGCCGGGACCGCGGACCGTCCCGGGCCTGGCCGCCGTCGCGGCCGGCGAGGCGGACAACACCCCGGCCAGCCCCGCGCCCGAGCACGGAGTCCGGCCCCAGCCCCAGCTCAGCCCTCCCAGACAGCGCCCCGAAGGACAGGAACTCCCCATGAACGACGTCGTCACGCTGTTGCGCGAGCAGTTGGACGTCCTGCGGACCCTCGCCGGGACAGCGGGCCTCGACCGGCCGGTGTCCGTCGGCGGTGCGGACGGGGCCACGGCGCCCGAGGAACAGCGGACGGCCTCCTACCAGCTGGTCCGTCGACGGGTCCGCGCCGAGCTCGCGGCGGTCAGCGCCTTCCCGCTGGACCAGCTGGCGGACGACACGGTGGTCACCCACGGCCTCGGCTTCGACTCCCTGATGCTGGTCGAGCTCGTGGAGCGGCTGCGCCGGCACTTCCCCGACGCGGCCGACCGGATCGGCCCGGAGCTGCTCTCCGGCGAGCCCACGATCGCCGCCGTGGTCGACGCGGTGGCCGACCTCGTCGGCGCGTCCCGGGCGGACGGCGCTCCCGAGACCGAGACCGAGACCGCTCCCGAGACCGAGACCGGGCCTGCGACCGGTACGGCGACCGCCGCGCCGCAGACCCGCATCGAGGACTTCCCCGAGCTGCTCGCGATGGAGCGGCGCGTCGCCGCACTCGACCGCAACCCGTACTTCCTGCTCAACGAAGGGACCTTGGGCGCCACCACCCGGATCGACGGCCGGGAGCTGATCTCCTTCGCCGGCTACAACTACCTCGGGCTGTCCGGCCATCCGGAGGTGACCCGGGCGGTCAAGGAGGCCGTGGACACCTACGGCAGCTCGGTCTCCGCCAGCAGGTTCCTGTCCGGAAACAAGCCGCTGCACCACGAGCTGGAGGCCGAACTCGCCGCCCTCAACGGCTGCGAGGCCGCGATCGCACTGGTCAGCGGCCACGCGACGAACGTCACCGTGATCGGCCACCTGCTGGGCCCCGAGGACCTCGTCGTCCACGACGCGCTCGCCCACGACAGCATCCTGCAGGGCTGCAGGCTGTCCGGCGCGCGCCGCCGCCCCTTCCCGCACAACGACATGGCGGCGCTCGACGACCTGCTGCGCCGGGTCCGCGGGCAGTACCGCCGGGTGCTGATCGTGGTCGAGGGCGTCTACAGCATGGACGGCGACATCGTCGACCTGCCGGCGCTCATCGAGGTCAAGCGCCGCCACGGCGCGCTCGTGATGATCGACGAGGCCCACAGCATCGGCACCCTCGGAGCCACCGGCGGCGGCGTCGGCGAGCACTTCCTGGTCGACCGCCGGGACGTCGACCTGTGGTCCGGCACGCTGTCCAAGTCGCTGGCCGGCTGCGGTGGTTACGTCGCCGCTACCCGGCGGGTGGTGGACTACCTGAAGGCCGCCACCCCCGGCTTCGTGTACAGCGTCGGCATGACCCCCGCCAACACCGCCGCCTCGCTCGCCGCGATCCGGGTCATGCGGGCGGAGCCGGAGCGGCTCAAGCGGCTGTGGACCAACTCCGAGGCGTTCCTGCACTCGGCCCGCGAGGCCGGGCTCGACACCGGCGACAGCCACGGCACCCCGGTCGTCCCGGTGATCGTCAAGGACTCCGCCAAGGCCGTGGCGCTGTCGGCCGCCCTGGCGGACCACGGGATCAGCGCCAACCCGATCCTGCACCCGGCCGTCGCCGAGGAGTTGGTGCGACTGCGCTTCTTCGTCACCAGCGAGCACACCCCCGAGCAGCTCGCCCGCACCGTCGACACGCTCGCCGCGCAGGTGCGCCGGCTGAACGGCTGACCCGCACCGCGAGCCCGGGTCATCCCCTCACCCCACGGCGCCGTCCCGCCCGCCGATGACCCGGGCCAGCTCGGCCCGCGAGGACAGGCCGAGCCGCCGGTAGACCCGGCCGAGGTGGGCGTCCACGGTCCGCGGACTGAGGAAGAGCCGCTGCGCGATCTCCCGCGACCGCAGCCCCGCCGCCGCGAGCGCCGCGATCTCGCGTTCCCGGTCGCTCAGCACCGCCAGCGGCCCGGCCGCGGGCGGTTGCGCCGGGTCGCGCTCGGACCGGCTGCCGGCCAACTCGGCCCGCACGCGCGCCGCTTCCTCGCGCACCCGGAGCGCGCCGAGCGCGTCGGCGATCACCGAGGCCGAGTCCAGCCAGCCCAGCGCGACGTCCCGTCCCTGCGCCGCGCCGGCCGCCTGGGCGCCCGAGACCAGCGTCCAGGCCCGCTGGAGCGGCAGCCCGGCCCGCTGGAACCCCTCGGCGGCCTGCTCGAACAGCGGCGCGGCGAGGTCCGGCTGACCATCCGTCAGATGCAGTGCCGCCCGTGCGCGCACCGCCCACGCACGCTGCCCGGGCAGCCCGAGGCGCTGCGCGGCGGCCTCCGCCTGGGCGGTCCAGTGCCGCGCGGACACGAGGTCGCCGCAGTTCAGCGCGGCGGACGCCATCAGCGCCCGGAGCGAGGGTTCGAGCGCGGGCTGGAGCTGCGCCACGTCCTCCCCGCCGGCGCCGTCCACCATGGTGCGCAGCGCGCCGTCCGGGTCCCCGGCGACCAGGCGCACCTGGGCCGCCAGCCCGATCGCGCTGAGACACCACCAGCTGTCCCGCGCCGCGAGGTCGAGGAGCGCGGAGTCGGCCAGGGCCAGGGCCTCGCGCGTGTCGCGCCGGCCGCGGGTCCAGGCCAGTGCGGCGGCCCGCGCCGCCCGGGCCAGGCCGGTGATCTCCTGCGAGCCGATGTCGGTGGCCGACCGCTCGGCCTCGGCAGCCCGGCGCGCGGCCTGCGCCAACCGGCCGCCGCACAGGTCGACCACCGCCAGGCCGACGAGCTGGTACGAGGCGAGGTGCTGCTGGGCGCGGGCACCGGGCACCTTCAGGAACCGCCCGAAGTGGCGCGCGGCGGCGTCGAACCGCTCCAGGTAGAACTCGGCGGTGCCGAGGGTCAGGAACATCTCCGGCGACCGTCCGGCCTGGGGGTCGGGGAGCGCGTCCGTGCTGTCGGCGCACTCCCGCACGGCGCGGACGGCCTCGGCGACGTCCCCCAGGTAGGCGTCCTGACAGGCCGCCAGGCAGCGGATCGCCACCCCCGTCGGGTGCGCGGGTTCGAGGGCGCTGCCCAGGGCCGGGCGCAGCGTCGCGCGGGCCCGGACGTGGTCGCCGCGCATCGACTGGACCAGCGCGTACTCGTAGGTCATGGCGGCGGCTTCGAGGGGGAGCGGTCCGCCGTTCCCGGGGGCCGGGAGGCGGCGCAGTGCGGCGGCGGCGATGGCCTCCGCCTCCTCGTGGCGGCAGAGCAGGCGCTCGACGTCCGCGGCGGCCCCGGCCGCCCGGACGGCCAGCTGCCAGGGCAACTCATCGGAGCGGCCCAGGACTTCGTGGATCAGCGTGCGGGCCTCGTCCAGCCGCCCCGCGCCGATCAGCGCCCGGGAGCGCAGCACCTCCAGCTCGGACCGCGCCTCCTTGCCCGCTGCGCCGTGCGGCGTGTGGTCGAGCGCCAGGCGCAGCCAGCGGGCCGCGGCGTCCGGCCGGTGCGCGAGCGCCTCGGCGGCGGCCCGGGCCAGGACGGGTGCGGCCACCGCGGAGTCCGTGCCGAGCAGGTGCACGGCGTGCCGGGCCAACTGCGCTGCGGTGCCGCCCTGTTCGGTGAGCAGGTCCAGCGCCCGCCGGTGGGCCGTCGAGCGTTCGAGGAGGTCCATGTGCTCGTGGGCCACCTGCTCCAGCACGCTGTCGCGGAACCCGAGCGTGCCGCCTTCGCCGCGGCCGCGCACGAGGTCGGCGCGGGTCAGCTCGCCGAGCGCCGCGAAGGCGTGGTCGGGATCGAGTCCGCAGACCGGTGCGACGTCCTGGGGGCGGAAGGGCGTGCCGAGCACGGCGGCGGCGCCCAGGGCCGCGCGGGCCTGCGGCGACACCGCCTCGAACTCGGCGGTCAGGGCGGCCGCTTCGCGCAGCAGCAGGCCCGGGTCGTCGCCGCGGCCCGGCGACCGGCCCGGATCCCAGCCGGCGGCCAGCAGGATGCGCAGGCTGCGGGGGCTGCCGCCGGCCGCGTCCCGCAAGCGGTCGAGGTGGTCCTCGTGCTCCGGGCCGCTGTCGGCGGACCAACGGGCCAGGAGCTCGCGCACCGCGTCCGGGCCCAGCGGCGGCACCGCGATCCGGGTCACGGTGCCGGCGCGCACGCCCTCGTCCAGCGCCGCCAGCAGGATCGGGCTGGTCTGCCGGGGGCGGTGTGCCAGGGCGAGCAGGAACGGTCCCGGGACCGGACGGCGGATGAGCCGCCGCACGAGCTCGACCGATCCCGAGTCGCACCACTGCGCGTCGTCGAGGAGCAGGGCACCACCGGCGCCCGAGGCCCAGTCCAAGGCCAGCCCCCGGGCCGCCTGCAGGAAGCGGTCGCCGTCGACGTCGCGCGGGTCCAGCGCGGGATGGTCGCCCCAGGCGTCGCGGAACACCTGGCCGGGGGCGGCGTTCCCGCGGCCGGCGTGGCCGCGGGCCAGCCGGATCCCGGCCCGGGCGGCGAGCCCGGCGAGGACGCTCAGCAGGGTGCTCTTGCCCAGGCCCGGATCCCCGGCGAGCTCCAGGACGGTCCCGTGTCCCGACCGCAGCCAGTGCACGGCCCGTTCGAGCCGCGCGATCTCGGCCGCCCGTCCGACGGGCGGCTGCTTGCTGACGTCCCGCCAGGTGTCGGTCGTGGCGGGCGGCGAGTCGGGGGAGTGGGCGAAGTCGTGGTTGTCCGGCATCAGCGCTGCGGCGTGCCGGCCATCGCGGTGCGGGCTCGTGCGGCCGGGCACCCCGGCCGCCGGCGGGGTGGTGCTGACAGGGCATGGCGGATGAACGGGGACACGTGAACCTCCGAGGAGCGCGGTGGGGCGCCGACCGATGGCGCGTGAGGTGCTACCGGGCGTCCCTGCGTCGCGCGCACTGTCGTTCCCGGGGATGCGGAGTCCGGTCCGTCACCTGCCGCGGACACGACCGTGGCAGGCCAGAGCGTATGGGCAGGCCAAGTGAACATTCAATACGTCGGTAAGTTAATTAATTGCCACGTCTTCGGCCTTGCAGAACGACGCCCCGCCGGCGGAGCAGCCGGCGGGGCGTCGTGTCGCGGTCCTGGTCAGCCGGTGATGCTCGCGCCGCCCGTCTCGATGTGGCCGGTGGCCCGGCGGCTCCACGAGTCGTCGCCGTCGACCGTCACCGTGAAGTCGTACCAGCCGCCGCAGACCGCCACGTTGTCGAAGTGGTCGCTCACCGTGGCACCCGGCGCGACCCGGTAGTGCCAGGTGCCGGTGCGGTAGTTGGTGGAGGCGATGGTGAAGGTGACCGTCGAGGTGCCGGTGTTGGCCAGGTGGAACCAGAGCGCCTGGCGGTTGGTGTGCGGCGCGGGCGCGTAGCCGGTGGTGGCCTCGGCGGTCCGGCCGTCGGCGGTCGCGTCGCCGGTGAAGCGGCGCACGAACCGGTTCGGGCCGTGGACCGAGAGGTCGTACTGGCCGTCGCCGTAGTCGGCGCCGATGTCGAAGGAGTCCTTGGCGCTGCCGTCGGTGCCGGTCGAGGCGTTGTGCGGCGCGACGGTGTACTGCCAGGGGCCGTCGGTGCGGTAGGCGTTGGCGTAGACCGAGTAGTGCGCCCAGGCCGTGGCCTTCGGGCCCTGGTTGGCCATGGCGATCCGGAGCCGGATCGCGTCGTCGGCGTCGTACTCGATCCGGTCCACCCAGGCGTTCGGCTGGTAGGGCAGCGCGCGGGCCGGCTTGGTGCCGGACTCCTGGGCGGGCATCTCGTTGGTGCCCGGGGCCGGGTTCACCTCCAGGGCGGCGGACGCCGCGCTGATCGTGTCACTGGTGTCGGGCAGCGAGGGCAGGCCGTGGACCGGGTTGGCGAAGTCGAAGGCACCGGTCAGGTCGCCGCACACCTTGCGGCGCCAGGCGCTGATGTTCGAGCAGACGGCCGGGGTGCCGAGGGCCGCGGTCCAGGTCTCCAGGAACCGGAGCACGCTGGTGTGGTCGTAGACCTGCGAGTCCACCCAGCCGCCGCGGGTCCACGGCGAGACGACGATCATCGGCACCCGGAACCCGAGGCCGACGTTGGTGCCGTCGTAGAACTCGCCGTCCGTGCCGTCCGGTGCGACCGGCGGCGGCACGTGGTCGAAGAAGCCGTCGTTCTCGTCGTAGTTGAGGAACAGCACCGTGGAGTCGAACACCTCCGGGTCGGCGGCCAGCGCCTGCAGCACCAGGTGGACGAAGTGCGCGCCGTTCTCCGGCGGGCCGTCCGGGTGCTCGGAGTACAGCTGGTCGGGGACCACCCAACTCACCTGCGGCAGCGTGCCGTCGAGGGTGTCCGCCCGGATCGCCGCGACGATGTCGTCCGCCGTCTTGCCCGTGCTCGGCACCGAGCCCATGCCGTTGACGGCGAGGTCGCTGCCCGGCGGGGCGTGCTCGAAGGTGTCGAAGTAGGCGAGCCCGTTGTCACCGAAGTTGTCCGAGGCGTTCTGGTAGACCTTCCAGCTCACCCCGGCGTCCTGCAGCGCCTCGGCGTAGGTCTGCCAGGTCAGCCCGGACTCCGAGGCACCGTCGTAGGCCGGGCCGCCGGCGTTGCCGTCCGGGTCGATCATGCCGGACCACAGGTAGGTGCGGTTCGGGCCGGTCGAGGAGAGGACCGAGCAGTGGTACGCGTCGCAGATCGTGTAGGCGTCGGCCAGCGCGTAGTGGAACGGGATGTCCGAGCGGTCCATGAAGCCCAGCGTCCGGTCGGACCCCTTGGCGGCGACCCAGGAGTCCATCCGCCCGTTGTTCCAGGCCGCGTGCTGGGTGGCCCAGGTGTGCGCGAGCGAGCCGTCGCACTGCGCGATCTTCTCCTTGCTGACGCCCCACCACCAGGTCTTGGTGGCGCTCAGCTGCCACGGGTACTGGCGCTTCCCGCCGTTCGGCTGGTTGAAGACGCTGTTGCCGTCCGGGAGTTGGACGGCCGTGCGGTCGCCGAAGCCGCGCACGCCGCGCAGCGTGCCGAAGTAGTGGTCGAAGCTGCGGTTCTCCTGCATCAGCACCACGACGTGCTTGACGTCGCGGATCGTGCCGGTGCGCGCCGCGGCGGCGGCCGCGCGGGCCTGCGTGCCGGGCACGACCTCCAGGCCGACGGCCGCCCCGAGGGCGGCGGCGGAGCCGAGGAAGGTACGGCGGGTGAGCGGTGACACGGGGACCTCCGGGGAAGCGTGGGTTTCGAAACGGGCAGGGCAGCACGGCGGGCGCCCCGCGGGGCGCCCGCCGATCCGGGGGTGGGGTCCTACTGACCGCGCAGGCGCTCGTCGTACGCCAGTTGGTGCGCTCGGATGTCGTCCAGGTTCTCGACCGTCCAGGCGTAGAGGTGGCCGAACGGCTCCCGCAGGGACTCGCCGAGCGGGGTCCGGGAGTACTCGACCCGGATCGGCGACGCCGTCAGCACCCGTCGCGCGACCAGCCCGCTGCGCTCCAGGCGCCGCAGGGTGTGGGTGAGGACCCGGTGGGTCACGCCTTCGAGGTGGCGCAGGATCTCGTTGAACCGCCGCGGCCGGTCGAGGAACGCCAGTACCGTCATCGACCACTTGTCGGCGATCTGGTCGAGGATCAGGCGGCCGGGGCCGTCCGACCGGTAGCCGATGTCGACGGTGGCGGTGGTCTCAAGGGTGGCCATGGCACTGTCCTCCGTGGTCCATGTGGTGCGGAAGGCGCGTCCTCGCCGCCGAACGCACGAGCGTGCGACGGCGGGGGGTGGGCGAACGCACCTACCGCGTGCGGTCGCCACCACCCTGCTGCACCGGCCCCTCGCCACGGGAGGCGTAAAACTACCGAACGGAGTACCTATTCGCCCGCTGCTCGGACGCGGGTCACTCCGGGCTCGTCGAGTTCCACGACGTACTCGGCGACGTGCTCACCCCGGACCTGGCCGGGCTCCGGCAGCATCTCGCTGAGCTGCACGATCGCCCCCGGCTCGGTGAGCCGGCGGTCCAACCCGAGCAGCAGCAGCGGGCTCGTGAAGTCCACGTAGTTCGGTTTGACGCCGTTGCCCGGGCCCCGCCCGCCCCGGCCCAGGTCGGCCGGTTCGAGAACGGTGACGAAACACCGCTCGGGCACGCCGTGTTCGGCCCGCCAGCCGGCCAGCCGCAGGATCCACGCCGCGTCGGTCGGGGCGTCCGCGCGCCGGGGCAGCCGGTCCGCGCGGGTCATCCACACGGCACGCCGCAGCACCACGCTGCCGACCATCAGCCGGGGCAGGTGGCGCACGTCGAGGTCCGCGCGCGGGTCGGCGGTCATCCGCAGTTCGGTGTGTGCGCCGAACCAGGTGGTGGACTCGCCGAACGCCTCGATCATGAAGCGGGCGGCGGGCGGCAGCAGCCGGTCGCCCAGCCCCGGGTGCACCGGGCGGATCAGCCGCCCGAGCCGCCTCGACACCAACGCCGGCAGCCCGTCCTCCCCGCGTCGCACGTACAGGTCGTTGACGGGCACCAGGGCCCCGCCCTCCCGCACGCTGCGCACACCGGGATAGTCGACGGCCAGCCGGACACCGGGCCTGCGGACGTTGACCGCGGAGCCGGCCACGGCCTCGAACTCGGCGAAGAGCACCTCGCCGCAGCCCTCGGCCGGCCCCGGCTCGGGCGGTGCGCCGGCGAGCAGGCCGAGCGCGTCCAGCACCTGCCGGACCCGGCTTCGGCCGCGGCCGAAGCCGCAGCTGACGGTGTTGACCACCAGCTCCGGGCCCCGTGCGGTCTCGGCGAGTTGGCAGTAGACCGCGACGGACGCCGGGGCGCGGACCCAGTCCGGCCACTCCTTCGCCAGCAGGCGCACCTCCTCGGCGCCGACCCGGACCACACCGTCCCCGTCCGGCGCCCGCTCGCCCAGCAGCCGCTTGCCGGCGGCGCGCAGGCGGTGCAGCTCGCGCACCGCCTCGACGGGGCTGTCCGCATCGGCGAAGCGGCTGTGCGCCGGGGCCGAGGCGGCGTGGGCGGACTGCTCGGCCAGCACGTCCCGGTAGAACACCAGCAGCGGCACCTCCGCGCCGGCCGGGTACCGGCGCTCCAGCAGCGAGCCGAGCACGAGCTTGAACGCCAGGTCCGGCCCGATCAGCCCGAGCAGCGTGCGCACCGCGTCGAGGTCGTCCAGCAGCGGCCGCCAGCCCGCCCGGTCCAGCACGGCAGCCGTGCCGGGGTGCACCGCGTTCTCGTAGAAGCTGCACCGGGCGAACTCCATGGCCAGCGCCGGGGTTTCGGCGTGGGCGTGGTCGCCCGCCGCGCGCAGGGCCGAGTCCAGGGCGCGGACCACGGCCTCGCGGACGGCGACCCGGTCGCCGGCGGCGGTGGTCGCGGGGTAGGCCGACAGCGCCTCATGGACCTCGTGCAGCGTGCGGTCCAGCCGTGCCAGGCCGGGCCGGTCGAGCCGGTGCAGCCAGCAGCGCAGATCGGTCACGGGGTCCGCGGACTGGTCGGCGAGCGGCGGGACCAGCTCCAGCAGGCCCAGCGCCACCAGGCGGTTCAGGAACGCCTCCACCTGGCGCCCGCCGGCCGCCCCGGCCGGGAGCGCGCCCCGCAGCTCGTCGAAGGTGCCGCCGTGGGCGGCCAGTTCGAGCACCCGGCCCAGGGCCGGCGTGAGGGCGAGGCCGTGCACCTGCTCGACCGGCCCCCGGCCGAGGAACACCAGCGTGCCGTCGGCGGCCGTCGCGCTGGGGTTGAGCCGCACCCGGCAGCCGCCGGCGACCTCCGGGCGTGCACTGACGGCCCGTGCGATCCGGTGCAGCGAGCCGACGCTGACCTCGGTTCCGGTCACCGCGCTGCCGGCCCGCACGGCCGACTCGACGATCTCCCCGGCCTCGCCCCAGGCGGCCAGGCCGCTGCTGGTGAACGTGGAGTACGGGCTGGTCTTGGCCGCGGACCGGGCCAGGTACTGCGCCAGCCGCAGCACGGTCTGGCGCTGCGGCGCGCGTCCGGTGCGCAGCCACTTGTCGAGGGCCTGGAACAGGTCGGAGTTGGCGTGCACGAGCCCGAACTGGAAGGCGGGCAGCCGGGCCGCGGCGCGCAGCGCCTCGCAGCTCTCGGCCCAGTCCCGTTCGAGCTGCTCGGGCAGCACCGCCAGCAGGCGGTCGCGTTCGGCGAGCCGCGCCGTCCAGGCCCGCACCGGGTCCGCGAGATCGCCGGGCAGCCCGGCCAGCCGGGCGGGATCGACCGGCCGCTCGCGGTGCACGGTCCGGCGCACCGCGACGAGCCCGGCCCTGCGCTCCCCGTCGCCCGCGGCGCCGATCGCCGCATACAGCAGGCCCGACAGTTCGCCGGTCGCGGCGGCGATCCCGGCGCGCAGCCGCACCAGCTCAGCGGCCGTGCGCGAGCTCCGCACACCGCGCAGCCCGTCCAGCACGGCGACCGGACTGCCGGCGAGGCGGATCACGGCGGCCGGGCCGAGCCCGTGGCGCGCCGTGCCGGACCGGGCCTGCGGGCTCATCGGGCCACTGCCTTCCACCGCCACTGCTGGACGCCTTCGTTGATGACTGGTCAGAGGGGGGACCGAGAGCCACCCGGTCCCCTTCACAAACGCGCACCGGCTAGAGCTCGTGTGCCAGGAACATCAGCACCGGATCAGGTGCAGGAACAGCACGGGGTGCAGCAGCAGCAGCTGCTCGCACCGGCGGACGCCGACAGCTCGGTGAGGCCGTAGCCGGCGGTCACCGAGGAAGGCACCACCGCGCCCAGGTCCACGAGCTCGAAGGCGCTGTCGTCCAGCACCAGGTCGTCGAATCCCTCCATTTTTTGTACACCTCCTTTCCTGTGAGTCGCAGTGATTTCACCTCGGGCAGCACCTGGTCGCAGAAGAGCTCCAAGGCTGCCGAGCTCAAGGGGGAGCGGTGCGTCGAAATCGACGATCGCACCGCCTTCGGTGAAGAGTTGTCGGGTTCGAGGCCACCCGGTTCGGCCTGCACCGACAATTTCAGTGTTTCGCTGAAATAGGTCTTTCGGTGCCGCCGTGGTGTTTCGCGGCAGACGCTACATCGGACCACACTGCCCGTCAATCCACGTATCCGCAGGAGGCCGCCGAGAATTCGTTCAGATATCACGACGGATATCTGCGATGCGGAATGTTCCTCATTGACGGCCGCATTCGGCACTGCGACCGTGGACTTTCATTCCGTACGGACGGGCGGCAGCGCCGACGGCACGTCAGGCGGCACGTACGCCAGGGCGGTACGTGCGTCAGCCGGGTGCCGTCCGCGTGCTCCTGACGTGCCGTCGGGTCCCGGCCGCCACGGATGGACCTGCCGGAGGGCGCCCCCGGCCGGGCCGGCGGCAGACTGCGAGGGACAGCGTGGCCGTCCGGGGCAGGTGTCCGCGGCGGGTCGACCGGTTTCCCGCGGAGGCGTCAGCGTGTCCACTTACCTGTTCCGGCTCGGGCGCTGGGCGTTCCGGCACCGGCGCGCCGTGCTCGGCGCCTGGCTGGCCGTGGCGGTGCTCGCGGTGGCGCTGGCGACCGCCAGCGGCGGGAAGACGAACGACACCTTCACCATCCCGGGCACCGAGTCGCAGCGGACGACGGACCTGCTCAAGCGGACGCTGCCGGCGCTGGCAGGCGGTCAGACCCAGGTGGTGTTCGCGGTGCCCGCCGCGATGCGCGTCACCGAGCCCGGGCCGAGGGCCGGGATCGACGCCTCGCTGGCCCGGATCAGGACGGTGCCGCAGGTGGCGACCGTCTCCGACCCCTACGCCGCCAACGGCGTCTCGCCCGACGGGCAGGTGGCGCTGGTCACCGTGCAGTGGACGGGGCAGCCGGGGGAGGTGAAGGACTCCTCGCTGGACGCGCTGAAGCAGGCGGTCACGCCCGCCCGGTCCGCGGGCGTGCAGGTGGAGTACTCCGGCAGCGTCTACCCGGGCTGGCGGGTGGTGCCCTCGGAGCTGCCCGAGCTGATCGGCCTGGTGGTCGCCTTCGTCATCCTGATGATCACCTTCGGCGCGCTGGTCGCCGCCGGGATGCCGATCCTGACGGCGGTCCTCGGCGTGGTCGTCTCCCTGATGGGCATCACGGCGCTGGCCTCGGTGATCAACATCGCCTCCGCCTCGACCACGGTCGCGATCATGCTGGGACTCTCCTGCGGCATCGACTACGGCCTGTTCATCCTCTTCCGGCACCGCAACCAGGTGCTCCAGGGCATGGCGCTGGACCAGTCGGTCGGGCTCGCCGTGGGCACCGCCGGCGGCTCGGTGGTGTTCGCCGCGCTCACCGTGATCATCGCGCTGAGCGGCATGTCCGTGGTCGGCATCCCGTTCCTGACGGTGATGGGGCTCTCGGCGGCCGCCGCCGTGGCCGTCGCCCTGCTGATCGCGCTGACCCTGCTGCCCGCGCTGTTGGGCTTCGCGGGCGAGAAGATCACCGCCTTCGTCAGCACCGGGCTGCGCCCGGGCCACCACGAGCGAGTGGCCAAGACCTCGGCCGCGGAGTCGCCCACCACCGGCGGCGCGCGCTGGGCGCGGTTCGTCGTGCGGCACCGGGTGCCGGCCGCCGCGACCGGCGTGGCGCTGCTGCTGGTGCTGGCGATCCCGGCGCTCTCCATCCAACTCGGCCTCCCGAGCGGTGCGTCCAAGCCGACCTCCGACACCCAGCGCCGGGCCTACGACCTGATCAGCACTCACTTCGGCCCGGGCTACAACGGTCCACTCCTGCTGGTGACCGAGGGCCCCGCCACCCCGGCTGCCGTGCAGCGGCTGACCGGCGCGCTCGCCACCCAGCCCGACGTGGCGGCGGCCTCCTCGCTGGCCTCCAACAACCAGGTCGCCATCGTGCGGCTGGTGCCGAAGAGCGGGCCGAACGACACCGCGACCGCCGACCTGGTGCACGGCCTGCGCGACCACCGGGCCGCCCTGGAGGCCGTGGTCGGCGCGCCGGTCCTGATCGGCGGCACCACGGCTTCCAACATCGACGTCTCGCAGAAGCTCGCCGACGCGCTCCCGGTGTTCCTCGCGGTCGTGGTCGGGCTGGCCTTCGTCCTGCTGACCCTGGCCTTCCGGACGATCCTGGTGCCGATCAAGTCGATCATCGGATTCCTGCTGTCGGTCGCGGCGGCCTTCGGCGCGCAGGTGGCGATGTTCCAGTGGGGCTGGGGGCGGCACCTCTTCAACATCGTGCCGACCGAGACGATCAGCTTCCTGCCCCTGATCATGCTGGCGATCATCTTCGGCCTCTCCAGCGACTACGAGGTCTTCGTCGTCTCCCGGATCAAGGAGGACTTCACCGCGACCGACGACGCGCGCGGCGCCGTGCAGCGCGGCACCGCGCGCGCCGCGCGGGTGGTCACCGCGGCCGCGCTGATCATGTTCTCGATCTTCGTGGCCTTCATGTTCACCAGCGACCCGACGATCAAGGCGATCGGCTTCAGCTTCGCCGCCGGCGTCTTCCTCGACGCCTTCGTGGTCCGCCTCACCGTGGTCCCGGCGGTGATGGCGATCGTCGGCGCCCGGATCTGGTACCACCCGCGCTGGTTCGCCCGCTACGTGCCCGACCCGGACCTGGAGGGCACCCGCCTGGAGGAGCAGCTGCGCGCCGCGGACGAGTCCGCGTGACCCGGTGCGGGTGACGGTGCGTCAGGCCGCGGTGAGCCGGTCCACCAGGAGCTCAACGCTGCGTTCGGCCTCCGGCGGCGGGAGCCGTCCCGTCCTGGTCAGGGTGGCCAGCCCGTGCAGGGCCGCCCAGAACACCTCGGTGAACAGGCCCGGGTGAACGCCCTCGCCGGCGACCTCGGCGAGGGTGTCCAGCAGGGTGGCGAAGGCGTCCTTCAGCGGCGCCGGGGTGTCCTCGTGCGCGAAGGCGAGGCCGCCGTCGAGCTGGAACAGGGCGTCGTAGACCGCCGGGTTGCGGGCGGCGAAGCCGAGGTAGGCGCGGGCGAGGGCGGCGACCCGGGTGCGGGGGCTGTCGGTGGCTGAGGTCGCGGCCCGGACCGCTGCGGCCAGTTCGGCGGCACCCGCCAGGGCGACGGCGCCGATGATCTCGCGCTTGCCGCGGAAGTGGCTGTAGAGGACGGGCTGGCTGTAGGCGATCCGCGCGGCGAGCCGGCGGGTGGTGACCGCGTCCCAGCCCTGCTGTTCGGCGAGTTCGCGGGCGATCGCCACGATGAGGCGTTCGCGGTCCGCCCGTTCGCGCTCATGGCGTTCCTTGCGTTCCGGTATCGGCATGCCCTGATTCTAGCGCCGCTAGACAATCGAGCGCCGGTAGTACTAGCGTTGCATCAACAGCTAGCAGTGCTAGATCCAAGGGGGATCACCATGCTCCACGCACTTGAGGTCGTCACCGTCGTGGTCGTCGGACTGATGGTGGGGGTGGAGTTCTCCGTCGCCTTCGTCATCAACCCGATCTTCAACGCCCTCCCCGAGGACAGCGGCCAACTCGGCCGCGCCCACGGAGGCAGGATGCTCGGCGCCGTGATGCCGTTCTGGTACATCGGCTCGCTCGTCCTGAGCGCGATCTGGGCCGTCGCCGGATGGCACCACCACGGCACCGGCCTCGTCGTCACCGCCGGCGCGCTGCTGATCGTCAGCGTGATCATGTCGGTCCTGCTGCTCGTCCCGATCAACAACCGGGGCAAGACGTGGACCCCGGAGAACCGGCCCGCGGACTGGAAAGAACAGATGAACCGCTGGGACCGCTTCCACTACGCCCGCGTGGCCGTCATCATCGCCGCCTTCACCCTGCTGACCGCGGCCCTCGGCTGACCCCGCGTGCTGATGGCGAGTCAGCCGAAGGGGGTGGTACGGGCAAGCTGCCCGTCCCACCCCCTCGTCGGCTTCAGCCCCGGATCACCAGGTGTTGATCAGACTGGCGTTCGCGTCGAACTTCGCCGTGATCGCGCTGTTGATCGCCGCCCGGCTCGCGCCCGGGCCGGCCGCGGTGACGGCCGCGTCGAGGTCGACGTAGCCGGTGTTGCCGATCAGGCCGGTGTAGTCGCAGGCGCCGCCCTTGATGCAGGTGTTGAGCTTGGTGCGCTGCGCCTCCTGGGTCGGGGTCAGGCTGGCCTGGTCGGGCACGGTGGCAAGGTAGACGTGCACCGGGGCGGTGCCGTCGGGGCCGGAGTAGTTCTCGATCCCGTACGGCGTCAGGGTCGAGACGAGCTTCTGCAGGTTCTGCTCGACCGTGGCCGCGCAGGCGCTGCTCGCCGTCGCGCACTCCCCGGAGGTGAGGTCGTTGATCCCCAGGGTGACGACGACCGCCCGCAGGTTCGGCTCGTCCAGCACCGTGGCGTTCGGCGCCGCGCCGAACCGCGCCACCGCCGAGGCGGTGGTGGCACCGGCGCTGGACAGGTTCACGAAACCGCCCGGGTTCGGGCTGGGCAGCGACACCGCGTTCGGGTCCTTGCCCAGGGCGTCGACCCAGGTGGCCGGGCTGCCCGCGCCGCTGACCTGGTCGCCCAGGACCGCGATGGTGCCGGGCTGGCTGCCCGCCGTCTGTGCGACGTTCGGGTCGTTGACGTCGGTGACGTCGACGCCGGAGAGCCAGTAGCGGCCGGTCAGCGACGGGTCCGTGGACCAGGTACCGGCGGTGCCGGTGTCGGCGCTCTGGTTCCCGGAGGCGACGTAGACCGGGTAGGCCGGGTCGGTGAGCTGGGCGGCCGCGGGCGGGGTGCCGGTGCCGGCGGCCAGGGTCAGGCTGACCGCGAGGTTGCCGGTGCCGGTGCTGGTGTCGGGCAGCCGCACCGCGTCCGAGACCGCCTCGGCGCCGGGGTCGATCGTCACCGAGGCCTTGCCGTCGAAGGTCAGCGCGGTGGCCGCGCCCGTCGCCGCGCCCCCGACCGTCCCGGCGGTGCCGGTCTGTGCGGCGATGCTCGCGGCGTCGATGGTGACTGGCGTGGTGCTGAACCGGTTGGTCAGCCGGATCCGGGTCTGCACCGGGACGGGGGCCTCGGTGCCGGGGGTGCCGTTGACCAGGGTCTGGACCTGGCCGAAGCCGAGGTCGCTGGGGTGCACGATCTGGCGGATCGTCATCCCCGCCAGCGGCTTGGTGGTGCTCGGCGCGGCGGCGGTGGGCTCGGCGGCCCACGCCCCGGTCCAGTTGCGGCCGAAGTCCTGCAGCTGCCACCACCCGGTCGCGGGGCCGGTCGAGCCGGTCAGGTCGTTGGTGACCGGACCGCTGTACAGGGCGCCGACGTCGGCGGGCGAGAGCACGCGCTGGTAGGCCTGCACGTCGGTGACCTCGCCGTTGACGAAGTTGGTGGGCGTTCCGTTCCAGTAGCCGCGACCGATCACCAGCGGGCCGTTCGCGGCGAACGGGGTGGTGTCGGTCGCCGTGGAGTTCTGCGCCACTCCGTCGACGTAGAGCCGCATCGTGCCGCTGGTCGCGTCCCAGGTGCCCACCAGGTGGTGCCAGCCCGTGGTGGCCGCGGCGTTCGACACCGCCTGCACGTGGCTCGAATTCATCGTGTCGGCGTTCGGTCGGCCGAACTGCCAGTGGCCGCTGCTGCCGACGTAGTCCAGGGAGAAGCCACTGGCGGTGGAGCCCTGCTGGACGGCGAACGTCTGGTTCGCGCTGCCGAGTTGCTGGAGGTTCGCCCAGGCCGAGACGCTGAACGACTTGGTGGTGTCGAGCACCGGACCCGAGGTGGCCGCGGAGCCGCCGGCTCCGTCGAACACCGCCGCGCCCTGCTTGCCCTTGGCGTAGCCGTCGAAGCCGACGTTGCCGCTCATGGTCAGCGGGTGGTTGCCGGCGGACGCGTCCGCGCTCTTGGTGAGGTTGGCCGCCGCGGCCGGCCGCACGCCGATGGCGAGCACGTGCAGGGCCGCGGAGGCGGCCCCCGGGGTGAACCCGCTGCCGACGTACGGCAGGGTGATCGAGGCGAGGTTGTTCATCGGGTGGACCGGCAGGACCACCAGGTAGAGCTTCGGCGAGTTGCAGGTGCCGCTGGTGTCCTTGCCGTGCGGGTCGTTGCGGTAGGCCAGGGTGTACGCGGCCGAGGCCGCCGGGCCGCTGCACCAGTCGCCCACCGACGGGAACTTCGGCACGTCCGGGGCCTCGGCGGCCTGGCCGCCCGCGTAGTTGACGGTCGCCGTGGTCTGCGCCGTGCCGCCGTTGGTGCCGGCCACCAGCAGCCCGATCGCGTTGGCCCGGATCTGCTGGGACGGGTCGAGGGTGATGGTCTGGCCGGTCGCGACCGTGTTGTCGTTCCCGGCGCCGTTCGCCGTCGGCATCGTGAAGTTGATGCCGTCGAGGGTGAACGCCGTGCCCGGCGCGAGGTTCGCGGCGGCCAGGGTCTGCTTGGACAGCGAGTCGCCGGCGCCGACGCCGCCCACGTCCCCGGGGGCCGCCGGGCCGAAGTCGAGGTCGCCGGTGGCCGGGGCGGCGTCGTCGGTGATGCCGTGGTTGTTCAGCGAGGCCGAGAACGAGGCCGCGGTGGCGTTCGCGTACTGCGCGGCGGAGAAGTAGTCCAGGCCGAGCCCGTAGGCGCCGGCCGCGCCCGAGGTCCCGACGATCGTGATGGTCAGGGTGTGCCGGCCGCCGGTCAGGTGCAGACCGCCGAGCGACACGTCGTTGATCCCGCAGCAGCCCGCCGCCCGGTAGGCGTCGTAGCGGCCGTAGGGCTTGCCGTTCTGGTCGACGGCCTGGGCGAGCCCGACGACGGTCGGGTCCAGCGGCGTGCCGTCGACCGCGAACTCGTACTGGCCGTAGTCGGGGGCGCTGGTCAACCGGGCGCTCAGCGCGTAGTCGGCCTCGCCGGCGACCGTGAACGGCACCGTCACGTACGAGCCCCCGCCCGGCCCGGCGCCGTACCACCACAGCTGCTGCCCGCCGGAGAAGCAGCCCTTGCCGCCCGCGTCACAGATCTGGTTCTGCGCCGACAGGGAGGAGCCGGAGCGGGTCCCGGTCGCCGTCACGCCGCCCGCGGTGAGGGCGTCCGCGCCCCCGTAGCGGTACGGGTTCAGGTCGAAGCCCCAGGTCTGGTGGTCGGTGTTGTTGCAGTCCCAGATCTGGAACTGCTGGCCGTCGGTCTTCGAGCCGAGGGAGTCGTCCAGGCAGCGGCCGCTGTTGGGGTTGCGCAGGATCCAGTTGCCGGTGCTGTCCTGGGCGACCTGCCACTGCTGGTTGGCCCAGCCGTTGCAGGTGTAGAGCTGGACCTTGGTGCCGTTCGCGGTGGCGCTCGGTCCGCCGATCACGTCCAGGCACAGGCCGTTGTGGGTGACCGTGCCGTTGGAGTTGAGCGACCACTCCTGGGCGAGGGCGTTGTTGCAGTCCCAGATCTGGGCGATGTCGCCGGCGGCTCCCTTGTTGTTCGGGTCGTCCAGGCACTTGCCGAGGGCGGCGTTGCTCAGCGAACTGGTCACCGGTAGGTGCGCGGTGGCCGAGGCTCCGCTCTGCGAGAGGAGGAACTGGTAGGCGGTGACCCCGGTCGGGTTGCCGACCACGTCGTAGCCGCGCACGTAGAGCGTGTGGTGGCCGAAGGCCAGCGCGCCGCCCGGGGGCGTGGGCAGGATCGCGCCGCCGGTGCCGGAGCCGCCGGTGGCGCCCACCGCGCCGCTGGTGCTGCCCGCCACCCCGTTGCCGCAGGTCGGCGGGGCGGGGAAGGCGTTGTTGTCGTAGGAGTACTGGAAACCGGCCACGTTGGCGTTGCCGCCGTTGCCGATCTCGAACCGCCCGAGGCCCTGCGGCGCGCCCCACAGCGCGTTGCCCGCGGCGTCCTGCGGGAAGTCGTAGGAGAAGACGGTCGGATGGACCCCGGACAGGTCCTCGTGCACGGTGTGGAAGTTGAAGAAGGGTGACCAGCCGGAGGAGAGCGGCCCGTTGTCGTCCCGCACCTGGAACTGGTCGTTGCCGACGCCCATGTCGGACGTCATGTTCTCCTGCCAGCCGCCCTCCTGGCCGCTGGCCCGGGTCACCGGCGAGGTGTTCCAGGAGTCACGCGAGGACCCGCCGGCCGGCCACATCTCGAACCAGTAGTTCACGTTCTGCGGCTGCGGGTTGTTGTCGGTGGCGGTCGCGTACATCGTCGGCTGCGCGTCGGGCGTGTAGATGGTGCCGGCGCAGTCGATCTGGTCCGAGACGCGCAGGCCGCCCGGGGTGTTCGGCGGGTAGTCGTACGTGACGCTCAGCGCGGGCGAGGAGTTGTCGAACCGCTTCCACTGCATCGGGTCGCTCTCGTTGTCGGCGACCAGGCCGAAGGTGGTGTTCGGCCACCAGTCGTTCGCCGCCTGCTGCATGAACGAGGTCAGGCCGGGGGAGTTGAAGTTCAGCGAGGCCGAAGGACAGTCGTGGCCCGCCCCGGACGAGACCGAGGCGAGGTTGTTGATCGCCTCTCCCGGCCACGAGGTGTTGCCGGAGCCGATCGGGCCGGCGCTCCACAGGTCGACCGGCTCCGCGACGCAGTTGAACGGCGCGTTCCAGGTCTGGGTGATGTAGAAGTTCGCGCCGAGGACGGTGGCGTGCGTCCCGTTGCCCTTGGCCAGGTAGTTGGTGTCCATCTCGAAGTAGGACCGCATGGTCGGGTTCGGGCTGGGGCAGGTGGGGTCGTCGCAGTAGCCGACCCGGACGTCGAGGGTGCTGTCGTCCCACCAGAAGTGGCCCTGGTTGTCGACCTCGTCCCAGTTGAGCTGCCCCAACTGGGCACCCGGGTCCAGGTAGAGCGGGAAGACGACGCCCTTGCCGGTCAGCGCGGCGGCGGGAGCCGCGACCGTCAGCTCGGCATCGTCCGCACTCGCGCCGCCGACGGTCCCGGCGGCGGCCTTGGGCGCCGCGCTGGGGGCGACGGACACGCTCAGCGGGGTGACGACGCCCGACCCCGGGTCGTCGGCCGTCGGCGCGGGGCCGGCGCGGCTGTCCGCGCGCGAGTCCCACATGATCGACTGCGGTGCGGACATGACCGGGTGTCCCGAGGCGTCCGTGGCCGACAGCGTGCCGTCCGGGCCCGCCTTGAGCGTGAGGCCCGTGCCGTGCACGTGCATCGTCAGCGAGGCCAGCGCCGGGTTGGCGGCCGCCTGGGCGTCGTGCACGATCAGGACTTCGGTGTACGCGTCACCGCTGGCCGCCAGCCGCAGGTCCACACCGGGCAGCACGTCGGCGTAGACCGCCGCGTTCCCCGAGACCCTCGGCGCCGGCAGCGCGGTGGGCCAGCTGAGCGCGAGCGCGTGCTTGCCGGTGGGATCGGCGACCGTGATCGCCGGGCCGGTGCCGCCGGGGGAGAACGACATCGCCAGCAGCGAGGCCTTCGGCGAGTACGAGCCGTCGGCGTTGCGGGTCAGCGTGCTGTCGATGGGTGTCCAGGTGCCGTTCTTCCTCACCCGAACGGGCCGCAGGTTGGAGGTCGCGGTGAACGTGCCGCTCGGATTCGCCATCACCTGAACGGTCTCGGTGGTCAGCGGCGCGACCTCGACCGGCTTGCCGGTGGCCTTCGCCTTCGCGGAGGCGGTCGCCTCGGCGGTGGCGCTCGCCGAGGCCGGCTGCGACGAACTCTGCTGCGCCGGAGCCTGCTTCGCGGGAGCGCTCGTCGTGGTCGTGGTCGTGGTGGCGGCTGTCGGTGACGGTGCCGGTGACGGTGTCGCTGACGGCGAGGCGTGCGGCGCCGTGGCCGCCGCCGAGGCCACCGGGACCTGCACGGCCAGCGCCGCGATCACCGACGTCGCCGCCACGACTGCTTTGAGCAGCCACGTGCGCGGTGACGGGCGCCGGAGCGGGCCGGCACTCCTGGTCTGTCTCATGGCAACAACTCCCGAAGCTGGTGGAACAGAACACTTCGGGGCATGCGCCCGCGGTCGGACACCCCCACGCGAATCGACGCCGCCCCCGCCGGCCCCTCGGCCCGGCGGGCGGACGCTATACCCGGCTTCGCGGGCCCCTCAAGAGAACACCCGGCGGCCGTGAACACCACTGGCCACCAGGGAACTTGTGAACAGCGGCCGTTCCTACCCCAACCATCGCGGCCGTCGTTACGCTGACCGCCGCCTGTCGGCCTGTCACGGCCCGGGCACACTCCGCCATCAGCAACCGGGGGGCAGCCTTGCGCACCCAGAAACAGAGATCCGCGTCGTCCACGGTCAGACGGGGGCTCGGCGTGACCGTCGCGCTCGCGACCGTGGCGGCGCTCGCCATGGGATCGGCGCCGCCGTCGGCGGCCGCCGCCACCGCCGCGAAACCGCACGCGCCCGCGGTTCCGCAGATCAAGCGCGCCGCAACGCGTCCGCTCGTACCGACGGCCCCGGCCGCGCCGAAGAAGATGCCGGTGGGCGCGCGGAAGGGGTCCTCGTGGCCGGCCGCGGCCTCCGCCGACGTCAGCCTCGCGGGCGCCGGCACCGGGCAGCAGGCCCACGCGGCCGGCACCCCGGTCGCGGCACTCCCGGTCACCCTGCACGGCGCCGCCACCGGCCGTGCCGCGGCCCCGAACGCGTCAACGGCCCCGGCTGGCGTCCACGTTCAGGTGCTGGACCAGAAGGCCGCCGCGGCCGCCGGTGTCACCGGAGTCCTGTTCACCCTGACCCCGCAGCCCGGCGCGGGCGGCGCGCGGACGACCGCGAGCGTGGACTACTCCTCGTTCGCCGACGCCGCGGGTGCCGGATTCGGCACCCGGCTGCGCCTGGTGGAGCTGCCGGCCTGTGCGCTGACGACACCTCAGCTGACGGCCTGTCAGATGCAGACGCCGGTCGCGGGTTCGCGCAACGACGCGAAGGCACAGACCGTCAGCGCCGACCTCACGCTCCCGGCCGCCGGAACCGGCGACCACGCCGCGAGCCCGGCGACCGGGGCCGCGGCCTCGGCGATGGTGCTGGCCGCCACCGCCGGATCCTCGGGCACCAACGGCGACTTCACCGCCACCTCGCTCAAGCCGTCCGGCAGTTGGTCGGCCGGCGGGGCGTCCGGCGCGTTCACCTGGTCGTACCCGATCGCGGTGCCGCCGGTGGCGGCGGGCGGCGCCCCGTCCGTCGCGCTGTCCTACGACTCGGCGCTGGTCGACGGTGCCACCGCGACGACCAACAACCAGCCGTCCTGGGTCGGCGAGGGCTGGGACTACGCGCCCGGCTACATCGAGCGGACCTACGAGACCTGCTCGACCTTCACCGACCTGCCCGCCGCTTCGCAGACCGGGGACAACTGCTGGGCCGGGCAGATCCTCACCATGTCGCTGAACGGCCAGTCGAACGCCCTGGTGTGGGACCAGAGCACCGGCCAGCTCAAGCTGCAGTCCGACGACGGCTCGCGGGTGGAACGGCTGACCGACACCAGCAACGGCGCGCTGGGCAACGAGTACTTCAAGGTCACCACCCCGGACGGCACCCAGTACTTCTTCGGCCGCGAGCACGGCGAGGGCTGGACCGACCAGGCCACGACCAACTCGGTCTTCACCGAGCCGGTCTACGGCGCGCACCCCGGCGACCCGTGCTACTCCTCGGCGGGCTTCGCCTCCTCGGAGTGCACCCAGGCCTGGCGGTGGAACCTGGACGAGGTCGAGGACGTGCACGGCAACGTCCAGATGTACTACTACTCGCCGGAGACCGGTTACTACGGCCAGAACGGCTCGACCACCGGCACGGCCTACACCCGCGGCGGCTACCTGAGCCGGATCGACTACGGCCTGCGCGACGAGAACGGCACGGTCTACGGCGCCACCGCCCCCGACCAGATCACCTTCTCCACCAGCCAGCGGTGCACCCCGGGCACACCGGCCGGAAACACCTGCGCGGACTCGCAGTTCACCTCCGCGAACGCCACGTACTGGCCGGACGTGCCGATGGACCAGGACTGCGCGTCGGGCGCCACCTGCAACGTGCACTCGCCGACGTTCTGGCTGCGCCAGATGCTGACGAACATCACCACGCAGTACTGGAACGGCTCGAAGTACGTGAGGGTCGACTCCTACGACCTCGGGCACCAGTTCCCGACCGACGGCGACCCGGCGCTCTGGCTGTCGTCGGTCACCCGCACCGGCTTCGCGGCCGACGGCTCGTCGATCGCGCTGCCGGCGACCACCTTCGCCGGGCAGCTGCTGGCCAACCGGGTGCCGGGCTACCAGAGCCTGCCGCCGATGCTGCACTGGCGCCTGACCACCGTCACCTCGAACACCGGGGACGTCACCTCGGTCACCTACACGACCTCGTGCGCCTCGGGCACCATCCCGTCGGACCCGTCGACGAACACCACGCAGTGCATGCCGGTGTACTGGACGCCGCCGGGATACTCCGCTCCCGTCCTCGACTGGTTCGACACCTACGTCGTCAGCCAGGTGACCGAGGGCGGATCGAAGCAGTTGACGCCGCCCAAGGTCACCTCGTACTCCTACGTCGGCGGCGCGGCCTGGCACTTCGACGACAACGAGGTGGTCAAGCCGGCCAACCGGACCTACGGCCAGTTCCGCGGCTACGGCGAGGTGGACGTCAAGACCGGTGACCCGACCAACGGCGAGAAGCCGACCCGGGCCGCCACCTTCTACTACCGCGGCATGAACGGTGACGTGCTGCCGGGCGGGGCCACCCGCACCGCCACGGTGACCGACACGCTCGGCGAGACCACCACCGACGACTACCGGCTCATCGACCAGCCCTACGAGACGCAGGTGTTCGACGGGGACGGCGGGGCGGAGCTCTCCGCCACGCTGACCGACTACACCGTGGTGGCCACCACCGCGACCCGGCCCCGCACCGGACTGCCCGCACTGACCGCTGACCTGGTCCGCCCCGCCAAGTCGCGCGCGCTCACCGACCTGGCCGCCGGCGGCGTCCGGACCACCAGCACCGCCGACGCCTACGACGGCACCGGCCGGCTGGTCTCCACCGACGCGACCGGCGACGGCGTGCCGGAGCTGTGCACCACGAACACCTACGCGGACAACGCCGCGCTCGGGATCCACACCCGGGTCGCGGAGGCCATCGAGTCCCAGCAGGCCTGCCCGCCGGCCGGGACGGCGCAGAGCAACGTCCTCGCGGACACCCGCAACTACTACGACGGGAGCTCGACGCTCGGCCAGCTGCCCGGACCCGGGGAGGTGACCCGCACGGACGTGCTGAACGACACCAACGGGGCAGCGCCGGCGTTCTTCACCAAGTCGACGACCGCCTACGACGCCTCCGGGCGCCTCCTCTCGACGAAGGACGCGCTGGGCCGGACGGCGAGCACCGCCTACACGCCCGCCGACGGCGGCCCCCTCACCAAGGTCGTGTCCACCAACCCGCTGAACCAGACCTCGACGACGATCCAGAACCCGGACCGCGGCACCGTCGTGTCGAGCACCGACATCGCGGGCCACGTCACCAGCGCCACCTACGACGCCCTCGGCCGGCTGACCCAGCTGTGGAAGCCCGGACGCGCGCAGGGCACCAACACGCCGAGCGCGACCTACTCGTACCTGCTGCAGAGCAACGGCCCCGAGGTCACCACGGCCAACACCCTGGTCGACTACGGCACCGGCACCGCCTACGTCACCGCCACGACGCTGACCGACGCGCTCGGACGCACCGTCCAGACCCAGACCGCCACCGAGGGCGGCGGCTCGCAGGTGTCCGACACCTTCTACGACGGACACGGCTGGACGGTGGCGACCAACGACCACTACCTGATCACGGCCGCCCCCTCGACGACCGTCCAGACGGTTGCCGTCAACGCGGTCGACGGACGCACCGTCAACTCCTTCGACGGCAGCGGGCGCGTCACCTCGGCGACCACCTTCCGGGACGGCCTGCCGACCGGGACGACCCGGACCGTGTACGGCGGCGACCGCACCACGACCGTCCCGCCGACCGGCGGCACCACGGCCACCACCATCACCGACGCCCGCGGCCGGACCACCGAACTCGACCAGTACACGGCGAACCCGACCGTGACCGGCGACGTCGTCTCCGGCGGCAGCATCCAGCCGACGACCTACCAGTACGACGCCCTCGGCCACCAGACGCAGCTCAAGTCCGCCGGATCGACCTGGTCCAACACCTACGACCTGCTCGGCAACAAGCTGTCCGCCACCGACCCCGACACCGGCGTCTCGACCACCCGCTACGACCTCGACAACGAGGCCGTGTCGGCCACCGACGCCCGCAAGCAGACGCTGGCCTACTCCTACGACGCCCTGGGCCGCAAGACGGCCGAGTACTCCGGGTCGACCTCCGGCACTGAACTCGCCTCCTGGGTCTGGGACACCCTGCAGCCGGGTCAGCCGACCTCCGAGACCGAGTACACGAGCGCGGGCGACTACACCTCCGGCGCCTCCGGCTACGACGGGATCGGCGACGCCACCGGCGAGTACCTGACCCTCCCGTTCCAGGAGACCGGGCTCAAGGGCACCTGGACGACCTCCTACGGGTACTCGTCCACCGGACTCCTGCTGACCACCACCCCGGCGCCGGTCGGCACCATGCCCGCCGAAACCGTCACCACCAGCTACGACCACCTCGGCCAGCCGGTCGCGGTCGTCGGCACCTCGATCACCGCCTCCCAGGTGCTCAACGGCTACGCGCTGCCCGGCCAGATCACCTACGGCGGATCCACCAACAACGCCTGGGAGTCCTTCACCTACGACGTTCAGACGCTGCGGCCCGACGACGTCAACCTGGACACCCAGACGGCGGCCGCGCAGGCCGACGACACCAAGTACACCTACGACCCGTCCGGGCAGATCACCCGGATCGACGACACCCAGGGCCCCAACGGCGTCGGCGCCGTCGACGACCAGTGCTTCGGCTACGACGCCCTGCAGCGCCTCACCCAGGCCTGGACCGCGACCGACGCCTGCGCCGCCGACCCGGCGAGCGCCGGCAACGCGACCGTCGGCGGCGGCCCGGCCCCCTACTGGACCAACTGGACCTTCAACCCCGACGGCGGCCGCGCCACCCAGACCCAGCACGCGCTGCCCGGATCGGGCGCTGGTGACGTCACCACCACCTACAGCTACACCCCGTCCGGCCAGAACGGCGGGCACAGCCTCTGCGCCACCTCGACCACCGGCCCGGCGCCGACCTCGCCGTGCACCTACGGCTACGACGCCGCCGGGAACACCACCAGCCGACCCGACGTCAGCGGATCGACGAACCAGACCCTGACCTGGGACGCGGGCGGACGGCTGGCGAAGGACAGCGCGGCCGCCGGTACGACGAGCTACGTCGACAACGCGGACGGGAACGAGATCGTCCGCCACGACCCGGGCTCGACCACGCTCTACCTGCCCGGCCAGGAGGTGACCCGCACCGCCAACGGCACCGTCTCCGCCACCCGCTACTACACCCTCGGCGGCACCCTGGTCGGCGAGTCCACGGGCCAGGCGGGCTCCACCGACTACGAGTTCGGCGACCAGCACGGCACCCAGCAGATCGCGGTCAACACCACCACCCTCGCCGTGACCCGCCGCGCCTTCGACCCCTACGGCAACGAGCGCGGCAAGACCGCCGGCGGCACCTGGCCGGACAACCACGGCTTCATCGGCAAGCCGGACTCCGCCGCAACCGGCCTGATGGACATCGGGGCACGCAAGTACGACCCGGTGACCGGACGCTTCGTCAGCGTCGACCCGGTCCTGGAGACCGGCGACCCGCAGGAATTGAACGGGTACGCCTACTCGGCCGCCGACCCGGTCAACGGGAGCGACCCCAGCGGCATGTCGATGCTGTGCGCGGCGAGCGGGGAGTGCGGCTCGCTCCAGGCGATCGAGCAGGAACAGCAGAACGAGCAGGCCGCGCAGCAGAACAACGAGCAGACGGTGGAGAACACCGTCATCACCAACGGGTGCGACGACAGCACCCGGTGCATGGAGGCGCAGGCCCGGGCGTTCAAGGATCCGTCGTACGCGGCTCAGGTGACGGAGCAGTACGACGTCGCCAACGTGGTTCTCCAGCAACGGGAGGCACAGGCGGAGGCCGACCGCGAGGCGGAGGCGGCACGGGCTGCGCAACAGGCCTCGTGCTCGGGCTGGTTCTGCTCCGCCGTGAACTTCGTGACACATGCGGCACCACTGCTCGACACGCTGGCGTTGGTGACGACGCCCTTCCCCGTTCTGGACGTCGTCATCATCGGGCTGGCGGTGACCGCCGATGTCGTCTCGGGCTCAGCGAGTATCGCGAACGCCACTCATGACTCCGGCTGGAACGAGGTGTTCGACATCGCGGGCGCGGTGGGAAGCTTCGCCGGCGTCGGCATTACGGGCGTTGGATTCAGGACCGCGAAGGCGGCGGAACAGGCCGGAGGAGAGTTCCTCAGTGACATGGCCAAAGCGGGTAAGACCGGGGCGTCGACCATACCGAAGCGTGCGCGGGATTCCTACGAGGCGTTCAAGGCCGCAGTCGCGAAGGACGACTCGACGATCAGGGCCGGTGTGCGAATGACCGGCGTCGGGGACTACGGGATGTACATCACACAGACCCTCTGCGGCAACTCCTGCGGAGGAACCAGCCCGTTCGGGTACTAGCCGAACGGATCGTGGGGCGCACGCTCAGTCAGCGTGCGCCCCGCACCAATCCACCTTCCTACCGCCTCACCGCTCCCGCAGTTCATCGGCGAACTGCCGCCAGGCTGTCGCCAATCCGTCGGCCAGCGTGATGACGGCCTCGGCCCGGTGCGAGGGGACCGCCGCCAGCAGGTCCGACCAGTCGCCCGGGCCGAGGGCCTGCGTCGCCAGGAGCCGCAGCAGGTCCCGGCCCCGGTCGGTCAGCTTGATCGACGGGTCCGCCGCCAGTGTCCGCACCAGGGCGACGGGGATTCCCTGGCCCACCGGGCGCGCCAACGGAGCGGCCGCACTGCGAGGCGGCGCTGCCACGGGCGTGCCCGTATCGCCGCCTCCCAGCAACTCCCGGCGCAGCGTGTGCGCGTGGCCCACGGAGATGCCCGCGGACCGGGCGATCTCGCGGACGCTCGCCGACGGGTTGCGGGCCAGTGCCTGCCGGACCGCTTCGCGGGCGTGGCCGGTGTCGAGCCGGTAGACGCGCCCGTCCAGGCCGACGCGGTGGCCGGGCGCGGCGGGTGCGTCGTCGTGGCGGCGGCGCAGGGCGCCGACCGTTCGGGGGGACAGGCCCACGTTCCGGGCGATCATGCGGTCCGACCAGTCAGGCCGCACCGCGAGCATGCGGAGCGCGGCCGCCTGACGGTCCGCCAGCGACAGGGGCAGTCCGTGACCGATGTTCTCCCGCACCGAGCGGACGAACAGCTCGTCGTCGTCGCCCTCGACGAAGATCGCATCGATCATCGGGTCGCCGCGCAGCAGCGCGGCGTGGACGCGGTGCACTCCGTCGACGACGCGCATGGTCGGTCGGTGGACCAGCACCGGTGGCAGCGCGTGCGGGTCGGCCTCGCGGAGGAGTTCGACGTGCCGGTGGTCGATGCCGTTCAGCCGCGGGGACCCGGTGAGGTCGAGCAGGCTGACGGGGACGGACACGGGTGGCGGGGGGTCCTGGCGTTCCGCTACGGCTGGTTCGGTCGGCTGGAGGATCCGGAGTTCGCGGACGCTGGTGCGTGGGCCGCCGTTCATCTGGTGGACCGGCTCCCTTCGTGGGGCCTCGTGCTGGCGTGGGGGATCCTTCCAACGCCGTGGAACAGCCACCAGAACAAGACCCGATCGTGGGACAGGCCGCCTCGCCGCAAGCCGCTGAGCTGGGATTTGGGACGGTGTTGCGGACATCTGGAGACACCGAACCCGCGCAACGCGATCGAACCCGCCAGCGCCTGACGCCCCGTCGGCTCTCCGACTCCTCGCCTACGGCACCCGGGGGAGCCGGAGCACCGTGATGCCGGATCCGGCGCCTGCCACGACGGTGGTGTCGTCCCCCATCGCGAGGCTGGTGACGGGCTCTCCGAGGTCGACCGTGACGGTGCTGCCGGCCGGGTAGCGGGTGAGGTGGACGATGCCGTCGACGCCGGCCGAGGCGAGCAGGGTGTGCCCGGTGGACTCGTGCAGCAGCACGGCGGTGACCCGGCCGCGATGGTGGGGCGGCCGGGTGGCCCACCGGACCAGTCCGGGCAGGTCGTACCCTTCGACCTCGCCCCACCGGTGGCCCATGACCATCACCGTGGTGCCCTGGCGGGTGCCCACGGTGACGCTGGTGGGCTGCACGGAGGTGCTGCGCAGCCAGTTCCTGAAGCTCTCTCCGGAGAAGCGGCCGGTTCCCAGGTCCACTACCCCCGGAGACATGTGCTCGCCCGAGACGGCGAGCAGCCGGCGGTCGCAGACGGTTTCGGCCGTGAGTGCTCGCAGGTGGACGCCCTTGAGGGGCTGGAGCTCCGGTGGCTGGCCGACCGGGGTGGCTGCTCCGCCGTTGAGGCCGATCCGCCAGGTGGCACTCCCCTTGTGGAAGGCGACGCCCTGCCGCCAGACCAGCACGGTGTACTCCGCCCCCGTGGCGGCGGTGAGCAGTGTCAGCGAGGCGGGCCCACTCTTGCTCCGGGCGGGGGGCCCGTCCGACGGTGCGTCAGCGGGCCGCTGCGCCGGGGGCCAGATCGCCGGCCGGTCGTCGGACTCGGTCAGGAACGCCACCGCGCCGTCCGCTCCGGGCAGCGCCAGCAGGCTGGACACCGGATCGCCGGCCCGGGCCGCGCCGCTCGCCCGTACGGTGCCGTCGGCGAGGTCGTAGGCGGTGATGGTGCCGGTGCTGTCCCCGGCGACGACGGACCGGCCCCGGCCCGAGTCGGTCACCACGAGCGCGCCGATGGACCCGCCGGTCCTCGGCGTGTTCCAGCCGGGCGGCGGCTCGTAGAGGTGGACGCGGCCGTCCGCGCACGCGACGGCGAGCTGTCCGGTCGTTTCGAGGACGGTGATCGCTGTGACCTCCGACTGCCCCGGGCGCAGGATGTCGTACTGCTCGGCCCCGTCCAGGGCGCACACCTGGACCAGGCCGTGCTGGTGGCCGCAGACGACCACCGGATGGCCGTGGAGGTGGCCGAGGGCGAGGGCGCTGACCGGGGGCCAGTCCCGACTCCAGTGCAGGCTCCGGGCGGTGTAGCCGGGGGTGTGGCGGTTGAGCACCAGCGCGCCGCGGGCCAGGTCCCAGGCCAGGATGCCGCCCTCGTGGGTGCCGATCACCCCGATCGTCCGGCCGCCCGCCACCCCGGCTGCGACGGCCGTGGTCCGGGTGTAGCCGTCGATGGTGCCGTGCTCCGGTCGGTGCACGGGGACGTCGCGCTGCTCGGTGGCGAGCGGTGTCCAGAAACGCAGCCGCGGCAGCGGCGCCTGGACCCTGCCGTACCGGGTGTAGTCCGCGACGGTGACGACGATGCCCTGCCGGGGATCCTCGACCAGCTCCAGGCCGACGGTGTCGCTCACCCGCTCTTCCCGCCAGGGAAGTTGCCAGTGCTGCGGCTGCGCCGCCGGGTCGTGCGGGAAGCACCAGGCGTGGACGTGGCGCACCTCGTCGAGGCCGGCGGCCGCCGCGACGTACAGGCCGTCCGCGGTGTCCAGCAGGGCGATCGGCCCGGGGCGCAGGCGGTGGCGGAGCAGGCGGCGGACCCATCGCACCGGGTCCACGCCGAACCGAATCGGGAGTGGCACCAGGACCGTTCCGGTGGTGGCCACCACCTCCCCGGTCCCCAACTCCCGCACCACGACGGCCCCGTCCTCCCAGGCCGCCGCCAGCACCGCGTCGGGTTCGCCGTACCGGCCCGCGCGGACGGTGGCGAACTCCGCCGGGACGGCCCCGCGGGCGGTGGCCACCTCGGTGTCCAGGTCCCAGCTCCGCACCGTCCCTTCGGCGTCGAGCGTGTGCAGCCCACCCGGGTGCTCGGCGAGGCGCACCGCCGCCTGAGGGTGCGTCAGCACCCGGCGGACCCGCCAGGGGCGCGCCTGGTGCGCCCACTCGGGGGTCCAGGGCAGGGTCTCACCGGCCCGACCGATCGCCTCGACCAGCTCGGTGCTGCCGGTGCGGTGCGCGGCGAGCAGCAGGTACGACAGCCGTTCGGGCGTGGCGTCGCCCAGGGTGCGCGCCGTGTACTCGTGGTAGGCGGCGGCTGCCCGCCGGGCCGGCCCGGGCGGCAGCTGCGCGAGCGCGCGCCGCAGCCGGGCGGGTTCAGCGGCGAGCAGGAAGTGCGGGTCCAGGGCGAGCCGTTCCAGCGGCCGGCCGGCTCGGGCGGCGTGCGCCGCGAGGTGGAAGCGGGTGTAGGGGTGGGCCGTCGACCAGTCCCGGACGCCGGCCGTGAGGGTGGTGGCGAAGCCCGCGTCGACCTCGGCGCGCGCCCGACCGGCGCGCAGGTACTCGGCGAGCGCCTGGTGGTAGAGCCGGTACACCGACCGGCCCTCGAACTCGCTCTCGACGACGTACGATCCGGCCCGCTCGAAGAGCCAGACGAGGTCCTCGTCGCGGTAGGTCCGGCCGGCGAGCGCGCTCGCCAGCGGTGCCCAGACGCTCTCCCAGGGCAGGCCCTGCCCCTCGGCGTACGCGAGGGGCAGCAGCAGGTCCTCCGCCTGCCCGGTCCGCGCGCCGAACCGCTGCCGCAGGTCCTCGCGCATGGCGTCGCCGGGCACGGTGGGCAGTTGGTCGCGCCAGTGCCGGTCCGCCGGGTCGGGCAGTTCGGCGCCGCGCGCGAGGGTCTGGGTCAGGATCCGCGCCACCAGGAAGGAGTGCCCGGCCGCCTCGGCCACCGCCTCCGCGACCTCGGCGACGGCGGGTCCGGCGGCCGCCGGGAAGGCCGCGCGCAGACCGCCGAGCACGTAGGCGTGCAGGCCCGCCGGGTCGGCGTAGGCGGCGGTGTCCAGGTCGAGGATCGCGGCGGCCGGGCCGAACAGCGGCACCAGGAAGGCCCGCGCGCCGATCAGCAGCCGCAGCCGGGTGCCGCGCGCGTGGTCGAGCAGCGGGCGCAGCAGGCGGTCGACCAGCTCCCGGGGGTCGGCGGCCTCGTCCACGGCGTCGATCACCAGGGTCAGCGGCTCGGGCCAGCGGCGCAGGTGCTCGACCAGTTGGCCGAGCGTGTCGGCACCGGTCCCGGCGGCCGCGGCGATCCCGGCGAGCACCTCGGCGGTCGTCGCGCCCCGGACGTACAGGCCCGCGCTGACCGCGCCCGGCGCCGGTACGGCCGCCGGGCGCAGGCCGAGTTCGTCGACCGGCACGCTGCGCCGCCACTCGGGGTGGCCGAGCGCGGTGAGCAGGCCGAGCAGCGCCGACTTGCCCGAGCCCGGGTCGCCGGTGACCAGCAGCGCGCGGCCCGGGTCGTCGGTGGCCGCCAGCCACTCGCCCAGCGCGGCCAGGGCCGCGCGGCGCCCGGTGAACCGCCAGGTGCCCGGGGTGTCGTGGTCCAGCGCGGCCCGCGCCTTGGGCAGCAGGTCGCGGCGGAACTCCTCGGCCCGCCGCTCCCGTTGGCCGGTCGTGGCGCGCAGCAGCTGCTCGACGCCGCGGATCGTCGGGTCGTGGCGTGGGTTGGGCAGGAACGCGGGCAGAGCGGCCGTCAGCCTGACGGCGTCCCAGGTGACCTGCTGGGTCGGTTCGGCGAACCCGCGCATGACGTCGACCACGGCGCCGATCTGGAGGTCGCCGGGCGCGTTCCCCACCGTGGCCAGGCTGTGCACGGCGCGGGTGAGGCCGGTGGTGAAAACGCCCGGCACGGCGAGCTGGTAGGGCTGGGTGGCGGAGACCACGACGAAGCCGCGCCCCGGCCGGCTCTCCTTCCAGGCCGCGTCCGTCACGGCGGCCCGGGCGGCGGCCTGCGCCCCGCCGGTGCCCGACTCGCAGGTGTCGAGCAGCAGCAGGATCCGGCGCAGCCTGGTCCGGTCGACCAGGGTGCGGGCGAGGTCGGCCGTGCGCAGCGCGGTGAAGGAGAGGTCGGCCGGGCGGGCGTCGGAGAGCAGGACGAGGTGCTCGTTGCCGTCCTCGTCCCGGACCTCGCCGTGGGCGGCGAGGTAGACCACCAGGTAGTCCTCGTCCGTCCGTTCCGGGCTCATGGCGAACGCGCGCAGCTCGGCGGTCAGTTGATCGCGAGTCGGGTCCACGCCGAGCACCGGCAGGTGGGTGTAGCCGAAGGAGCCGGTGAACAGCTCGTTGATCCGGCGCAGGTCCTCGGCGAGCTCCGGCCGGTCCCAGGACGGCTCGTGCGGGTAGTGGCAGGCGGCGGCGGTGATCAGGAAGCGCCGCCCGCCGTCTGACGCTGAGTCAGCCAAGTCCGGCCGTCCCGCGCAGTCCCGCGGCGACCGCCGCGCCCAGCACCTCCGCCCCCAGGTACGGGCGGGCGTCGTGCGCGTGCGGCCCGTTGTGCACCCGGTGGTTGCGCACCCGGGCGCCGAACGGTTCGGACAGGTCCTTCACCAGTGCGACGACGTCGCCCGCGTCGGCGAGGTTGGTCCACTCGGCGACCGGGCCCGGCCAGTGGCCGGTGCCGTCCTGCGGTGGCGGTAGCAGCCGGTCGAAGATCAGGTTGCGGATGCCGAGCGGCGAGCCGATGGTGATCAGCGCGCGGACCGGCCAGTCGGGCCGGCGGCAGAGCGCCTCGTAGGCGACCACCGAGCCGAGCGAGTGCGCGACCACGACCCGGGTGTCCGCGTCGACCACCGCGTCCAGCCGCTCCCAGACGCGCTCGCGCATGCCGGGCTCGGTGAGGTAGCGGCGCACCTGCTTGACGTCCGAGACCATGGCCCGCATCGCCACACCGGCGAAGAACGGCACCCGGCTCAGCGTCCGCAGCCCGGCCTGGAGCGCACCGGGGGTGCGCAGCAGGGTGCGGGCCTCGGGGCCGAGCACCCCGGCCTCCAGCTCGGCGGCCGCCTGCCACCAGGCGAGCAGGAGCTCCTGCTCCAGTCCCTCCTCGATGTCGTCGGCCGTGTACCGGGGTTCGCCCACGCCGAGCACCCGCCCGGCCGGCAGGAACAGGTCCCCGTAGAACGCCATCCGCACGTCCTCGGCCGCCAGCACAGCCCCGGCGCGACCCGTGGACCCGGCGAGCTCGGGGAGCCACTCCCCGAGCAACTGCTCCTCGCTGCCCAGCTGCTGACCGATCCCGTGCACGCACACGATCCGTGCCATGTGTCCCCCCGATGGCCGTCCCCGTCGACCCGAAAGGCTACTCGATGGCTCGGCCGTGGCAGGCGGACGGGCGCGGAAGAGCGGGCCCCGTCCAGCCGGTGTGGTGCAGCCAGTCCTCGAAGGTCATCAGGCCGGGGTGCAGGCGGCGCAGCAGGTCGATGTCCCGGTCCCGGGTGTAGAGGTCGCGGTTGGCGAAGAACCGGAACATCGCCGCGTAGTCGTGGCCGAAGTCGGGGACGGCGGCCTGCAGATCGTCGTGCGGCATCGGGACGTAAGCGCTGGGCGTGCCCGTGACCCGGGCGAAGGTGGCGGCGATCTCGTGCCCGGTGAGGCTGTCACCGACCACCGCGAGGTCGAGGGCGCCCCAGGACTGCCAGTTCTCGAACATGTGGCAGGCGAACCAGGCGATGTCGTCGAGGGCGACCAGCGGGTAGCGGGCGGCGCCGAGCGGGAGCCTGAACGCCAGGCCGCCCCGGCCGTCCGGTCGGGGAGTGAGCCGGTCCCGCAGGTTCTCGAAGTACGGCGCCGTGGTCAGCACCGAGACGTGGTCGGTGTACCAGCCGTCGGTCTCCTTGCGGAGCATCTCCTCCGAGCGCATCAGGTCGATGTGGGCGGCGACGGCGGCCTTGCTGTCGAAGTGCGGCACGGGGTGGCCGGTCAGGGACACCGCGCTGTCCAGCGAGGACCAGATGAACCGCTCCACGCCGGCCCGCTGCGCCGCCTCCAGCAGGCGCAGCCCCTGCCGGTACTCGCCGACCGCGCTGCCCGTCGCGAAGAAGTCGGTGTTGGCGAACACCCGGTCGGCCCGCCCGAGCAGGGTCTCCAGGGCCGCCGGGTCGGAGCGGACGACGCGCACCCGCCCGGGCGCGGTGGCGGCGAGCGCGGCGGCGTGGGCGGACTCGGGGTGGCGGGTGGGGACGGTGATGGTGGCGTCGGTGGTGGCCAGCAGCCGGCGGACCACGTGGCCGCCCATGGCTCCGGTGCCGCCGACGACGAGGACGTGGGTCATGATTCCTCCTTGGTGGGTGCGAGCCCGTAAATGAACGACGAATGTGCGAGACGGGTGGTGTGCGGCGGTCGCAGGGATGAAATCCCGTCAGGTGTGCGTAACCAGGTGGGCGGCACGACAGGGATCACTGCGACCCGGCGGAACTGTGTGTCCCGACGCCGGCCACCCCTGACCAGGGAGTCCCCGTGCAGAACCTCACCCGACGGTCCGTCACCGTCAGCGCCTGTGCCGCCCTCCTCGTCCTTGCGACCGCGCCCCAGGCCTTGGCGCACTGCCCGGACGGAGCGTTGGCCACGCAGGCGATCGTCAGCCCTCCCGTGGAGCTGCTCCCTGCGGGGATGACCTCGCTGTCCCTGCCCTGCCCGACCGGTGAGCGGCTCCTCAGCGGGGGTTGGCAGGTCACGAGCCCCGACCCGACGACGGCGAAGCCCGTCGTCCTGGAGTCCCACCCCGACGCGAGTGACAACAGCAGGTGGCTGGTCACGGTGCGCAATGACGGTGCCCAGGCCTTCGCGCTCCAGGTGTACGTGCAGTGCACGAAGACGACGTCCGACGGCACGTGACCTTCCTGCCCGGGCCCGGCCCGGCGAGGTCATCCGGCGAGGACGTGTTCGGCCAGCTGGGCGTGGGTGGCGACCCAGACGTCGTCGGACCCGCGGAGGTGGTCGAGGATCTGGCCGACCATGCCCGCGAGCAGCGGTCGGCCCGCGACGTGGGCGTGGACGGTCATCCGGAAGACGCCCGGGCCGGGGGCGGCGAGCAACTGGTCCAGCAGCTCGCGGTGCAGGTCGCGGTAGGCGTGCGGGCCGGCCCCGGCGTCGCGGACGTCGGAGTGGTCGCTGTGCATGAGGGAGACCAGCGGACCGTGCGCGGTGGACAGCACGTGCGGGAGGTCGCGGTCGCCGTGGTCGCCGGTCCAGCGGTAGCCGGCCTCGGCGAGCAGGCCGTCGGTGTGCCGCGAACCGGTGGCGCGCGGGCTCAACCACCCCGTCGGGCGCACGCCGGTGACGCGGCGCAGGATCTCGGTGCAGCGGCGGATGTCGGCCCGCTCGGCCTCGACGTCGAGCAGCGCGGGCACCCCCTCCTGGGCCCAGGAGTGCGCGGCGATCTCGTGACCCGCCGCGTGCACCGCCCTGACGGTCTCCGGGTGCCGCTCGGCCACCAGCCCGTTGACGCCGACGGTGGCGGGCAGGTCGCCGAGCACGTCGAGCAGCCGCCAGATGCCGGTGGTGACGCCGTAGTCCGCCCAGGAGGTGCTGTGCGTGTCGTCGGTGCCGGGCGGCAGCGGCCACGCCGCGGCCATCGGCGCGTAGCCGGGCCAGTGCCCCGGTGACCACAGCTCCAACGCGACGGTGACCAGTGCCGCGACCTTGCGCCCGCCCGGCCATGCGGTTGTTGTTTTCATGCGCTTCCCCTGTTCGGTGGCTTGCGCCATCGACGTTAGGGAGGCGCCGGGTACCTCCGGGTACCTGGCCGCGCGCTACCGTCGGGGCATGCGTGAGTACCCCGGCAGCATCTTCCTCGCCGACTGCCCGGCCCGGCTGGCGATCGAGATCATCGCCGACAAGTGGGCGGTGGTCGTGCTGTTCGCGCTGAGCCGGAAACCGTGCAGACACGGCGAGTTGGTCGAGCTGATCGGCGGCATCTCGCGCAAGGTGCTGACCCAGACGCTGCGCCGGTTGCAGGGCTACGGCCTGGTCGACCGCCACGCCGGGGCCGGGAAGGTCGAGTACGTGCTGACGGACCTGGGCCGGACGCTGGTGGAGCCGATCGCCGTGCTCACCGAGTGGGCGCATGAGCACGGCGCGGCCGTGGCGCGGTTCCAGGAGTCGGAACCGACTCAGTAGCTGTCGTAGCTGGGCTTGCCCTTCGGCCGGTAGACGCCGATGACGGTGCCGCCCTTCGTCGTCGTGACGCTGACCGGCTCCAGCGCGGTGGGGACGGCACCCTCGGCGAACAGCCGCTTGCCGGTGCCGATGATCACCGGATGGATGGTCAGCCGGAACTCGTCGACCAGGCCGTGGCGCATCAGGGTCTGCGCGAGGTCGCCGCTGCCGACGACGTTGATGTCGCCGCCCGCGGAGGCCTTCAGCTCGCGCACCGCCTCGACGGTGTCGCCCGCCAGCAGGGTGGAGTTCTGCCACTCGACGGACGTCAGGGTCCGCGACGCGACGTACTTGTGCATGCCGTTCATCCGCTCGGTGAACGGGTTGGCGGGATCGGCGGTCGGCCAGTACGACGCGAAGATGTCGTAGGTCTTGCGGCCGAGCAGCATCGCGTCGGAGTGCTCGTACCAGCCGGCGATGGCCGGGCCGACCTCGTCGTCGTCCAGCGGCTTCTGCCAGCCGCCGTGCTCGAAGCCGCTCTCGGCGTCCTCGTCCGGGCCGCCGGGGGCCTGCATGACGCCGTCGAGCGTGAGGAACGTGCAAACGATGATCTTGCGCACGGTGCGCTCCTTTCGTCGACGGGTAGACGGTACAAGCGGCGCGAACTCATCGGCGGGACCCCGGGGGCCTTTGAGGGTGTGTCAGTTCGCCGCCGCCGGGACGTCGGCCCGGACCTTCGCGTTCGTGGTGACGAAGTAGGAGTCCTGGTCTTCGAGGTCGGCCCGGGTCTGCTCGCCGATGTACAGGTCGAGGTGTTCGGCGTCGTCGCAGCCGATGCTGCAGAGGTCGTCGACGTGCCAGTCCGCGGCCTTCACCCGGGCGCAGGTGTCGGGGGAGAGCCCCTGGCCGCAGTCGAGGACGCGGATCCGGGTGCCGGGGGACAGGTGGTTGGCGGCGACGGACTGCCAGGGGACCAGCGGGTTCTCGTGGGAGCCGACGGGCGGTTGGCCGGTCGAGAAGTAGCAGTGCCGGCTGAAGTCCCAGCCGAGGTAGTCCCCGTGGAGGGTCTTGCCGAAGCCCTCCAGGCCGACCCGGTCGAGGAAGTCGCCGGGGTAGGTGTCCGGCAGGTCCTGGCCGGCGCAGGCCTGGTCGTGGATGCCGCGCTGCGGGCCGTGGTAGTACGCCTGACCGGGCGTGAAGTACACCGTGAGGGTGTAGCCGTCCTGGGCCGGCCGGTTGACGTGCGGGAGGTCGATGGTGGTGAGCCGGTGGTCGAGCCGCAGGCCCGCGCCGAGCAGGGCGAGGCCGGCGAGCAGGCCGCCGGCCAGGCGGACCGCCGTTCTCGCGCGTCCGGTGCGGGGGCGGTGCGCGGGCGGTTCCGGTGGGGTGCTGTCGTGCGACGCGGCCATGGGCGGTCCAGTCCGTGCGGTTGCGGGGTGGTGGCTGGCACGAGCATTCCAAAGGCCCGGGTGCCGCGGCGAACCGTGTCGCGATCATGTTGGCCCGTTCGCCGTATCCCCCGTCCCCTCGTGGGGACGTGGGTCGTTGCTCCGGGGGACGACCGCCCGCCCAAGGCAGGAGCCTCACGTGACCCCCTCGGCATCCAGTGGCGTGGCCAACGCGCTCCTGAGCCCTCCGCCCGTCGGGACGGCATCGGAGACGGCACTGGCGGTGTTCGACGATCCGCACGGCCTTCGCCGCGTGGTCGCGGTCACCGTGGGCGCGCTCGTCTGCCTGGGGTGCCTGGCCGTCCTCGCCCTGGCCGGCGGCATCCTGTACGCGGATCCGCACGCGCCCGCGGCCCGGCCGCCCGTGGCCGGCCGCACCAGCACGCTGCGGTGAGGAGGGGCACGCCGCGCGGGCACTGGTGGGTCCTGGCCTGCGTCCTGACGGTCTTTCTGCTGGCGCTGTTCCTGGCCACCTCGGTGCTGCACGGGGTCGGCGCGGCCGGCACCTCGCAGAGCCAGGGGCCGGACGACCTGGTGCCGGGGTCCGTGGCCGGCGGCGGCCCCCTGGTCGACGACCGGGACGGCACGCCGGTCAGCTCCGCCGTGCACCCGGGGACGGTGGCGCTGACCTTCGACGACGGCCCGGACCCGACCTGGACCCCGCAGGTCCTGCGGCTGCTGGCCGCCAAGCAGGTCCCGGGAACGTTCTTCGTGATCGGCGAGCACGTGGCCGAACACCCCGAACTGGTCCGCGCGGAGGCCGCCGCCGGGCACGAGGTCGGGCTGCACACCTTCACCCACGCCGACCTGGCCACCGCGCCGATCTGGCGGGTGCGACTGGAACTCGCCGCCAGCCGCGCCGTGCTGGCCGGGGCCACCGGCCGGAGCACCACGCTGCTGCGACCGCCCTACTCCTCCACGCCCGACGCCGTCGGCAACCGCGACTGGCAGGCGATCCGGCGCACCGGGGCGCTCGGCTACCTCACCGTCCTGTCCACCCAGGACAGCCTCGACTGGGAGGGCGGCAACACCGCGGACATCGTGCGCCAGGCCGTGCCGCCGCAAGGGCAGGGGGCCGTCGTCCTGATGCACGACGGCGGCGGCGACCGCTCCCGCACCGTCGCGGCCCTGGGCCAGTACATCGACACGCTCAAAGCGCGCGGCTACCGCTTCACCACCCTCACCGAGGCGGTCGGCCTGCCGCCGCAGACCGCCCCGGCGCCCCGGCTCGACCGCTGGTACGGCGCCGCGCTGATCCTGCTGCTCCAGGCCGCCGTCACCGTGCCCACCGCGACCGCCTGGCTGCTGGCCGCGGTGGCGGTGCTGACGGTCGGTCGGCTACTCCTGCTCGCCGCGGCCGCCGTCGCGCACCGGCGGCGTGCCGCCGCCCGGGGCCTGCCCGACCCGGGCCGGCCCGTCTCGGTCGTCGTCCCCGCGCACAACGAGCGGGACACCATCGCCGCCTGCGTGCGCGCCCTGCTGGCGGGCGGCTGCCCCGACATCGACGTGGTCGTCGTCGACGACGGCTCCGGCGACGGCACGGCGGAGGCGGCCCGGACCGTGCAGGACCCCAGGGTCCGCGTCCTCACCCAGCCCAACCGGGGCAAGCCCGCCGCACTGAACGCCGGCATCGCGCACGCCGCGCACGACGTGATCCTGATGGTCGACGCCGACACCGTGCTCGCCCCCGGCGCCGTGGCCCGCCTGGTCACGGCCTTCGACGATCCCGCGGTCGGCGCGGTGGCCGGCAACACCAAGGTCGCCAACCGCACCGGCCTGCTGCCCCTTTGGCAGCACCTGGAGTACGTCATGAGCTTCGGCCTGGAGCGCCGGCTCTTCGACCTGTTCGGCGCCAGCCCCACCGTCCCCGGCGCCATCGGCGCGTTCCGGCGCGAGGCGCTCGCGTCCTGCGGCGGCATCAGCGCCGACACCCTGGCCGAGGACACCGACATCGCGATGGCCCTGTGCCGGGCGGGCTGGCGCGTGGTCTACCGGAGCGACGCCCACGCCGCCACCCACGTCCCCACCACCGTGCGGGAGTTGTGGCACCAGCGCTACCGCTGGGCCTACGGCACGCTGCAGTCCAGCTGGAAGCACCGGCACGCCGTCAAGGAGCGCGGCACCGCGGGCCGGCTGGGCCGTCGCACCCTGCCCTACCTGCTGCTCTTCCAGCTCGTCCTCCCGCTCGCCGCGCCCCTCCTGGACGCCGCCGCCCTCTACGGGCTGACCTTCGGCAGCACCTTCGCCCCCGCCGGCACCTGGGCCGCGTTCTGCCTCGCCCAACTCGCCCTCGCCGCCTACGCCCTGCGCCAGGACGGGGAGAGCCTGCGCCACCTGTGGCTGGTGCCCCTCCAGCAGACCCTCTACCGCACGGCCCTGTGCCTGGTCACCGCCCACGCCCTGGTCAGCGCGGCCCTCGGGGTCGGGCCCCAGTGGCAGAGCGCGCGGGAGCGCCACGGCCGCCGTCACACCCGGATGTACCAGCCGCGCGCCACGAGCAGCCGGGCGATCGGCACGTAGAAGAGCAGCAGCCACAGCGCCGCCCACGCCGCGCTCGCCAGCGGCCCGGGCAGCCACGAGGCGAGGCCGACCTCGGGGAGCACGCTCCACACCGACCCCTGCTCGCCGTGGTGCCGCAGCGGCAGGTAGTCCAGCGTGTCGATGACGACCTCGGACAGTACGTAGAAGAACAGCGGGTTGCGGCCGAGAGCCACCAGCGTGGAGCCCACCGGGCTCGCCCCGACGGTCACGGGCCGCAGCCCGCCGTCGAACACCAACAGCACCGCGCCGAAGCCCACCGTCATGATCCCGACGGTCACGAGCGCGTACGACGGGGTCCACAGCTGCTTGCCGATCGGGATGACCAGGCCCAGCGCGAGCCCCGCCGCGACGCACACGACGCCCACGGCGATCAGCAGGGACGCGCGCCGGCGAACGCCGCCGACCGTGCCGTAGCGCTGCCTGTGCCGGACGATGTCGATGCCGATGACCAGCCCTGCCCAGCAGTTGACGGCCGCCACCACCGTCGACAGGAGCCCCTCCGGGTCGAACCTGGCCCCGTTGAAGTTGTGCCCGGTGCCCCACATCCCGGTGTCGAGGTAGGCCTCAAGCGAGCAGTCCCGTACCAGCCCGTGCACGTCGGCGCACTCGGGCCAGGGGCTGTGGAAGGTGTACGTCGCCACGATCCAGCCGGCCACGCCCACGAGCGGGAAGCCGCCGAGCAGGAACCCCCGGACCAGGAGACGGGTGACCCTCGTGCGCGCGCCGGGCAGCAGCGACCAGGCGCACGAGACGTACAGCAGCGACACCACCAGGTACACGACGGCCAGCCGTTGCAGCACGCCGGTGAACCGCAGGTGCGCCAGCTCCTCGGGCAGGAACGGGTACGCGTTGAGGAACGTGCCGATCGCGTACAGCAGGACGGCCCGGCGTCCGATGCGCAGCAACTGCCGCCGCCGGTCCGGCCGGCCCGGATCGCCCGCGCCCGGCGCCCGGAGGAACGCCGACATGGACACCGGCACCGCCAAGCCCATGATGAACAGGAACCCCGGCGCGACCAGGTCGGCGACCGTCAACCCGAACCCGTCCGCGTGCAGCAGGACCGGAGCCGCGAGCTCCTCCACCTGACTGCCGATGAAGATCCGCAGGACCACCAGGCAGCCGCGGAACGTGTCCAACGCGGTGAGGCGCCGGCGGACGCGGTCTGTCTCCGGGGCCCCCTCCGCCGACCGGGCTGACGAGGCATCAGCCTGACTCGGTACGGCCGCGAGCGCCGGACCGGACCCGGACTCCGATGTCTCCACGGTGAACTCCGCCCTCCGGCTGTCGGCAGTGCGGCACTGCCGGCGCCCCGAAGGCCTTCACAGCACCGCTCGATCAACGAACCGCCGGTCCGGAGGAAACGGCCCGGCAGCTCGCTGATCACCGATCACCCACCGTCGGCCGCGCCCCGCGCTACTCGGCCGGCTCCGCCAACGCGTTGGCCCGGACGGTGCGGGCGTACCAGGCGGCGCTGGACTTGGGGATCCGGCGCTGGGTCGGGTAGTCCACGTAGATCGCGCCGAACCGCTTGTGGTAGCCGTAGGACCACTCGAAGTTGTCCAGCAGCGACCAGAGGAAGTAGCCGCGCACGTCCGCGCCGTCCTCGATCGCCCGGTGCACGGCGGCCAGGTGGCCGTGCAGGTAGGCGATCCGCTCCGGGTCGTGCACGGTGCCGTCGGCGGCGAGGGTGTCCGCGAACGCGGCGCCGTTCTCGGTGATCAGCAGCGGCAGGCCCGGCTTGGCGCGGGCGGTCTCGGTGATCAGGTCGTACAGGCCGGTCGGGTCGATCGACCAGCCCATCTCGGTGGTCCGGCCCGGCGGCAGGTGGAACAGCACGTGCTCCGCGCCCGGCCAGGGCGAGTGCTCGCTGCTGCCGTGCGGGTCGTGGGCGTTGCCGCCGACCCCGTCCGCCGCCTCCGAGACCAGGGTCGGGGTGTAGTAGTTGAGGCCCAGCAGGTCGATCGGCGCGCCGATCGCCGCCTCGTCGCCCGGATGCACCAGCTTCTCCCAGTCCACCAGGTGCCCGGTGTCGGCCTTCAGGTCCGCCGGGTAACCGCCGTGCAGCAGCGGACCGGTGAAGATCCGGTTGCCCACCGCGTCGATCCGGCGGGCCGCGTCCAGGTCCGCGTGACGCTCCGTCAGGGCCCGGACCTGGTGCAGGTTCAGGCTGATGGCCAGCTCGGCGGAGCGCGGCAGTGCGGCGCGCAGTGCGGCCACCGCCCGGCCGTGGGCCAGGTTGAGGTGGTGCGCGGCGCGCAGCGCGTCGGCCGGGTCGGTGCGGCCGGGCGCGTGCACGCCGGAGCCGTAGCCCAGGAAGGCCGAGCACCACGGCTCGTTGAGCGTGGTCCACAGCGCCACCCGGTCGCCCAGGGCCTCGGCCGCGAGGTGGGCGTACTCGCCGAACCGCTCGGCGGTGGCCCGCGCCGGCCAACCCCCTGCGTCCTCCAACTCCTGCGGCAGGTCCCAGTGGTAGAGCGTGGCCACCGGCTGGATCCCGTGCGCGAGCAGCTCGTCGGTCAGCCGCCGGTAGAAGTCCAGGCCGGCCTCCAGCGCCGGGCCGCGGCCGGTCGGCTGGACCCGCGACCAGGAGATCGAGAACCGGTAGGCCTTCAGGCCGAGTTCGGCCATCAGTGCGACGTCCTCGCGGAACCGGTGGTAGTGGTCGGTGGCCAGGTCGCCGGTGTGGCCGTCGGTCACCCGGCCGGGGGTGTGGCTGAAGGTGTCCCAGATCGACGGCGTCCGCCCGGCCTCCCGGACGGCGCCCTCCACCTGGTAGGCCGCGGTGGCCGCGCCCCAGCGGAAGCCGGGCGGGAAGACCTGCGGGGGCTGTCGCCGCGGCGACTCGGCGCGATCGGTGGTGCGGGGTGCCAAGGTCATGTGGAGCGCTCCCATGGAAGTAGAGGACAACGGCGGGTCAGCCCTTCACGGCGCCCTGGGTGATGCCGCCGACGATCTGACGGCCGAACAGGACGAACACCAGCAACAGCGGCAGGGTACCGATCAGCGCTCCGGCCATGATGACCGACCAGTCCGTGGACCAGCCGGTGCCGAGGCCGGCCAGCGCCACCTGCACGGTCGGGTTGGTCGCGCCGTTCATCGCGATGATCGGCCACAGGAAGTCGTTCCAGGACTGGACGAAGGTGAGCATGCCCAGCACCGCCATCGCCGGCCGGGCGATCGGGAGCACCACGTGCCAGACCACCCGCAGCGAGTTGGCGCCGTCGGTGCGGGCCGCCTCCAGTAGCTCGGTCGGCAGCGCCTGGACCAGGTACTGGCGCATGAAGAACACGCCGAACGCCGTCACCAGGGTGGGCATGATCAGCGCCTGCAGGTGGTTTCCCCAGCCCAGTTGGCGCATCAGGATGAACAGCGGCACCACGCTCAGCTGCGCGGGGACGGCCAGGGTGGCCACCACCAGGCCCATCAGCACGCCCCGCCCGGCGAACCGCAGCTTGGCGAAGGCGAACCCCGCCAGCACCGAGAAGACCACCGTGCCGAGCGTCACCGAGCTCGCGACCAGCGTGGAGTTGAGCAGGGCCGGGCCCATGCCCCGCCCGCCCGCGTGGTGCCAGACGTAGGAGAGGTTCTTGAACAGGTTCGCGCCCGGGACCAGCGGCGGCGGGCTGGACACCACCCGGTGGGCGTCGGTGGAGGCGGCCACCAGGGTCCAGTAGAGCGGGAAGAGCGAGGCCAGCGCGGCCAGCACCAGCACCGCGTAGGTGACCGGGCCGGCGTGGTGGGTGCGTCCGGCTCGGGCCATGCCCCGCCGCACCTTTCCTCGTGCGGGGTTGCTCGCTGCGGGGTTCGTCACTGCGACCGCCGGAGCCGACGGGCGATCAGGGCGTTGACCAGGCCGAGCAGCAGGAGCAGCGCGAACATCGTCCAGGCCACCGCCGAGGCCCGGCCCAGCATGCTGTTGTGGAACCCCTGGTCGTACATCAGCACCCCGAGCGTCTCGTACTGGTTGTCGGCGCCGCCCTGGTGGCCGCTCTGGCCGCCGAACAGGAAGGGCTCGCCGAAGAGTTGGGTGGCGCCGATGGTGGAGATCACCACGGTGAACAGGATCGTCGGGCGCAGCGCCGGCACGGTCACGTGCCAGAACTGGCGCAGCCTGCTCGCCCCGTCGATGGCGGCCGCCTCGTACAGCTCGCCCGGCACCGCCTGCATCGCGGCCAGGTAGATCAGCGCGTTGTAGCCGGTCCACCGCCAGGTCACGATGGTGGCGATGGCGAACTGCGAACTCCACCGGCCGGCCTCCCAGTCGACGCGGCCGAAGCCGAACAGGTGGATGAACCAGTTGGCCATCCCGCCCTCGGGGCTGAAGATCAGCGCGAACGCCAGCGTGGCGGCGGCCACCGAGGTCGCGTACGGCGCGAGCAGTGCCGTGCGCAGGAAACCCCGGGCGCGCAGCCGGTAGTTGAGCAGGTGGGCCAGGCCGATGGCCATCGCCAGCTGCGGCACGGTGGAGAGCGCGCCGAGCGTGACGGTGTTGCGCAGCGCGTTCCAGAAGAACCTGCTGGGCGCGCCGGTGAACAGGTCGCGGTAGTTGCCCAGGCCCACCCACCGCGCCTGGTTGACGTGGTAGAGGCTCACCTGGTGCAGCGAGAGCCAGCCGGTGTAGAGCAGCGGGAAGAGCCCGAAGGCGGCGAAGACCACGAAGAACGGTGCGACGAACGCGTACGGCGTGCCCTTGCTGTCCCAGCGGTAGAGCCTGCTGCGCCAGAGCTGGCGGCGCTCGGGAGTTGGGGGAGTGGGGAGTGCCCGGGTCACTGGATGCTGCTGTCGATCTGCTGGACGGTGGTGTTCCAGGCGTCGCCCGCGCTCTTGTGGTTCTGCTCGACCAGCAGGATCCCGTTGCTGAAGTCGTTCTGCAGGTCACCGGCGTGCGGGCCGGTCTCGGCGGGCTGGATCGCCTTGGCCGCGGCCGAGAAGATCTGGCCGGTGGGGGCGTTCGGGCCGATGTAGGGGTTCTTGTAGCCGCTCACCTCGCTGAGCGCGTACGCGCCTTGGTTGGACGGGATGTTGCCGACCGCCTCGAAGACCTTCGCCTGCTGCTCGGGGGCGGTGAGCCAGGCCACCAGCGCCTCCGCGTCGGCCTGGTGCTTGCCGGAGCTCGGCACGGTCAGGAATGATCCGCCCCAGTTGCCGGCCGCCGGAGCCTGGGCGATGTTCCACTTGCCGGCGTTGGCCGCGCCGGAGAACTTCTGGATGTTGGCCTGCTGCCAGGACGGGCAGATCGTGGTGGCGAAGCTGGACTGCGCGAAGGCGGTCTGCCACGCCGGGTCGAACTCCTTGAGCCCCTCGGAGAGTCCGGCCGAGTCGGCCTGCATCGCCAGGCTCCAGGCGGACTTGACGCTCGGTGAGTCCTTGTAGTCGAGCTTGCCGCCCTGGTAGTACTGCTGGGCGGCGGAGGAGACCACGCCGTTGAACAGGCCGGTGGCGGTGTCCATGAAGTACGTTCCCTTGGGCGCCTTGGCCTGGAAGGCCTTGCCCTGCTCGACGTACTTGGACCAGTCGCCGGCCCAGAGCGCGCTGACGGCGGCCGGGTCGCTGGGCAGGCCGGCGGCCTGGAAGAGGTCCTGCCGGTAACAGATGGCCATCGGGCCGACGTCGGTGCCGAGGCCGATGGTGCGGTTGTCGGCGGTGGTCGCCTGCTGCCACTTCCACGGGAGGTAGTCGCCCTTGCTGACGCCGGGCGCCTTGGCGAGGTCGACGAAGGCGCTGCTCAGCGCATCCGAGGTGGCCAGGGAGATCCGGCCGACCTCCAGGGCCTGCACGTCGTCCATGCCGCTGCCCGCTGCCAGGTGGGTCTGCAGCGCGGTCCAGTAGTCGGCCTCGGCGGTGGTGGTGTCCTCCTTGATGGTGATGTTCGGGTGGGCCGCCATGTAGGCGTCGAAGAGGCCGGCCTCCTTGTAGCCGAAGGTGCCGAAGTCGCCCACGGTCAGGGTGATCTTCTGCCCCGGGCCGGCCGCGGCGGGGGAGCCGCCGCTGGAGGAGCAGCCGGCCAGCAGGACCGCGGCGGCGGCCAGCGCACCCGCCCCGAGGAGGGCGGATCTGCGGGGGCGGGTGGTTCGGGTCTGGTGCACAGGGGCTCCTTCGGGACAGTGCGGTCGGGTGGTGGGAGCAGGGCGTGGGAGCAGGGCGTGGGAGCGCTCCCAGACGCCTGCCGGAAGGTTGCGGCCTGGCGGCGGCGCGTGTCAAGGGTCAGGCACGGATGTAACTGATGTGTGCTCTGCCGGAGTTGGGTACGACGAAGGGCCGGGCGTCCCGAGGGGCGCCCGGCAGGGCGTGCGGTGGCGGGGTCAGCCGAGCGTGGCGAGGTGGGCCCGGTAGCCCGCCCCGAAGGCGGTCGGCGTGCCGTCGTAGGCCGAGATCAGCGCGGGGCCGCTGGAGCAGTCCCAGGTGTTCCAGGTCCACGCGAGGTAGGAGATCCCGTGCTGGTCCAGCCAGGGCAGCAGTGAGTCCAGGTAGCCGTGCCCGCAGTCGTTCTCGCCGAGCTCGCCGCTGATCACCGGCACGGTCGCCGCGACCGGCCCGAGCTGGCTGTCCCAGCAGGCGGCCGAGGAGCACGCGTTGAAGTTGTAGGAGTGCCAGGAGGCGGCCAACTGGTGCAGCGGGTCGGTCGGTTCGTAGGCCAGCCACTGGGTGAGGTCGTTGGCGTACTCGATCCCGCCGAGCATCAGCACGTTGTCCGCGCCGGTGCCGCGCACCGCGTCCACCATCGCCTGCATGCCGGCCACCTGGTAGCCGATGCCCGGGCAGCTGCCGCCGTCGCGCCAGCAGGCCCAGCCGCTCGCCTCGCTGCCGGTCGCGCGGGACGGGTAGGGCTCGTTGAACAGGTCGAAGACGGTCGCGTCGTCGCCCTTGAAGGTGGCGGCCACCGAGCGCCAGAACGGGATCGCGTTGGCGGCGTCGGGCATCGGCTTCTGGCAGGTGGCGGCGGCGGAGGTGCAGGCCGAGGACTTGCCGGTGTAGGCGCCGTCCGTCCAGTGCAGGTCCAGGACGGTGTTCAGGCCGTTCTGGTGCAGGAGCTGCACGTAGGACTTGATCGCGTTGATGTAGGTGGAACCGGCGTAGGCCGCCTGGACGTTCGGCAGACCGAGCCAGCAGTCCTCGTTGAGCGGGATCCGGACCGCCGTGAGGTGCCAGCTCTTCATCGCGTCGATCGAGGCCTGGTCCATCGGGCCGTCGAAGATGCCGTTGCCCTGCACGCAGGCGAATTCGGCGCCGGAGCGGTCGGCGCCGTGCAGGGTGACGGTGCGTCCGGTGACGTCCTGGAGCTGGTTGCCCGCCACGTGCAGCGCGGGCGCGGCGCCCCCGGGCGGGGGAGGGCCGGTCGGCGTGGGCGTGGGCGTGGGCGTGGGCGTGGGTGTGGGTGTCGGGGTGGGGGTGGGCGTGGGTGTCGGGGTGGGCGTGGGGCCTGAACTCGGGCTGCAGACGGTGCCGTTGACGGTGAAGGCGGTGGGTGCGGTGTTGCTCCCGCTGTAGCTGAAGTTGGCGCTGGTGGTGTAGCTGGCGCCGGGGGCGATGGTGGTGGCGTAGCTGGGGTTGGTGACGGTGACGGTGCTGCCGGTCTGGGTCCAGGTGCCGTTCCAGCCGTTGCCGAGGGTCTGGTTGCCGGTGTAGGCGTAGCCGAGGGTCCAACCGTCGAGGGGGGTGCTGCCGGTGTCGGTGACGGTGACGTTCGCGGTGAATCCGCTGCCCCAGTCGTTGGTGCTGTAACTGACGGCGCAGGACGGGCTGTTGGCGGCTGAGGCAGCGGCAGCGGCGGGTGACGCGCCCGCGGGCAGCAGCAGTGCCGCGCCCAGTGTGCCGGCGGCCAGCAGGGCGGTGGCGAGCACGGTGCGGGGAGTCGGGGGAGGGGTCATGGGAGCGCTCCTATGGGCGAAGGAGCGGGGCCGGCCGGTGGGTGGTCCGGCCGGCCCCGTGGGGGAGGAGGTGGCTTGGGCTCAGCTCGCGGTGCAGGTCAGGGTCGGGGCGGTGTTGCCGCCCGAGTAGCTGCCCGAGAGGCCGAAGCTGGTGCCGGCGCCGACGGCCACCGTGCCGTTGTAGCCCGCGTTGACGGCGCTGACCGCGCTGCCGGTCTGGGTGGCGGTGGCGTTCCAGGCGTTGGTCATCTGCTGGTTGCCGGCCCAGGTCCAGGTCACCTTCCAGGACGTGGTGGGCGCACTGCCGGTGTTGGTCACGGTGACGTTGGCGTTGAAGCCGCTGCCCCAGTCATTGGACACCGAGTAGGTCGCGGTGCACCCGCCACCCCCGCCGGTTCCGCCTCCGCTGCCGGCCGTGGTCGCGGTGACCGCGGCGGAGACGGGGGAGAGGTTCCCGGCGGCGTCGTAGGCGGCGACGGTGTACTGGTAGGCGGTGGCGGCGGTTAGGCCGGTGTCGGTGTAGCCGGTGGTGCTGCTGGTCGCGAGCTTGCTGCCGTTGCGGTACACGTCGTAGCCGGTGACGCCCACGTTGTCGGTGGAGGCGGTCCAGGAGAGCGAGACGCTGCTGGCGGTGGTGCCGGTGACGGTCAGTCCGGTCGGGGTGCTCGGCGGGGTGGTGTCGCCGCCGCTGGAGGAGCCCCCGAAGGACGGGTAGGCGTTCTGGACCAGCTGCTGGAACTCGGCGCCGTACCACTGGCCGGCCGGCACGTTGGCGGCGCCGAGGGCGTCGGTCGGGTAGGTGCCGCCGTTGCCGTCCGTCTGGGTGCCGTTCGGGTCGCAGTGCGGGTCGCCGTGCGGGTGGGTCGCGCTCGGGTAGTCGCCGTCCGACTCGCCCGGGGGCTTCACCCAGAGGAAGGCGATGATCGGGTTGGCGGAGCCGTACGGCTGGGCCTGCGGCCGGGCGCCGATGCCCGCGCCGTTGACGTTGCACCAGTCGCCGCGGAACGGGCGCTGGTCCACCTTGTTGGCCGCCACGTAGGCGTTGGTGGTGGTCGGGGCCGTGTTCAGCCCGGTGGGCCGGGCGCTGCCGCCCCAGCCGTTGCGCGAGGTGTCCACCAGCATGCCGATGGTGCTCGGGAAGCCGTTCGACACCATGGTGGCGTACATCTGGGTGTCGTAGGTGTACTCGTCGAAGTCCGGGTTGTACTGGTAGAAGTTGGCGGACTTCAGCGGCTGGCCGCCGACCTGGAGGTCGGGGTCGGTGAGGAACGGCTCGTTCAGCGGGGTGGTGTTCGCGGTGTCGCTGATGAAGCCGTCCACGCTGGCGAAGCCGGCTGTGGTGGCCTTGGCGATCTTGGCGTACTCCTGGCCCGCCGGGACCATGTTGGTCTGCCAGCCGAGCCAGCCGGAGTGGCCGATGTCCAGGTAGTCGTAGACGTTGCCGATCGGGTGCAGCTTGTTCAGCGCGTACTCGATCCCGGTCTCGTAGAACGGCGTCGCGGTGGCGCAGGCCGGCTTGTTCTGGTTGGTCACCGCGTTCGGCAGCGAGTCCGGCTCGATGATCGCGGCGATCCGCAGCGAGGCGTACTTCGGGTCGGCCAGGATCGCCGCGATCGGGTCGATGTACTGGCTCTCGTAGGTGGTCAACCCCGCTGCGGTGGCCGGAAGTTCGCCGTTCGAGGCGATCGCGGCGCAGTCCCGCCCGGGCAGGTCGTAGACCACCACCTGGAAGACCACCGGGGTGCCGCTGCTCGCCGACTGGGCCAGCGCCCGGTCGAGGTGGGCGCGCAGGCCCAGGCGGCCGCCGTCACCGGCGATGGCACCGATGTGGTCCATCCAGACGGCGGTGGAGTTGCTCGCGACCTGGGCCTCCGTGGCGCCCAGCGTGCCGCCGTCGGCGGTGGCCTGGGCGCTGACCTCGGCGGTGTAGTCGGGGTTGAGGTAGCCGGTCGCGCCGACGAACGGGTTGACCAGGTGGGTGGCGGCGGCCTGCGCCGACTGCGCACCGACCACGGGAACGAGGGCCGTGGCGCCGAGTGCGGCCGCGGCGGCGGCCGTTCGGAGTCTGCGGAGCGTGAGGTGGGGCACGATCGGGTCCCTTCGGGTGGGGGTGGGGTGGGCCCGGGTGGCGCCGTGCGCGGTGGAGTCCTGACGGGAGTCCTGATGGGAAACCTGGGGGAGTTCCGGGAAGCGTGGGAGCGCTTCCACGAGTCGGCGGGCGCTCTCGCCGGTGCCCAGACACATAAAGCCAGGATGCTAGGGGTCCGTCAAGAGCCGTTGCTGATACAGCTGTTCATTGTGGAGCGCTCCCACGGGCGGTCGGGCGAGTTGCGCAACTTTCGGGGCGCCTGCTGCCGGGCGTCCGCGCTGGTCGGCTGCCTCCGGCGGGCCGGGCGGGCCGGGCGCGGGCCGGGTGTGGCTGTCGCCCGATCCGCATCGCCGGGAGGGAAACAGTAGTCCCGTGACTCCTTGACAGGTCATGAACACTGATGCACTGTCGGCATGCTGAACGTCAGATCAGCGCCAGAATCGAGAGCATGGCGGCCGCGAACGTGTGCTCGCAGTTGTGAGCGCTCACATCTCCCCGAACGGGCCATCCACCGAGAACTTCGAACCCGCAGCAGCGAACCTGTTCCGCGAAGATCTCATCGCAGCGCTCCACCACCAGCGCGCGACGACGCGAACTCCCCATGGGCATCCGGGGATGCCCTGCTCGCTGCCAACGCTCTCGACAGCCCGTGGAGGAAGCGATTCCATGCTGCGTTCCCGGAACCTGAACTCCCGCCTGCTCGTCGTACTCCTGGCGGTCGTCGCCGCGATCGGCGTGAGCCTGCCCGCCGCGCCCCAGGCGGTCGCCGCTTCGTTGACGCAGGTCACGAACTTCGGCACCAACCCGACCAACCTGCAGATGTACCTGTACGTCCCGAACAACGCCAAGCCCGACCCGCCGATCCTGCTGGCGCTGCACGGCTGCCAGGGCTCCGGGCCCTACCTGTACTCCAGCACCGATTTCGCGGCGCTGGCCGACCAGTACGGATTCCTCGTCATCTACCCCTCCACCAACCCCGGCGGCAGCTGCTGGGACGTCTCCTCCGACCAGGCGCTGCGGCGCAACGGCGGCAGCGACCCGGTCGGGTTGATGTCGATGATCACGTACACCGAGCAGCACTACGGCGGGAACCCCGACGCCGTGTACGTCACCGGCGAGTCCTCGGGCGGCATGATGACCAACGTCATGCTCGCGGACTACCCGGACGTGTTCAAGGCGGGCGCAGCGTTCATGGGCGTGCCCTACCACTGCTTCTACACGGGCACCGCACGCGGCTGGAACGGCCCCTGCGCCGGCGGCCAGGTCTCCATGACCGCGCAGCAGTGGGGCGACCTGGTGCGCGGTGACGCCGACCCGGGCTACACCGGGCCGCGCCCCCGCGTGCAGCTGTGGCACGGCACCGCCGACCCCACCCTGAACTACAACAACCTCGGCGAAGAGACCAAGCAGTGGACCAACGTGCTCGGGGTGAGCCAGACCCCGTCCTCGACCGACACCCCGGTCGCCAACTGGAACCGGGCCCGGTACGGCGGCAGTTCCGGCACCCCACAGGTCGAGACGTACAGCATCGTCGGCGCCGGGCACCAACTGCCCATCCAGGGAACACCGATGGCCGCCTACGCCATCCACTTCATGGGGCTCGACGGCAGCGCCCCCACCCCCGGCAGCACGGGCGCACTGCACGCGGTGGGCGCCGGCAAGTGCCTGGACGACCCCAACTCGACCACCACGCCCGGCACCCAGCAGCAGACGTACAGCTGCAGCGGCGCGGCCAACCAGACCTGGACGCACACCACGTCGAACCAGCTGACGCTCACGCTCGGCGGCAGCACCCTGTGCCTGGACGCCGACGACCGGGGCACCGCCAACGGCACCAAGGCGATCGTCTGGCCCTGCAACGGCCAGGCCAACCAGCAGTGGAACGTCAACACCAACGGCACGATCACCGGCGCCCAGTCCGGCCTGTGCCTGGACGTGACCGGCGCCTCCACCGCCGACGGCGCCCCGGTCGAGCTCTGGTCCTGCGACGGCGGAAGCAACCAGCAGTGGACCCTCGGATAAGTGCGCACCACCCTGCTCCCCAACCGAGAGGCATGACAACGATGTTGAAAGGCATCCGCCGCGCCAGCCTGGCCGGCGCACTGGCCGGCACATTCGGACTGACGCTGGCGGTGCTGCCCGCGCCACGCGCCTCGGCCGCCGGCGAGGTGGTCCAGAAGTGGCTGACCACCTCGGACTTGAGCCAACACCTGACGCAGCAGGCCGACCTCGGCTTCGCCGCCTCCTCGGGTTCGGCGACCATCAGCGTCGACAACTCGCAGACGTTCCAGAGCATCGTCGGCTTCGGCGCCGCGATGACGGACTCCAACAGTGGAACGTGAACTCCAACGGGACCATCACCGGAGTGCAGTCGGGCCTCTGCCTGGACGCCACCGGTACGGGCACGGCCAACGCGACGAAGCTGCAGTTGTGGGCGTGCTCGGGTGCTGGCAGCCAGCAGTGGAGCCTGCGGAGCTGAACAGGGCTCAGGGGCCGGTCACCGCGGTAGTGGTGGGGACCGGCACCGCGGCGAGGATCGAGAACGCGCAGGTCGCCGTCTACCGCGTATCACCGTCAGGTGCGACACGTGTTGCGCACCGCGGCGGCGCACCACAGTTATCCTGAAGCGCTGCTGGCGAGGGGTGGCAAATGTCTGTCGTGGGGATGGGTGTGGCAATCGAGATGATCCCTGACCGCCCTGGGCGGGAAGTGGCCTTCGAGCCGCTTCTTGATGAGCTGTTGGAGGTCTTCAGCCCGTCCTGGGTTCTTCCGGACCGGATGACGGGAGAGCACCAGCATCATCGCTGCGAAGCCAAACGCTGGGAGATCGGTCGGGGCGCCGTGAAGGACCTTGACCTCACCCGCCGGCACGCTGACGTCCTGATGAATGCCGTCGTGCATGACCAGTGCCGAAGCGGCATCAACCAGCTCATCAAGCCTCTGATCAAGGCCCTTGGGTACCGCTGGACGCAGGAGCAGATCATCCGGTACGTCCGTACCGGCTCGGACGCGCAGAAGGTCGGGGCAACGATGGCCTGGTACTTCTCCAGGCCGCCTCTCCGGTACGCATCAACGGACGACCTGAAGAACCGCATACCCGTTCCGGAGAGCAAGGCAGCCTTGGACGCGCTGTCCGATCTGCGCGACGACTACCGAGATGCGGTCTTGACTGCCTTCCTGGCCTGCGAGGACCCCGGAACTCGCCAGGACCTGTCCTTGTGGATCTCGCTGGACTCGTCCGCCTATCCGGGCGTCCTTCAGGCCGATCACGAGCGGGCCAAGAGTCTCATCCTGGCTGCCCCGGAGCATTACCGGTTGATGCTCCAACGTTCCGGCCGGGTCTGAGGCTTGATCAACACCGTCGCGACTGGCTTGGTGGGGGCGATGAGGGCGGGCTCCTCATCCCGTTTCACCGTGCAGGCGCCCAGTGCCAGGTGCTGGTCGCTCACTACCCCCGCTGACTGCGTCACCGCCCGCCCCGGCCGACGGCAGTGCGGAGCAGACGCCCACTCAGCTGATAGGCCTACCCACGGCTTGTCAGCGCAGACTGCCACCATCGGGCCATGGCCGACTACTCACCACTCACCGATCCCAGCACCTGGCGACTGCACCACGACAACCGCGAGGTCGCCCGGCTGCGGGTGACGGGGACTGACATGCCGTGGGTGCACGCCGAGGTGGAGGCGCTGCCCGGGTTCGAGGAGTTCGGGCCGCTCTTCGCCGAGCAGGAGCGGGCCACCGAGCAGGAGGACTGGGAGCGCGCCGACGCCTGCTATGAGCGGATCCGGGCGGCGCTCGTCATGAGCTTTCCCGACGGGACGCCGGTGGCCGAGTTCCTGTTGCACGTCCACGGTGACGGGACGGCGGCGTGGCGCTGGTCTGACGAGCCGTTCGAGGAGTTCGACGAGGAGCAGTGACGTCAGAGGTCGTGCGCGGTCGGGTGGCGCGGCTGGTAGAGGGCGAGTTCCGCGCCGCTCGGGAGGCGGATCGCCGCCAGCCGGCCCCAGCGCTGTTCGGTGACCTCGCGGGCGAGTGGTACGCCGCGGGTGGCGAGGTCGCCGAGGACCCGGGTGAGGTCGTCGCACATCAGGAACAGCTCGTGCGAGGGGGCTCCCTCGGCGGGGTGCACGGCGACCTCGGCCGGGGGCAGCCGGAAGATCAGCCAGCCGCCGCCCGCGTCGACGCCCGGGAAGCCGAGGACGTCGCGGATGAAGGCGCGGTCGGCCTCGGCGTCCTGGCTGTGGAGGATGACGTGCGCGCCGCTGATGCCGCCGATGCCCACGGTCCCGTCCGTCATGCGGCGCCCTCGCTCTCGGATCCGGCCACGGCCTGGTCGCGGCGGTGCGGGAATCCTCGCAGCTGGGGACGGTTGGTGATGCGTGGACACGCGGGGAGGGACGGCGAGAGCCGGTGCGGTCGGCCCGTCGGGATCGGGTCGGTCGCACCGGCGTGCCGGGGCGTGGGTCAGTCGATGGGCTGGAGGGGGATGTCGAGGTAGGACTCGCTGCCCTTCGGGGAGGTGATGTCGAGGGTGAACACCGGGGTGGTGACGTTCTCGTAGCTGAAGAACGGGTCCTGGGTGTCGATCACCAGCTGGAGCTGACGTCCTCGGGCCACGACGTAGTCGGCGGGCTGGAGGGGGAAGGTCACGGTGGTGGCCTGGCCCGCCGGCTGGTCGGTGAAGGTGTAGGGGGCGTGGGTGATGATGTTGGCCGAGCCGGTGGCGGGGTTGAGGTCGAGCAGGTAGGCCACGATCGTGGCGCCGGCCTGCTGCGCCTTCACCGTGACCCGCAGCTCCAGGTCACCCCGGACGCGGGAGGCCTGCGCCACCGGTGCGGTGGCGAAGACGGCGGCCAGGCCGCGGTCGGTCTCGGCGGTCCGGTAGGTGTTGGGCAGGCCCCAGCGCTCGGCCAGGCCGGTCTGGACGAGCTTGGGGGCGACGACGATGTTGGTGCCCTTGCCGGTGGCCTTCACCGAACGGGTCCAGCCCGCCTGCGGCTGGTCCTCGACCAGCTGTCCGTCGCGCTGCCCGGAGGCGGCGTCAGCGAGGTGGAACCGCTTCTTCGGCTGCGCGTACTCGTCCCAGGAGGCGTGCCGGAGGTCGGAGAGGGGGTTGAACATGTACTCGGAGCGGATGTCGAACCGCGGCGGCGCGCCGTTTCCGGCGGTGCCGCCGAGGTGGTAATCCATCCACCGGTAGGCCATGTCGGTGGGCTTGGCGGGGAGTCCGGCGAGGCCCGGGAGTTCGGCGTTGCCGTGGTCGCCGACCTGGATGAGGAGCGTCTTGGGCCCCGTCAGGTTGTTGTGGAAGTCGATGACGGCGGGTACGGAGAAGATGGTCTCGTGCCAGCTGGTGGTCAGCAGGATGGCCGTCGCGGCGTCGTTGTACTTCGCCAGGTTGTTCCGGGGGGAGCGGACCCGGGCGAACTCCCTGACCTGGTCGTCGATGGTGTTGGCGCGGATCTTCTGGATGACCTCGCGGAACTCGGGCGAGCAGCGGTCCTCGCCGAACAGCGTCACCAGGGCCTCGAAGGCCGCGAGGTGGCGGGTGCCGTTCTCGTACAGCGAGGTGAAGAGGTCGGCCCAGGCGCTGGTGCCCGCGACGACCTTGATCCGGGGGTCGCTCGCGGCTGCGAGCAGGCTCGTGCCGGCGCCGTAGGAGGCGCCGAAGAAGCCGATCCGCTCCGCGTCCACCTGGTTCTGCGTCAGCAGCCAGTCGACGACCTCGGCGGCGTCGGCGACGTCCTGCGGTCCGGCGACGTGGATCTCACCCGTGGACTTCGCGAGACCGCGCTGGCTGTAGGCCAGGACGACGTAGCCGCCCTGGGTCCAGCGGGAGAGCATGCCGAGGTAGGCCCGGTGCCCGATGCTGATCAGCGGGGCGGGCAGGACGACTGCGGGGCAGGTCTGCCCGGGGGCGAGGCCGCGCGGGACGCTCAGCGACGCGTCGAGCTGCGTCCCGTCCGCCAGGGTGATCGTGGTCTCCGAGTACTGGCCGATCTCCGCGTAGACCTCGTAGTCGTCGGCCAGGCCCCACTGGTCCAGGCGGCCGATCCGGCGCGGCGAGGGGTCGAGCAGCGCCTCGCGGATCGCGTCCAGCTTCGCGAGGTCATCGGTTCCGAACGCGAAAAAGGGATCCGTGCTGCCGTCGACAGGCATGGCTTTACCCACCTTCTGTGAAAGGGATGGTGACGAGGCGTCAGGCACATGCTGACCCCGCCATGATCACCCTGGGGAGGTGTTCCATGCTGTTCACTCGAACGGGTGAACGGTGCCGCGCAAACCTCCAAGTGGAGAGGGGGCCGGAACTCGACCGGGGAACGAGGGGGCAGGGACTACTTCAGCACGGCCCGTACGGCGTCCCGCAGTTGATCGCGCTGGGGCTGCAGGGCGCGGTCGAGCCCGGGGGCGAACGGCAGCACCGTGCCGTCGGGTCGGGTGATCCGGCGGGGCGGGGCGACGAGGCGCATCTGCTCGGCCGCCGTGGCGAGGACTTCGGCGCCGATGCCGCAGCTGCGGTTGGAGTCGTCGATGACGACGAGGCGGCCGGTGCGGTCCAGTGAGGCGGCCAGTGCCGTCCAGTCGAAGGGGTGGAGCGTGCGCGGGTCGAACACCTCGACGGAGATCTCCGGGCCGAGTTCCTCCGCGACGGCCAGCGCGTCGTGCACCAGGTGGCCGATGGCGACCACGGTGACGTCGGTGCCCTCGCGGTGGATCCGGGCCGAGCCCAGGGGGATCGGGGCCAGCTCCCAGGTGACGGTCTCGCGCACGGGCAGGGCGGCGGCCGGGGCGAACACGACCACCGGGTCCGGGTCGGCGATCGCGGAGCGCAGCAGGCCGTAGGCGTCGGTGGGGGTGGCCGGCACGACGGTCTTCAGCCCGGCGTGGGCGAACAGGCTGTAGGGGTGGTCGGAGTGCTGGCCGGCCCAGCCGTCCCGGGAGCCGGAGCCCGGCACCAGGCAGGTGAGTGGGACACTGGCCTGGCCACCCGTCATCAGGGAGAACTTGTGTGCCTGGTTGACGAGTTGCTCGAAGACGAGGAAGAGCAGCGAGGGGATCTGGAACTCGATCACCGGCCGCCGGCCGCTCAGGGCGGCGCCGATGGCCATCGAGGTGAAGGCCTGCTCGGAGAGCGGGGTGTCGACGATCCGGCCGGGGCCGAACCGGTCGAGCAGGTTGAGCGTGGGGCCGGCCAGGCCGGCGCCGATGTCCTCGCCGAAGACGCAGACCGCCGGGTCCTGCGCGAGGGCGTCGGTGAGCGCCCGGTTGAGTGCCTTGGTGTAGGAGAGCCTCATGCCGTCGACCCCGCCCTCGGGCGCAGGCCGTCGGCGTAGAGGAGGTCCAACGCGCCTGCTGGGTCCGGATGTTCGGAGGTGATGGCGAACTGCCGTGCGGCGGCCAGCTGTTCGGCGACCGAGGCGTCCACCTGCGCGGCGAGGCCGGGCGGCAGGAGTGCGGCGGCGCGCGGCAGCGGGTCGAGGTCGCGCCAGTCGGCGATCTCCTCGGGGGTGCGGTAGCGCAGTTTCATCAGCCGTTCCATGGTGTGGTGCCCCTCGAAGCGGTAGGTGCGGCACTCCAGGAAGCCGGGACCGCCGCCGGTGCGCGCTCGTTCGACGGCCTCGGCGGCCGCCGCGCGGACGGCTTCGGTGTCCATCCCGTCCACCTCGGCGGCGGGGATCCCGAAGCCGGCGGCCCGGCCGGTGGCGCTGCCGGCCACCGCGGTCACGGCCGGCAGCGTGGTGGCGTAGCCGTTGTTCTCGCAGACGAACAGCACCGGCAGCCGCCACATCGCGGCCAGGTTCAAGGACTCCAGCAGGACGCCCTGGTTGAGCGCGCCGTCGCCGAAGAAGGCGACGGCGACCCGGTCCTCACCGGCCTGCCGGGCGGACCAGGCGGCGCCGACCGCGATCGGACCGCCGGCGCCGACCATGCCGTTGGCGCCCAGGATGCCGAGCGAGAAGTCGGCGGCGTGCATCGAGCCGCCCCGGCCCTTGTTCAACCCGGTCGTGCGGCCGAGGAGTTCGGCCAGCAGCCGATCGGGGGCCGCGCCCTTGGCGAGCACGTGGCCGTGGCCCCGGTGGGTGGAGGTGATCACGTCCTGCGGGCGCAGTGCGGCGCAGACGCCGACCGCCACCGCCTCCTGGCCGATGTAGGGGTGGATGCCGCCGGTGATCTCCCCGGACTTCACCAGGGTGAGCGCGAGTTCCTCGAAGCCGCGGATCAGCCGCAGCATCCGGTAGCGCCCGGCAGGAGTGTCGAGCCCATCAACATAAGGAAACTGACTGTCCGTCACAGGACTCCTCGCCAGATGACGGGGCAGATCTCGGGGTCGGCGTAGTCGGGGCGGCCGTCGGCGGTGCGGCGGACCAGCACGTCGTGGTTGTAGGAGGCGGGGCTGCCGTCCGGGCGGGTGGCGTGGCGGTACTGGTTGGCCCCGTCCTGCAGGTGCAGCGAGAGGGCCCGGCGCGGGGTGTCGGCCAGGTTGGCGCCGCTGCCGTGGTAGGTGCGGCAGTGGTGGAAGCTGACGTGCCCGCGCGGGATGATGATGGGCACCTTGCGCACCTGCGCGCCGTTGTGGCGGGCGTTGGCGGCGAGGATCGACTCCAGTTCGGAGCCGTCGCGTTGGGCGAAGTGCCGGGTGGAGTCCTCGCCCGAGGGGAGCTCCTGCCAGCGGTGGCTGCCGTCGACCATGGTGATGGTGCCGTTCTCCACCCCGCAGTCGTGGAAGGGGATGAAGGCGGTCAGCATGTCGTCCGAGGACGAGGTGTGCCAGTAGTGCTTGTCGAAGTGCCACGGCACCCGGTTGGAGGGCTCCTCGGGCACGGGCGGCTTGAGGATCAGGGTCGACTGGAAGACCCGGATCTCCTCGGCTCCGGCGAGCAGCGCGGCGACGGCGCCGACCAGGGGCTTGCGCAGGATCGCGGCGATCGCGTCGCTCTCGTAGTGCACGTAGTCGTTGTGCCGCTGGACCGGTCCGTGCGAGGGCTCCCAGGCGGCCAGGCGCGGCGGCCGGACGGCGAGGGTGCGGTCGCGGTGCCCCTCGTAGTACTTCTCGGTGGCCGCCTGGAGGGTGTCCAGCTCCTCGTCGGTGAACAGCGGGCCGGACAGGTACCAGCCGTGCTCGCGGTAGCCCGCCACCTCCTCGGGCGTGGGCAGCAGGGCGCGCTCGGCCCGGGTGAGGACGAACTCGGTTGCGGTGGTCATGGGGCGTTCTCTCTGGTGGAGGCGGGTCAGACGGAGGCGCCGGCGGTGGCGCGCTGGCGCTCGACGGCCTCGTAGAGGGCCGTGATGTTGGCGGTGCCGAAGGTGCCCGCGCCCTGACGCTCGATCAGCTCCAGGAAGAAGGTCCGCCGGGGGTGGGTCGAGCGGGCGAAGATCTGGAACAGCTGCCCGCCGTGGTCCTGGTCGACCAGCACGTCCAGCTCGCGCAGCGTCTGCACCGGGATCGCGGTGCCGCCGAGCCGCTCGGCCAGGCCGTCGTAGTAGGTGCCCGGGGTGGCGAGGAACTCGACGCCGTGCGACCTGGCGGTGCGGACGGCGGTGGCGATGTCGTCGGTGCGCAGCGCCAGGTGCTGGACGCCCGCGCCGTCGTGGTCCGCGAGGAAGGTGTCGATCTGGCCGGCCCGGCGGCTGGTGTCCGGTTCGATCAGGGTGAAGGTGACGTCGCCGGAGGCGCTCTGCACCACGCTGGAGTCCATCCCCTGCTCGCCGACCGCGATGTACTCGCCGAAGATCCGGTGGAAGCCTAGCGCGGCCTCGCAGAACCGTACGGCGTCCGCGAGTTGGCCGGCCGGGACGCAGATGGCGGCGTGGTCGAGGGCGTCCAGCAGTTCGCCACCGCTCCGCGCCGGAGCGTCCTCCAGTGGGACGAACCGCAGCGCGGTGTCGCCGAAGCCGGCGATCAGTGCGCCGTCCCGGTCCAGGACCACGGCGCCGTGCCGCTCGGCCCGCTCCAGCGCGGCCTGCGGGTCGGTGCAGCCGAGCGCCAGCACGGCGACGCCCTCGCCGTGCCGCTCGACGTAGCGGGCCACCGGGTGGTCGGTGTGCTCGCTGGAGTTGAGCCGCAGCCGGATGCTGCCCTGGTGCAGGTGGACGCTCCGCACTCCGGGCTGCCACGCGGGCTGGTCGGTGTCGCGCAGGAAGCCGAAGCCGCGCTGGAGCTCGGCGGCGGTCCGCGCGGCGTCCGCGCAGTGGTACTCGACATGGGTGATCGTCTGGATCGACAACTGGGCTCCTGGCAGGTGCAGTTGATAGGAGAGTGGGCCGGCGGCGGCCTACTTGGCGGCGCGGGTGGGCGTCGGCCCGAAGACCAGGCTGGTGTTGTGGCCGCCGAACGCGAAGGCGTTGCTCAGCGCGGCCCGCAGCTCCGCCGGCCGTGCGGCGCCGCGGACGTGGTCCAGGTCGCACGCCGGGTCGGGCTCGCCCAGGTTGAGGGTGGGCGGGAGCAGGCCACGGGCCACGGCCAGCGCGGTCACGGCGGCCTCCACCGCTCCGGCCGCGCCCAGCAGGTGGCCGGTGGCGCCCTTGGTGGAGCTGACGGCGGGCCGGTGCTCGCCGAACACCGCGTTCAGCGCGGCCGATTCGGCGATGTCGCCGAGCTTGGTGCCGGTGCCGTGCGCGTTGACGTAGCCGATGTCGGACGCGGCCAGGCCGGCGTTGGCGAGCGCGGTGCGCATCGCGTCGGCCGCGCCCTCGCCGTCCGGGCGGGGCATGGTCGGGTGGTGGGCGTCGGTGGTCGAGCCCCAGCCGATCAGCTCGGCGTAGCCGGCGGCGCCCCGGGCGTTCGCGTGCTCGACGCTCTCCAGCACCAGGACGGCGCTGCCCTCGCCCAGCACGAACCCGTTGCGGCGGGTGTCGAACGGTCGGCTCGCCTGCGCCGGGTCGTCCCAACCCTGGGCCAGCGCACGGGCGTTGGTGAAGGTGGCGGCGATCGTCGGGTGCAGCGAGGATTCGGTCCCGCCGCACACCACCACGTCGGCGTCGCCCGCCCGGATCAGCCGCAGGCCCTCGGCCACGGCCTGGGCGCCGGCCGCGCAGGCCGTCACGATCGCGGTGCTGAAGCCCCGGATCCCGTGCTTGATCGCCACCCGGGCGGTCGCCATGTTGGAGAGCATCCCCGGCAGCAGGTACGGGTTGACCGCGGGGCGGCCGCGCTCCAGACGCCGGTGCGACTGCTGCTCGAAGGTCTCCAGACCACCGCCACCGGTGGCCAGCACCACGGCGGTGCGGCGGGCGTCGACGTCGCGGCCGACCACCAGGCCCGCGTCGGCCAGCGCGTCGTCCGCGGCGGCCAGCGCCAGCAGCACGAAGCGGTCGACGCAGCGGGTCTCCTTCGGCGGCAGCACCTCCGTGCCCTCGATGTGCGGGGAGATCCCGGCGGCGGGCAGCCACCCGTGCGCGGCGTGGTCCTCGGGCACGGCGACGATGCCGCTGCGCCCGGCGGTCAGCGCCTCGAAGACCTCGCCGGGCTTGCGGCCCAGCGGGGTGACCATGCCCATTCCGGTGACGACGGCGCCCGGGCGCCCGGGGGCCCGGCTGACGGTGCGGCTCATCGGGCACCCACCGAGGCGAGGTGGCGCTCGCGCAGCAGGACCTTGCGGACCTTGCCGGTCGGGCCGAGCGGGATGTCGTCGCCGCCGACCACCAGGACCGAGCGGACGGTGGCGGCGGTGTGCTCGTCGAGCGCGGCGACCACCTCCGCGGTGCGGTCGGCGGCCGGGTCGGCGCCGTCCGCGAGGAGCAGCAGCACGTCGGTGACCACCCGCTCGCCGTCCTTCACCGCGACGACCGTGCAGTCCAGCACGCCGGGGACGCGGGCCAGCACCCGCTCCTCGGACATCGCGGTGTACAGCCGCCGGCCGTCGCCGAGCTCGACCGAGTCCACCAGCCGGTCGACGTGGTAGTAGTAGCCCTCCTCGTCCCGGTACATCAGGTCGCCGGTGAGGAAGCGGCCGCGCAGCCGGGTGCGGTAGGTGGTGACCGAGTCGTTCCAGTAGCCGGGCGCCAAGGTCGGTGAGGCGGTGGCGAGTTCGCCGACCTCGCCGGGGCCGAGCGGCTCGCCGTCCGGGCCGACCACCTCGCAGTCCACGAAGGTGTGCGGGCGGCCCACGCAGCGGCCGTACTTCTCGGTGCCGGGGGCGTGGGTGATGAAGAAGTGCGAGTGGCCCATCTCGGTCGAGCCCAGGCCGTCGACGAAGACCGAGCCCGGCTCGCGGCCGCGCTGCCCGCGGGTGAGCGTCTCGCGCGAGCCGGCGGCGATCAGCCGGCGGATGTGCGCCTCGTGCGCGCAGTCGCCGGTGTTCCACCACAGCGCGATCGTGTCGAGCTTGCGGGCGGTCAGGTCGTGGTGGGCGAGGCCGGCCCAGGTGGCGGCGAAGCCGATCACGCCGCGCGGCTCCCAGCTCTCGATGGCGTCCAGCACGCCGGCGCCGGACTGCGAGGAGAGCAGGGCGAGTTGGCCGTGCGTGCTGAGGGCGAAGTTCAGCGCGATCAGGGTGGCCGCGTGCGGGGCGGGCAGCGCGCTGAGCATCCGGTCCGAGCCCTGCGGCCGGGGCAGCGTGGCCCGGTGGCGGATCGCCGCGTACAGGCTGGCGTGCGAGTGCACCACGGCCTTGGGCATCCCGGTGGTGCCGGAGGAGTGGGTGATCGCCACCGGGTCGTCCGCGCAGTGCCGGTAGGGCTCGGGCGCCGCGTCCGGGTCGCCGGCGCCGAGCTCGGCGGCATCGGCGAGCACCGGGGCCGCCGGGTCGTGCCCGGCCAGTTCGGCCCGGTGCGCGGGGTCGGTGAGGATGCCGACGGCGCCGAGGCGGGCGATGTAGCGGGCCGCGCGCTCGCCCTCCACGCCGGGGTTGAGCAGCGCCGGGATGGCACCGAGCCGGGTCAGCGCCAGGAAGGAGAGCACGTGGTCGGCGGCGGCGGTCGCGTACACCACCACCGGGTCCCGCCGGCCGACGCCGAGGGCGCGCAGCGCGGCCGCCCGGGCCCGGACGGCGCGGTCGACCTCGCGCAGGGTGAGGGCCTCCCAGGCGGCGTGGTCGTCCACCGCGGTGTCGAAGGTCAGCAGCGGGTCGTCGAGGCCGATGCCCAGGGCGATCCTGCTGGTCAGCACGTTTCCTGCGCCGACGTCGGGGTCGCCCGCCAGGAGAGTGCGGATGCTGCGGATGCTCACGGTGAATGGATCCCTTCCATGGCGGGGCCATGCGGGTGCGCGGTGCGGCGTCTGGGACGCGAACGGACGGGGTGTCAGGTGGACGGGGTGATGTGCGGTCAGGCGGAAGTGACCAGGACCGCGGTGGCGTGGTCGGCGCCCCCGCCCGGTCCGGCCTGTTCCGCGGCGATGACCAGGACCTGGTCGGCGTCGCCGTCGGCGAGCAGCAGGGCGGCCAACTCCACTGCGTCCGCCGGGATCCGGCCGGGTGCGGCGGTCTCCCGGGGGCTGATGGCGACGACGGGGCCGGTCAGTCCCCAGCGGCTGGCGATGTGCCCGAGGACGGCGTTGGGGTTGGACTGGAAGAACAGCAGCGGCGGCATCCGCTGCCCCGAGGCGGCGGTGTCGATGGCCAGTGCGGTGGCGCGGTCGCCGCCGGCGCTGGCGAGCAGCAGCCCCGTGCGGTCGGCGTCCGGTCCGTCGGCCCGGTCCGTGCCGCGGTGCCGGGTGAGGCAGAGCTCGGCGACGGCCGCGACCAGGGGGTTGAAGGTGGAGGCGGTGAAGCCGGGCAGCGGGGGCAGCTCGCCGCTGCCCTGCGGGTGCGGCCAGCTCGCGGTGGCGAGGGTGCGCAGTCCGCTCATGCGGCGGCCACCAGGAGCGCCGTGTTGGCGCCGCCGAACGCCGAGTTGAGGCTCATTGCGTAGCGGGGGCGGTCCGCGCGGGGGCCCGCCAGGACCAGGTTCAGGCCGATCTCCGGGTCGGGACCGAGCCAGCCGGCGTTGACCGGCAGCCGCTCGCTCTCCAACGCCGCGATGGTGACGACGAGTTCGAGCAGCGCGGAGGCCTCCAGGGCGTGGCCGTGGACGGACTTGCTGGAGCTGACCGGGAGTTCGTCCAGAGCCTCGCCGAACACCGCGCGCAGCGCCCGGGCCTCCGCCAGGTCGGACATCGGCGAGCCGGTGCCGTTGGCGTTGACGTAGCCGACCTCTGACGGGGCGACACCCGCCCGGGCCAGCGCGGCCCGGGCGGCGCGGGCCACCCCCTCGCCGTCGGGCCGTGGGCGGCACACGTGGTGCGCGTCCCCGGAGCGGCCCCAGCCGGCGAGTCGGGCCAGCGGGCGCGCGCCGCGCGCTGCGGCGGCCGTGTGCGCCTCGACGACCACGGCTGCCGCGGCGTCGCCGAGCAGGGTGCCGGTCCGCCCGCTGCTGAACGGCCGCAGCTCCCCGTCGCGGGCCAGTGCCCGGCCCGCGTCGAAGGCCGCGAAGACGCCCGGCTCCACCAGGTGGCCGGCCGCCACCACCACCCGGGGGTGCCGGCCGGAGACGACCAGGGCGGCGGCGTCGGCCACCGCGCCGGCGGCCGCCACGCAGGCGCCGGTGTACACCCGGGTCACCCCGGGCAGGCCGAGGGCGGTGGACCCGCTGGTCACGGCCTCGGCCACCGCGCCGGTGCGCAGATCGCTGTGCAGGGCCAGCAGCAGCGGCGTGTCACCGGGTTCGGTGGGCAGCCCGGACTGGTGGCACGCGTCGGCTACGGCGTCGAGCACCGCTCGGGCGAGCGGCGGCGGGTCGGGCAGCAGGGCCGCCCGCCGGGTGGTGCGCCGACTGACGTCGAAGCGGGTCACCTCGGTGAAGCCGGTCGTGGCCCGTGCGGTCGCGGCCGCCAGCGGGGCGAGCCCGCGGCCGAAGGCACTGAGCACCCCGAGACCGGTGATCACCGGCCGGACGGCCGACGGTGCGCTGGTGCTCATGATCGCGCGGCCCCAACGGTTCTGTCGGCTCCGGCTCCGGCTCCGGCTCCGGCGCCGGCGGCGAGCACGGCCGCGCGCAGCACCGCGACGGCGTCGTCCACCGTCCGGACGGCGGCGAACTGCTCGTCGGAGAGCTCCAGTTCGAGCGCGTAACGCTGCTCGAACTCGGCCGTGAGCCAAGTGAGTTCCAGCGACCCGAGGGCCTCGGGGACACCGGCCGCGGCACGCTGTCCGAACGCCGCGAGCATCGCCACGACCTCGGCCCGGTTCGGCAGCACGGGCGTGCTCACGCGGCGCTGCCGGCGGCGGTCGGGGCGGTGGCGGCGATCCGGCGGGCCACGTCGGCGGTGAACTGGTCGAGGGTCATCAGCGCGGTGGTCTCCATCTCGTCGAGGTTGAACTTGACCCCGAACTCGTCCTCGACCTGCGCCGACAGGTCGGCGAGCGCCAGCGACTCCAGGTCGAGCCCGGCGGGCCCGAGGTCGGTCTCGCCGGTGACCTCGGAGACGTCGTAGCTCATCTCGGTGAGGGCCGCGAGGACGAACTCGTGGATGCGCTCCTGCATGGTGGTGCTCCTCGTGCTGTGTCGGGGTTCAGGTGCGGTGCTGCGTGACGGCGGATCAGGCTGCGGGCGTGGTGCCCGCAGCCGCGGCGGCGCGCAGCGCCGTGGTGTCGCGGACGAGCTTGCCGGTGGCGGTGCGGGGCAGCGCCGGCAGGAAGGAGAGGTGCCTTGGCCGCTTGTAGGAGGCCAGTTCGCGGGTCAGGGCGTCGCGGACGGCGGCGGGCGCGGTGGCCTGCTCGGCGGCGTGCTCGGTGGCCAGGTAGGCCTCGATGGCGCCGTCCGCGAAGACCACCACGGCCTCGCGGACCTGCGGCAGGGCCGCGAGGGTGTGCTCGACCTCGGTGAGGTCGACCTTGAGGCCGCCGATGGAGACCTGGGAGTCGCGGCGGCCGAGCACGGTGACCCGCCCGGTCGCCGGGTCGATCCGGGCGGCGTCCCTGGTGTGCAGTCGGCCGTCCGACCAGCGAGTGGGGTCGGCGAGGCCGGGGTAAGGGGAGTCGGCCATGGCGATGTGCAGTTCGCCGCCGTCCTCGTGCAGCGCCATGCCGTGGACGGGTTCGGCCCAGGGGTGCAGGGCGCCGTCCAAGTCGGTGGCGATGACCCCGAGTTCGGTCATGCCGTACATGGTGCCGAGCGGCACGCCGTACCGGGCGGTGAAGGCGGCGGGCAGTCCGGGGCGGACCGGCTCGCCGGCGACGATCATCCGTCGCAGCTGCGGCAGCGGCGGGGGAGCGCTGGCACCGGCCAGCAGTTCGGCGTGGAACGGGACACCGATCACGGTGGTCGGCCGGTCGTCCTCGGCGATCGCGGCCAGGATGCCGGCCGTCGTCATCCGCTCGGGGACGGTCAGCGGTGCCCGGGCGTGCAGGCTGTTGAGCAACCCGCCGACCAGGCCGAGGACATGGACGACCGAGGAGAGCAGGACGACCCGCTCCCCGGCCTTCGGGAACAGCTCCAGCCGCCGGTAGCAGTCGAGTTCGCGCAGCAGGTCGTCGGCCGTGCGGGCGATCACCTTGGCCGGACCGGTCGAGCCCGAGCTCAGCTGCAGCAGGGCGTGGCCGGTCGCGGCCGGGCGGCCGTTCGGCAGGGCCGCCGGCACGGGGTCGGTCTCGGCGAAGCCGCGCAGCGACGCCGCGGGGCGGTGCGCGGACTCCACCAGCACCTGGGGTGCCAGGCGTTCGACGGCGAGCGCGACCTCGTGGGCGGTGAGCCGGTGGTCCAGCAGGACGGTCTGGGCGCCCAGTTGCCAGCAGGCGAGCAGCGCGGCGGTGTAGCCGAGCGAGGGCGCCAGTCGCAGCGCGACCGTGCCACCGCTCGACAGGCCGGCGGCGGCGAGCCGTTCGGCCTGCTCGGCGACCAGGGCGCGCAGGGCGGCCCGGGTCACCGGAGCGCCGAAGCGCAGGCACTCCTGGTCGTCGGGGCCGGCCAGGAGGAAGCGGTCCACCCAGTCGGGCGGGGCCCCGGTCGGCGGGGGAGGAAGGGGGGATGAACCTGTCAACGCCGCTCCACGAAGGGGAGGTTGGATGGACATCGGTCGCAACCAACGGGGTCGGTCAGACGCTTGACGATTACACAGATGATCGAGCGGAAGCAAGGTCTAGACCAATAGGTATGAATCCTCCTACGCTGCCGGGCCGGAGCGGGCCCGAGCGCGGCCTGCCCGGAAAGGCAGCTCATGGGGCCAGTTGAACCAGCGGACCTCGACAGCACGTACTTCGAGGCAGCGGCCCGCGCCCGACTCCCCGCCGACATCTGGGACTTCATGCAGGGCGGCAGCGGCGCCGAACGGACCCTGGCCGCCAACCGGGCCCAGTTCGAGCACTGCCGCCTGCGCCCGCGCACACTGGTCGACGTCTCCACCACCGACCAGAGCCTCACCCTGCTCGGGAGCCGGCTGCGCACCCCGATCGGCATCGCACCGATGGCCTACCACCAGCTGTTCCACCCCGAGGGCGAGGTGGCCACCGCCCGTGCGGCCGGCCGCGCGGGGGCGGTCATGGTGGCCGGGATCTTCGCCAGCCGCACCCTGGAAGCCATCGCCGAGGCCGCCACCGGCCCGCTCTGGCTCCAGCTCTACTGGCTGCGCCGCCGCGACGCGCTGGCCGCCGTGGTCGAACGGGCCGAAGCGGCCGGCTTCCGTGCCCTGGTGCTGACCGTGGACGCCCCGCGGATCGGCCGACGGCTGCGCGACGCCCGCAACGGCTTCGCCGTCCCCGCGCACATCCGCGCCGTCAACCTCGACCAGACCCTGATGGCTGCCAGCCATCGCTCCGGCCAGGGGAGTTCGGGCATCGCCGAGCACGCCAGGGAGCAGTTCGACCCCAGCCTGACCTGGGCGGACCTGTCCTGGCTGCGTGAGCGCAGCAGCCTGCCGATCGTCCTCAAGGGGATCCTGACCGCCGAGGATGCCCGGCTGGCCGCCGAGCACGGCGTCGACGCCGTCGTGGTCTCCAACCACGGCGGCCGCCAACTCGACGGTGCCTTGCCGACCCTGGCGGCGCTGCCCGAAGTGGTCGCCGCAGTACCGCCGACACTGCCCGTCCTCCTGGACGGCGGGGTACGGACGGGCACGGACGTCGCCCTCGCGATCGCCCTCGGCGCCCGAGCCGTGCTGATCGGCCGCCCGGTCCTGTGGGGCCTGGCCGTCGACGGGGAGGAGGGCGTCGCCCGGATCCTCGCTCTGCTGAAGGCCGAACTCGACGACACGCTGGCCCTGCTGGGCCGGCCACGGCTCGCCGACCTCGACCACACCGCCGTCGCCCGGCCGGCCGGCTCCGCCGCTCCCCTCGCCACCCCGACCCCCGACCAGTGCCGCTGACCCGCGGCCGACCCCAGGACACCCCTTGCCACTGCACCCCCAGGCCCAGGCCCTGCGAGAGCAGCGCGCCGAAGCCGGCACGCCCCCGCTCTACACCCTCACCACCGCCGAGGCCCGCGCCGCCGACCTCGCCGACCTCCAGGCCTGCGCCGGGAACCCGGAACCGGTCGGCTCGGTCGAGGAGTTCACCATCCCCGGCCCCGGCGGACCGCTGCCGCTGCGGATCCACCGCCCGGCCGCCGACACCGCCCCGGACGGTCCACTGCCCGCCCTGCTCTACCTGTTCGGCGGCGGCTGGACCCTCGGCTCGCTGGACACCGGCGACGCGATCTGCCGCCGGCTCACCAACGCCGTCGGCTGCGTCACCGTCTCGCCCGGCTACCGGCTCGCCCCCGAACACCCCTTCCCGGCCGCCGTCCACGACGTCGTGGCCGCCGCCGAGTGGATCGCCGGGCACGCCACCGAGCTGGGCACCGACCCCGAACGGCTGGCCGTGGCCGGCGACAGCGCCGGCGGCAACCTCGCCGCCGCGCTCACCCTGGCCGCCCGCGAGCGGGGCGGCCCCGCGCTGCGCCACCAACTGCTCGTCTACCCCAACACCGACCACGGCGCGGACACCCCGTCGCTGCGCGAACACGACGACCCGCTGCTGTTCAACCGCCGCTCGGTCGCCTGGTACTGGGACCACTACCTGGCGGACCCGGCCGACGGCGCCGACCCGCGGGCCTCGCCGCTGCGCGCGCCCTCGCTGGCCGGGCTGCCGCCCGCCACCGTGATCACCGCCGAGTACGACCCGCTGCGCGACGAAGGCGAGCTGTACGCGGAGGCGTTGCGGGCCGCCGGAGTCCAGGTCGAGGCCCGTCGCTACGCGGGCATGCCGCACGGCTTCTTCGCCATGGCCGGCGTCCTGGACGACGGCCGCGAGGCCCAGCGGTACGCCGCCGAGCGGCTGCGCGAGGCCCTGCGATGAGCGCCGCCGAAATCAGCCTGCCACTCGGCGAACTGCACGCCAGCCTCGCGGACCCGCTGCTGGACGCGATGACCCTGCTCAACGAGGTCACCGAGCGCTACCCCGACGCGCTCTCCTTCGCCCCCGGCCGCCCGCACGACGGCTTCTTCGAGCCCGAGGCCGTCCACGCGTACCTGGACACCTACCTCGCCCACCTCGCCGAGCGCAGCCTGAGCCGCGGCGCGGTGCGCACCGCACTGTTCCAGTACGGCCCCACCAAGGGCATCATCGCGGACCTGGTCGCCCGCACCCTCGCCAACGACGAGGGCCTGGACGTGGCCCCCGAGGCGCTGGTGCTCACCGTCGGCGCCCAGGAGGGCATGCTGCTGGTGCTGCGCGCCCTGTGCGCCACGCCCGAGGACGTCCTGCTGGTCAGCTCGCCCTGCTACGTCGGCGTCACCGGCGCCGCCCGGCTGCTCGACCTGGCGACCGTCCCGGTCCCCGAAGGCCCCGGCGGCGGACCGGACCGGCGGGCCGTGCACGAGGCGGCCCGCGCCGTGCGGGCCTCGGGCCGGCGCCCGCGGGCGCTCTACGTGGTCCCGGACTTCGCCAACCCGTCCGGCACCAGCATGCCGGTGCCGGCGCGGGCCGAACTGCTTGCGGCGGCGGCCGAGGAGGGGCTGCTGGTGATCGAGGACAACCCTTACGGCTTCTTCGCCCGCGAACCCGGCGAACGGCCCACCCTGAAGGCCCTGGACCGGCGCCGACAGGTGGTCTACCTCGGCTCCTTCGCCAAGACCTGCTTCCCCGGAGCCCGGCTCGGCTACGTCGTCGCCGACCAGCAGGTGACCGGGCCGGGGGGCCGCACCGGCCTGCTCGCCGACGAACTGGCCAAGCTGAAGAGTATGACGACGGTCAACACCCCGGCGCTGAGCCAGGCCGTGATCGGCGGCATGCTGCTGCGCCATGACTGCCGGCTACGGCCCGCCACCGCCCCGGCGCGCGCCCACTACGCGGCCAACCTCGCAGTGCTGCTACGGGAGTTGGAGCGGCACTTCCCGACGGCCGAGCGAGTCCGACTGGGCCTGTCCTGGAACGAGCCCGAGGGCGGCTTCTTCGCCGTGCTGGACGTGCCGTTCACCGCCGACGAGGCGGCGATGGAACGCTGCGCCCGCGACCACGGGGTCCTCTGGACCCCGATGGCCCCGTTCTACCCGGCGGGCGGCGGTGAGCGCCGGCTGCGGCTGTCCATCAGCGCCCTGAGCGAGCGGCAGATCGAGGCGGGGGTGGCCCGGTTGGCCGACTTCATCCGGGAGTCCGCGGGCTGAACGCGCCAGCGCACGGAAGAAGGGGGCCGGTGTGAACCCGGCCCCCTTCCTCCCGCTCCCGAGCTGCTACCGGATCCGG